>CAZIZT010000001.1:0-8246 GCA_964544085.1 uncultured Desulfurellales bacterium
GATGTTACAAAGATATAGACGAAAACAGAGACAATAAGACCCAGCAGCATGAGATAGGGTAAAACTGCAAAATGCCAGCTAACGGTGTTGTTTAGTTCTATAAATGTGGCTGTTCCTCTGAAGTAAGAGAAGATGATATAACTGAAAACCGATGCGATGATAACCTGCGGGAATGGTCTGTAGTCCATATCCGATACATAGCGTATCTCCAGTGCAAACAGGGCGCCACCCAGCGGTGCTTTAAGTAGAGCGCTTGTGAATGCGGCAGCCCCAATTAGCACAGCGTAGTCGCGCATCTTATCTTCAATTCTAAAGAACCTTGAAAGATTGGATGAGAGGATTGAACCCATGAAAAATGAGGGTCCCTCCCTACCAGCTATAAATACACCAGCAAGGGCAAACAGGCTGGCTATGAACTTGTAGATCACCGTTTTTAGTGGGAATCTTTTTTGCATATTGTTGAGAATATACCCTATACCGGGACCTGCAACGCCGGGATCCCTTGATGACAGGTAACCGGTTAGCATAGCTACAAAAAAGGGAAAGATATGCAGCAGGTATGTATTTGAGACAATGATCTTGTTTACATAAACAACGCAGAAGTCAAACAGGGAGGCAACAAAGCCTACAACTATACCGACTGCGATAGAAAACGGGACCCACTTAAACAGATACCTCAATACGGCTATCCAGTTCAGGTGGATGCACTTGATCGAGTGCATGCAGTGGATCAGCTCGTTTTTAATATTCATCTAACTGTCTTTGCGGTTTTTCTCCTCCACGTAGGCTTCAACCACAACGTCGGCAACGGAGAGTATAACCGGACCCAGGATAATGCCAATGGGTCCGAAAACTATAATTGAACCCAGGATACCGAAAAAGAGTAGCATAGGGTGCACATTTAGCTTGCTTCCTATAATTAGCGGCCTAACGTAGTTGTCTATCATGCCTATAGCTATAACACCCCAGCCTACAATAAACAGTCCGCCTATGTAGTTGCCAGAGATAAACAGGTAGATACTCGCTGGCACCCAGACAATAGCTGTTCCCACAAGCGGCACAAAAGAGAACAGTGCAATCAGGAACATCCACATGAAAAAGGCGTTTAGACCAACGATAAGAAAACCAAAAGCGCCGACAATTCCCTGAATAAGTGCTGTAAGAACGCCTCCCATAACTGTTGCATTTATGCTTGTTTTGATGGACTTTAGAATGTTCATGAACCTTTCTCTTTCACCAACCACGCTGGCGAGATACTCGATAAACCTGTCTCTGTCTCTTATGAGGTAGAAGGTGACAATTAAGGAGAAGATCAAATTGGCTATGATGCTGTAGGTCTTTGAAAATATGACACCGATGTTTTTTGTAATGAGTATCCCTGTTTGTTGAAGGATGTTGAATAGCGAGTTGTCAAGTTTCTCAAGATAAGGAGCAAAGATTTTCAGTTTTGATATCTGATCCATCTTTTCTACAAGACTCCTGAATGCCAATTTGATCGATGTGATATTGCTTATGAATTTTTCCGTTTCGTTAACGGTTATAAAAACAGCGATGGTTATGGGAATGGCAATAACTACGGCTATTACCAGCAGCATCAAAAGAGCCGATGCGGTGGTATGGTGAAAGCGTCTCTCAAAACGTTCGTGTAGCGGGTAGAAAACGATACTGAAGGTGATACCCCAGACGGCGGCTTTCCAGAAAGGAATCATTATAACGACAACAAGTATCGCCACAACAAAGAAAGCAAGATTAACAAAGTTCAGCTTCATAGTTTATGGTACACCTTTGCGTACAGAGAAGTCAAAAACGGGCTTGAGTAGATCTTTAATCGTTTCTCAAGCCAATCGCCGCCCCTGACCTCGACGCGCTTGAGCAGGTATGGATAGGTGCCGCCATCGTTGAGGCCTACATCCAACGTAACGGCGGCTTTGTAGCACTTCCGCACCTCGTTTACAGATAGGATATCGTAATCCCCCCAGGGGTAACAGAAAAAATCCACATGCCTGTTTAGTTTTTCTTCAATGAGCACTTTCGAGCCGCATATCTCCTTTTTCATCCGCTCGAACCTCGTAAGCTCATCTTCCTGCTTGAATTCAACAGGATAGTGCTTCAGGTAGTATTTGCAGAGTTTATACAATGTCCTGTATGCCTTCTTTTTATCTTTGAAAAATAGCTTTCCACCGTTTTCTGATACAAATTCAGCAAGGAAATCTCGAAAATTCTTGTCGTCCTGCAAACACAGCGTTGCACAGTCCCACTTCTTCTCATAAATAGGAATACCCAGTCTTTTATCTCCAGTTAATCTGTATAGCCACTCAATATTGCCCGTATCATTGAATTTCACTATCCGTTTGGATGCAAAACATGCCGAATGTGTCAATGAGTGAGAACCCACCTCAAATATGCCGCTTTTGACCATCTCATCCAGTTCTTCCCAGCTAACATAGGGCGACTTTTCGAGCAACTGTTCCTTTTCCTGGGTTATGCCAAGGCTGGCGAGCTCTTCGCTGGTTGCCCGCTTAATTGAAGATGCTACCCTGGAGGCTATAACGAATATGGTGGCAAAAAAACCGTACTTTTTCAGTATTGGATAGGCATAGAAGTAGTTATCAGCATAGCCATCATCGAATGTGATATGCACCGATTTATACGGTGGATCTTCACCGCGGCGAATATACCTGCACATCTCTGTGAGCGTTATGGGGTGAAACCCCTTTTTGATAAGAGTAACAATGTTCTGCTCAAATGTTTCTGGGTCTATGCGCTCACCGTAATCTATGTGATGGTAACACAGGATCAGCGTGGCCATAGTGGACAAATGTTAGTCGTGTTAGTGTCCGGGAGAGCTTTTGCCAACGGGATTACCATCTTTCCCCTTAAACCCCCTGAAAAACCAGCTGGCAATACTTTATATTTTTCGACAATTCGTGTCAATTTTTCTTAACCGGAAATAAACAAGCTTAAAAAATATCGGTGTATTGTCTATAATAAAACAAAAAAGGGGGTAACAGGAATGAAAAGCTACAGAAAGGAACTCTGGTTCAATACAAAGAATCGGGTGGAGTTTATAAATATCACACCGCAGGTAGAGGAAGCACTGAAAGAAAGCGGAATAAAAGAAGGTTTGTGCCTTGTTAATGCTATGCATATAACAGCCTCGGTGTTCATAAACGACGATGAGCCGGGTCTTCACGATGATTACAGGCGGTGGCTCGAGGAGCTTGCGCCGCATGAGCCCATTACACGCTACAAGCACAACCTGACCGGTGAGGACAATGGGGATGCCCATCTGAAAAGACAGGTAATGGGAAGAGAGGTTGTTGTTGCTGTGACAGATGGAAAGCTGGATTTTGGACCGTGGGAACAGATATTCTACGGAGAGTTTGACGGAAGAAGGCCCAAAAGGGTCCTGATCAAAATCATAGGCGAATAGCAAATAGAATTGATCGTTTTCTTTTACAAATTCCTACTTGATTCTTGTTTCTGTGAAGATACAATATTGCTGGTGGAAATTCTTTTCATCTAATTCTGTTCTACTACTAATTAAGCATAAATACTATTGACATAAAGCATCCTAAAGTCATACAATACTATTGCCTTTGGCTGGGGGAGATTGTTTTAACCATACATCGGCCCTTTATGGCCTAAAAATTAGGAGGTGCGATGTGGAAAAGGGGGTTGTTAAATGACTTTCAAGAAAAAACTTATGGTTTACGGCGTTTCATCAACACTTATTTTTGTCTTTATCTTTGCCGTTTACTTCGTCTGGTGGGGCAACAGACATGCCAACGTGATCTTTAAAGACATTTACGCAACAATCGTTAAACACGAGAAGGATAAGGTTAAAACCATTGTGGATGCACTCGCCAATAAGTATCAGGATATGCTATCAAGGGGGGTCTCAAAGCAGGTTGTAGCCGAGGAGATGTTGAAAGATGCAAAGAATATTCACTACGGTTCGGGAAACTCACTTTTTCTCTTAAGTAGCGATGGAAAGGTAATTTATCTGCCTTCTCATCTTGGAAACAGCGGTGAAAACTCTGCAACGGGCAGTGGTCTATCATCGATCAACACCATACTCAATACAGCCAGAAGCAAGCCCTATGGTTTTGTCAGTGTTCTCTGGCCAGAAAACGGCAGAATGGCTCAAAAGATAGTGTATTTCAGGCTATTACCGAAGCTGAACAGAATAATTGCAAGTGGGTTTTTCACAAGTGTGATAACCAAAGAAGCGGCAATTCACAGGGGCTACATTCACTCTGAAATGACAAAAAGCTACATTATTTCGGCAATTATAGCACTCGTCTCATTGATGATTGTTGTAATAGTTGGAAATGTGGTTTCCAGCCGTCTTATGAGGCCCCTTGTTGTTATGGCTAAAAACCTTGAAGAGCTTGAAAGCGGTGACGGCGATCTAACCAAACGCGTTCATCTGAAATCAAACGATGAATTTGAAGAGCTTGCTCACAGACTCAACAATTTCCTGGATAGCATGCAAACTTTGGTCAAAAAGATACGCGGATCTTCAGAAGAGGTCATGCAAGAGTCCGAAACGCTTTCTTCCTCTGCCCTTGAGATGTCCTCTACAGTGGAAGAGACGACAAGGAACCTTGAGGAGATGGCTCAGTCCATGAGTGATGTTGCAGAGGCTGTGCACAGTGTGGCAAGGGCGGCTGAGCATGTCAACGCACAGACTGAGGAGATAGGCAGTATCAACGAACGCATGCTTGAAGATATTAAAAACAGGGTAAAGAGAATGGAACACAACGCTATGCTTGCAAGGAGAGCCATGGAGCAGATAAACACCGTTGGTGAAACAAGCAAGGAGATAGGACAGATAGTCGGTGTTATCAATGAGATAGCCGACCAGACCAACCTGCTTGCCCTGAATGCAGCCATAGAGGCAGCCAGAGCCGGTGAAGCCGGCAGGGGCTTTGCCGTTGTTGCCGATGAGGTAAGAAAGTTAGCTGAGAAGACTCAGAATGCAACAGAGGAGATAAAACAGATGATTCAGAAAATGCAGGCTGATGCTGAGAGGTCCATCGAGCTGACCCGTGAGGCTGAAGACGGCATCATCTCTGAGAAGGAACAGGTAGCAAAGGACGAGGAGCATATCCAGGAGATGGTTGCCCAGATAGAAAAGACAATAGAGGATATCAACTCCACAAGTGCAGCCACTCAGGAGTTATCATCCACCGTGGAGGAGATAAATACACAGGCAAAGGAGATCTCCCAGGCGGCTCAGGATAACGCACAGGTTACAGATCAGATTGCTGCCATGGCAGAAAGACTCAAGGAAAAGGCGGATCAACTTGCCGAATATGTAATGAGATTCAAGGTGTGATAAGATGAGCGGTGAGAGCAGTCTTGCAAGTACACTCCTTAAGATCCTAAAAAAATCAACCGAGGTGTGCGCATTTATATATGACCCCCAAGAAGATCGCATAATGTTTGCCAATGCAGGCTTTTTTAAACTGTTGAAGCTTGACGATAGCAGGAAGCTGGACATAAGGGCGCATGTTAGTGGTGAAGATTATCAATGGATGGCATCGTTTGCTGCTATAGGTGGCTCACGCAGGATTGTATTCAAGACTGCAGATGGAAGCAAACGCCTGACAACTGTATTCTCTTACATAATTGAATATCAGGGTAAAAAGGCAAAATTCATAACAATAATAGATGAGACAGAGATCCATGTTCACCAGATACTCTACAGGGCTCTCTCCAACGTAAATGGCGCGATTGTCAGGGCGTTATCTGTGGATGAGCTTTTTGAGACTATTTGTGAGGGTCTTGTAAGGGATGTGGGCTTTGAGCTTGTTGCTGTTGGTGAGGCAGATCCAGACACAAAGCAATTCCGCATCCTGCACTCAGCTGGCTTAGAACAAATCAAAAAGGATGCCAAAGAGCTGGAGATCACCGTCAATGAGGAGCTAATAACAGGCAAGAGCAGTGTTGGACAGTCATATAGAACCGACAGCATACTCGTTGTTCACAATGTACAGAAAGATAAAAAACACGAGCACATAAGAGAATTTCTGACAAAGCACAGGATTAGCAGTATGTGTACGATTCCTATCAAAGAGAATGGAAGCGTACGGTACGTATTTATGATCTGCTCAACCATACCTGAACTGTTCTCACCGCGCTTTATGAATCTGCTGAAAGAGATGCAGCAGGATGTTGAGTTTGCCATAGACAAGATGATTCGCGAGAAGGAGAGAGCACTATTCTTCGAGGCGTTCGAAAAGTCCCCTGCATGGATTGTGATGACAGATGCAAATGGGAATATTGTTCATGTAAACGATACAGTTATCAAAACTACCGGCTACTCAAAAGAAGAGCTGCTTGGCAAGAATCCACGTATATTCAAATCCAACGAACACCCAGAAGAGTTTTATAAGGATCTATGGGACACAATCACCAGCGGCAGGGTTTTCAAGGCACAGCTCACAAACAAGAGGAAGGATGGTTCACTGCTGTATCTTGACTCTATGATCATGCCCATCAAGCACGGTAATGAAGTCTACCGCTATGTGAATATATCCCGCGATATCTCTGAGGAAATCATACAGAGAAAAAGGATAGAAAAGCTGTCCAATCTCTATAAGACACTCTATAGGATTGGAGAGCTACTCCTTGAAGGACTTGAAAAGGAGAGGCTTCTTGAGCGCCTGCCCTCCGTTTTATTGGAAAATAGCTACTTTGATCTGTGCGTTTATATTCAAAAAGGGAAGGAAGGTTTGAGGATTGGACCTTACGCTTGCAGGGATAACAGTCTGTCTGGTTTTGTTGAGTTTGCAAAGGGTATGAGCAACTCACTGCCAGAGGACTGCGATTTTCTTTTTTTGAAGGCTTTAAGATCTGGCTCCATAAAAATGAGAGATATAAGCAAGCCAGAAGTGATGAATTCCTACAGTCATCCTGTAAAAGAAGAACTTATGAAAACAGGGTTTTCTTTCATACTCGCCATCCCATTAAAGGAAGAAAAGGACGTTATAGGTACACTGGTACTCTATTCGCGCTACAAGGGGTTTATGGATACAGATTCCTATCGGATGTTCATAGAGATCCAGCATCTTGTCTCGGATTATCTGACAAGACTGAAGCGTGAGAAATGGCACAACATACTTACAAAAGCCATTGATATAGGCGAGGATGGCATTTGCATAATGGACTCACAATTTAAGATTATGTATGCCAATAGCGCCATTCAAAAAATAAGCGGTTACTCAGAAGAGGAAATTATAGGCCAATCCTATAAAGCTATCCTTGCCAGAAGTCATGATGAAAGTTTTGTCAATGAACTGCTTGATAGACTGAAAAAACTCAAGGGTGGTGAATCGTTTTCTGGAATAATAGATTGCAAAACAAAGCGCGGTAGCTCAAGAAAGCTAATCGTAACTATAATGCCTTACACAAGTGGTGAGGGCAAAATAGAGTACTATATCTCAACAGCAAAGGATATTACCGATCAGCAGAAACTACAGGAGTCACTTGAAAGGATACTAACACATGACTCATTGACCGGGTTGATTAATAGGAGGGAGTTTCTAAAGCGTGTGTCTTTCTCTATTGAGCACTTGAGACACAAAAATCACTTTGGTGCAGTCTGCGTGCTCAATCCGATAGGTTTAAAACATGTAAATCAGGCATTTGGTTTTGAGACGGGTGATGAGCTGTTGAAGAGTATCGCCAAAAGGATAATTAGTGCAACAAAAAGCTACGACATAGCTGCAAAACTTGAATCGGATAGATTTGCAGTCTTTCTTAGTGAGTTGCACTCAGAGGAAGATGCTTTGCTTGTTGTATTGAGGCTTGTCGATAGGCTCTCAGGCAAATACAGGCCGTTTGATCATGAGATAAATCTCTTTTTCAATGCTGGGGTAAGCATTTTCCCGACTGATGGCAAAACCGCTGAGAGCTTGCTTGAAAAGGCTGAGATTGCTGTTGCGGATGCAAAATCAAAGGGCAAAAACGGTATAGGTTTTTACAAAGAGCGTTTGAGGCTGGAGGCTGAAAAGAGGGTTGTATTAAAAACCCAGATAGCTGATGCTCTAAGAAAAGGCGAGTTTCTGATCTACTACCAGCCATACTTCGATATCGATACCCTTAAGGTGTCTGGAGCTGAAGCTTTGATAAGATGGTCCAAAAATGGCAGGATCGTGCCGCCAATGGAGTTCATTCCCTATTTAGAGGAGCTGGGGATGATTTCAGATATCGAAGAGTGGACGACCAGTCATGTT
>CAZIZT010000002.1:0-70494 GCA_964544085.1 uncultured Desulfurellales bacterium
TAGAATCTCCGTGATGGAAGGTGCAAGAGAAACTATCCTTAAAGCGTGAGCATCAAAAGCAATAGTCACTACAACAAGAACAACAACAGATGAGCTAAACAGCCTGAAAAACAAAAATCCCTTTTCTATCAGTGTATGAAACCACTTTGCCATCCTTAACCTCCAGCTCAAGCAGACTCTTAATCCTGTCGGGCAGAGCAAGAAACGCACTCTGGAGCATCTCAAATCCATTATCAGACAAACCAACCCTGTAAGCCCAATCGGCAAAATCGTGCCTCTTTTTGAAGCTGTGGAAGTGAAGCAGTCTGAATCTTTTTGCAAGGTTGAGTATCTCTCCGGGTGAATAGCTCCTTCTGTGACTGGCATCCCTAAGCCTCTCAAGCCTGTTGAGATAAGCATCCTCAACATCTACAATGCTGTCTACAAGAACGAGCAGTCCAGCATGCCCAAGCACCCTGCGTGCCTGATAGAAAAACATCTGCGGATCGTCAAAATGGTGAAGAGCTATGCGACATCCTACAAGATCAAATACACCATCGCAGAAAGGTAGATATTCAGCCCTGCAAACCACAAGCTCCCTGTAACCGTAGGCGCCAGAGGCTACTTTTAACATGGAGGTAGAAATGTCGCACATCACCTTAAATTCCGCATCGAAAACGGTGGCAAAGTGACCCGCGCCACAAGCCACATCAAGTATGCATTTGAATCTTGTGCCATCAAAGTAGTGTTTTAGAAAATCCAGGTCATCACCCTTTCTGTGATCCTGGCTTGTTAAATACCTGATCGCCGAATCATCGAATCCCACTTCAAAGCTCCATCACAAGACCATTTTCTTTTATGTACTCAAACAATCGCCTGTAAGTCCTGTCAACGTTCACGGTTGCTGCGTCACCTACAATTATCAGTTTACGTTTAGCGCGGGTTATTGCAACATTAAGACGCCTTTTATCCTTCAAAAAGCCGATCTGCTCCTTCTCGTTCGCTCTAACAAGGCTAAGTACTATAACCTCCTTTTCCCTTCCCTGAAATCCATCCACCGATTTTATCTCAACTGATTCTATGATTCTTTTTAAGAACTCCTCATGGTCCTTGTAGGGCGTAATAATGCCAATATCCTCCTCTTTTAATCCGCCAGAAAGCAGAGCATAAACGATATGTTTAACAAATTCCGCTTCACGCGGGTTATATCTTGAGGTACTTCCCTCTTTCTGCACCTCAAGAAATCGTCCTTTTGTGTCAAAAAATACAACCGCTGTATCACCACCTATAAACTCATTTGGTCTGGCAATATCCGAAAGCTTTATATTCTTAACGCTCTCGTGTGGCTTCAGGCGGCAGGAGTAAAATTCACAACTGGGAAAACGGCAGATGGTCTCGTTCATACGATACTGCACTGTCAGCATTCTCGAAGGCTTGTACAGATCCATGAAACGCTCAAAGATGCTGATATTCAGGTCACGAGCATCCTCTGAAAGCACAGTAGGTGGAAGTTGTTTGTGATCCCCGGCAAGAATCGCTCTTTTTGCCCTGGTAAGAGGTATCAAGGCGCTCGGCTCTGTGGCTTGAGCAGCCTCATCTATAAAAACCACATCAAACTGCTCATTCTCAAGCAATTCACTACCGGCGCCCGAGTTGGTCGTAAATACGATTTCTGCCTCCTCTATTAGCCTCCTGCTTATCTGCTGAATGAGGCTATTCTTCTTTTCGTATAGTTTGTTGATGCGCTCCTGCAGGATTATCCACTGTGCCATTTTGAATAGCTGCCCTGTTGAGATGCCACGCTTTGACACACCACGCTTTGCAAGATGAACGATCTCGTCGTTGCTGAAACCACGTCGAGTTGCAGGTGTCGGCTTTTTGAACTGCGACTGTCTCTCTTTGAGTTTCTCTATACGCCTGTCTATCTTGCCTGCTTTTCGCATATACTCTTCGTCGTTCACAATCTTATGCTCAATTGAATGCTTCAGTAGATTCTCGTCTATTCTGGCAGGATGGCCGATACGCACTATCCTTCTGTCCTTGAAGTGTTCCATAACGTTATCCACCGCCACGTTACTATCGGCACACACAAGGATCCTTTTGCCCAGATTCGCCCTGATAGCTTCGGCAAGCGTTGTCGTTTTACCTGTGCCCGGCGGACCATGGATAAGGAAAAGCTCACTATCCACAGCGTAAGCGAGAGCCTCGTTTTGTGATTCGTTAAGTTTTTCTGAACGTCTCTTCACCCGCTTTACCACCGGTTTTCTTCTACCAAGGATAACATCCACACTGAAAAGACTCACCTGTAGTGTGTTCACGGCGTGTTTCATGCGTTTGAAGGTTATATCATTGACAAACAGATCCATCCGGTATCGCCTGGATGAGAATAACGTTTCCCTGCTCATAACCTCTATGTAGCTTTTGCCAACGGCGCTAACCGTGGCTTCTATGTGCTCCTTTAGTGGATCGGAACGCGAAATAAGCACCACATCACCAACCTTTATCTGGTGATCCGGCATGTTACTGTTGCCAAATCTGTAAGTTTTATACCCGAGAAGCTCACCCATATACTTTGCACTCAGATTCAGTATTGCCCTGCCCTTCTTTTCCCTTTCACGCCCAGAAAGCTGCCTGATCTCATTCAAGTGAAATTCCATCTCAGCTTTTCTTTCAAGCTCTATCAACGTAAGAAAATGCTGTTTGTACTGGTCTATATCGTCAAATCTCAACCTCCTTCACCTCCAGTAAGCGCTTACGAGATGATAGCTAATTTTATTGTCACAGACTTAAAAAGCAACGTTTTTGCAAAAAGGCAGCATATCTGGTAGATTTCAAAAAACACGAGGGGTTTAATCGAATGAGACGTGTTTCCGGTGTTCTGATCGTTCTTCTGCTGGCTATAACGCTCTCTGGCAAGTGCGGCGAGCTGAGCCATATCACCATAGCCGGATTTGCCGACATGCAAGGTACGCTCAACGCCTCTGAGGATTACAGAATAGCTCGCATCAAAACGCTATTTAACGATATTAAGCGCTCCAACCACTGTAGCCTGTTTGTGGTCAGCGGAGACGACCTGATGGGACGCTACTTCAACACTTTTCACGGAAAAGCCATATTTGGCCTCATGAGCAAACTTGGTATAGACGCTTACGCTCCGGGTAACCACGAATTTGACCATGGAGCAGGGAGTTTTGCAAAGGCACTCTCATATGCACGCTTCAATGTTATCTGCTCAGACCTGAGGGTGAAAAACACACCGCTGAACGGTTTATGCAGGCAATTCATCATAAAGAACATCTGTGGCATAAAGATTGGTATATTCTCCCTCATCACGCAACAGCTTCCACTGATAAGCTCACCGGGTAACGTAAAGCTTAAAAGCACAAATGAAGAAACGGCAAGAAGCATGGTCAAACTGCTCAAAAGAAAAGGTTGCAACCTGATTGTGGCACTAACGCACATCGGCTTTCAGCAGGATCTAAAGATCGCCAGAGATGTTAAGGGTATCGACCTCATATTTGGCGGACACTCGCACAATTACCTCAAACAGATGGCAAAAACGAACAATACCCTCATTGTCAATGGCGGCCAGAGAGCAACATATATTGTAAAGGTGGATCTCTATTTTAACCGGGATGGAAAAATACAGAAAGCCCGCTACAGATTGATCAAAACAAAGAAGTACAAACCCGATCCAATACTTGCGGCAAGTTTGAGAAGATTTAAGCTTGCGCCCTCTGTGGTAGTAGGAAAAACAAAAACAGGCTTCAACCTTCTTGAAAGCGTGTTGAGATACAGAGAATCCGGTTTTGCCGATACGGTAAATGATATCCTGAAAAGGCGTTTTGGTGTGGATCTTGTTCTTAATAACTCAGGCATGTTTCGAACAGACAGAGTATATCCTCCAGGTAGCATAACAGATACAATGCTGAAAAATATCTTCATGTTTAACAACGTGGCATATATCACGCATATCAAAGGATCGTGCATAAAGCAAATACTCAACAGGAGTGCAGCTCGATACGGTCATGGGGGCTTCCTGCAGGTTGCAGGTATTCGATTTACAATCGATCTGAGCAAACCCCCACAAAAGATAAACTGCAACAACGCCCATAGTTGTCACGTAACAAAAGCAGGCAAACGTATCACCGGTGTTACAATAGATGGAAAACCGCTAAACAAAGACAGAACATACTCGGTTCTGACAAACGATTACCTGATCAAGGGCGGTGATGGCTACTTCTTTTTTAAACGCTGCGGTAAACAAACTATAAACACCTACATGACCTATTACTGGTTGATATTGAATTATCTGGCAAGACACAGATTCTTGAATGAAGAGAAACCGGATGGGAGGATAAAAATTAAGGGGCGATAGCACAAGCAGGCGCTACCGACCCCAAAAAACGCTTAAGGCTCAATCCTTGACCCGAGAAGTTTCAAAAACTCCCTCATCCACTCAGGGTGAGCAGGCCATGCTGAAGCAGTTACCAGGTTGCCATCAACACAGGCGTTTGTAAACGTCTCATTTACCTCACACCACTGCGCACCAGCCCGAATCACATCAGGCTTAACAGCCGGATAAGACATGCATTTCTTGCCTTTAAGCACATCTGCCGCAGCCAGTATCTGTGGACCATGACAAATTGCCGCTATCGGTTTGTTTGCCTCTGCAAACTCCTTGACAATCTCTATTACCCTGTCGTTGAGCCTGATATACTCTGGAGCCCTTCCACCCGGGATCACAAGACCATCGTAATCAGCAACATTGACCTGATCGAAATCGTAGTTTATCGCAAAGTTGTGTCCCCTCTTCTCCGAATAGGTTTGATCTCCCTCAAAATCATGAACGGCTGTCTTTACAACGTCACCTGGCTTCTTACCCGGGCATACCGCATGAACCGTATGGCCCACCATGGTTAGCATCTGGAACGGTACCATTGCCTCGTAATCCTCAACAAAATCTCCAACGAGCATCAGTATCTTCTTGGCTGCCATATCACCACCCCCTTTTTAGAATTCTCCTGCTAAACAAATTTAAACCTTGAGTGTGTTTTTGTCAACTTTAGTGGGATTTAAGTGGATTGAGCTTAATAGCTACCCTTGCCGCTCAGGACGCTTCCTACGGTTTTCAGCAGAATAACCCAGTCCAGCTCAAGAGACCAATTTCTAACATACCAGACATCCATCTGAACACGCTCGCTGTAGCTAACGTCGTTTCTGCCACTCACCTGCCACAGACCGGTTATGCCGGGCTTTACCCGCTTGTAATACTCGAAATACTCACCATAGCGGGACTTCTCTTCCTCAACAATAGGACGGGGACCGACAAGTGACATGTCTCCTTTAAGCACATTGATCAACTGGGGAAGTTCATCGAGGGAGGTCTTTCTTAAAAAAGCACCCACCCTGGTTACGCGTGGATCCTCCTTTAGCTTAAAGCTGCTTTCCCACTCCTTTTTTAAATTCTCATCATGCTGAAGCAGTTCCTTTAACTTCTCCTGCGCATCCTTTCGCATTGTACGAAACTTATACATCCTGAATCTCCTGCCCCCATATCCTATTCGCTCCTGAACAAAAATAGGAGAGAAACCCGTATCGATAGAAACCACAACGTAGAGCAAAACAAGAACAGGCAGGAAAAAAATACTGAATAAAAGCGCAAGCACCCTATCTGAGATGCCTTTCAGTATGCGATGGGTTGGATTCAAGAGGTTGTTTTTCACAAACATTGCAAGACCCTTGTTGTTAATAGACGAGATGATCTGGACGTTGATTATGGGCATTCTGGCAAGCGAAGGAACAATAATAATGCGCGAGATGAAAGGCTGTAATCTATCAATAAGGTAGAACATGCGGGTAGCCCTCTGCGTGCTTGCAGCAATAACGAGCGCATAATACCTCTGCTGTTTGAGCTTCTCTACGATCTCCTCTGCCATTACGCTGAGTGAACCATTAATCTCTTCAATTCCCGCAACATCAAAACCAAACGCGTTATCCTTAACAAACCAGTTTTCTATATTCCTTCGACCATCCCTGTCGCAGATAGCAAATACAGGTTCCCTCAATACCTTGAGTTGCATCGCATAGCGCTTCAAAACGTACATATAAACAGGAATCAACGTGTTTGCAAAAAAGTAGAGCAAAACAACCTTTCGTGAATATTCCTCCGAACTCTTCGATACGAAAAACACAAGCACTATCACAAGCAAAGCCATAATATTAGCCTTGAGTGTCTCCACAAACTCCTGAGATGTGACGGTGCGAAATGTAAAGAGTCTGAAGAGAAAATACATGGCAAGGTAAACAGGGATCTGCCACAGATAGCGTTCAAAGCTCTGCTGCTCAAGACCGAATATATGTTCAACGGCAAGGTAGGTCGCCGCAAGGTTAGCAATCAGAAACAGCGTGTAGGAGAAAAGGCGAAAGAAGAAGTAGAGCAAAGTAAACCCCCTGTCTAAGCGAGCACCTCGATACTCTTCAGCTTTCCATTCTCAATGTGAGCCACCCGGTCGCATATCTGCTCTATCTGATGCCTGTTGTGTGATACCAGCACTATAGTAACACCCTTTTTCTTAAACTCAAACATCTTCTCAATACAACGTTTCTGAAATGCCTCATCGCCCACAGCCAGAATCTCATCAACAAGCAGAATCTCTGGATCTATATGAACTGCTACAGAAAAGCCCAGTCTGGCAAGCATTCCCGATGAGTAAGTCCTGATCGGATTATCCAGATACGCCTCAAGCCCGGAAAACTCAACAATACTGTCCATTTTGCGCTGTATCTCCCTGCGCGTCATTCCGAGAATTACACCGTTCAGCACAATATTTTCCCTGCCGGTTAGCTCACTGTGAAAACCGGCTCCAAGTTCAAGCAGAGGTGCCACTCTACCGTTCACTATCACCCTCCCATAGGTGGGCTTCATCACGCCGGCAATCAAACCAAGGCTGGTGCTCTTGCCCGATCCATTGGGCCCCATTATACCGAAAGATTCTCCTTTTTTTATGTTGAATGACACACCCTTTAGAGCCTCAACAACCCTGCGCTTCTTTTCCTTTGCGTAGGACAAAGGGTGTAGAAGAATATTCTTAAGTCCAAGCCCTAACGTCAACGTATATCGTTTGTAAACGTTGTCGAAGATTATTGCATCGCTCATATCATCTCTGCAAATCTATCCTTCAGTTTTCCGTATATAAACAAGCCAGCCAGCAATGCAACAACACCGTACAGAAGCGAAATAAGGTAGTTGTTTATGTCAATTGTGTTGTGCATAAACAGGCTGCGCCAGCTTAAAACCACAGGCGTGAACGGGTTAGCATAAACCAGATACCTGTACTTTTCAGGCACGAAACGTATGGAATAAAAAACAGGTGTCAGATAGAAAAGCACCATCATGATCAGATTTACAAGGTATTGAAGGTCCCTGAAAAAAACGTTTATGGAGGAGATAGCAAGAGAAAACCCATAAATTATAAGAAATGTTGGAATGAGCATAAAGGGCACCAATAGTAACCATGAAAGAGATGGCAACCTTCCATAAAACAGTAAAAACACAACGATAACAGGTATCGATACGATGAAATGGAAGCCATCGTTGAGCACCTGAGCAAGTGGTAAAAACAGTCTTGGAAAAGCCACCTTTTTTATTAATGAAACGTTGCCAACGAAAGACATGGTGCTGGAGAGTATCGAGTTGTTTATCCACTGCCACGGAAACAAACCACAGATAAGAAACAGTGAGTACTCCTTAATCTGAAAGCGCATAATCACCTTGAACACAAAGTAGAATATCAGTGCATACAGCATAGGATTTGCAATGGACCACACATATCCCAACATGCTGCTTTTGTAGCGGATTTTTATCTCTTTCTTTGTCAAAACGCTTATAAGATCAAAATAATACTCAAGCTTTTGTCTTCTCATCTGTGTGCTGTTCGTTCACCATCCATCCCAAAGTCTGCTTAAAAATATACAATCCGGGCGGTTTTGTCCATGCTGTTGTTTTTGTAACGCAGCTTGACGTCAATCGTTAACAAATTGGCACTTGAATTTGGTATGAACAGGGTGTAGAATTTAGCAAAAAATGGAGGAAATCGTGAGAAAAGACGGATTTACGCTTATTGAGTTGCTTATTGTCATAGTGATACTCGGCATACTCGCCACGTTTCTTGTGCCAAAGATAATGCAAAAGCCCGATGAGGCTCGTGTTGCCAAAGCAAAGAATGACATCATGGCGATAGAAACGGCACTCAAAATGTACAAAATGGACAACGGTATGTATCCTACAACGATGCAGGGCTTGAAGGCTTTAATAAAGAAACCAACAATCCCACCAATACCAAAGCATTATAGAAAGGGCGGATACCTGGACACGAATCAGGTACCGAAAGACCCTTGGGGCAACCCTTACATATATCGCTCACCCGGTGAGGATGGAAGACCTTACGAGATTATAAGTCTCGGAGCAGACGGCAAGGAAGGAGGAGAAGGCGTTAACGCTGATATAAAGAGCTGGGAGCTGCATTGAAAGGTTTTGTGCTGATAGAACTACTGATTGCGCTTGCTATTCTTTCGGTTGTCTTCTTTTATCTGACACCAATAACTGTAAATGTCTTCAAAACCACAAAGAGTGCTGACGCCCAAAAGATTACCTCGCTTGTGTCCTCAGCATTTGAGAAAGCGAAAAAAACAGGATTGCCACAGTTTATCTGGGGTGTCAAAGGCTCCGTTAATGTGCATTTCGACAATCTAACGGTGAAACTGTCCGACGAAGTATCCAGCGTGCTTGTAAACGGTGAGTACCAGAACGGCCTTGAATACAGGTTCAGAGTGTATCCATATGGTATTGTGGATGGCGTAAAGATAACCCTGTTAAATAACAAAAACATTGTCTCCCACCCTCTGCTTTTGAGGTTCAGCCTTGAGCAACCGTAATGGATTCACCCTTCTTGAGGTTCTGATAGCACTTGTTGTGTTTGCCATTGTTTCCATAGGCATCTATGGACTGCTGAATCAATCCCTATTCATGGCGAATTACGCAAATGAGAAGTTCAACCTGACACTTGCATCCACCAGCTATATCTACACAAATTGGGATATAGCTCCGGATGAAACAGTGGGCTTCAAAAGCGTAGAATCCAACGGAATCGACGCCTATCGTGTGGAGAAGATGCCTACAGGCTTTCAAAACGTCATCAGGGTTGAGTGGACCTTCAAGAAGGGCGACACCGAGGTCAGCTATGTTTTCTATTACTAAGAATATTGCTAAAAAAGCCCCGGGAGGTTTTACCCTGCTGGAGATCCTGGTTGCTCTGGTAATCAGCAGCATAATCATTCTGGGCGTGTTCAATATATTCAAGACCATACTCAATGCCAGAAATTACTCTCTGAAAAAAGCCAGGGAAATGGAAATTGTCTCGAAAACCATCTCTTTAATTGATGCCGATATTCGATGCAAAATAGGCGCTTTCAGGGTTGACACGACATTTGGTGTTACACGACTCATATTCACAACAACCCACTCTCTGCTATTTGCCGGTTCATTGCCTGTTGTGGTCTCCTACTTTATCAAAGAGGAAAATGGCCACTACACCTTGTATCGGCGGGAAGAGAATATAAGGGCTGGAGAGGATATGAGCATAGCACTCTCACATGCCTTCAAGAAGGTATCCTACCAATTTTATTTAGATGGACAGTGGACAAACAACACGCCAACAAATATCATTAAAATAACACTGACTGACATTGACAATAGAAAATACACATTTGCCATAAGGGGGATGGTTGAAGAGTAGAAACGGTGCTGTTCTGATAATGGTTCTACTTATAATGGCTGTTGTTGTAGCTGGTGTTATGGCAATAGAGAGGTGGGCAAGCGAGAACTACAACTACGCAGAGAACCTTTATGTTGACAATCAGGGTGCTTTTTACATGCACTCCGCTATAAAGGTGGTGAAGCGTTTACTTATTGATGATAACAACAAATACGACTCACCTGAGGATACATGGGCAAACCTCCCGGTTTTCAAGGTAAACAACGACACTTCGATAAGCGTAAAGGTCGAGCCTCTGAACGCAAAGATAAACATAAACAATATAGTTGGCAAAGATTTAAAGCTGGTTGTAAGGACACAGGAAGCGATACAGAAGATCCTGGAGGCAAACGGTGCCAATCCACCGCAGTACTTTAAGTCTCTGCTCGAATGGATAAAGTACAAACCCAGCAACCCCCAACAGTACGCATTCGGCTATCATCCAACAGGACAGCCCTTCTTCTCCTTAAAGGAGATAGATTTTGCCAAAGGAATGAGCAATTTCTCTGCAAGCTACCACAACTACTTTACAGTAGAAAACACATCTGGTAAGATTAACATTAATTTTGCTTCAAAAGATGTGCTGGAAGCCTATCTACCGGAGATCGCCGACTGTGCGGAGGATATCATTAAGTATCGAAAAAAGAAGCCCTTTGAAAACATTACGCAGTTGCTCAAGGTTGGTTGCATATCCGATAAGGAATACCTGAAGATCCAAAAATACGTAACCACAAAAACGCACATGTTCGCCGTGCATATAGATGTTGAGATAAATGGAACGCACAGATACGCAACCGTTCTGATATCAAGAAACTCAGCAGTTGTAAAGGTGTTGAAGTACTTCGAAGGCGTGGGCTTCTATGAGTGATATAATCGGCATATTCACGCCAGATTCGGTTGAGTATTTCACAACTGGTGGAACACCTATAAAACCCAGAGATATACCAAAAGGTAAACTCATAGCCGTGCTGTGCGATGAGTATTTCTTCTTCTTTCAAACAGAGATAGCATCAAAAAGAAAAGCCCGTTTAACCGTGATGGCTTACGCAAAAAGCAATTTTCCTATCGATGGCTACGTTGGCTATCTCAAAGGCAGTTTACCGCTTATCGGATACATAGCCTTTAGCGACAGAATACCGGAAACCACAAGAAGGATACTGAGGAAAGCAAAGATTATCACATCGCCATTTGCCCTGACCTATGTCGCAGAGAAAAAACGCAGCTTTATTTACAACTATGGCGACATATGCGCAGCATGCAGGGATGGCAGATTGCTTTACTACACAAAGGGCGATGCCTGTGAACTGAAACAAAGAGACAGCAACATAGAAAATCTACCCCTCATAAATCCGGATAAAAATAGAATCGTTGAACTGGCAGCTCGTCTCATAGAAGAGAAGAGGATAAGGGCAGCCCATCTTCCCATTGATGGTTCCTCCGCCGGTGTGCTCGATGAGATAAAGCCGATGAAGTTTGTGCTTATCGGTTTTTTCACACTGGTTGTTATCGCAGCCAACATCCTCAAATATGAAGCATACAAAAGACAGCTAAATGGAATCAGGACAAAACTGAATATGTTGTATCTAAAGGCGCTCGGCAATAAACACTACAGCGATCCATTTGGGGTTCTGCTATATAAGGCAAGTGTCTCAAATGCAGAAGGCTCCTCCAGCTCACCGCTTTCTGTTCTGTACCGCTTAAGCAAAGCCAAGGATGGATTCAGGATTACAATCGATAGAATTGAGTTTGCAAACGGAAATCTGAAAATAGAGGGAGTCACAGATAACTACGCCAACCTTGCAAGGTATGTGGAAGCAGCGAACAGATTGCTGGGCAAGAAGCTGATTATTCAGAACACACAGGCAACAAAAAACGGCCTTAGCTTCGTTTTAACAGAGGGGACAGGCTAAGTGGGACGGCTTGAGATACGTGAAAGGGATCTGCTAATATTTGCGCTGGGTCTGGCAGTTTTTATTGCGCTCATCAGTACGCTGATAACAGATAACCGCATCAATTCACTCCATGCTCGTATGAACAGTCTGCAAAATGAGTACGCAAAAGCACTCTCCCTGTACCAGAAGATTAAAAACACCAGCCAGACAGGAAAGCGTTTTGACGGCAGTCTGCTTATGTTTGTTCAAAAACTCCAGCCAATAGCGGGCTTGAAAAAGAAGATTGTCTCTGTCAGCTCACTACCGGAAGAAAACGGTGTCAGAATAGTCATGTCCGGGCTCAATCTCTCACAGCTTGTTGATGTTCTGCAGGTGATAGACTCATACAGCAACATAAGGGTGCTCCAATTCACTCTAAAAAAGAACTTTGCCAATCCAGACCTCGCTGATATTACCGTCGTGATAGGTAAAAACCCATGAAACGCGTCATGATCGGTGTTGTTTTTATACTTTCCACATTGATTTCAGTGCTGGTTTTCCTGCCATACTCCAAAATCTACACAGCGGCAATAACGAAGCTTGCCAAAGAAAACGGCATAAATTTACAGTATACAATAACCAGAGCAACACCAATACACCTATACTTAAAAGACATCACAGTGACAATAGGCAGCAAATCCATCAGAATGGATGAATTCAAATTGCGTTTCAGTCCAATCAAATTCGTTGCAGATGGATTAATAGCAAGAATTATAGCAAAGGTTTCAGGAAAGGAGGGCGATTTCCAGTTATCAAAGCACGGCTCAACCTATAGAATCACAGGCATATTCGCAACAGGGCTGCTACAACCCTTCATCGAGCAGCAGTATGCAACGCTACTTGCCGGTATGCACGGTACAGACACGCTTACTGTTGTGCTAAAGCCAGAGAAAAACCTGTTAAGGATAAATGAATTGAAGATAGTGGGTGACTTTGAACTTGTAGCTCACGGATATATAAAAAATGGCCGTATAAGGTTAATGGGTCTAATAAAAATCGGTAACCTGAGAGAGAACTTCGTTTTGTAATATGGACAAAAAAATCAGGGATCTCATCGACATATTTATCACCATATTCGCCGGCACTGCAACTGGTTACCTGCTTGCATCGATAGTTACATACCTGGTTATACCATACAGCCTAAATTTGCCAGCTTTGAAAACGGCAACAAAAACGCAAGCTGGAAGGAAACTCAACCTGAAAAAAGTAATCCTCCAGGCAAACATACTCTCCATTAAAACAGGCGCAAGCCCTCCAAAATCAGGCCTTACAACAACAAAAAGAATCAAAGCAAGCATCGTCTCAAACATAAACGGGTATAGGCTTATCGGGTTTGTATCCGGCAAAAATCCTATGGCACTGTTCAAGAAAAAAGGCAAACCCGTGGTAATCGTAACCAGGAAAAAGGGTTTAAACGGCGTCTGGGTTTTATACAGCATAACAAAAAACGGTGTGTATCTAAAAAACTCGAAAACCGGAAAGATTAAGCTCTTCGAGTTTCCACACACAAAGACAACAAAGCTATCGGCTTTTGGGCCACCTACCATTGAGCATAAAGCATCAACGGGTAACTTTGAAAAGATAACCGTTAGTAGAAAAATCGCAAACAGGCTAAGCAACATCAATCTGCTGTTGAAGCAGATCAACATAACTCCTGTTTTCAGGAACAGAAAAGCAATCGGATACAGGATAAACTACATTGCAAGAAACTCGATACTGAATAGAATAGGCTTAAAGGTGGGCGATATCATTGTGAGCATAAATGGCGAGCCCACCACAAGCCCGGATAAGATTATGGAGCTTTACTCGCAAATAAAGAACATGACGGCTGTGAATCTTGACGTGATTCGCAGGGGCAGGAGAAAAACCATCTTCATTCAGATCAGATGAAAAGGGGTTTTATGATGAGATCCTTAAGGAGTGCACTGATACTGTTGATAATCGTCTCCGTTTTCTCTTCCGTGTCCATGGCAGCAAACGAAACATCCAAAAAACCGCCAGGTGCCCGTTTCGAGAGCGTAAGCCTGCTCGATTTCATAAAGTTCGTCTCTGAAAGAACCAGGCTGAGCATCACCTACTCTGCGCGCACCATACAGAGTGGCTACAAAATAACACTCTACTCACCAAAAGAGCTAACAAACAGCGATCTACTGAAGATCTTTTATGCTGTGTTAAAGGAAAACAGGCTTGTGCCAATCAAAGAGGGAAACACCATATTCATCGTGCGCTCCTCAGCCGTCAGGGATATAGGCGCTGCTTTCAGCACCAATCTGCACAAACCCCCCAATACGCTTGTTACAACGATAATCCAGCTGAAAAACATAAGTGTCGACAGGCTCGGTATACCGCTAAAACACCTTACTTCTCCCTACGGCAGCCTGGATATCATACCCCAGCTAAATACTGTTGTCATCACCGACACAAAGGATCGTATCAGGCAGATAGTTAAACTCCTGAAAAGGATGGACTCATCAGATAGGGTTGTAACGCGTTTAATACCAATTAAAAACGCCTCGTCCAGAACAGTAGCAACCGAACTAAACAGGTTCTTCATAGATCTAAAAAGAAAAAGCGGCCTTTCCTATGCTCCGGTCATCATGAGTGAAGACGCAACAAACTCACTGATCATAGCAGCAAGGAAAACCGATTTCAATTACATCAAAGGTATAATAAACAGCATCGTGGACAAAGCTAAAGCGCAGAAGTCTCAGAAGGTATTTTACCTCAAGAACGCCGTTGCAAAGGATGTATACAACGTTATCGTGAAGCTGCTTGGTAAAACCACTGCAGCCAAAAAAATGTCCATATCGTACGATGTTGCAACCAACTCCATCATAGTACTCGGCACGCCTGCAATATACAACCGTGTAAAATCACTGATAGAGAAACTCGATGTGCCGCGCAAACAGGTTTACATAGAAGCACTAATCATTGAGACGTCCCTCTCCAATCTATCTGAGTTTGGTGTGGAGTGGTCGGGTGTGGCAAAGAGCGGAAGCTCCATAGGTTACATTGGAAGCAGTAACACGGGCAATCTGGGCAACCTGGAAAACAACATCATTGGCAAAGGGCAGCTTGCGCCACTGCCCAACGGCTTCAGCCTTGGCATTCTCGGTAATGTGATCACCTATAACGGCGTTAAGTTTGCAACCCTGGGTGCTCTGATGAACGCCCTTAAGAGCAACGACAAGATCAACATAGTGTCCAATCCACGCATAGTAACGCTTGATAACCAGAAAGCCAACATTTTTGTTGGCGAAAATCGACCTTATCTAACCAGCCAGAAATACGATTCCAACGGCAATCCTATCTACACATACGACTACAAGGATGTGGGTGTCAAGTTGAGCATACTGCCTCATATAAACGGGAAAAAAATCATCATGGATACCACACTGGACGTGAAGAAGGTTGTACAAAACGTTGTTGTCGGCAATTCGGTTGCACCCGTAACGCTAACAAGAAGCACATCTACCAAGATCTCCCTCGATAGCGGCGACAAAATACTGATCAGCGGGTTGATTGAGAACGACACCGAGACCAAGAAACAAAATGTACCTGTACTCTCATCGATACCAATACTGGGTGGTCTGTTCAAGTATGAACGCACAACAAAGTCAAAAACCAACTTGATCATCTTTCTGTCGGTCAAGATAATAAACTCGCAGAAAGACATAGATAAATTCAGGCAGGCAAATGGTACCCGAACAAAAGGCTAACCTGGAAAACTTAAGAAAGGAAATCATAGCCTTTTACAGGCGTTTCAATGAGAAATCCGATTTCGTACCTGTGGATGCAAGCGATGGCGAGATTACCTTCTGGGTAAGCGACAATCAAGGAGCGAGAAAGGCAGATTACATGGCTTTCGCGCTTGGCTTGAAACCAAAGATAGAGTTCAAGGATAAACGCGACCTGCTCAGCGTAATGGAAAATCTCTATGACCTTCTGGAAGAAGAAACGTCAACCGAGATAGAGGAAGGTGATGAGGAGATAATTGACGAAGAGAATATTATCGGTAGCTCCTATACAGATGCACCCATTGTTAAGCTCGTAAACCAAACCATCGTTAAGGCAGTTCAACAAAATGCAAGCGACATCCACTTTGAAGGCTTAAGAGACCATTTCGTTATTCGCTTCAGAATAGATGGCGTCCTATACGATTACAGGCGGTTCAGCAAAAAAATTCATGATGCCGTTATCTCACGCATAAAGGTGATGGCCGGGCTTGATGTGGCTGAAAGCAGAAGGCCTCAGGACGGCGTAATAAGGGTTAATGTCGGTACGCGCGCAATAGACATAAGGGTATCGATCGTTCCAAGCGTCACAGGACAGAAGGCAGCCCTGCGAATACTGGACACATCAAAGGAGCTGCTCGGACTCACAGAGATAGGCATGAGCGAAAGGGATATTGCACTGTTTATGGAGAAGCTCAGATACCCCAATGGAATCATACTGGTAACAGGACCAACAGGCAGCGGAAAGACAACCACACTGTATGCTGCGTTGAAAAAGATAGCTACACGTGACAAGCATATCATAACGATTGAAGACCCAATAGAGTATCGCGTCGATGGCATTACACAGGTGCAGGTGAATCCAAAGATAAACCTAACCTTCTCCAATGCGCTTAAGTACTTCTTAAGACAGGATCCGGACGTTGTGCTTGTGGGTGAGATCAGGGATTCCGAAACCGCAAAAACGGCTATTGCCGCCTCATTAACCGGCCATCTTGTGCTCTCCACGGTCCACACCAACGATGCTGCCACAACACTTGCCAGGCTGATAGATATGGGCATAGAACCGTTTTTGCTTGCGTCAAGCCTTCTGCTTGTTATTGGACAAAGGCTTGTAAGAAAAGTATGTCCCTCGTGCAAGCGTAAAGTAGAGACAGATCCGGAAATCAGACGAATGTTAAAAGAGTACGGCGAGGATATAGAGACACACATGAAAGGTGTCGGTTGCCAGGCGTGTCAAAACACGGGATTTCAGGGACGAATAGGTATCTTCGAGCTTCTTAATATCGATGAGGAGATAAAACGTCTGATAATACGAAAGGCAGACGCAAATCTGATAAGAGAGGCAGCTGTGAGAAACGGCATGAGAACAATGCTTGCTGATGGTATGGAAAAGGTCAGGAAGGGCCTGACAACACCAGAAGAGGTTCTTCTGGCTACGAGGCTATAAATGCCCACATTCAAATATATCGCATACGATACAAAGGGAAGAAAAAAGGAGGGCATAATAGAGGCTCCAAGCTCCGATATAGCAGTTGCTCAGCTCAAAAAAAGTGGACTGTACACACACACCCTAACCGGAATATCTGAAAAGAAATCAACTACACCACTAAGCAGGTTACTTAAAAGCCATAAAAAGGTATCCCAGAAAGCGCGGGCTGATATGTTCTTTCAGCTTGCAACACTGATCGAGACAGGCATACCATTGACAGAGGCGCTCGATATCACAGCAGAGCAGTCTCCAAAAGCTGAAATAAGAGACGCACTAAAGGATGTTAAGGATAGGGTAAGTGAAGGCATGCGATTATCTGAAGCCCTTTCACGGCACGGGTGGCTCTTTACTGAAACGTACATACGGATGATAGAGATAGCAGAAAAAACAGGCAAACTGGCTGAAATCCTGTTCAAAATATCAACAAGAGAGGAAGAAAAGAGTTCATTTAACCAGAAGATTGCACCGATTGTGCTCTACCCGGCTTTTGTTTTAACGCTTGGCATTGGTATTGTCGGTTTTCTGCTTGTCTATGTGGTGCCAAAGATGGAAAAGATATTCGCATCGTTCCACAAGAAACTGCCCCTTATTACAAGAATGCTGATTGCTACTGGCATTTTCATCAAGAAGTATCTACTTTTAATCCTGATTATCATTGCACTTCTGGCTGTTGCCCTGAGGTTACTCTACCTGCGTGTTGCATCATTCAGACGTAGAATCGATGCTCTGCTCTTAAGAATAGGCATCTACAGAAAGGTGGTAATAGCCCAGTTTACATCCGCCCTTGCGTTTCAGCTGGAAGCCGACATCAAGCTGGTGGACGCAATAAAGGGTAGCGCCTACGTTGTGAAAAACACCGTATTCATAGAAAAGGCTGAAGAGATAGCCGATAAAATCAACAAGGGTGTGGCTATTGACAGGGCATTCAAAGAATCCGGGCTATTCGACAAGATGTTCATAGCAAGCCTTGCTACAGGCACAAAATCCGGCAGACTTCCGGATTTTATTCGCCGCATATCCATCTACTACGACAAAAAGCTAAGTGCCTTGCTGAAAAGCACCATATCACTCGTTGAACCGGTTGCCATACTCACACTCGGTCTGATTGTTGGGTTCATAGTGATGTCCATAATGGTACCCCTGTTCAACATCAACCAGCTTGTTAAGTGATCCTATGCGAATATTCGTTGCGAGCCTCGGATGCCCCAAAAATACAGTTGATACAGAGCGCATGCTCGGCTATGCCCAACAAATAACACAGATAGAGATTGTCAATAAACCACAGGATGCCGAGGTTATCCTTATAAATACATGCGGATTTATAACTCCGGCGAAGGAAGAATCGGTTGATGCTATCCTGGAAGCAATAGAGATAAAAAAGGCAAATCCGCAGGTAAAGCTGGTGGTTGCCGGATGTTTATATGAGCGCTACAAAAGCGAACTCAAAAAGGAGTTCAAGGAAGTGGATGCTTTTGTGGGCGTACACGAGCTTGAACGAATAACCGAAGCCCTAACACCATCTCATAAAATCGACAGACTCGAAGTCACTCAACGGTACCGCCTTGCGCCAGAACACATCTCCTATCTGAAAATCTCAGATGGCTGCTCAAACGGATGCAGCTTCTGCGCAATCCCACTTATCAAAGGTCCTTTCAGGGAAGAGTCGATGGACAAGCTGGTAGAAGAGGCAAAAAAACTTGCATCGGACAATGTTAAGGAGCTCTACGTAATCGCTCAAGATACAACAGCATACGGACTCAAAAGCAACGGCAAACGCAGTATAGTCACCCTGCTCAAGCAGCTCGATGAGATTGAGGGCTTAAGATGGATAAGGCTCATGTACACCTATCCCAATCATATAACCGATGAGCTGATCGAGTTTTTATCGGGTGCTAAAAAGGTTGTACCATACATCGATGTGCCACTTCAGCACATAAGCGACAGGGTGCTCAAGACAATGAACA
This sequence comes from uncultured Desulfurellales bacterium, assembly GCA_964544085.1. Classification (GTDB taxonomy): domain Bacteria; phylum Campylobacterota_A; class Desulfurellia; order Desulfurellales; family Hippeaceae; genus CAZIZT01. Next base: position 18,916 of record CAZIZT010000002.1, read on the forward strand.
GAAACTACACTGCCAGACAGGCAAGAAAGCTTATAGAAAAGCTAAAAAAGGCAAATATAACTGTGCGGAGCACGTTTATAGTGGGGTATCCTACCGAAGATGAAAAGGATTTCGAGGAGCTGTGCAACTTCCTGAAGGAGTATGAGCTGGATTGGGTTGGCTTCTTCCCATACTACAGGGAAGAAAACACCAGAGCATATCGATTAGGAGATACAAGCCAGCAACTGAAGCTTGAGCGATTGGAGCGCATAGAGGAAATCCAAAATGAGATATACTCAAGAAAACTATCCGGCATGATCGGGCACAGAGCAATCGCCATGATAGACGGCAAAAGCGATTATGCACCAGGACTGCTTGAAGGACGCATGCCTTCCTCAGCCTACGATATTGACGGAAAGCTTTTTGTGAAGTCCGATGAACAGATCCATCCCGGCACCCTCGTGAGGGTGATAATAGAAAAACCCCTGAATCAAACCGACCTACTTGCCAAGCTCGTTTCTGTGAAGTAAAGCGCTGTTCACCAGCGATCCAAACTCTCTCAAAAAACGACCCCTGGAGAAGCGCTCAGCGCTTTTTCGTATATAGGCAGGATCCAGCCTATCGGCTATCCGCTCGAACCGATCCACGGCTTTTCTAATCCCCTCCGGGCTTCTATCTCTGTAAAGTATACCGTTCATGCCATCCTGAACGCTCTCCGTAACGCCACCAAACCCGTAAGCGATAACCGGTGTGGCACACGAAAGCGCCTCAACAGGAGCTATGCCAAAATCCTCTACTGCAGCAAACACAAACGCCTTTGCCTTCTGCATTAGCTCAACAAGCTCACTGTGAGGTTTAAAACCAAGAAGCTCTATATTCTTTGTTGCCCTCCTCTTAATCAAATCCATCTGAGGTCCATCGCCAACAACAACCAGCTTTCTATCCGTCGCCGCAAAGGCTTCAACAATGAGATCTACATGTTTGTACGGCACAAAACGCGAAACGGTCAGGTAGTAATCCTCCTTATCGTACCACGGAAGAAAGCGTTCCACATCAACAGGCGGATAGATCACATGAGCCTCGCGATGGTATATGTTGCGTATCCGCCTCCTGACAAATCTGGAGTTGGCAATGAACATATCCACCCTATCCACCGTCCCTTTATCCCAGCGCCTTATAGCTGCAAGTATAATCTCAGCGGCTATCCTTTTAGGCAAACTCAACCCACCGAGATATTCGGATTTCAGATCCCACGCATAGCGAATGGGTGTATGGCAGTAGCATATACTCAGCTGTTTGCCGGTAGTTTTTGCACCTTTGGCAAATGCCCATGAGCTTGTAAGCACAAGGTCGTAATCACTCAAATCAAAGCTCTCAATGGCACGCGGGAAAAGATACAGATAATTTCTGAAATGTTTTTTAGAAAAGGGCAGATGCTGAATAAAGGAGTGTTTTGCATATCTGGCGCCGAGTATCTCCTCTCTGTCCTTTTCGCTCAGGAAATCAACAATGCTGAATAGATCAGCCTGCGGAAAAAGCTCAAGCATGCACTCAAGCACCTTCTCAGAACCAGCGTTGGTCACAAGCCAGTCATGTACAATAGCAACCCTATCCATTCACTATAGCCTCAAAGAGTTGTATGTGTTTCTTTAACGTTTTCTCCTCATCAAAGAGTCGGGCTCTCTCGAAGCCCCTATCTCTCATCTGTGATTGCAAAGTTTCATCATCAAGCAGCCGCTCCAGTTTCTCTTTTATATCATCAACCGAGTCAGGATTGCAATACATCGCAGCATCCCCACCTACCTCTATGAACGGCTCCCTGCCGGATGTGATTACCGGACAGCCGCACGCAAATGCCTCCACTATCGGGTAACCGAAACCTTCATAAAGGGATGGAAAAAGAAGAAGTTTTGCTCTGTTGTACAGCTCAACTAAACCTTTATCGTCAAGGTTCCTAAAAAAACGCACATTGGCAGTTTCTTCGGCTTTTGCAAAGAGCTTTCGCGTTCTTTCAGAGAGTCTAAAATGCTTATAAAAACCACCAACCATCCAGAGTTTGAGCGTCCTGCTTTTTAGTTTAAGAAATGCCTCTATTGTCCCTGCCGGATTCTTGCGTTCATTAGCCGAACCGACATAGAGTATAGCATCCTGTTTTACTACAAAATTGAGGGGCATAAAAACCTTTGAAAGCGGTGGATATATGACATAAACCCTCTCAGCGGCACCGGGAAAGTGCCTGATTATCCTGCTCTTCGAGAAATGAGAAACGGTTATTATCCTGTCAGCACGCCTGCTAAGAAGCCTGAAAAGGCACCTGTAGTAGGCGCAAAAAGCCCTCGAAAAGGTCTCAGGATAATCCATAAAGGCAACATCGTGCATTGTCACAACAAGTCTGGTGTTTCTGGACCCAAACAGTGGAGCTGTGTTGCCCGGCGCAAATATCAAATCATAGCGCGCAGAGATTAAAGCTGGATAGATCTGCTCGAATAGATGGTCAACGTAGGCTCTCTTAAAAGGTGGCTTTACAACATCAACCGTTATATTTGCCTGTTTTTTTAGAGCACGGGTTATCAGTGAGGCGTACCTCTGCACACCACCAGGATCGGCTCCGGTAAGTACCCTGCCATCAACGAGAATTCTCATGAAGCAATCCCCTAATAGCTGCATCAAGCCGCCCTGCAAGTGTATACCATCTGTACTCATCTATTGTGCTTCTGTCAAACCGAAAGCTCTTATTGAGCCTGCCCTTTTTAAAGAGTCGCCAGAACCATCCAAGCGCTCTTTCGATCTCATGCGGAGTGTTTAAAACATTCAAGCCCGCATCAGCTTTAAGCACAACAGATGAGGACAGATCAAATTCGTTGTACACAATGTTCAAGATAGGTTTAGCTGCACCCAGATACTCAAAAAGCTTGCCCGGTATCTGGTGGTCTTGCCTGTTTGCTATGTTAACGAGGATATCCGCTTCCTGCTGTAACTTAAGCACCTTATGGTGATCCTGGTAGCCAAGAAACTCAACGCATCCCGGCGCACCCTCCACAAATGACTCATTCCTGCCAGCCACTTTAAATTTAACGGGAAAGGCTACCCTGTTTAGTGCATCAAACAGATGACCCGGATCCCTGAAGCCCCTGTAGAATGTGCCGCTGAAAAACAGAATCATCTCTTTGCGAGAACCACCAAAGGAACCGTGCTGTGAATCGCTCCTATCCTCAAATCCCTGCGGCAGAATAAGCAGCTTGCTGAGATCTATTCCGTATTTGTGATTCACAAGCCTTGCAGCTCTGCTGTTTGTCAGTATTACCATGTCAGAGGCTACCATTGCCCGTTTTTCCAGAGCCATGTCCACCCTTCTTTTAATCGGTGGTACATAGGGTGCGAAGCTCGTATCCCCAAAATCAGCAAGCCAGACAATGTTTGGATACTTTGATTTCAACCAGAGTCCCAGCATGGTATCAACAAAAGGTTCCTGCGATGTTATAACGATATCATAGGTTTCTGGATTGAGCCTGCTAACGGTACGAGCTGCAAAGGGAAACCATTCACTCCTAACATCGCCGGGCAGCAGATAACCAAACAGTGATCTTGCTGTCCTGTAAACCTTCTTCGCAAACTTAAATGAGTATTTTGTCCTGACTGCAACGTTGTTCGGTTTATCCGTGCCGATCCTAACCTTCACCTTCATGGCTGCATGTTCCAGCGGACCGGCAAACACCTCCACTTTTTGCACACCAGCGGGTAAATCAAAGCGACACCCTGCCCCTTCTGGCAGTTGAGCACAAACAACATCTATCTGGTATCCAAACTCCACCATATATCTGGAAAGGTATGCCCACCTTAGAGCCTGCGCATCACCGGCAGGTGGGAATGAATAGGCTATAAGCAAAATGCGCTTTTTTCTCACGTTGTAGCTTTCAGAATCTCTGCTATCCTGCTGGCGGCTTTACCATCACCGTAAGGGTTGATGCTTGTTGCCATCCTGCTGTATTCAACCTCATCCTCAAGCAACCTTCCTACAGCAGTTACAATGCCATTCCTGTCGGTTCCAACCAGTCTGGCTGTGCCGGCATCAATGCCTTCAATCCTCTCCGTGACATCCCTCATAACAAGAACGGGTTTGCCCAGTGAAGGAGCCTCCTCCTGTATGCCGCCAGAATCGGTCAGGACAAGGTAGCTTGTCCTCATCAACCATATCAGGGATGGATAATCGAGTGGCTCAATAAGATGTACATTCTCCACGCCGCCGAGTATATCAAAAACAGGCTTTCTCACATTCGGATTCAAGTGCACCGGATAGACGATCTCAACATCGGGAAAATGGGTAGCAATATCCACAATCGCTCCGCATATATTCCTGAAGGGTTCACCAAAACTCTCCCTTCTGTGTGCGGTTACAAGTATAATCCGGCTGTTTTTCTTTATGCCCACCTCACCGTAAAAGTAGCCTTCTATTTTCCTTTTCAGATCCCAACTTTCATCTATTCTCTTCAGGCCAAGGAACAGCGCATCTATGACGGTGTTTCCCACAAGGTAAACACGCCCCGCAACATTCTCCCTTTGCAGGTTTTCGACAGCCCTTTGCGTCGGAGCAAAGTGGAAATCCGCAAGACGTGAAATAAGCACCCTGTTCATCTCCTCTGGAAAGGGCGAGAATTTATTGAAACTCCTCAGCCCAGCCTCAAGGTGGGCAACCGGCTTTCTACGGTAGAAACCAGAGAGTGCACCGGCAAGCGCCGTCGTCGTATCCCCCTGAACAAACACAAGATCAGGCTTCGATCTGTCAATCACACCCTCAAGAGCCATCAGTAATCTTGCGGTAAGATCAAACAGCCCCTGATTTTGAGACATCACATCTAATTCAAAGTCCGGCTGTATACCAAAGAACTCAAGCACCTGATACAGCATCTGCCTGTGCTGGCCCGTCGAACAAACGGAAACATCAAAAAAACCCTCACTGTTTTTCAGCTGTTCAATTACAGGTGCAAATTTTATCGCCTCGGGCCTTGTACCCATAACAATAAGAATTTTCATCGTATTTCAAGTTCGAAAAAACAAAAAAAGGGATGGTAGCCTTTCGACCACCATCCCTCACATTCCAGGCCACGATAAGCTGGATTACTGTACGTAGCTTCCGTTCTTGAAGTACTTGAACTCAAGCGGTATGCTTCTCTGACCCTGAGGTGTCACGCTAACAACTATACCCTCAACATAAGGATCGTTCGGATTGATCGGGCAGGTGTTACCGGTAAGCGTATCAACATCTATTGTTCCTGCCATACCGCTGCAACCCTTTCCAGATGGTACCATGATCATGAACTTCACAGGGATACCGTATGCTATCTGGTCAGCTGTCAATCCGAAATCCTGCTGTATATCAGCACCGGTTATCTGGATCTCACCACCAGCAGGTATAGTAGCAATCTGCTTCAGAGCGATCATCATGCTTCCAGAGCCACCATCTTTGAATGTTGCTGCAAATACCTTTGCATCCTTATCGTATCTGTTAAACAGCTTAATATAAGTCTCATAGCCATCGCCGCTCTTAACGAACGGTACCATAGCCTCAAGACCACCGTACCATGCACCTGCATCTCCGTTTGTTGGAGCATAGCATACATTCGTGGCGCCCGATACATCCGTCACACTCATGTTGGAAATTGTCCAGGATGTTGGCGAGAGGGATGTTGTGCCATCAACTTTAATATCAAGGCAGCTGCTATTATTCAAAGCCACGTTGGTAGCAGAGCAAGTCCATGCTGTCTTGTCGCTGTTTGCTGTACAATCTACGTTCATGTACTTAACGCTTGTTATACCGCTTTCAGGAGCAAGGCTTGTGAGTGTGAAGCTCACAGTACCTCTTATAGCACTGCATGCAAGATCAGTACCAACTATATACTGATCACATGTTGTTGTGGTGCCACCACCACTTGTTGGGCAGTTACCGCTGCATGCTGCGCAGCTGCTCAGACCGCATCCTGTGCCGCATGTATAAATTTCAGTTGTGTTAACAACCTTTGAGCCACCCAGGAACTGTGTGAAATCAACATCTGTATTGAGCTCTGCTCCAAGATTCAAAAGACCAGAACCAACAGCTATATTACCGCACTTCGGCAGAATCTCTGCAAACACCTTGTTGTCCACAGACTCATTTGGAGCCGTGAAGTTGATAAGTATCTGAGGATTGTTGTCGCAGGAAGCATCCAGATTAGGCTCAACATACACACCAGAGCCAATATCTTTTACAGTGTAATTACCTGGACCAGTGCCTTCAACAACCTGAGCAAGATACAAATAGTGACCAGAATCAGTGCCGGTGGAGCTGGCATTGTCAACCCTTAAAGCAATATTCGGTGTTGGTGAAGAGATTGTTGAGGATGTTATAGCAGCGATGTAATAACCAACAGAAGCGCTGCTTGCAGTAGTCAAATTATCCATCCTGATTGTTTTTCCAACTAACCCAAGCACATCAGGATAATTAGTAGAGCCTGCAGACGAGTTATCAGCAAGCAGTACGTAGTAAACCGTCTGATCAGGGTTGAACTGAGCGTTGTTCAAAATAAAGTTCAGAGTATCATTCAGATTAAGATCAGCGCCAAGTTTGACAGCTATTGGTGAAACTATGGACGAAGCACCTGCAGAATTACTGTAAACCTCATAAGCAACCTTATAGTAGAAATCGTCCGTGGATGGAGAAAACGCTTTCAAGGTACCTGCAGTACCTATAGGACATGCTCCATACAACTCGGCAGCCTTCACCTGAGAAACACCCAAGAATGCAGCGACTGCCACAATCATTAACGCAAGAACCAGACCTTTAATCCTTCCCATATCCTTTCCTCCTCCTTTCTTTAAATACCAGCCACTCAATGATGCCTTGTGCACTTACGAATACCTCCTTCGTGAACCATGATTTACAAAACCATGAGTTACAAAAATCCTGCACACCCTTTCTTCACCCCCCATCTATCACCCCCCTTTACCATACCTTAGCGATCTCATCTTTTCATCACCTCCTGCTTTTTCTCTCAAAAAATTCACATTCCTTTATAACCCATAGCCGCCCGAATGTCAAGTTAAAACATAGTAAAAATGAGCTTTTCGAGCACAAAAAACAACTGTCCATTCACAAACCTTCAAGCAAAATTAACCATACATTTGGTGTGCTTGAGTAGCAATAAACATACCCAAATCGATGCAATCCAGAATAGCTTCTCACCAAATCCCCTTTTGCTATTGAGAATGATACCAACAGGTGGTCGAGGGTAAGCCACCTACTCCCCCTTCATGAGCCTTTTTAGGCTTAACGCTGAAATCCACTGCCGGTTACACACACCTTTGGATTTAGTTACTTAAAATATTAAACCTTTGATGCACTAAAATCAAGAGAATTTTTCATTGTTAGCGATAAAACCCACCGGTTTTTTTGAGAATCTCCACGTAGTCTGTAACGCCCTTTTCGAGCGGAATAAAACCACCCTCGTATCCAGCCTCCCTCAAACGGGAAAGGTCTGCCTTTGTAAAGGCTTGATACTTCCCTTTCAGCTCTTCTGGAAACCTAACAAACTCAATCCTAACGCTCTTGTAGAGCTTCTCCATAATAGCAGCAATATCATAAAAAGATCGTGCGGTTCCCGTGCCGCAGTTAAATATACCGCGCCTGTTTCTGTTTTTAAAGAAAAAGAGATTTACCTTTACCACATCGTCCACATGTATAAAATCGCGTTTAAATCCCCTGCTGCCTTCAAACAATTTTATTGTTCCATCGTCGAGTATCTGATTGTGAAAATGATAAACGACAGAAGCCATTTTGCCTTTGTGCGCCTCCTGTGGCCCGTAAACATTAAAATACCTGAGTCCGACAATCTGTATGCCAACAGCATGCAAAAGACCCCTTATGTACTGATCAAAAAGAAACTTTGAAAAGGCATACACGTTCAGCGGATATTCACAGCGTCTCTCCTCCACAAAACCGTTTGCACCATCACCGTAAACAGAGGCACTGGAGGCATATATGAAGCTTGAATTGGTCTGCGTGGCAAACTCAAGGAGCTTCTTCGAATAGTCATAGTTGTTAGCCATCATATAACTGCCGTCGTTCTCAAGTGTATTGGTGCAAGCCCCCTGATGGAATATTGTATCAATCCTATAGCTTTTAAACATATCGAGGTTGTTTATAAAGGTCTCTTTATCAACAAAATCCTTGAATCTTAACGTGTTCAAGTTTCTATGCTTTACGCCGTTTTTCAGGTTATCGACAACTATGATATCATCTATGCCCATATCATTGAGTCCTCTGATCAAATTGGACCCTATAAAGCCAGCTCCACCTGTTACAATCAGCATTCCTTGCTCCCTTTTAGCTCATCTCTCAACAATCTCAAAATCAAATGAAACATTATCCATACCCTGAAGAACACCGTAACCGGATTGTTCCACCTTCCGCTTTAGCTTTCCAGCCTGATCCTTCAACAAAAACCTGACACCTATCCCATCCTTGGTAAGGTTATAAGCCAGCTTCAAAAACTCATCGACAAGCCTATCGCTTTTAAGGACGAACAGTGCCCTTTTTGTTTCCTCAAAAAGCCCTATTTGATGTACATCCGCATTTATTTTCATAAGTTCTGGTTTTCTCAAAAGCAGCTTCACGGCGTTTTTCAGATTAAACCCACCCGGTTCGTTTTCCAGCTCATTGTAAATCCTATTCATAAATTCAAGATCTGCCGGAGTATCAACAGATATCCTGTGATTAACAGCATAAAAAATATCATCATCGTAAACACACTCGCCCCTGAACATATCTTTTCTCAAACCCACCACGGGAAACTGGTGCATCCTCAAGAAACGGTTATCAGAAAGCTCGTCAGCTTTCAGCCAGCAGCGCCTGCTATAGACACCAACGCCCTCGTGAATGGTTTTCCTGCCTTCTTTATCACACACTCCAACAAAATCAAGGTCGTCACGGGAAAGCAACACCCTGATACGTTTATCCATGGTGGGAACCCAGATCAAAGGACAGTCCCCGCTTATAAGCACACAGATGTCGGCTTTAAAGCGGGACGCTGCGGTATTGAGTCTTCCTACTACATCTTCTGTATCGCCATCGTAGAAAAATACCGAAACCCCATGCTGGTTAGCTATCCTTTCAAAAACAGCGTTTTCACCCTCAGCTGTTGTTGTTATCACAATTTCGTCGACAAATTTGCTTTTTTTCAGCGTATCCAGCACGTGATCTATTATCCTTTTATTGCCAATCTTTCTCAGGTGTTTGGCTTTAAGCCTTGATGAACCCAACCTTGCAACAACAAAAGCTACTACACGCTTTCCTTCTCCCATACGGATCTACTCCATTTCCACCACCGCAGCTTCTATCCGGGGCTGGTGAGTACCATCATCGGCATACCACACAAACCAGAACAGCCCCGGTCGCATTTCTACAAAATCAACATACCCACCATCATAAATGCTGCCTTTGTAATTGCAAAGCCGTAACCTCTCAGCAACATTCCCATTCTCAACAACAGCACACGAGCATCCAGGCTCATCACCATCGAGATCCCTGTAGGCAACAAGTATCCTGCCATCGGTGCACCTTTTGGCAATTGGGGCATGCCCTTTCAAACCAAGCGGCTGCGGCATGCTCCAGTTTTCAAGATCCCTGCTGATTGAGTAAAACAGATCGTACACCGGCTCAAAGGCACGCATGAAAGCCAGGAAGCTCCCATCCGCATCAACAACGGTCGTCTCGTTAAAGGCAACACCACCAAGGGGCCTGGCTATCACACCCTTCAGTTTCCACATATCCAGAGGCGATTTACACATCAGCACAACCGGACACACACCTCCAGCGACCTTTCCGTAGCCGGTGGCAATATAGGTATCCTTCGTCTTTTGTAGATGTCCAAAGCAGTTGAAGTAGCCATCTTCGAAACGAACAGGTTCCCTATTTTCAGGTGGAAGTGAATCAACACTGAAGCAACTAATGTACACCGCCTTTTCGACTGTACCATCCTTCAGCGGCTTATACTTTCTTGTGCAAAGATAAAGTTTTCCGTTAAAGGGTCCCGATAGTATGGCGTCCATCTCATGATCCTGAAAAGGTGTATCGTAATGTTCCACGGTCCCGCCCATATTCAGCATCAACATCTTCACAGCTCCGTCGGTGCCGTGAGGCGTGTGCCAGTCGCTTCTACCCTGTCTGTATGCCACAAGTGCACTCTCATCGGTCAATCTGGCGATGGTGGGAAATGCGCTGTAGAGACCCTGCTGTTTTTCTACAAGAACGAATCTGTCCAGTATCCTCACTTTCTGAGATTCTCCTTTGAATCAAGATAAATAGTCACGGGACCCGTGTTTTTAAGCTCTATGTCCATCATAGCACCAAAAACGCCGCTTTTTACAGGCACACCCTGAGATTGTAACTCATCCAAAAAGCGCTCGAACATGGGCTTTGCCTCTTCGGGGTTTTTTGCGTAGAAATAGCTTGGTCTGTTGCCCTTTTTCGTGTCGGCTGCAAGCGTGAACTGGCTCACAACAAGGGCTTCCCCATCTACATCAAGTAGGGATAGGTTAAACTTACCATTTGAATCTGCAAAGATACGCATATTGGCGATCTTTCTTGCAACATACTCAAGATCTTTCTCGGTATCGTCTTCGCATACACATGCAAGCACAAACAGACCTCTACCTATCTGAGCGTGCAGCTTTCCATCAATATATAGACGTGCATACCCAACACGCTGCAATACAACACGCATAGTTGCGTCACCTCACACAAACACGGTAATATTGCTCAAACGTGAACCAATATAGCTCTCAACAAGTTTGCTTAGTTCAACAAGTAATCTTTTTTTCTCGTTCTTATCCAACGGTACGCCACTCTCAAAACGGTTAAGCAGATCGAGTGCGCCCCTTTTCATTGCTCCAATGTCAAATATGCCATTCTCACGCAAAAACTCAAGAAAAAAACCAATAAGCGTATCGTGTATGCCTTCTGTTTTCATTTTATTCAGATACAAAAGCAGCGTTCTCAGCCCGCTATGCGACTTCAGACTCACCTCAACCATAAGCAGAGAAGCCGCAAGTCTGTAAAAAGAGCTACGTAACTCATCAAACCTATCCAGAAGAGTAAATTCCTTAACCATATACAGACCCGACTCTGTTTTTTTCAAGCCGGAGACTTCAACCAGATTCAACAGATCAACCCTTTTTGTTTTACCCCAGAAACGCAGACGCACATCTCCATCGTGACTCAATGCATCTGCTACGTAACCGTTTGGTCTCTCCCTTAAAGTGGCGATCAAACACTCAAAACGAAATCCTTCCATATCCGGGCAGTGTAATAACCAGCGTATCTCTTGTCAAATCTATAATAAGATGTCAAATTTATAATAAGAAAATTATTATCTTGCATCATTGAAAGTAGCGTATATAATTTTATCCGGGTGTATTAGGTTGATGAATGAAACTTCAAATAACCGCGATTATAGCAAATTAACACAGATCAAAGGTGGCCGTTTAGGCTATGCTCTAATTCTTCTATTCACTCTCCTTCTGGTCGTACATGTGGCAATAGGTGAGTTCTACATTGAATCCAGCGAAGAGAACTTCATGGTAAGCATAAAGAACATTATCAACACAATGATTGACAAGAAAAAGACCATCACCTTTGATATAGCTGAGATCATTGCTCATGATAGCGATGTTATAAGAACCATGGAGCACAAAGAGTATAGACGGCTTGCAGAAGAGCATCTTCTAAACATAACCAAGGATTACAGAACATTTAAGCACATAGGCATATACATAATTGACAAAAACGGTCGATATTTACACATAGATATAAATGCTCAGAAAGTAAAAAACTCACTAACCGACGAGCTAAAAAACATTATAACAGAGGTGGTCAAAAAGAATGCTGCAGGTGTTAATGCCACATTTAAGGGGATACTGCTAACCAAAAGTGATCTTGTGTTTGATGCTATTGTTCCCATAAGATCCTTAAACGGTGTTTTACTTGGCTTTGTCGAGGTTATAACCCACTTCAATTCAATTGCAAAACAGCTTGAGAAAGAGGGCATCGATAGTGCCGTGGTAGTTAGAAAGAAATTTTCAAGCATCATTACACACCCATTTACCAAAAGATTTGTGAAGGGTTACTACATAGCACTCTTGCATCTCAAACCCGACGTACTCAAGATACTTGAAAAGAGTAAAATGGAAGAGTTCCTGGATAATGACCTATATGATTACGCCGTGCCCGCCGGCCATTTTGTCACGGGATACTACATAACTTCAGTTCCCATCAGAGACTTCAAAAACAGGACGGTAGCCTACTACCTTGCATTTATATACGACAGATACGGACTTGCTATCAAAGAGACAATGATGCATATCTCGGTTATCGCTTTATTGATCGTCTTTGCCATTACAGCATTCTTCATGTACAAATTCAGGAAAGCGAATATGAACCTTATAAGAACGCTTGATAAAAGGGTCAAGCAAGAAACTTTAAAGCGATTAAGACTGCTATATACCGATCCTGTCACCGGAGCTTACAGCCTTGCAAAGTATGAAACGGATATACGCAGTGCACCAAAAGAGAGTTACACGGTTATGTTTAACATCAAGAATTTCAGCAAGATCAATGCCGTGTATGGCTTCGAGATAGGCGACAAGGTGCTAAGAATCGTGGTAGAGAGAATCACATCCATTATTGGTGACAGGCCATACAGGATACATGCAGACGAATTTGTGTTCATTGCAACAGAATGTAAAAGCAAGATCAAGCAGATAAGGAACGAATTTCTTAAAAATCCAATATCCATTGAAAGAATAGATGTCAAACTCAGGCTCTCGTTCAGCTTCGGCGTATGCAAGAACGATCAAAGCGACATCCTTAGCAAGGCATCAACAGCCGTTCGACAGGCAAAGCTTGAGCCTTACAGAGAGTTCGTTTTCTATACCCCGCAGGAGATAGACAGATCATTCATACGGTATAACGCGATCCTCTACGATGCGATATTCCACCATGAAGAAGCAGAACTTGTTCCATACTTCCAGGGCATAATGGACAATAAAACAAAAAGGATGTACAAGTTCGAATCCCTGGCGAGGATAATAACCGGCGACAAAGTACTTTCACCATTCGCATTTCTTGACGTGGCAAAAAGCAGCGGGTTTGTCTATGAAATGACACGTATAATCATAGAGAAAAGCATAGAGAAACTGGCTAAGGCGCCTGATGAGATCGAGCTATCCATAAATATTACAGAGGATGATCTAAACAGTGGACAGCTCAAGGAACATCTAAAAGCTCTGCTTGACAAGTATGGCATAGCACCAGAGAGGATAACACTTGAGATTCTTGAGGGTATCACATCCACAGGCACCAAAAACAACATAGCAAAACTCAAGGAGTTAAAGGCAATGGGCATAAAGATAGCCATTGATGATTTCGGTGTTCAGTACTCCAATTTTGAGAGGATTGCTGAACTTGACATAGACTGCATAAAGATAGATGGAAAATACATAAAGGGGCTCACAATCAGCGATAAATACAGAAAAATCGTTAAAACGATTACCGATTTTGCACATTCAGTTGGAATAGAGGTCGTAGCCGAATTTGTGGAGAACGAAGAGATTCAACAGGTAGTTTTGCAGATGGGTATAGATAGCTCTCAGGGTTATCTCTTCTCAAAGCCATCAAAAGAGCTCCCTCCTCGCCGACCCGATTGAGGTTGATTTTACCACGCTTTTGTATTAGATTGTAGCGGATGAAAAGACTCTTTGTGCTTCTGGCGGCGGCGATGCTTGTCCTATCGCTATCTGCTTGTGGCCATAAGACAAACATTGTCCCGCCGTCTAATAACGGGTGCATACACCTGAAATAGAGATCGAAGAAGGAGAACAATTGTGGCTTTTGTCGTCATAGGCAGCGGTGTGGCCGGCTTAAGGGCAGCTATAGAGCTATTAAACAGCGGTGCTGAAGTGTGGCTCTTCACAAAAGAGCAGCTCACAACATCCAATACGCAGCGTGCCCAGGGTGGTATAGCCGTTGTACTCAACGAAAACGACTCCATCGAACGCCATATCGACGACACGCTTAGGGCGGGAGGCGGTTTGTGTAGAAAAGAGGCGGTGGAAATACTTGCAAATGAAGGACCGCAAAGGATCCTTGAGCTCATAGAATGGGGGGCAACATTCGATAAAGACAGCAGTGGCAAGCTCGCCTTCACAAGGGAAGCCGCACACTCTACAAACAGGATTCTCCATGCAAGTGGGGATGCAACGGGTAAAGAGATAGAGAAAACGCTGGTAGAGAAGCTGTTCAAATATGACAGGATCAAAATCTTCGAGCATAGAATGCTCACAAGATTCATCGCTAAAGACAACAGATGTTACGGTGCTGAGTTTCTAAATTTGATAAGCGGCAGGAAAGAGAGTGTGAACGCCGATGCGATAATCCTTGCAACAGGTGGCTATGGTGCAATCTTTAAAAATAGCACAAATCCAAAAGTAACAACTGGCGATGGAATAGCAGCTGCATTCTTGGCGGGCGCTGTGCTTGAAGACATGGAGTTTATTCAGTTTCATCCCACAGCATTGAAAATGGAAAACGCACCCTCATTCTTGATAAGCGAATCGCTCAGAGGAGAAGGAGCCGTTTTAAAAAACGACGCAGGGGAGCGTTTTATGGAAAACTACCACCCGATGGGTGAGCTTGCTCCGCGAGATGTTGTAGCCCGCTCCATTGTTTTCGAGATGAGAAAACGATTCATAGACAGGGTTTATCTGGATGCCACGCATCTTGGCGAGAAACACCTGATAAACCGTTTTCCTACCATTTACAACGAATGCAGGCGCTATGGAATAGAGATATCAAAACAGCCAATTCCGGTTGCACCAGCTGCACACTACACCATGGGCGGAGTGAAAACGGATGTCAACGGCAGGACAACCATAGAAGGGTTGTTTGCAGCCGGCGAAGTGGCTTGCAATGGTGTACACGGTGCAAATAGACTCGCAAGCAACTCACTGCTTGAAGGGCTGGTTTTTGGCAGAAGGGC
This sequence comes from uncultured Desulfurellales bacterium, assembly GCA_964544085.1. Classification (GTDB taxonomy): domain Bacteria; phylum Campylobacterota_A; class Desulfurellia; order Desulfurellales; family Hippeaceae; genus CAZIZT01. Next base: position 33,960 of record CAZIZT010000002.1, read on the forward strand.
AGCCATTGCTGCATGCAGTTACACACCACCCAAAAGCGTGCCTGCAAAAGAAAGAGCCTGCATAGAGGCAACATATCCAACGCTTGATAGGATGCTCGATCTAAAGGAGAGAATCTGGGAGCGCCTTGGTGTGATACGTTCCATGGACAAACTCAAAGAGATGTACGAGTATGCAGCATGGCTATTTGTGAGGTTCAACAAAGAATTCTGCTCAAGGGAGCTCATAACGCTGAGGAATATGGCGCTCATCGCTCTGGTAATCGCAAAAAGTGCCCTGGCAAGAAAAGGCAGCATAGGTGCTCATTACTGCATAGATACGCCTCATCCATGCGTGGATCCGCAGCATACGACAATAACACTCTCAGACATTGGGGAGCTATTATGAACATACTCCGCCAAATCGGCAACACGCCCCTTGTTGAGCTAAAAACGGGCATACTGGCAAAGCTTGAGATGTTCAATCCAACCGGATCCATCAAGGATAGAACGGCTTACGGTATGTTGAAGGAGGCACTGGAGAACAGAACCATCGGCGAGAAAGGTATAGTAGAGCCCACAAGTGGAAACACCGGTATATCGCTGGCTTTTCTTGGTGCTTACTATGGCATCAATGTAACAATCGTTATGCCCGAAAATATGAGCAAACAGCGCATACGCATCATGGAATCCTTTGGGGCGAGAGTTATTCTCACATCTGCAAAAGGGGGTATGAAAGAAGCTGTGGAGGTCGCCTCCAGGCTGCAAGAGGAAGGCTACTTCATGCCTGATCAGTTTTCCAATCCTGCAAACCCAGGGATACATGCAGAGACAACAGCGCCAGAAATAGAAAAACAGGCCGGTAGTGTGGACATATTTGTCTGCGGCATCGGCACTGGCGGCACATTTACAGGTGTGGTTTCACAATTGAAGAAGAGGTTTCCTGATATGATAGCAGTTGCCGTGGAGCCAGCCAGAAGCCCTTTTTTGAGCAAGGGCATATCCGGGCAACATGCGATTCAGGGAATAGGCGCGGGTTTTTTACCAAAAACACTGGATACCTCTCTGATTGATGAAATCATTACTGTAACAGACGAAGATGCACTCTCATACAACGAGAGGCTATTGAAACAGGAGGGTATCTTCGCCGGCATCTCAAGCGGTGCAGCCTACTACGCAGCATTAACGCTAAAGGAGAGGTATCCGAAAAAACGTATTGTAACAATATTTGCAGATTCGATGGATAGGTATGTTTAGTAAACTTGAAGAGAAACTGGGTTATAGGTTTAAAAAACCGCAGCTGTTGAAACGCGCTTTAACACACAGATCATACGTAAAAAACAAAAAGGAGTCTAACGAGCGGCTGGAGTTTCTTGGTGACGCCGTGCTTGAGCTGATAATAACCGAGTATCTGATAGACAGATATCCGGATGAAGCAGAGGGCAAGCTCTCAAAAACACGTGCGGCTTCAGTAAACACAAAGACACTTTCATCCATTGCAAGAAAGCTTGAGCTATTCAACTATTTGCTTGTAGGAAAAAGCGAGCAAAAGGAAGGTATAGTTCATAACGATGGCATCCTGGAGGATGCCTTTGAAGCCATCGTTGGTGCAATATACTTAGATGGTGGGCTGGATAAAGCCAGAGAATTCGTGATAAGGCAGATGAAGTCAGTTATAGACATGATTGTTGAAACCGGCATGATATTTGATTATAAAACCTATCTTCAGGAGATAACGCAAAAGAAATTCTCCTGTCTGCCTGAGTACAAAATCATCAGGGAAGAGGGTCTTGAGCACGATAAAACCTTCTTTTGCGAGGTCTTTATAAACTCTAAAAGCTATGGGATCGGTGTGGGCAAAAGTAAAAAAGAGGCAGAGAAAGAAGCTGCCAAAAAAGCCATCAAGGAGATAGAGGAGAGAGATGTTTAAGTCTGGATTTGTTGCTATAATAGGAAAACCTAATGTAGGAAAATCAACGCTTCTAAATCTACTCATAGGGGAAAAGATAGCAATTGTGTCACCAAAACCTCAGGCTACAAGAAAATCCGTTCGCGGTATTCTTAACGGCGAAAACTATCAAATCATCTTTGTGGACACTCCGGGCATCCACGAGTCAAAAAAGAAGCTCAACACCGTTATGATGAAGTTCATAGATGAAGCAATGGAGGATTTCGACGTCGCCGTAGTAATGACAGATCATCACGGCGAGATAGATGAAGTATTGGAGGCATACCTGAGCAAAATCAGAGAAAAGAAGAAGAAATCCATCCTGGTCATAAACAAAATAGATCTGATGAAAAAACCTCAAATAGAGGAAATAAAACGCAACTTTACCAGTCTTGCAGATTTCGATAAGGTGATAGAAACATCCCTGATTAAGGATGTGGAGGCAAAAGAAAAGATACTTTCAGCTTTACTTGAACTACTCCCTGAAGGCCCAAAATACTACGAAGAGGATATCATAAGCACCGAAACTGAACGCTTTATTGTTGCTGAAATCATAAGGGAGAAGGTAATGAACCTTCTTTCCAAAGAGATACCTTATCACATAGCTGTTGTTGTCGAAGAGATGAAATACAGAAAAGAAAAAAAGATGTATTACATCAAAGCGAACATCATCGTGGACAAACGCTCTCAAAAGCTCATAGTGGTAGGCAAAGACGGCAAAAAGATAAAGGAGATTGGTCAGGTTGCACGAATGGAGCTTGAGGAATTCTTGAAAAGCCGTGTCTATCTTGAGCTGTGGGTAAAGGTAAAAGAGGGCTGGACAAAGAAAGAGGCGCTGATTAAGGAGTACATAGACCCGAGGTTTTAATGGCAAAAAACATCGATGAGAATGGCCAGAAGGAGCACGGAAGTACCCATCTTCTGGTCAAGACCATACGCAACTTTATACGCAAGGATGCACTGGAAAACGTTGCAAATATAGTCAACAGGTTGCATCCTGCAGACATTGCAAAGATCATACAGAATCTGGCACCGGACGAGAGGATTGCGCTCACAAAAGCCATCTCTGACTTGAAGCTCAAAGCGGAAGCCATCGAATACCTGGATGACTACACCGTTGCAGCCGACATACTGGAAAGCTTCCCGCCAGAGGATGCCGCCAGGGTACTTGAAAACATCTCCGTTGATAAAGCCGTCGACATATACGAAGAGCTCAACGAAGAGCTCGCTGAAGAGATCCTCAAGCATCTGAATCCTGAATTCAAGGAGAAGATGGCATCATTGGCGCGCTACCCGGAAGATACAGCCGGCGGCATCATGAACCCGGACTTTTTTGCCATAGACAAAGACATGACAGTAGAACAGGCAATAGAGGCTATACGCAAGGCAAGCAAGGAAAAACGAATCATCTACATCTATGTGGTTGATAAATACAGGCATCTCATTGGCATTGTTACTCTGAGGTCGCTCATCACTGCCGACAAGGACGAAAAGATAGAGAACATCACAAACACCAACATAATCTCCGTAAGAACGGATATGGACCAGGAGGAGGTGGCAAAGATCGTCGAGAAGTACGATCTGCTCTCCGTGCCGGTAACCGACAATAAGAATCGCCTTGTCGGTGTGATAAACGTAGACGACATCATAGACGTTATCAGGGAAGAAACCACAGAGGATATCTACAGGCTGGCTGGCACCTCAGAAGAGGAGCTTGAAGAAGAAAGCAGCGTTCTGAGCATCATTAAATACAGAGCACCCTGGCTCATTATGAGTTTGATTGGAGAATCTATCTCTGGTAGCGTGCTTAAGTTTTTCGATGGAACACTAAAAACGGCCATAGCCCTATCTTTTTTTATGCCATTGATTATGGCACTGGGTGGCAACACGGGCCAACAGTCACAAACAATTGTTGTCAGGGCGCTTGCTATAGGAAAATTTGATGAAAGCGGCATCTGGATAATCATCAAAAAGCAGATAAAAACTGCTGTTTCCATCGGTTTTCTTTTTTCTCTGCTGGGATTTTTAATGGATTATGTGTTCCAGCACAACCTGTACCTTGCGCTTGTGGTTGCATCGTCGCTGTTTCTGTCAATGTTTCTCTCAACCATGATAGGCGCCCTGCTACCTGTTGGCTTAAAGAAACTGAATGTTGATCCGGCTGTAGCCGCAAGTCCATTCATATCAGCTCTCAACGATATAATGGGTCTGGTTATCTATCTAACCATAGCCACACTGACGATTAAATACACAGGAGTCAGATTATGAGGCTGTTTGGTACTGACGGTATAAGGGGCAAAGCAAATATCTACCCGCTTGTCGGGGACTTAGCCTACAAGCTGGGAAGGGCTCTGGTTTACGCCTTAAATAGCAACAGAAACAAAAAGAAAAAGATAATTATTGGCAAAGATACGCGTCTTTCAGGCTACATGCTGGAAAATGCCATAACAAGTGGTGTGGTTTCGATGGGAGCGGATGCCTTTCTTGTTGGACCGATGCCTACCCCGGCAATAGCCTTCCTTGTGCGCAGCATGCGGGCAGATGCGGGTGTTGTAATATCAGCAAGTCACAATCCTTTCGATGATAACGGCATCAAGATATTCTCCCACGACGGACTTAAACTCAGCGACGAGCTGGAGGAATTAATCGAGCACTACATATTCTCCACGGAACTGGATGACAAGGGGGCACTGGGCGAGCACATTGGCAGAGCCTACAGGATACGCGACACACTGGGGCGCTACATCGTCTTTGCCAAGGACACCCTGCCCTACACCATGAACCTGGAAGGGTTGCGTATCGTGCTGGATTGCGCAAACGGCGCTACTTACAAGGTTGCACCGATGATCTTCGAAGAGCTTGGTGCTGAAGTGATTACAATTAACAACGAACCAAATGGAATCAATATAAACGAAAAGTGCGGTTCAACGTATCCAGCAACTATAGTAGAAGCAAGCAGGCTCTACAGGGCGGATGTGGGTATCGCGTTCGATGGAGACGGAGATAGGGTGTTGATGGTGGATGAGACGTTTAAAACGGTGGACGGCGATATGATACTTGCCATACTGGCAAGGGATATGAAAGAGAAAGGCAAATTGAAAAAAGATACCGTTGTTGGCACAATTATGAGCAACTACGGTCTTGAAGAGTATTTGAGTCGCATAGGCGTTAAACTCGAAAGGGTGGATGTAGGAGATAAAAACATCGTTAAACGCATGTTAGAGGGTGGCTTCAATCTCGGTGGAGAACAATCGGGTCACATAATCCTATCGGACCTGAACACAACCGGCGACGGGATAATAACAGCACTTGCTGTGCTCGCCATTATGAAGGAAAAAAATGCAAAACTCTCTGAATTGCACAAGGATTACAGAAAGGTACCGGAACAGACCATTAACGTCTCCGTTAAGAGTAAACCACCGCTTGATGAGATTCAGGAGATTCAGGATGCCATCAAGAAAGCCAGAGATATCCTGGACGGTAAAGGAAGAATTGTGGTGAGATACTCGGGAACTGAACCTTACCTGCGGATAACGGTGGAAAGCGAAAATACTATCAAACTGAAAGAGTGCTTGCGTACTATCGAAAGGGCAGCCGTCAAAAATCTCAGTTAGGAGAAGAGTCATGAGATATATTGCAAAAACAGCCTTACTGTGCATGCTGATTGCCCTTCTCGCTCGCGGAGTGTCCGCTTACGATCTTAAATCCCTCGTTTTCGACGGAGTGTATAAGAATCAAAAACCCATCCACCTGAGCGAGTATGTGGGCAAACAACCGATAATACTGGTCTTTTTTTATCCTCAATGCCCGCCCTGTGAAAGGGAGGTCAAAATCATCAACAAGCTCTACGAAAAGTACCACTCAAAAGCTCTGATTATCGGTGTAAGCTTAAGCAGGGATAAGTACGACATTCAGGACTTCATAGACGATAACAACGTGAAGTACCCCATCTACATGATCAAAAGCAAGAATCAGTTAAAAGCTGTCGGCGGTATACTTGCAACACCAACAACGCTGCTTGTTGATGCAAAAGGCAGAGTAAGAAAGAAAATCATAGGGGAACGTAAATTCAAACACTATTGCAAAGACATTCAGAGGTGCTTTAACAAACATAGCTAATTGAAAGGGGGACGGATGTACAGGGTTGCAATCTGCGATAGTATATCGGAAAAGGGAATCGAGATACTCAAGAACGACCCAGAGATAGAACCGGTAATCAAAACCGATGTAAAGAAAGACGAACTGCCGCATCATCTTGAAGACGTAGACGCCATTATTACACGAAGCGCAACAACTATAGACAAGGCATTCTTAAGCCATTGCAAAAGATTAAAGGTGATTGGTAGAGCCGGTGTTGGTGTGGATAACATAGATTTAGACGAAGCATCCAAAAGAGGCATCGTTGTACTGAACATGCCCACCGGTAACACGCTTGCTGCAACAGAACACACCATGACACACATGCTCAACTGTTTGCGGTTCTTCCCTAACGCAAACTATGAGCTAAAACACAAACATATATGGGACAGAAAAAAATGGATGGGCATTGAGCTTAACGGCAAAACTGTCGGCATAATTGGAATGGGAAGAATCGGAACGAGAGTGGCAATTAGGGTAATGAGTTTCGGTGCAAATGTTATCGTTTATGATCCATACATAAAGAAGGAAAAGGCAATAAATATAGGTGCAAACATCGTCGATGATCTGGACGAGCTGATAAAAAACTCCGATATCATTACAATACACACACCAAAAACTGAAGAGACCTACAATATGATAGGTGAAAAAGAGATTGAGAAGATGAAAGACGGTGTTATCCTGATAAACTGTGCACGTGGTGGCTTATACAACGAAGAGGCACTCTACAAGGGCTTAAAAAGCGGTAAAATCCGCGCTCTCGGTATAGATGTATTTGAAAATGAGCCCCAGCCCAATCATCCCCTGTATGAATTTGACAATGTCTTTGTTACACCGCATCTGGGAGCAAACACCTATGAATCCCAGATCCGTGTCGCCGAGGGTATAGCCAGATCGGTAATCGATGCCCTCAAGGGAAGAGGATATGAGAATGCCGTCAATATAGCTATGCCTGAAGAGGAGGTTTCAGAGATAGGCAAACAATTTCTCGGTCTGGCTGAACGAATGGGCTCTTTCCTGTCGCAATACGTAAAGAGCTTTATAAACAGGGTAACGGTTTACACGCACGGTGAAATTGAGCACTATAACAGTTCGTTAGCCCTATTCACAAGCGTAGGTATTCTCAAGCATATGGTTGATGAGCATATAAACTACGTTAATGCACCTTATGTGGCTAAAGAACGCGGCCTAAACGTGGAGGCAAAAATCTACAAGGGTTCAACGGAATTCAAAAACTTCATGCTGATTAAAGCCGAGTATGATGATGCAAAAAGTATAGAGATAGCAGGCACCATATTCGAACCCAACAAGGCACGCATTGTTAACATGAATGGATTTGAAATGGAAATTGAGCTTACCGGCAATATCATCGTATTTCAAAACATAGACAAACCCGGAGTTATAGGTCAGGTTGGAGCCATCCTGGGCAAACACAACATTAACATTGCAGATTTCAGGCTCGGCAGAAAGGAGAAATCCAAAGAGGCACTCTCCTTCATAAAAACAGATGAAGAAGTAACAGACGAAATATTGACAGAGCTTCTCGGTATAGACGGTGCCATAGCAGCGGCACGTGTGAAACTTTAAAAAATCAACGAGCCTCAGGCTTTAGAAGCTTGAGGCTCTTCTTTGTGACTCGTCCAGGTATCTGCCCTTTAGGTAGATCTCCTTCCAGTAGGGATCAAATATCTCTTTAAGTTTCTTATCGTACTCAACCATACCATCGTAGTAAGCCTTATCCTTCAGTGCATTAGCTGCATTCTCATCCTCAGCCTTTGCGGCGTATCGGTCTATAATCGCCCGTGCCAGCTTGTGGTGATCTCTAATAGGACAGCCTATAATAAAGTTTCCAACCTTATCCGGATCTCGCTTGTAACCGTATGCATCCTGCCACTTTCTAATGGCTTCAAAGAAAGGCTGATTATACACATCGTTCAGATTGCCGCCCTTTTCATAGACCTCCAGTATATTCACAGGTGAGTACGGGAAGAATGCGCATGGCGTCACGGTACCATTGTAGTCTATGTAGAGATAGCCACCCTCTCTACCTGCCGAGATGCAACCCGTAGCAAGAACACCGCTATTCCAGAAATCAGGATAAAAGAGCTTTTTCTCCCACAATATTTCTCTTTCCTTCTGGAACAGGTACAACCTCTGTGCCGGTGTAATCATATAGTCAAGCGTGTAGCTCCTGCCGATCGGCATGTACTGGAAGAGCCATCCGTAGGTTGCCTTCTGTTTGTCAAAGTAAAATTCCAGAAATTCGTCACTCACAAGCAGCTCAGCATTGTGCCTCATGGCTGTTGTGGATATACCAAAAGGCACCCCCTCATCCCGCATATATTCAAACGCTGCAAGTATTTTCTTGAAGGTGCCCTTACCCCTTCTTGCATCTGTCTCCTTCTCGAAACCTTCAACCGAAACAGCCGGTGTGACATTACCCAATCTGGCCATCCTTTTTGCCACTTCCCTTGTTATCATTGTACCGTTTGTGTAGAACATGAACCAGTCGTTGGGATGTTCCTCAACAAGATCCAGTATATCCTTACCCTCGCTCTTGTAGATAAACGGTTCTCCACCCGTTATGACGGTAAAGCCGGATCCCCATAGTTTCTCTTTTTCATCTATAATACGCGAAAGCACCGAGTATGGAATAGTCTCTGCAGAAGCAGATGTTGACGAAGCGTAGCAGCCAATACAGTGCAGGTTGCAGCGTTTGGTTGGTGCAATAACCAGAAAAGCCGGCGGTATCCTCCCAAACCTGGCTTTGAACTCCTCCTCTATTTTTCTTTGTTGAGGATTCCCAATTACAAGCGTATTTATAAGCACTCTTACCATTGGCTCTATCACGCTTGGCGATATAAGTCCCTCTTTCATGCGCTTATCTGCCATCTCAAAGAGGTTCATAATCACCCTGACCTTTTCCTTTTGCATCTCAACAGGCCTATTGTCAGGGTTTACCTCAACCAATGCATGATAGGCCGCACTGTACGCTTTCTTCAGCAAAAAACTCCTGAGCGTCTGGCTTTTTACTATAGCGCTGGCGCCACCTTTTGCGACAATTCGACTTAAAATATTGTAAAATTTCTCCATCTCCTTCATGGTAGCCCCCCTTTTAAGTTGTTATTTTTATTAAACTTAAATCTAAACAACTCCAAGTCAAGTTTTAAAAGCAACCAAAAGTTATTTCGGTTACCCGCTTCTATTGTTAAAGCGAGCAGAATCTGCTAAAATTGTTTCATGATAGGCGACAGACTCATCCAGATTTACAAAAAACTCCTTGAGCACTATTCAAATCAGCATTGGTGGCCCGCAGAAACAAGAGATGAAATCGTGATCGGCGCGGTACTGACACAGAATACCGCCTGGAAAAATGTGGAGAGGGCAATTGAAAACCTTAAAAGAGCAAATCTCGATACCCTTATGGCCATTCATCAGACAAAATCAAGCAGAATCAAAGAGTGCATTAAACCTGCAGGCTTCTACAACCAGAAAACGCAATACCTCAAGAACGTGGCAAGGTTTTTTGTAGAAAACGGTGGATTCGAGCAGCTAAAAAAGCTCGATACACCGGCTTTGAGAAAGAAACTCCTTGGTGTAAAAGGAGTGGGAAAGGAGACAGCCGATTCCATCCTTCTATACGCCTTTGACAGACCGATATTTGTGGTTGATGCATACACAAAAAGACTCTGCCAGAGACACAAATTATCGGAACAATTGGACTACGACAGCATACAGGGGCTGTTCATGGAACACCTGGATGCCGATCCAAAATTGTTTAACGAGTATCATGCCCTGATTGTAAAAAACGCAAAAGAGCACTGCAGGAAAAAGCCTATTTGCAAAGGTTGCCCGCTTGAGGAGGATCTGTGCTTATCGGATTAACCGGATCTGTAGCTACCGGTAAAACTACAGCTGCAAAGCTTTTTAAAGAGCTGGGATGCTATGTAATCAACGCCGATGAACTGGCTCACGCCGCCTACAAACCCCACAGCAAAGCCTACAAAAAAATAGTTGAAGCGTTTTCTGAAAACATTTTGAAAGAGGACGGGACAATTGACAGAGAAAAATTGAGGAAAATCGTGCTAAATGACAAAGACAAGCTCAGACTACTCGAATCGATTGTGCACCCTGAAGTGGAGCGCTTAAGAAAAGAAACAATCTCACAAATAACAAAAAAGGATAGAGACGCGATTATTGTATATGAGGTGCCTCTGCTATTTGAAAAAAACCTACAGGATCTTTTCGATTACACAGTCGTGGTGTACGCCAGCGCCGATCAACAGATAGAAAGACTAACAGGCCAGCGTAACATGGATAGAAAAGAAGCCGAGAAACTGATAAATCTGCAAATGCCTATATCAGAAAAAGCGAAGCTTGCCGATTTCGTGCTGTACAACACATCATCGCCTGAGAAACTGAAACCACAAGTGGAGGAGATACTCCGGAAAATCAGGACAAAAAGGATGGGATAGGTTGTGAGGGAGTTCCATAGGCTTTTCAGCGTACCGTTCTTAATAGGTATAATCGGTGGATTCTCAGCCATATTTGTTAGGCTTGTGATACATGGATCTTCAAGTGTAGCAAACTGGCTTAACCTGTTCAACGACAAACCTCTCTTCTTTCTGATTGCAATACCGCCGCTGTTTGTTGCATCTTCGTTCGTAATACATCGCTTCCTTACAGATACATCCAACCCAACAATTGACTCTGTGGCTCGCTCCATAGCACTCAAAAAAGGTCGTTTGGACTACAAAAAAGGCCTAACGAGTGTTCTACTAACCGCCATCAACATAGGCTTTGGCACACCGGTGGGCAGAGAAGGACCTATAGCCAAGTTTGGTGGCTCTTTTACAGCCCTATTTTTAAAGGCATTCAAGGTGGAAGGCGCATCCATTCCGCTGTTTGTTACTTGTGGCGTTTCAAGCGCCCTTGCAGCCACATTTAATGCGCCAATAGCTGCTGTTGTGTTTGGGCTTGAGATCATACTTGGCAGGCTGAATTTCAACGTTATCATACCGCTATCGGTTTCATCAGCGGTTGCAACCGTTATTTCAAGGTACTTCCTTGGTAACTATCCCACCTTCTACGTGCACAAACTACACTACAACTTCCTGTTTCTTCTGCTTGTGCCACTTTTTGCGCTTGCCTTCTCATCCATCGTTGTGCTGTTTGGTTTTGTGTTCGAAATGACTGAGAAAATCTATGAAAATCTCAAGATCAATCATCTGTTAAAGGCCCTTACAGGCGGTATAATCGTTGCAATCATAGTGTTTGTTTTTCCGGATGCCGCCTCACTTGGCTACAAACAGGTAAGTCAACTGTTTGCACACAAATTCCAGTACGATCACGCATTCATGCTCGCTATTGCCAAAACTGTAGGACTTGCTATCACATTTGCAAGCGGCATATTCGGCGGTATATTTGCACCCTCCATATTCATTGGAGCCTTCTGGGGTTTTGCTATGGGGGGCTTTCTGAGCCACACAGTCGCTGGTCTCGATCCACTATCCGTCGCACTAATCGGTACAGCATCCGTAACAGCCGGTATTTCAAGCGCGCCTTTCAGGTCATCCCTTATTATCATCGAGCTAACACAGAACTATCAGATGGCAATTCCCATCCTGCTTTCGTCTGTGATAACGCTCTACTTTGTGCACGTTTTTGAAGACAGGGTCCATTTTGCAAGAACCATACTTCAGAAGGGTTTTGACCTTATGGACGCCAGTTATCAGGAAAAGCTTAAAAGGTTAAACATTACAAACTTCATAGACACAGACATACAGACCCTGAACCGGGATACACGCATCAGCGATGTGGTTTTCGATCTTATGAACAGTCCTTCAAGCTATTTTCCAGTTGTTGAAGAGGGAAAATTGATCGGCGTTCTCTCCTTCAGAGATATCAGGCTCATGTACACCAAGGAGGATTACACAACCACCACGGTTGGTGAACTGATGACCCCCAATCCGAGTGCCCTTACGCTGAAGTCCAACGGTATCGATGTGTTTGAATTCCTATCCCACATAGATGCAAACTACATACCTGTTGTAAACAATGAAAAAGAGAAACTCTACGTTGGAATGCTTAACGTGAACAGCTTTACAAAGTTTGTTTCGTTTGTGTATCTAAAACGCGGTGATAGGTGTGTATTGCACGACAAAATACCTTGACAAACCCGCTTCTTCGGATAAAATTTTCCAACCTCTCTTTTGTGGGGGAGTCTTAATTGAGGAGATAGGCCATGAGCTCTATAAGCGGACCGAGATTTTCCAACTACTTCAATAACATCAAGCCATCGGGTTTAAGGGTCGCTCAGACCATGTTTACCCATAGGCTTGAGGAAGAAACAAAAAAGGGGTTGCCACCTATTGAGGCTATCAACGTAGCCATCGGTAGCGTCTCCCTAAAAACACACCCGAAGCTACTGGAAAGATATCTACACCCGGTTGATGAAGCACTGATTAGCGGCATATGGCGTTACGGAGAAACCCCGGGAACAAAAAAAGCCAACGAGGTGTTCATAAAGATCATATACGCATTTCTGCCGAAAAACAAAAGACCGAAGCTCTATTCCATCGTGCAGGAAGGCGGATCCGCCGTCATGCGCACCGTAATGTTAGGAGTTTGCGGTGATGCAGGCAAAGATGAAAGGCCTCTGCTTGTTATGAACCCCACATACACCAACTACAAGGCTGTATCTGACGAGCTGGGAAAGCGGATTGTAGCTGTGGAGAGAGCCCTTGATAGACATGGCAACTTCAGTTATGTTGCTATAGAGGAGATCGAAAAAGCCGTCAAACGTTACAAACCCGGAGCCCTGCTTATCATACCCTACGACAATCCATCAGGACAGCTCATGAGACAGAAAACCATAAACGAGTATGCTCGCATCTGTCTTGAGAACAACATGTTTCTTGTCAGTGACGAAGCCTACAGAGGTTTATATTACGTGGACGAAGATGCACCCACAATATGGAAAGTAACAGATGACGATGTGCCAGGCATTGAAAGTGCGGGCATAAGAATTAGCATAGAGAGCCTATCCAAAACCTTTAACGCATGCGGCTTGAGAATGGGCGCAATGGTTACCGACAACGAGTTGTTCAGGGAAAAAGCAAGTGCAGCCAACACAACCTATCTGTGTCCATCATCCATTGATCAGCACATTGTCGAGGCTCTCTACGATGAAAAGGAAGAAGATATCCTCAAGTGGATAGCCAACCTGAGGGATTACTACAAAAGGATCCTTGAGGAGCTTTACGAGGGTTTTAAAAAACATCTGCCCGGACTGATCATGTCTCGCCCTGAAGCATCAATCTATACAGTGGTTGATGTTAGAGAGATAGCAAAACCCGGGTTTGATGCAGAGGATTTTGTAATGTTTTGTTCTAAAAAGGGAGAGGTTAATATAGACGGTAAAAGAATGACTCTGCTGGTTAGTCCAATGTGGGGATTCTACAACGTGCTGCACGATGAGAACCCCGGCAAAACCCAGATGCGAATAGCCTGCGTTGAGCCTGAGGATAAAATGAAGCTTGTACCCAAGCTCTTCGCAGAGCTGTTTAGGCAATACGAAGCACAGAGATGAGTTCATTAAAGGCATTTGCGGCTGTTTTCATATCGGTATTCCTGGCAGAGATAGGGGATAAAACCCAGATAGCCACGCTGCTTTTTGCTTCAGATAAACAGATTGGCAAGTGGGTGGTCTTTGCGGGCGCGGCTACGGCACTTGTTACAACAAGCCTGATAGCCGTTATTGCAGGTGAAGTTCTCTCGCATTACATCAATCCGCGTTATTTACACTATGCTGCGGGTGCTGGCTTTATCCTGATAGGCATATACATGCTTGCCACAGGGTAGGAACAAGAAATACGGATGGATTACCACTGGTGGCTGCCTCGCAATTTTAATATTTATCATCGCCTATGCTTAACAAGTGGATCCATTCAAAACTACCAATTGTATAAACTATTGACTTTTAGCATATGTTTTTATATAATCTGCAAAATCGTTTAGAAGGGGTGTAGCCATGACACAACAACACAATATGCTTGATTACGACAAGGAGGTTAAGGAATTCAAACTGGAAGTGCCCGAGTATTACAACTTCGCTTTCGACGTAGTTGATAAATGGGCAGAGGACAGAACAAAGCTTGCACTGGTGTGGGCAAGCACATCCGGTAGGGTTATAAAGAAGTTTTCATTCTGGGATATCAGTCAGATGTCCAATAGATTTGCCAATGTGCTTCTCTCACTGGGCATCAAAAAAGGCGACAACGTGTTCGTCATGGTGCCGAGAATACCCGAATGGTACGCCGTAATGCTCGGCTTGAACAAGGTGGGTGCTGTAGCTTTGCCTGCTCCAAATATACTGATGCCCGATGATATCAAGTACAGGCTTAAAAAAGGCGAAGTTGTCATGGTTGTGGCAAGCGCCTCGAATGTACACAAGATTGATGAAGCGTGCAAAAATAGCGAGGAATTCCCCAAACTTAAATATAAAATGGTTATCGATGGAGACAGCGAAGGCTGGCTCTCCTACGAAACCGAGGTGGAGAAAGCTTCACCCAAGTTGAGCAAGGACGACGTTGAGCCAACAAAATCCACAGACCCGCTACTTATCTACTTCACATCCGGCACCACGAAGTACCCAAAAATGGTAATGCATGAACAATCATACGCTCTGGCACACATAATCACAGCCAAATACTGGCACGATCTGAAACCAACAGACCTGCACTGGACTATCTCAGATACAGGATGGGGGAAGGCCGTTTGGGGGAAGTTGTATGGCCAATGGATAATCGGTGCAGCCGTGTTCATGCACAACGCAGAAGGGGCGTTTAACCCGAAGGTGACCCTTGAGTTACTTACAACTCAAGGGATCACCAGCTTCTGCGCCCCGCCGACCATCTATAGAATGCTCATCCAAGAGGACCTGAGTAAGTACGACTTCTCCGATCTGAGACACTGCACATCGGCTGGCGAGCCTATAAACCCTGAAGTTATAAAAACATGGAAGAATGCAACGGGCACACTCATATACGATGGATACGGACAGACCGAGTCGGTACTACTTGTAGGAAACTACCCATGCATGCCGATAAAGTACGGCTCAATGGGCAAACCTGCGCCCGGTTTTGATGTGAGAATCGTTGATGACGATGGCAACGAAATGCCACCCGGTGAGCCTGGACATATAGCTGTGAAAATCAAACCAGTGCATCCGATTGGTTTGACTAAAGGGTACTACAAGGATGATGCTGCAACTGAGGAAGCTTTCAGGGGCGACTTCTACTACACAGGTGACAGAGCATACAGGGACAACGATGGTTACTTCTGGTTCTATGGCAGAGCCGATGATGTGATAAAATCCTCTGGCTACAGGATTGGACCATTTGAGGTTGAAAGCGCATTACAGGAACATCCAGCTGTTGTTGAAAGCGCTGTAGTTGCATCTCCAGATCCAATAAGGGGCAACATAGTCAAAGCGTTCATCATCCTTGCAGATGGATACGAGCCCTCCGACGAGCTGATAAAAGAGATACAGGATTTCGTCAAAAAGAAAACCGCACCCTACAAGTACCCAAGGGAGATAGAGTTCGTCAAAGAGCTACCCAAGACAATAAGCGGAAAAATAAAGCGAGCTGTTTTAAGGCGCATAGAGATAGAGAGAAAAATGGGTAAAAAAGAACATAACGGTCTACTGTAAAAAGGGGTGATAGATATGCTGAGTTACGCTTATGAGGGCTCAACGCAAAAGTTCATAGCAAAAACCATCGGTGACATGCTGGATGACAACGCACAGGAGTTTGCAAACAACGATTGCCTGATCAGTATCCATCAAAACATACGAATGACCTACAAGGATTTCAAAGAGGAGGTGGACAGGGTTGCGCGTGGACTGATGGCTCTGGGAATTAAAAAGGGTGATAAGGTCGCCATCTGGTCCACAAACAATGCTGAGTGGGTATTAACCCAGTTTGCTACAGCCAAAATTGGCGCAGTACTTGTAACCATCAACCCTGCTTACAGAACAATGGAGCTTGAGTATGCACTGAAACAGTCCGAGGTTAACACCCTGATAATGATCGAAAGCTTCAAAACCTCTGACTATCTGCACATGTTTTATGAAGTTGCCCCCTTTGCAAGGGGCGCAACACCCGGTCAGATTCGTTCAAATAAATTGCCACACCTGAGAAACGTAATCTGTATCAGCGACGAGAAG
This sequence comes from uncultured Desulfurellales bacterium, assembly GCA_964544085.1. Taxonomy (GTDB): domain Bacteria; phylum Campylobacterota_A; class Desulfurellia; order Desulfurellales; family Hippeaceae; genus CAZIZT01. The sequence goes on from CAZIZT010000002.1 coordinate 50,252, forward strand.
TACACTGGACTGTTCAAATGGAAAGATGTACTGGATATGGCGTCAAAGGTTTCTCCAGACGAGCTAAAGGAAAGGCAGGCTTCACTGGACTTCGATGACCCAATCAACATTCAGTACACATCCGGAACAACTGGATTTCCAAAAGCCGCAACCTTAACCCATTTCAATATCCTGAACAACGGTTTCTTCGTTGGCGAAATGATGAAGTTTACAGACAAAGACAGATTATGCATCCCGGTGCCTTTCTACCACTGTTTTGGTATGGTCATGAGCAACCTCACCTGCGTCAGTCACGGTGCAACAATGGTGATACCCTCTGAGTATTTTGACCCACTGGCTACACTCACCGTTGTGGAGAAGGAACGCTGCACGGCTCTACACGGTGTGCCTACCATGTTCATAGCCGAGCTGGAGCATCCTGAGTTCAAAAAATTTGATCTTACAAGCCTGCGAACAGGGATAATGGCAGGATCCCCATGCCCTGTCGAGATAATGAAACGCGTTAACAACGAGATGCATATGCATGAGGTTGAGATAGCCTACGGACAGACAGAGGCAAGCCCGGTGATTACTCAGACGGCAGCCGACGACACACTTGAACACAGAACAGAAACGGTTGGCAAACCACTGCCGTTTGTCGAGGTGAAGATAATCGATCCTGAAACCGGTAAAATCCTGCCCGTGGGAGAACAGGGAGAACTGTGTGCAAGGGGCTATAACGTTATGAAATACTATTACAACAACCCCGAGGCAACAGCAAAAGCCATTGACGAATCAAGATGGCTGCACACAGGTGATCTGGCTGTGATGACAGAAGATGGATACTTCAAGATAACCGGCAGAATCAAGGATATGATCATACGTGGTGGCCAGAACATATATCCGCGTGAAATCGAAGAATTTCTCTACACCCATCCAAAAATCGCCGATGTTCAGGTTATCGGCGTACCCGATAGAAAATACGGTGAAGAGGTTTGCGCCTGGATTAAACTCAAGGCGGGTGAGACGGCAACAGAGGAGGAGATCAAGGAGTTCTGTAGAGGCAAGATAGCCCACTACAAGATACCGAAGTACATCAAGTTTACAGACTCGTTCCCAATGACAGTAACGGGCAAGATCAGAAAAGTTGAAATGAGAGAAATCTCAACCAAGGAGCTGGGTCTGGAAGATGTGGCAAAAATAGAGACAGCCTGATAAGATTTCTTGAGTCTTACTCTTGCCCTTCGGGTGCAGCCAATAGCTGCTCCCGAAGGGTTTTTTCGTACTTGAAGCTTCGTAAGCCTTGCACTAACAAGACCAATAATATGCCAGGTTTTGATATAAAGCGGCAGATAGGGATAGTTTGCATCTATCCATGCTGTCAAATGTTTGATGAATCTATTGCTTTTTAACTTTCCCTTTCTTGTCATTTTGTAGAATCTAAGCTCCACCTTTATTGCCTTTCTTAAGCCCTTTTTTCTTCCAAGCTTATCAAGATTTATCGTTTCAACGCCTACAGGTCTTATTGCAATCCTGTAAAGGTGGGTAGAGACAGCAACATCCCTGAAGTAGGTTCTTTTAAACAAAAACCCTCTACGCAGAAAGAAAAGATAGACGTAGAAAGGCGAATGGATGCCGCTTCTGGAATGCAATATGTAACGCCGCGTCTCGGAATTCTTGGTGTAGGTAACCGTTGCCGTAGTTCTATTATCGAATTTAATAAATACCCTCTTCTTTTTTCCCGGCCTTATCTGAATGCTTTCATAGAATAGATCCTGTCCACTTTTCACATCGATTGCACTTACAATCTCTTCTTTTAACGAAAAAAAGAGGCTTATAAACTTCGAGGTACTACCTGTAAATCGCAGATAGTAAACGCCGTTTTTCAGCTCTGCGCTCAGATGCCCATAGCCAATTTTCATACCGCTGTATTCAAAAACATAGTCAGAGTCAAAAACAGGATAGGTGAAACCAGCTGCGTGGGCATTTAAGGAAAGTAGAAAAAGCAGAAAAATAATGCCTTTAGCTGCGTAGCATCTTTTCAAGCTCAGCACGTACGTACTCTATCCTCTTTAAACACTCGGCTTCCTCTTTGCAGCGCGTTGTAAACCGTACCGCCATAACGGGTGAATCGAAGCCAGCGGGGAGCGATTTAATGTAAACACCAGAATCCTTGAGTTTATCAACATACTCACCCAGTTTACTCTCATCGTTTATCTCAAATTCATAGGTTTTGCTAACAATAACACCATCTGAGAGATTGGACAGAATAGGAAAGACCTCTTTGTCAAACATAGGTTTCATTTCCGAGGGCACACCGGGTAGACAGAACACATGCTTACCGTTAATCTCCATGTATATGCCTGGAGCTGCGCCGGTTCGATTGCGCAGTAGTTTTGAACCTTCCGGAACGTATGCCATTTTCTCCCGTTTCGGATTCATCTGTGCGGAGTCTATTTTACCCTCTCTGTACAGCGATGCGTAAAATTCCCTGATCTTCTCGTACGCTTCCCGATCAAGTATCAATCTCTTTCCAAGTGCTTTCGCAACAGAAGGAACCGTCATATCATCGAATGTGGGCCCAAGACCCCCGGTTGTTATCACAATATCAACCCTGTCCAGGAAATACAAAAACGTCTCGATTATGTCGTTCTCATCATCATCCGTTGAGGCGATAAACCTGTTGAGGATACCTATAGAGCTTAATCGAGAAGCTATGTATGTGGAATTTGTATCGTTTATGATGCCAGTTACGATCTCTTTTCCAATAGAGAGGATACAGGAAGACAACATAGAAAAAGATGGCGGAGCCGACGAGACTTGAACTCGCGACCTCTGGCGTGACAGGCCAGCGTTCTAACCAGCTGAACTACGGCTCCGCAAGTATTGTATAACGGTGGGCGCAGCAGGACTTGAACCTACGACCCCCTGCTTGTAAGGCAGGTGCTCTTCCAGCTGAGCTATGCGCCCCGAGCCGGTCAAGGCTGCTATTTCTTCTGGTTGGCCTTCTCTTTGAAGACCTTACCGCACTTGAAGCTTGGAAGTTTAAATTCAGCTATGGTGAGTTTCTCACCCGTCCTGGGGTTCCTACCAACGCGTGCAGACCTTTTACTAATATAAAAGGTACCAAATCCGGCAAATCCGACCTTTTCACCCCTGGAGACGGCTTCCATGATCTCTTCTATTGCTGCGTCGAGTACCTTTTTGGTGTCGGTTTTTGTCATCCCAACCTTTTTGGCTATTCTTTCGATAAACTCAGCCTTTGTCATAACCATACCTCCATTTTTAATGGCGTCCCCAGCGGGATTTGAACCCACGTTTTCGCCGTGAAAGGGCGATGTCCTTGGCCTACTAGACGATGGGGACGCTTAAATGGTGGGTCGTGCAGGAATCGAACCTGCGGCCAATAGCTTAAAAGGCTACTGCTCTACCGACTGAGCTAACGACCCACGAAAAAGGCAAGAGTGATAATACATATTCTTGCGGGCATTGTCAACAAAAAATGCACCGCTAAACCCTGTCGTTCAGGGTTTTCACGATAAAATTTTTAACCTCCTTGGCGCTATTGTCAAGTACTGTGAGCCTCTTTTTTTTATTTTTTAAAACAGCTATTGCTTCGGGCTCTTCTGGCTTCTTACCAATTGCCTGCTCAATAGCTTCCGGGAATTTTGCTGGATGAGCCGTGGCAAGACAGATTACATCGTCATAACCTGTCATTCTTGCAGCATAAACACCAGCGGCGGTATGAGGATCGATTATATAGCCGGTTTCATCATAAAAATCCCTGATGGTATCAAGCGTGGCACCTACACTTACCCTGTAGGATTCAAAATCCCTGTGCACACGCCTGAGGAGCTCAACAGGAAAATACAGTTTAGCCTCTTTCGCAAACCGCTCCATTGCCCTTTTTGTCTGCACGGCATCCTCATTGTAGAGATAGTAAAGGTAGCGTTCAAAGTTGCTTGCTATTTGAATATCCATAGAGGGTGACAACGTGGGTTTGACCTCGCCAACGCTGTAGTCACCGTAATTTACAAACCTGCAAAGTATATCGTTATCGTTGGTTGCAAGTATCAACCTCTCAACAGGCAAACCCATGCGTTTAGCTACATAACCGGCAAAGATATCCCCAAAATTTCCCGTTGGCACGCTGAAATAGAGATACTCCGGTCTGGTTCTAAAGTAGGCGTAGAAGTAGTAGACTATCTGAGCAAGTATTCTTGCCCAGTTTATTGAGTTAACTGCAGCAAGTCTATACTTCTCCTTAAAAGCAAGATCACTAAATAGAGTTTTAACAATAGCCTGACAATCATCGAAGGTGCCTTTCACGGCTATATTGTAGACGTTTCTCTCCTCCACGGTTGTCATCTGTAGCTCCTGCACCTTACTAACACGGTTGTAAGGATGCAGAATAAAAACATTTATGTTCCTCTTACCTTTTAAGCCGTGTATAGCAGCGCTGCCGGTATCGCCACTTGTAGCACCAAGCACATTGACCGATGTATCCCTTTTCTCCAGCAGATACTCAAAGAGATTGCCAAGAAATTGCAGCGCAACATCCTTAAAAGCAAGTGTTGGGCCGTGAAACAACTCAAGCAGATACACATCGCCCATTTTCACAACTGGCGTCACTTCAGTCGTATCAAATGTAGCATAGCTCTTATTAATGAGCCTCCGAAGATCATTGTGCGGTATATCATCGATGTATAGTTTGAATATCTCAAATGCAAGATCGTTATAATCAAGATTCTTCAGCCGGTTTAAATCCACCTGCGGGATCTCTTCCGGGAGAATTAGGCCACCATCAGTAGCCAATCCCATCAAGAAGGCATCACTGAAGCTTATACCATCTACGCCACCCCTTGTGCTTTTGTACCTCATTTGCCCACCCTCTTTATCGCCTGATTTGCGCAAACAAGTATCGGATCCCACACAGGGGCAAACGGTGGTGAGTAGGCAAGGTCGAGTCCCTGGATGTCCCTGATAGTCATCTGAGCATAAAGTGCCGAAGCCAGAACATCCACACGCCATATAGCATCAAAGGAGCCCACCATCTGCGCACCAAGCAGTCTGCCAGAAAGCAAGTCAAATACGTAGGAAAGCGTAATGCTTCCCTGTTGTGGATAACCATGAGCCTTAGTCGGTGCCGTAATTGTAATTGATTCAGCATCGTAGCCCTCATTTCTTGCATCCTCAAGAGAAAGTCCTGTTTTTGCAACACCAAGGGAAAAGCATTTAAATAGCGTGGTGCCAACAATACCAGCGAAAGGCTCACCGGCTGAAACCATATTTGCACCTGCCAGTCTACCGGCTTTATTTGCATTGGTTCCAAGCGGCATATAAACATTTCTATCAAGCAACCTGTGATATATCATTGCACAGTCGCCGCCTGCATAAACATCCTCTACGCTGGTTTTGAAATAGCGATCAACATCTATAGCGCCTTTTTGCATTACTATTGGCGAATCCTTAAGAAAATCCGTATTGGGTGTTATACCAGCTGCAATGTTTACAAAATCCGCCTCAAAATCCCCTTTGTTTGTCTTAACAATAAGTTTCTCATCGATACCAAGAACGTCCACACCTGTTATAAGCTTTACTCCGTTCTCCTCAAGGTGAGCTTTCAGGATATTCACCAGTTCCCTTTCATAACCCGGCAAGATATCGTCAAGCTTCTCAAGTATGATCACATCCATGCCGAGTCGTTTCAGATTCTCAGCAAGCTCAAGGTTGATAAAACCACCACCAATAAGCAGAGCTCTGGAAGGTTCCCTGGAATCGATATACGCCTTTATCTTGCGTGCATCATCCAGTACCTTCAACGTAAAAACGCCCTCTTTAGCCTTTATATCTATCGGCGGCACATTAGCTCTCGCACCAGTACCTATGAAAAGCTTGTCAAAAGAGATCTCATACTGGCGACCGGTTGCGTGATTCCTTACGGCTACACTCTTTGTTTTGACATCAACACCTATAGCTTCGTTAAGGAGTCTAACATCAATGCCCCTTTTTCGCCTGAAATCCTCTGCACTCATAACCACAAGGTCATTGATATTACCTTTGTAGCCTATGTTGTATGGCATTCCGCACGCTCCGTAGGAGACATCCTCGCCCTTTTCAAGGACAATTACCTCTGCGCTTTTCACGCGCCGTTTGACCTGACTTGCGGCACTCATGCCAGCCGCATCACCACCAAGAACAACCACTCTAAATGCTCTATCCATTACTACTCATTCCTCCCCCCAGATACAAGTTCTGTAAGCACAAGCGACGACGAAGGGTGCAAAAACGCTATCAACATACCCCCAGAGCCCTCTACAGGTTTTTCGTTAATAAGTTTCACACCCATGTTTTTTAGTTTCTCAAGCTCAGCATCTATGTTATCAGTCCTGTAAGCTATATGATGGAGCCCTTCGCCCCTTTTAGCGATAAACTTCGCTATCGGGCTATCAGGATGTGTTGCCTCAAGAAATTCTATGTGGACGCCGTTTATATCGAATTTTGCTACCCTGACCTTCTGAGAGGGTACACTCTCCACACCGAGAAACTCAAGACCTAAAATGTCACGATAAAAACCTACAACCCTATCCAGATCCTTTACAGCAACGCCAATATGATCTATGCTTTTCAACATTTCAACTCCCTCTTATGCCCGTTAATACTCGTTTGTCTCCTTGAAGCCGCGACAGACCTCCTTTATTCTATCCTTAATCAATTTGCCATTCTCAATAATCCTTATGTGTACCTTCTGACACTTTGTATGCTGTCGTGGATTGTAGTAAGGACTGGAGATTGGCTCAGCTTCAACCCTCTGCCAACCGTTAGACGTTTTCCTCTGATACGCCACTGGCTTCTGTTCCCTGATAGCTTCATTAATGGCTTGCTGCTGTATCTGGTGAAATGCCTCACCTACCGCCGCCCCCAGAATACCGCCAATTACAGCGCCCTTCCACTTGTTCTTGCTAACACTGGCACCTATAGCGGCACCGGCAGCTGTGCCAAGCGCAATATTCTCGGACTCCGTAGCGCAGGATGTAACAAGAAAAGCCGAAACAATCAGGGCAACAAAAATGGCAAGCACCCTTTTTGCGTACATTCTACCCTCCTTAACAGTCCTTCTTTTTAAAGTATTCAAGCACCTTTTCCGCAGCCAGAGAAGGTGTGGTTACCCTTCTTTCCACTGCCCTTTCCATTTCGCTATATAAACGTTTCAATTCGGGATCGGTAAACAAAATCTCCATTAAACCGTCTATAACGGTGTTTCTCATCCACTCTTTCGATTGATTGAGCCTTTTAAGTTCAAAAGCACCGCTTTTCTTCTGGATTGCAACATACTCGTTTATCTTACGCCACAACTCATCAATGCCCCTTCCTTCATATGCACTTGCCAGTATAACCGGCGTGCGCCAACCCTGTTCAACCGGATGAAGCAAACAGAGTGCATTCTCCATCTGCTTCTTAGCCACCTGAGCCCTTTGAAGATTATCACCGTCGGCTTTATTTATCACAACAGCATGAGCAAATTCCATTACCCCGCGCTTTATGCCCTGAAGCTCATCACCGGCATTGGGAAGTAACATGAGCACAAAAAAATCCACCATCGAGGCAACTGTTACCTCTGACTGGCCAACACCTACTGTCTCAACAATTACTACGTCATAACCATTTGCTTCGCACAGGAAAATGGCTTCACGTGTTTTCCTTGCCACACCACCCAGAGCGTCTCCGGATGGAGAGGGTCTTATAAACGCATTCTCCTGACGGGAGAGTCTTTCCATTCGCGTTTTGTCTCCAAGTATCGATCCACCAGTTATTCTTGAGCTCGGATCGATAGCAAGCACAGCCACCCTGTGGCCCTTCTCTATTAAATACATGCCGAAAGCTTCAATGAAGGTGCTTTTGCCAACACCGGGAACGCCGCTTATACCAATTCTAACTGAATTTCCACTCTCCGGAAGCACCATCTCCAGCAATCTTGCTGCAAGCCTTCTATGCTGCGGCTTTTTGCTTTCAATAAGTGTTATAGCCTTGGCAAGCGCCCTCCTGTCGCCTTTTTTCAGTCTTTCCGCCAGTGATTCTACGGATTCCATCTACTTATTCTGCTCCTTTAGTCGCCTCGGCGTTTTTTTCTCCTCAATAGCCCTGAGGGTTTCCATGGCTGACTCAATCAGACTGGTCCCCGGACCGAATATAGCTGCAACACCAGCTTTGTAAAGGAACTCGTAATCCTTCTTTGGTATGACACCACCGGCAAATACAACAATATCATCATCAGCAGACAATTTCTCAAGCTCTTCGATAAGCTGTGGTATCAATGTTTTGTGGCCCGCTGCAAGCGATGATGCACCTATTGCATGGACATCGTTCTCTACAGCCATTTTTGCCACCTCATCAGGCGTCTGAAATAGAGGACCCACATCCACATCGAAGCCCATATCCGCATAAGCTGTAGCAACAACCTTTGCACCCCTATCGTGTCCGTCCTGTCCCATCTTGGCTATGAGAATCCTCGGTCTTCGACCCTCTTTCTTTTCGAACTCTTCCACCATACGTCTGACCTTATTGAACTCCTCGCTATCCTTCAGAATGCTGCTATATGCTCCCGACACAAGCCTTATCTCTGGCTGATATCGACCGAATACCCTTTCCATGGCATACGAGATCTCTCCCAGCGTGGCTCTCAAGCGTGCCGCCTCGATGGCTACTTCCAGCAGATTACCTCCACTCTTAGCCACATCTGTAATTCTATCGAGAGCGTGCTTGACCTTTTCGTTGTCTCGTTGTGATTTTATCCTGTTCAAGCGCTCGATCTGCTTGCGCCTGACGGCCGTATTATCGATGTCGAGTACCTCGACCCTCTCATCCTCCTCTTCAGGGATAGTATACTTATTGACACCGACAATGACAAACTCTCCTTTATCTATCTGAGCCTGTCTTTTGGCTGCAGATTCCTCTATACGCATCTTGGGCATTCCAGTTTCTATAGCCTTTGTCATGCCACCAAGCTGGTTTATCTCATCGATGATCTTTTCAGCTTCCCTTATCAGCGAGTGTGTTAACGACTCGATGTAGTAGGACCCCGCAAGTGGATCAACGGTTTTACAAATGTTGGTTTCCTCCTGCAGGATTATCTGGGTGTTTCTTGCTATCCTTGCCGAAAACTCCGTTGGTAGCGCAATGGCCTCATCAAGGGCATTCGTGTGCAGAGACTGCGTTCCACCAAGCACAGCAGCAAGTGCCTCTATCGTGGTTCTGATTATATTGTTGTATGGCTGCTGAGCTGTCAGGCTCCATCCTGAGGTCTGGCAGTGTGTCCTCAAAGCCATCGATCTGGGATTTTTTGGATTAAACTGACTCATAAGCTTTGCCCAGAGGAAGCGAGCTGCCCGGAGCTTGGCTATCTCCATGAAGAAATTCATACCGATGCCGAAGAAGAACGAGAGTCTGGGGGCAAACGAGTCTATATCAAGACCCCTTGCAAGTGCCGTTTTTACGTACTCAAGCCCATCAGCAAGCGTAAAGGCAAGCTCCAATACAGCGTTCGCACCAGCCTCCTGTATGTGATATCCGCTAATACTAATCGAGTTGAACTTTGGCATATGCTTGCTTGTATATTCTATGATATCTGCCACTATTCTCATGGAAGGCTGAGGTGGGTATATGTAGGTATTTCTCACCATGAACTCTTTGAGTATATCATTCTGAATGGTACCTGAGAGCAACTCCTGCTTGACACCCTGCTCTTCTGCCGCAACGATGTAAAATGCCATAACAGGTATAACAGCGCCATTCATGGTCATGGAAACCGAAACCTTATCCAGTGGTATGCCATCGAAGAGTATCTTCATATCCTCAACAGTATCAATTGCAACACCAGCTTTGCCCACATCTCCTACCACTCGCGGATGGTCTGAATCATAGCCCCTGTGTGTGGCAAGGTCAAATGCCACAGAAAGACCCTGCTGCCCGGCAGCGAGTGCTTTTCTGTAAAAGGCATTGGATTCCTCTGCTGTGGAGAAGCCTGCGTACTGTCTTATGGTCCACGGTTTACCAACGTACATGGTAGCTCTGGGACCACGGATAAACGGCGGAAACCCCGGTAACGTATCAAGAAACTCCAGTTTCTCTAAGTCTTCCATTGTGTAGAGTGGTTTTATAGGGATACCTTCAGGTGACTGCCAGGTTACATCCTCAATGCTCCTGCCCTTCAGCTCTTTTGTAGCAAGTTCCCTCCATTGATCCATAGTAGGTTTCTTAAACATATGTACCTCCTGGAGATGGTTTTTGTTAAATCATACTTACAATCCAAGTGGAAGTCAACAAAACCCCACTGTTTGTTAAGCAAATAACAATCAGATTGACAACAAACCTTCATTTTTGTATTATGTGGCTTCCATAATGTTAGGTTTAAGGAGAGAACAGTGAAGTGGATGAAAAATCTAAAGACCTACACCCCTCCGACTTTTACCGTCGTTAGGGACGATTATCGCTGCATCAGGTGCAAAGCGTGTGTGGAACAGTGCTCGTTCGACGCCACGTTCTATGACGAGGACGAAGATAAAGTCTGGAACTGGGATGCAAACTGCGTTGGCTGCGAACGTTGCGCCGCAATCTGTCCTACCGAAGCCATCACGATAAAGAAAAGGGACTACCCTTACAGACCAAATTACAGCTGGGAAGGTCATGTTGATGGTCTGAAAAAAAGAGCCATATTCGGCGGAACGCCCATTGTCTCCATGGGAAATGATAGACCATACAAAATCTACTGGGACCACATGCTTCTAAATGCTTCGCAGGTAACAAATCCATCCATCGATCCATTAAGAGAACCCATGGAGCTAAAAACGTTCCTTGGTAGAAAACCGCACTTCCTTTCCTTCAATGAAGATGGAAGTTTGAAAACACAGATCGCCCCACAGCTTGAACTCAATGTGCCTATTATGTTCTCAGCCATGAGCTACGGTGCATTAAGTTACAACGTGGTCGAAGCCCTTGGCAGGGCAGCCACGGAAATGGGCACCTACTACAACTCTGGAGAAGGCGGACTCAATAAGGATCACTACAAGTTCAAGGGTCACATTATTGTTCAGGTGGCAAGTGGCAGATTCGGCGTACACAAACCATATCTGGATGTTGGAAGCGCTATAGAGATTAAGATTGGACAGGGTGCAAAGCCCGGCATTGGCGGACACTTGCCGGGAGAGAAAGTCTCTCAAACCATATCAGAGACGAGGATGATGCCCGAAGGATCAGACGCCATATCCCCGGCACCCCACCATGACATCTACTCCATCGAGGACTTAAGGCAGCTCATCTTCGCTCTCAAAGAGGCTACGGAGTACACAAAACCTATCATGGTAAAGATAGCTGCCGTTCACAACGTTGCTGCCATAGCAAGCGGTGTGGTCAGAGCCGGGGCAGACATCCTTGTTCTTGACGGTTTCAAAGGTGGAACCGGTGCTTCGCCTCAGGTGGTCAGAGACAACATTGGCTTACCGATTGAGCTTGCGCTTGCCGTCGTGGATCAGAGGCTCAGGGATGAAGGCATACGGCAGGATGTTTCGATAGTGGCAGGCGGCGGTATACGCAACTCGATGGATGTGGTTAAAGCCATAGCGCTGGGTGCGGACGCTGTATACATAGGAACAGCAGCCCTTGTTGCAATTGGATGTACCATGTGTCAGCAGTGCCACACAGGCAGATGTGCGTGGGGTATTTCTACTCAGGATCCACACCTATCCAAGCGCGTAAATCCAGACATAGCAAGCCAGCGCCTGATTAACCTATTAAAGGTGTGGGCGCTCGAGATAAAAGAGACCATGGGTGCCATGGGAATAAACTCCATAGAGTCCTTAAGGGGCAACAGACTTCATTTAAGGGGCATTGACCTAACTGATAGAGAGATGGAAATTCTGGGCATCCTGCCCGCGGGCGAGTAAGGAGAGGGAAATGAAAATAGTAAAAATAAAAGAAGACAACTGTGTGTATTGTCACCTGTGCGAGGTTGCCTGCATCGTGGAACATTCGCAATCCAAGGACATCATCAAGGCATTCAAGCGGGAAGAAAAACCTATAGCAAGGTGCACCGCAGAGTTCAACTACCCTGTCTCATACTCCATAATGTGCAGGCACTGCGATGAAGCAGCCTGTATGGAGGCATGCCAGACAGGCGCAATGCACAGGGACGAACGCGGTTACGTGATTGTTAATCCCGAGAAGTGTGTGGGCTGCTGGATGTGTATAATGGCATGTCCTTACGGCGTTATCAAAAGGGACAACCGCAGAGAGGTGTGGGGTTTATCCGTCAAATGCGACATGTGCCCCGAAAGAAGCCTCCCTGCCTGCGTGGAAGCCTGTCCGAACGATGCACTAACCTTTGAGGAACTATAAAGGGGAACGGTTCTATGAAAATCGTAATAGTTGGCAACTCAGTGGCAGCTATAAATGCCATCGAAGCAATAAGGGAAAGGGATAAAATCTCGACCATTTCGGTTATATCCGATGAAAACTACAGGGCTTACTCCCATCCACTTCTGCCAAACCTTGTTGTTGGCGAGGTAAGCCGTTCTGAAGAGCGTTTTTACTACCGTGATAGAGACTTCTATGAGCGAATGAAGGTTAAAACACTCTTTGGCAAACGAGCCACTGCAGTGAACACGAAGGATAAATACGTAGAGCTATCTACAGCTGAGAAGATACACTACGACAGACTCCTGCTTGCTTGTGGTGGAAAACCAGCTATGCCACCAATCAAAGGCATGGAGCTAAAGGAGGGTATACATACACTGACAAACATCAAAGCCGCCGATAGGTTAAGAAAGGATCTACCCAACATGAAAAGTTGCGTTGTGATCGGCGGCGGTCTTATAGGCAGCAAAACAGCTGAAAAGCTGGCTAAAAAAGGCATAAAAGTAACGCTTGTGGAGCTCATGCGCCGTGTGTTATTCCCTGCACTGGATGATGTTGCTGCAGAATACGTGCATAAGGAACTAAAAAAGCTTGGCGTCAAACTGATTTTGGAAGATTCTGCAGTGGAAATAAAGGGCAAGGAAAGACCGCAGGAAGTTGTTTTGGCAAGCGGAAAAAGAATCAAAACGGACGGAGTTGTGGTAGCAGTTGGCGTAAAGCCAAATCTCGAGCTCACAGAAAACACGCCTATCGAAACCAACAGGGGTATAATTGCCGACGACTATATGCAAACAAGTGTCGACGGTGTGTATGTGGCTGGAGATGCAGCTGAAGCCTACGACGTGGTTATATCTGCGAAAAGACCCATTCCCATACTACCGCTTGCCGCAAGACAGGGACGCGTAGCCGGTTTAAACATAATTGGAACGCGTGTGAAGTATAAGGGTGGATTCCCAATGAACTCCATGAAAATAGGCAATGTTGAGTTTATCTCCATGGGCACAATTGACTCAGAAGAGTGTGAAGTACTAAGCATACAACACGAAGGAGAGTATAGAAAGTTCCTCATAAACGACAAAAACCGCCTGGTTGGCATGATACTGGTAGGGAACATCGAAAAGGCGGGCATGTTCAACTGGATGATACAGAACCGCTTTGACGTGTCGTGGATCAAGGACACCTTCCTTAACAGCGACTTTGGATGGAAGTACTTTAACAAAGCCTTCAGAGTGCTAAGACTGGATAGGAAAATTAAGTAGGTTAGGTGAAAGCTATGGAACTGTTCAAGGATATATCGGGATGCGGAATATCGGGCTTTATCAACACAGACGGGTCACTCACATCGGGCAGTGATATTGTCGACTCAATAATGCTCATGAAGGATAGGGGAAACGGCCTTGGCGCCGGGTTTGCTGCATACGGCATTTACCCTGACTTCAAAGAGTATTACGCTTTGCATGTAATGTACGACGATGAGCAAGCACGAAAACTAACCGAAGAGTACCTGGATAGAAAGGTACACATTGAGCAGCATGGAGGAATGCCAACAAGACCTATAAAGAAGAAAAGACCAATGTTCTTCGTCTATTTCGTTAAGCCCAGGGAGCAGAGCACTCAAGTGGAAAGCGAGGAGTTCAAAACGGAAGAGGAAGATGAATTCATGGTCAAGCTCGTCATGTTCATCAACGAAAAGATTGATGGTGCCTTCGTGCTCTCAAGCGGCAAGAATATGGGTGTATTCAAAGGCGTTGGTTTTCCGGATGAGATAGCCAATCTGTTCAGAGTAGATGAGTACAAAGCTTTCTGCTGGACAGCACACAACAGATTCCCAACAAACACACCGGGATGGTGGGGTGGCGCACACCCGTTTTCTCTTCTTGGGTACACAGTGGTGCACAACGGTGAGATATCATCCTACGGCGCCAACAGGCGCTACCTTGAGATGTACGGGTATAAGTGCACCCAGAAAACCGATACAGAGGTAGTTGCCTATCTGCTGGACCTGCTTGCAAGAAGAAACAATATGACCTTCGAGATGGTAGCAAAGATATTTGCCCCACCATTGTGGGAAGAGATAGAGCTCATGGATGAAAAGGATAAACAGCTCTACACCGCACTTAGAATGACATACGGTGCAGCAATGCTCAATGGACCCTTCTCCATCATAGTGGGGTTCCGCGGTGGCATGTTTGGCTTAAATGATAGAATTAAACTAAGACCGCTGGTTGCAGCGCGCAAAGGACCTACCGTTTTCATAGCAAGTGAGGAATCAGCCATAAGATGCATTGCAGGGGATTTAGACGAAGTATGGATGCCGAAAGCCGGCGAGCCAGTTGTTGCAAGGCTTACCGCAGATGCCTACAAAAAGGTTTACGGGTAAAAGGAGCGACGAAAGATGTACGAGATAGATGCAAAAAACCTCTACTATAGAGACCTAAATGCAAAAATTAGAGAGGCAATAAGAAATCACCAAAAAGATATTGTGATCGAAAATGCCTGTGGGCAGTACTATATAGGATGTGGACTCGATGATCCGGATGTCAAGATAACTATACACGGTATACCTGGCAATGACCTGGGTGCTTTCATGAATGGACCATCGATTGTCGTGCACGGAAACGCTCAGGACTGCGTGGGCAACACAATGAATGGCGGCAAAATCGTGGTGTACGGAAGCGTTGGTGATGTTTTGGCCTACAGTATGCGTGGCGGTTCCATATTTGTCGAAAAGGATGCCGGATACAGAGCGTGCATACACATGAAAGCATACAAAGAGATGAACCCGACAGTAGTCATAGGCGGTTGTAGCGGAGCTTTCATGGGTGAGTATATGGCGGGTGGTATATTGATTTTGTTAGGATTAACAAAAAACGAAAACAAACCCATAACAGGCCATTATCTGGCAACGGGCATGCACGGAGGCACTATTTTCATACGGGGTAAAGTGGATGAGCACCTGCTATGGAGCGAAGCGCAGATATATGAACCTACAGATGACGACTATGAGCGGATAGAAAAAAACGTAAAAGAGTTTTGCAATCTATTCAAAATTGACTATAATATGGTTATGGAGGAAGGTTTTGTAAAGGTGTTGCCGAAAAGCTCAAGACCTTACGGGCACCTTTACATACCGGGGCCTTAAGGGAAATGTTCCCTGGCGCACCCGTGATGTGGTTTTTTCCTTAGAGCCAACACCTGACAATGGGGGACCAACATCGGAGGGTGTGACTGGCGGGCCTCTCGATTGCAAGGTTGAGAGGATATACAGTCCTCCCTCCTGAGGTTCCCACCTACCATTGTTAGGTTCTAGGAAAAATTATACACACGGTGCGCTGGGGCTTTTTATATAAAGTGACGGATTAAGTAATTTTTTTATATATATCCGCCATAAAGAAAAGAGGGCAGCATGGATAAGAGCTCACTAAGGGATCAATTGAAAAGCAAGCGTAATGCTTTAAATAGAAAGTTTTTCTTAACAAAAAGCTTAAGTATTTCAAGACGAGTAGCCAAATTACTCAAAAATAAAAAGACCATAGCCAGTTTCAGTCCACTGCCTGGCGAACCCGATCCCAACAAGTTATTGAAAAACGCTGTCTATCCGCGTGTTTCTGGAGACAGGTTGATCATGTGCAAACCGCTTTTATCGTTCAAAAAAGGCTACAAGGGTATAAAGGAACCGTTTTCACGCTACATAAAAGTCAGCCCGCACAGGCTTGAAGCCGTGATAGTGCCGGGTCTGGGATTTGACAAAAGGGGGTACAGAGTTGGATACGGAAAAGGATTCTACGATAGGTTTTTGAAAAAAACCAAAGCTATGAAAGTGGGTGTATCCTATAGCTGCTGCATAGTTGATAAGATTCCCATTGATAACCACGACATTCCGGTGGACGTCATTGTACATGAAAAAGGCACAATAATCTGCAAACCAAGGAGATGGGTATGAGTAGTTTTGTAATCGTTCTCTTGATAGTGCTTTCTTTGATTCTCGGAGCTGTTTTCGGCGTACTTGCATACTATCAGCTGGTAGTAAAAAAGAAGGAATATGCCGATAAAAAGGCGAAAAATATCATTGAGGACGCAAAAAAGGAAAAGGAGAACATCCTCAAAAGCGCCGAGATAGAAGCCAGAGAGTACATGATCAAAGCCAAAAATGAGATAGAGAAGCTTGAGAAGGAGTCAAAAAGGGAGTTACAGGCATGGGAGCGCAGGCTTGCTACAAAAGAAGCCACACTTGACAAGAAACAATCCCATCTTGATGAAAAGCTTGAGCTCATCACTCAGAAGCAGGAAGACATCGTCAAAATAGAAAAAGAGCTCGAAAACAAGATGGCCGAAGTTGATGAGCTCGTTAAGGAACAGAAGAAAAAGCTGGAAGAAATCAGCCACATGACAGAAGAAGAAGCTAAAGAAGAGCTGGTCAGGATGATAGAAGAAGATGCAAAAAGGGAAGCAGCATCAAAGATTAAGCAGATCGAAGAATCGCTCAAGGAAGACGCCAAAAAGCTCTCTCAGGAAATCCTCTCATCCACCATGGAGCGAATGGCAAGTGCTTACGTGGCTGAAAGAACTGTCTCAACTGTAACATTACCCAATGATGAGATGAAAGGCAGGATTATCGGAAGGGAAGGCAGAAACATACGCTCTTTCGAGAAGGAAACGGGTACAGATTTGATAATCGACGATACACCGGAAGTCGTGGTTATATCAAGCTTTAATCCGCTAAGAAGAGAGATAGCAAGAATTGCACTGGAAAAGCTTGTCAAGGATGGAAGGATACATCCTGCGCGAATTGAAGAAACGGTCGAGAAGGTTCGTGAAGAGTTATACCAAGAGGCTGCCGAGGAGGCGAAGCAAATTGTTTTCGATCTTGATGTGGGTGACATTCATCCCGAGCTTATTAAGCATCTTGGTCTTCTGAAGTACAGAACGAGCTATACGCAAAACGTACTTGCCCACTCCGTTGAAGTGGCGCACCTTGCAGGCATGATGGCAGGGGAGCTTGGCGTTGATGTAAAGCTGGCAAAAAGAGCAGGTCTCTTGCACGACATCGGCAAAGCTGTAGATCAGGACGTAGAGGGCTCTCACACAAAGATTGGCGCCGAACTTGCCAAAAAGTACGGCGAAAACAAATACGTGATCAACGCTATCATGTCCCACCATGGGGAGGTCGAGCCTATTTGCATCGAGAGTGTGCTAGTTTCGATCGCCGATACGCTGAGTGCGGCACGACCAGGTGCGCGCAGGGAGAGACTTGAAAATTACATAAAAAGACTCGAAGAGCTTGAAGAGATAGCCAAAGGCAAGGAAGGCGTAAAAGAAGCCTATGCAATACAGGCAGGTAGAGAGCTGAGGGTCATGGTTGAGCACAACATTGTCGATGACGCACAGAGTCTGATGCTGGCAAGGGATATAGCCCACGAAATATCGGAGAAGGTCTCCTACACAGGTCAGGTGAAGGTCGTTGTGATAAGAGAAAACAGGGCGATAGAGTATGCCAACTAAGGTGCGTGTGCTGTTTATCGGCGACATCGTGGGTAGATGGGGAAGGAGAGCCTTCAAGCAGGAGGTTGATGCCCTAAAAAGGGAATACGGCATAGATTTTACCATTGTTAACGTTGAAAATGCCGCGGAGGGCTTCGGCATAACCAAGAAGGTCTACGATGAACTGCAGGGATTTGCCGAAGCCTTCACCCTCGGCAACCACACATGGGATAAATCCGACCTCATAAAAGAGATAGATAATGCCGGAAAGCTCATACGTCCGGTGAACTATTCATCAAAACTCCCTGGTGTTGGCTGGAGAGTCTTTAGGCTAAATGGCATAGAGATAGCTGTTATAAACGCAATAGGCAGGATCTTTATGACACCTGTTGACAATCCTTTCTGCGTTGTAGATGAACTACTTACCACACAGGCACTCGAAGAAGCTGAAATCAAGATAGTTGACTTTCATGCAGAAGCCACAAGCGAGAAGCAGGCATTTGCGTGGTTCATGGATGGCAGGGTAAGTGCAGTGGTGGGAACCCATACACATGTGCAAACAGCGGATGAGAGGATACTGCCAGGGGGCACAGCCTACATTACCGATGTTGGCATGACAGGCTGTCACGATGGTGTACTGGGGTTTGAGAAAAAGGAAGCCATCGAGAAGTTTGTCTACTACTATCCCCACAGACTCAAGGTGTGTAAAACAAACATTCAAATCAACGGCTGCATCATTGAAATAGACTCATCCACAGGAAAGGCGGTCTCCATTGAGCGCATAAACAGACATGTGGACATTTAAGTACCAAACCTGAAAAGCGCTACCCTTTCGTTTGACGAGTAATCACGAATAGTCTTCACGAAACCATCGAGTTGCCTGACTGCTGCTGCTATTTGCGGAGAAATCTCCAGAACAAGCCAGTTCGCCATTTTACGTGCACCCTTATGAATGCACTCTACAACACCCATAGCATCCTCACAAACAAGTGCAATTTTCGGTTCCCGTTTAACATCCGGCGCCAACGATTCAAACTCATCGGCAGCAATGTAAGGTGGGTTGGATACAACAACGTCGAATTTTCCACAGACAGCATCAAGACATGGACACGCGACAAATTCAACATCAGCTTTCAATCTCCTTGCATTAAGAGAAGCAACCTCAAGAGCATCAATGGATATGTCAGTGGCAATCACACAGGTCTTTAGAAGCTTTGACAGAGTAATGGCTATGCAACCGCTACCAGTTCCAACATCCACAACGTCAATCTTTCTTTTACCAGCTATTTCAAGAACCGCATCCACAACAAACTCGGTCTCTGGACGCGGTATCAACACTCGCTCATCCACAAAGAATTCAAATCCGTAAAACTCCTTTTTCGATGTTATATATGCAACAGGATAGTAAGTGCATCTTTTCCGTATTAAATCAAAAAACCGCTTTTCCTGGGCTTTGCTAAGTTCATACTCAGGGTGCGTTAATATAAATACCTCATCCTTCTGAAGGAGGCTCTTTAGAATAACAAGCGCATCAAGATCAGCTGTAGCTATGTTGGCTTTTCTCAGGCTTTCTATAGCATTTCTTAGCACCTCTTTAATCTTCGCGCCCATCTCCTATCCTCTCAACAACAAGCCTGTTACCCTGTCTGTGTGCAACCAGTAGTTTTCTCAAGACAACCCTCTTGCCAGTCTGGAGAGTGACAATCCGCTCTATATTCTCAAACCCGAGAGAGTATTCGCTATTCAAAATCCTTTTAACAACCTCAGAGATTACTCTCCTTTTTAGCGCAATGTGCATACCATCCATTTCGACAGTTGCGTATCTTCCTGTGAATTTCACCCTTTTTACCATCTCAACCCGCGTAAGGTCCTCAAGGAGAGACTCCTCGTCCTTCATAACCATAACACTTCTGAAAATCGTCCTCTCAATTGATGGATTGAATTTTTTAAGCTCGCCCATCAGCTCATGACGCAACCTGTTTCTAACAAAGGATCTATCGGCGTTGGATTTATCCACCACAAACCCAATAGATTCACTCCGCAGAAAATCCACTATCTCTTGCTTGGTTAGACAGAGCATAGGCCTTATGTAAAACGAACGTAACGGTCTCAAAGAAACAAGTCCTCTCAAGGTTGAGCCCCTTATCACATTCATAACAAACGTCTCTGCAAGATCGTCCAGTGTATGAGCAAGAGCGATCCTATCAAACCCAAACTGATCCTTCGATAACTCAAAGAACTCATAGCGCTTACGCCTCGCTGCATCCTCCAGGGAAAGCCGTTTTTCCCTGGCGAATAACGCTACATCAAACGAATCAGAAATAAATCCAAAACCCAGACTGGCAGCTGCATCTGCAACGAAACGCTCCTCGGCA
>CAZIZT010000003.1:0-223709 GCA_964544085.1 uncultured Desulfurellales bacterium
CAGTTGAATCCCTATCACATTTTCCATGCAAAGTCAAGCTTATCGATAAATTTTGTGCTGATACAAAGCAATTGCTTTTGGTATGGCATTTTCTCTCGTAAGGAGCAAATGGGTATTTTGGTGTTTTTTGCGCCATTTGAATCTGTTATTTTTTGAACAGATCCATCAACTCCCTGTAGCTCTTTGTAATTTTCTCGGCGGCATTCATATCTGGTAGTATGTATGGTGTTATTTCCACTATGAGTTCTGTTTTCGTTGTACCTTTGGATGTGGTTTTGAATAGATTACCGAACAAGGGTAGATCGCCAAGTAGCGGTACTTTGTCTACAGTGTTGCTCTGACTCTTTTTTATTAGTCCGCCAAGTAAAAGTGTCGATCCACTTTTTAATGTTACGGATGTTTGAATATCCCGTGTTAGAATTAATGGTGAGTTTATTCCTGGCGATATGTTGTTTGTCTGAGCGTCGCTAACCTCCTGAGAAACATCGAGGGTAACAATGCCGTTTGAATTGATTGTTGGCTTGATATGAAGGATGACGCCTGTGTTTCTGTACTGGATTGTTCTAACAAGTGCTGTTGTGCCGTTGTCCTGTATATTTGATCCTGTCGATTCACTGGTGACCACAGGCACCTGGGTGCCTACATTGATTGATGCATCTTTGTTGTCCATAACGACGAGGCTTGGTGATGAGAGGACGTTAATCAGGTTTTTCTGCGCAAAGGCGTTTATCATGGCCATAAATTTGGCAGTGTCCGTTACCAGGGTGTAATTTAAACCACCCGAGCCCAACCCAAGACCACCGGTTGTCTGGAGTACGCCGTTGAATTTGCCACTGTGTCGCAAATACCATTCCAGGCCGTACTGGAGCTTTCCTGTTAAGGTAACTTCAAGTATTGACACCTGAACAAAAACCTGTTTCGGCAATGTGTCCAGCTTCTCAAGGGTGGCTTTTACCTGTTTGTATTCTGAGGGAGAGCATAGGATAACCAGCGCATTTCTGCTTTCATCCACAACGACCTTGACATTCTTAAATCCTGCAACGGAAATGCTGCCAACATGTTTTTTCTTTTTCCTGTTTCTTCCTCTGCCACTACTTCTGGCTTCGCTTTTTGAGCTGCTGTTGGTACCCTGTTCTATCTCTTTAAAAACTTTAGCCAACTCAGTTGCTCTTCTGTTTTTAGGATAGTAGACAAAAAGGTGGGGCTGGTTTCCTAATGCTTCTATTGTATCGAGTTTATTTTTCCAGTACTCGACAATGTTTATCCACTCCTTTTTGGGACTGAGTATAAAGACAGAAGAGAGATCCTCCAGTGGCTTAAGGATAATGCCGGCACTTGATAGAGAACGTGCTATTGGGATTCCTTCAAGTGGTAGAATGGATGAAATCTTTTTAACAAAATCAGTGGGGGAAATGTAGCTGAGTTTCAGTAATACAGCTGTTCTTTTTTCAAACATAGGTCTGTCGAAGAGCTTAATGAACTTCAGGGCTGCATTTAAGAAGGTTGGCGTATCGATGATTATAAGATCGTTTCTGTCAATCACAGTACCTATGTATCCTGATCTTGATAGGGTTAGTTGCCTTATTGTATAAGCATACTTGCTTGCATTTATGTAGTACAAAGGGACTATGACGCCTACACGTTTCGTTGGCGGCAGATCCTGTGGTATACTTCTTCCCACAAAGAATTCAACGCTCTTTTTCTGAACAAGGTTCCTGGATGCGGTTATGTAATAGATGCCGTTTTGTTCTTTAACGCTCACACCGTAACGTTTTAGGATGCTTAAGACTACGCTCAAAAACTGATCTTTTGTCATTGGAGTGGTCATTTTTAAGGTAATTGGAGTTTTTTGAGACTGAATGCGTCTTCCCATGAAGTAACTTGATTTCAGAATTTTGCCAAATATAAGCTTTATGAAATTGTTCAACGGCATATTTTCAACGCTTATTTTCAAAGCCTGTTTAGCCCCTTGCGTTTGAGCACTGGTGGATGGTTTGATTTTTTGGGTTGGTGTTGCTACCTGTGCAAGTGGCACATACTCTATACTGACCCTTGGTTTTGTTGCCTCTTTCTGTGTGCCCGATTCTATCTGCTGTATGGTGCTTTTGCCCCCCAGATTGGGTCTTATCAGATTACTGGATATTTTCGGAGCCTCAAACATTCTCTGACTGGCACACCCGAAAAGCAAAAACGATGAAGCGACAATAAGGCATACCTTTTTTATCATTGTTTTATCCTCCTATTGTGTTTAAGGGTTACGTTGAAAACCTGTAACTTGAAGAGCTTTTTTGAATTTTTGTTCTTATACTCTACAGTAACGTTGTCATTTCCTACGTTAATGATCTTCAGGTTTTCGTCAAGCATGTCACCTTTTGCGACCACTTTTTCCTTATTTTTTTTCAATACAGGATTGTAAAATATGGCGAAAGTGCGATTATCCTTCGTTACCGTTCCAAAGAATCCCCAGATATATTTCCTGTTTGCTATGCTTTGTAAAGATGGTATTCCGAGAATCTTTTTGTATACATAACCTTCTTTAGCTATCATATTTTCTCTGTTCAAATTGGTGGACTTTTTCGAACCGGCCATGGGAATGTAAGAGAGTCCCCAAAGTTGAGCGTTTCCAATAGTATTGGTATGTTCTAATTTTATCTGGATTTCTGGCACGGTAGGAATCTTAAAGGAGAAATCATTTTTTGTAGCGGCACTCGTTATGTAAAGGAGTTTATTTGCATAGATATAGACACAAATTGCTGCGACGACGACAGAAAGGTATAGGGTTCTTTTGCTCATCAATCAATCCTTCTCTTCAGTTTGTAACCTATTATTACGCCTCTAACAATCAGCATTCTGTTTGTTTTTGTCAGGGTGGCTGCAGTTTTGGATACCGAGAACATTTTGAACCTCAGCAACTTTTTTTGAGAGAGGATTGCTCTTATAAACTTGCTTACACCGTCTGGGTAACCTGTCATAGAAAACACGATTGGTAATCTTATGTAGTCCCCCATATCCTCGGTAACACCCCAGTTGATGTTGGTTAACTTAATGGCATTAGTTTTAGCCTGTTTTGATATGATACTCTGGATCATGCTCATAGCTGATGATGTAGATACTCCATAGGCAAAAAAGCGCTCCTGGTTTTTTCGAGCAACCTTCATCTGAAGAGGGTAAATTCTCTTTATTTTTTCTGCTTGTTTCTCCACAAATTTCTCTTTAGCGATGGCCTTTTCAATATTTCTCAGCTCAAAAAGCTTTATCTGTGTCTTGTTATTGAGTGGTTTTACAGCAAAAACATATATACCCAGAAGCAGGGTAATAATTATCAATCTCCTGTCCATTATCGATTCACCCCTTTAAGTTGCAGTTCGAGCTGTGCCGATTTCCAGCTTTTTCCTGTGAGTAGTCTTGTTTCAGATACCCGAAGCACCTCAACGTTACTAAAGATACCGGTGTTCATGAGATCGTTGACCACTCTAGGAACGTTGTTTGAATTTATCCACAACTCTATCGATCCAGATGATTGGTTGTATGAAGTTATGCTGCTTTTGTTTTTTATCATGACAGCAGCTACAGTATTGAGAACGTTGTAGAGGTTGGGATAGGTAAACTCCTTATTCTTGAAAGTGTTGTAGAATCTGCTTATGTTTTCCAGCTTGGCGAACTCCTTTTTCACCACTTCATTGGTTAGTTTTAGTCTTCTCAGCTCAGCCTTTCTTTCGTTCAAAAGAGTATTTGTATATTTGTATGACACAATACCAGCCAAGTTGATGAACAAAAGCAACACAATTACAGGTAGCTTTAGATCCTCATATATTGTGGCCACAATTTTGCGAGGATTCCACTGTAGCTGGTGAAAAAAGGGCGCAATGTCAGCTACTGTAAGCGGTCTGTCGAGGGAGTCTGTATGTACAATCTGTGCATTATCTATTGAGTGCTCTTTTTTTATTGCTTCTATTAGCGTATCTGTTAAGTTGGAGGTTACAATTTGCGTTTTTAGGCTACCCTCTTTAATGACAATTATGCTGTGGGTGGATGCTTTGTGGTAGATAACAATTACGTCTCTTTTGTCGCGAAAGTTTCTATAAAGAGCGTAACCTTCAGGAATATGGATCTTTTTTTCCTTCAGGGGTGTTTTTGTAAACCATATAAACAGCTTATTTTTTTCTTTTATATATATGAGGTCACCGTTTTTAAAGGGCGAGAGATGACCGTAGTTCAGCAGGACTATCTCTTTTGTTAATTTAACGTTGGGTATATCTTTTGTGATTAGGTATGTGTTCTCGATAGGTAGCTCTACGACGAACAAGCTAAGAGGAAAAGATACTAATTTTGCCATTTCAATATCCTGAACGGAGTTACATTGTCAGATTGGTAATAAAGCTGGCATTCCACCTTTTCCATCGCCTCATTAAATCTAAAATCCACTTTTATGTCAAGCGTTAAGGTAGGAAACGATGAAATGATTTCATTGAGGACATTGCTTTTTCCTGCTGCTCTTTCAATATCAAAGCTGGTTAAATGTCCTTTTTTAAGTCTATACTTTACAAGGTTTCTGGCAATATCCATGGGCACTCCGAGTGCTGAGGAGAGCATCTTTGCGTCCATTGTGTTGATGTTTAGGTGCCATGAAGGTGTTAGTATCAGATATGGCTTGATGGCTGAAAATGTTTTGTTGTCTGTAAGGCCACGTACTATATGCCATTCATATATAGATTGGACACCAGGAAAATTCCTAGGCGTGTATTTGCAACCTTTTCTTCTGTAGTAGAATGCTTCTGCACCGTTTAGATTTGGATTGCTATCTCTGTCGTACCAATCTTTTAGGCTGTCCACTATGGTTGTAATTCGAGTGTTGCTAACGTTGTTTGCTTTTAGCAATCCTTTAATTAATCTTGAATCAAGAACAAATACGCTTAGCATTCCACCGCTGTCGGTTATTTGAACAGAAGCGTTATCTATTTTTACAACCCTCCCATCCAGATATATCTTTTTTGGCATCCCCGGTACATTGTTTGTGATAGTATTGTAACCGGGTTTTCCTGTTTTTATGTAGAATTTCAATTTCTCAATGGTGGATTCGGCACCAAACTTGGCTTTGAGTTTGTCAAATAACATATACGAGGAAGTTACCAGCTCTTTGGACAGTTTCACCGTGAATAGTGTGATCAAAAATGCTACAATTGAAATTATCAGAACTATTATTATGGCTGAGCCAGACTGATTAGAACGGTGCATAGTATAATTGGGTTAGCGCTTTTTTTGTGTTAAAGTTCGATGCCACTTTAAAAAACAGTACGTACGTTTGATCTTTGGTTGATTCCAGTCTTACGTTTATAAGTGAAGGCACTTTGCCATTTACTTTCCTTTTGTATCTACCGTTGACGAGATAGGAGATTTGTAACGCTTTAACGTTCTTCATTACAACAAATTGTTTTGTGTCGCTTTTTATAAACCGGGGATACTTATAGTTGTTTTTACAGCAATAAATAGGTGATTCTTCTAAGATGAGTTGATTGTCATTAGTTAAATAGAGCTTGCAGAGTGCAATACCTCCAAAGCCCAGTGGTTTTGAGGTTATAAACTCCATCTGGCTGGGTTCGCCATTGAAAAAAAGAAAGAAGTGTGGTTTACCGGTGATGTCCTGTTTTTCTACCACATAGTAAAAGGTACTATCCACTGCGTCACGTAAACGAGAAAACATTACAGCATTGTTGGGGTAGGGCATTATCAACTTTTTAACCAGGTTTGCGTAAAAACGAAAGGAAAAGGTCGCAAGGGCTATAAGAAAGGAAAAGATGGTAATTGCAACAAGCAGTTCTATCAGAGTGAAGCCGCTTTTCTTAATCATCTGGTTTGTGATTTCTCGTATTCTGTTTTGTATAGTGTGAACTTTCTATGAGCAGTAGATATGCTTATTTTGTAAAGCTTTATCATGTATTGACCTTTGTTGCCAGTGGCTTTTGGGGTTACTCCTAAAACATAACCTCTTTTTGCAGCCACAAGTTTGGTTTTGATGTGGAACTTTACAGAATCCAATGTGATGTCTCTACCGGCAAATTTGCTCACCGGGTAAGCCTTGATGAGATCTGCCAGAGAAAGCGCAGCCATGTAGATTCTTTCATATTTTGCCTGCTGTGCTCTGTATCTTGCATACTGCTTGTACGCTGCGTTGAGGGTTAGGATAGATAGGAACAGAATTACAGAGGCAACCAGTACCTCTATAAGAGTGAAGCCGCTATTGGGTTTCATGCCTTCTTGACCCGCACACTATTGTTGAATTGTCGAGTCTACAGGTTTGGTCTGTGATAAAGCTCATAAAGTTTGCTTTCTTCTCCAGTTGGGCAATTCTTGCCTTTTTTACGATAGTTTCAAACTTCTCTACACTCTTATATGCAACTGGTGCAACAACACCAGAAACTATTGCGATGATGATTATTACTATAAGGATCTCAATCAAGGTAAATCCTGTATTACGATACATTTGTTAGACTCAGAACGGCAAGCATAATGGAAACAACTATTGTGCCAATAAAAACGCCGAGAATCACGATCATTATCGGTTCAAGGAACGTCATTGCTCTGGCAACACGATTTTTGAAGGTATTAAGATGCCTTTCTCCAAGCTTATTGAAGACCTCACCCAGGGTTGCTGAGTTTTCACCTACAGCTACAAGAGAGACAACATCATCAGGTATTATTGTGTACTTAGACCAAACATCGCTTATTCTTATTCCCTTTTTTAGGGCTTCGGCTGTTTCACGCATAATATTTTTGAGATTGGGATGCGTTGCAATTCGTTCGGCAAGTCGCATGGCTTTCGCAATATCTACACCACCCTCCAGCATAGCTCCTATAGATGAACATAAATTGGCTATATGAAGCTCAAGAGCAATACTTCTGATTCCCGGCAGCTTTTCAAATAGCCTTATTGCCGCCTTTTTTGGAGCCTCAAAGCTAAAAACGATAAGAATACCCGCGACGGCTACTAAAAACAGTGAAATGACCACGCCAGCATTTGAATGAACAAACTGTCCAAACTCTATAAAAATCCTTGAAAGAGCTGGAACGTGTTTTAGGTCTTTGGGTGTAAATATTGTTGCAAACCTTGGGAGGATGAAGTAGGCTATGAAAAATATGGCAGCAATACTTACAAACACAAGAAACGCCGGATAGGTAAGGGCAGAAATGGTGTCTTTCACAACCCCCAACCTGAACTGCAGATGCTTGCTGACATCCTTCAATGCATGCTGGGTGTTGCCAACCTCTTCACCTACAGAGATTATGTTAATATAAAATTCGCTTATATTGATTTTCTTTTTATTTAAAGCGTTTTTTATGGCTACTGAGAGTTGTTTTCCACCTCTTAGTTGAGAGAGTACATCTTCCCACAGTTCTATTGCGCTTTCCTTTTTCAAATTACGGATCAACGTTATGATGGCTTTATCTATTTGTAGTCCTGAGGCAACAAGGTAGGAAAGCTCCTCTATATCTGAGGCAAAGTCGGCAAGCGTGTATTTACCGCCTTTGAGTTTTCTTCTGCTTTCTTTTACAGAGAGCAGTACAATGCCTTCCTGTTGGAGATGAGCAATCAGCTCCTCTTTCGTTCCCAGGAACTCACCGCTTATCTTCTCACCATTTCTGGTTACACCCGTGTAGGTTAGCATCATCTTTTAGGTAACCCTCAAAACCTCTTCCAGCGTTGTTTTCCCCTCCATTACCTTTAATAAACCGTCCTGTAGCATGGAACGGTAACCCAGCCTGTTTATATCATTGAAGTTTTTGTCCTTTTCAAAGAGTCTCTGCAATCTCTCATCAAAGGGGGCCACTTCAGCTATAACGGTTCTCCCAAGATATCCTGTGTTTCCGCAGAATTTGCAGCCTTTTCCTTTTCTGGGTGCTATTTTTATTCCGTATTCAGAGGCAAGTTCTTCCATTTTGTAGGATTTTACAATCTCCTCTGGCAGCTTCGTTTCGACGGCACAGTGAGGACAGACAGTTCTTACCAGTCTTTGGGCCATGACGCCAATAATGGATGCTTTCAGTAGAAACCATTCCACTCCCATGTCGAGCAATCTTGTGATGGATGCAAGTGCTGAATTAGTATGAAGTGTGGAGAGAACAAGATGACCTGTTAATGAAGCCTGTATTGCCATTTCGGCTGTTTCTAAATCCCTGATCTCACCCACCATGATTATATCCGGATCCTGCCTCAGAATGTTTCTTAAAGCCGACGCAAACGTTCTGCCAATTTCCGGTTTAACCTGAACCTGATTGATTCCAGCAAGCTCATACTCAATCGGATCTTCGACGGTTACAATTTTTACCTTATCGCTATTTAGCTCTGAAAGCATGGAGTAGAGTGTGGTGGTTTTTCCGCTGCCTGTAGGTCCCGTTGTTAAAAATATGCCATTTGGTTTTGCGGCTATCTGACGTATTATTTTCACATGATCATCGTAGAATCCAAGTTTGTCCAGTGCATAACTGGTATGCTCTTCAAGCAGAATCCTGAGGACAAAACTTTCACCGTACTGTGTTGGTAGAGACGATGACCTGATGTCAATGTTTTTGCCAGCTATTTTTAAAGCTATCCTTCCATCCTGGGCTAATCTACTCTCGGCAATGTTCATACCAGACAGCAGCTTTAAGCGTGCTATTACTGCAAGCTTTAGATTGTTGGGTATTTGATCTACCGTTCTCAGAATACCATCTATTCTGAACCTGACACGCATTCTGTTTTTCAGTGACTCAAAGTGTATGTCCGTTGCTTTTGCCTCAATAGCTCTATTTAGGAGAGTGTTTACAAGTTTAATGACAGGTGCTTCGGATGCAAGCTCTTTTAGTTTCTCTACCTCCTCATCTATGTCAACGACATTCTCGGATCCCACAACGATGTCGCTTTTCAATTCTCCTTCAAGTTGTTGGAGGTTCTCCTCTGTAGTAAGAAAAACCTCGACACGCTTTCCGGTGCTCTGTTCTATTAATGTGAAGATTTCCACATTTAGTGGGTCGTTTGTAACAAGCTTAACAGTGTCATCGGTTTTTTCTATCGGGAATACATTGTGATTTAAAAGAAGCTCAGGCTTTATGCCTATGTCGATGGGTACAATTTTCCCAATCTGGTGCAGATATATTGTGTTGAATTGCTCTGCCAGTGCCTTCATCAGTTGTTCTTCGGTTATTACACCCATGTTTATGAGCACTCGACCGATTCTTACATTCTGGCCATAATTTTTCTGAATTTCGAGTGCTTTTTCTATGTCCTCGTCTTTACAATAACCTTTTCTGACAAGGATTTTACCTATAGGATCGGGATTTATTTTCATGCTATTCCCAGCTTGTTATATCCTTGTTTTCTCCGGTGCCTCCCGGTTTTCCGTCTGCTCCGAGGGAATATAGGTCGTACGGTCCATGCTGCCCGGGACATTTGTAGATGTACGGTCTACCCCATGGATCAGCTTTTACTGGTTTGGGTAGATATGGGCCGTCCCATCCCTTTATATTGCCGGGATTCTTCCATAACACCTTCAATCCTTCCTGTGTGGTTGGATATCTTCCAACGTCCAGTCTGAATGCATCAAGTGCAGTACCGATCATCTCTATTTGAGCCTTTGCTGTTTTTTGCTTGGAAGAGGCCAGTTTGTTGAACAGTTTAGGTGCTACAAGAGATGCCAACAACCCGATAATAATCATGACAACAAGTAGCTCAATCAGTGTAAATCCTTTTCTGTTGAGTCTCTCCATTCGTAAACCTCCGCACATTTTCAAAAGCTAAATTAGCATAAATGACCTTTCAGTTCAAATAAAACCGCATTACACCTTGACCTAACTTTAACTATTTTATCCCTCGATTGTTAAAGATCAAGATTTCACATGTTTAACATATCGGCTGAAGCACATTGTACTTTACATTGAAAACACCCTCAGCACTCTGTATAATAACGGATGTTCTGGCTCTTCTGTTTGTGGGTCGATTTTTGAAATTAGGGGGTTAAATATGGGAGAGAAAAAAAAGGCAGGCGAGGCTCTACTGGAGTGCGCTCAAAGATGTGATCTTGAGTGTTGCAGGAAGTTGGTAGAAGAACAGAGAGTAGACGTTAATTACAGAAACGGATATAAAGAGAGTGCACTGATGAAGGCTGTCAACTCAAATTGCGTTGAGCTTGTGAAGTATCTGCTTGAGAAGGGTGCAAAAGTCAACATAAAAAACGCCTGGGGCAACAGCGTGTTAATGGAGGCAGTTATTGCTGGCTGTGATCTTGAGATTGTAAAGATGCTTGTTGAGGCTGGTGCTTTCGTTAATGCAAGGGATAAATGGGATAATACACCACTTATGGAAGCTGCCAGGCGTGGATTGATGGACATTGTTAGGTATCTATGTGAGAAGGGAGCCAACGTAAATGCTCTCAATAAGTACCACAACAATGCTCTGATGGCAGCATCCGAAGGTTTAATAGGTGAAGGGTATCCCGATATTGTTGCCTACCTCATTGAAGCTGGAGCCGATATAAACCAGCAGGATACAATGGGTGAAACAGCACTTATAAAGGCTTCCATGAGGAATAATATTGAGATAGTTAAGCTGCTTTTAGAAAGAGGTGCTGACCCCACTTTGAGGGATGTAAACGATTACACCGCTCTCAAAAGGGCCAGCAGTCTCGGCTATTCGGAGTTGGCCGCCTACATCCAAAAAAAGGAAAAGGAGTTTAATCCTCTTTCAGATTGATCGTATCACGGGCGTGATACTGAAGGAATTTAGAGACAATATCAGCCTGCTCTCTATCAAGTGCCGCTCTTTTTGTCATAACGCGCAACGTAGCAGGCCATTGATTGGCTGTAAATGTGGTCGATTTTGGTAATGCATGGCACATAGAACAGCGCTGATGGAATAATTTTGAGGCTTTTACCCACACCTTGTTCATGGATTTTACAAGCACCTTGCCGTTAACCCACACCTTTTTTAACTCAACCTCTTTCCAGATCAGATCGGTGTTTTCGTCTTTCACGGTTTTTAGAATGGTTACAAACTTCTCTCCGTTTGGTGTGAGCTGAGCCTTGACTATTCTTTTGCCCATAAAGGCATAGATAACAGACGGTAAACCCTTTTGTTCCCATCCTTTTATTGTAACCTCGTACCATCCGTTATCTTTTTTCAAAACATGAACCTTTGCGCCTATTTCCAGCAAACCTATGGCCTTTGTGTGCGTATTATCAAGGTAGATTTCGGTAGAGGAGGATGCATAGAGCGCACCCCCCCCTGAAGCATACGCGTTAAAGGCCACGGCAAGTAGTGTAAAACATGCGAGCACAATGATGCCGTGAACCGTTTTCATCTGTTTTTAACCTCCTGCAGGTGGATCAAAGGCTGTTACCTTTGGTGGTTTCTTTCTGTATTTTGTTACCTTCACCAGTACCGTGTTAGCAATGTTACCCTGTGCGAGTTTGGATGTTCCTTTGTCCAAGGTAACCACGTTGACGTTTCCGTGTTTGCACATTGCGCCCACAGCACCGGGTCTGTCTGGGTCATACCATGCGCCTTCATGCACCAGTATGACGCCCTCTCTGATCCTGTCGGTTATAACAGCTGCTGCGAGGAATTTACCTCTTGCGTTATGCACAAGGACAATATCGTTTTCCTTGATGCCAAGACGTTTTGCGTCTTTCGGATTGATCCACATGGGTTCTCTTTCATTGACCTCATAAAGGCTTCTAAGCCATGTGTTGTCAAGCTGCGAATGGAGCCTGAATTTTGGGTGCGAAGAAAGCATGTGTAGAGGGTATCTCTTTGCTTTCTTGCTACCAAGCCACTCGATGGGCTCCATCCATGTTGGATGAGGCGGACAATCCTTGTAGCCAAACTTCTCGATTGTTTTGGAGTAGATCTCTATCTTGCCGGATGGGGTGCCCAGCGGGTTCTTCAGAGGATCCTTCCTGAAATCGGCGTATCTTACCCACTGTTTTGCTTCTTCAGTAACAGGGAATTCAACGTAGCCCCTCTCCCAGAATTCCTCAAAGGATGGCATTTTCAGATTCTTGATCTTTGCCTGTTTCTGGGCTACGGAGTAGAACTGTTTTATCCAGTCCATCTCAGATTTACCCTCGGTGAACTTGTCTTCAAAGCCGAGTTTTTTTGAGATTCCAGCAAAGATCTCATAGTCGCTTTTTGCCTCGTAGAGCGGCTCAATAGTCTTTTTCATTGCCACGATATAGCGGTTGGTGTACTCACTCAACACATCTATGTCGTTTCTCTCAAATGTTGTTGTCACTGGCAAAACAATATCTGCGAACTTTGCTGTTGAGGTCCAGAATATCTCATTCACAATGATGGTGTCAGGTTTTCTCCAGGCTTTGATCTGTCTGTTTCTATCCATTTGGTGGCTGAATGGGTTACCACCAGCCCAGTATACAAGCTTTATCAATGGATACTTAATCTTCTTACCATTGAAGTCAATTACTTTGCCCGGATGCAACAGCAGATCGCTCAATGCGTGTGCAAATGGAATTTCGGTTTTAACCGGATTGTCTCCTGCTGATATGCCAGGTAGAGAGGGTGCATCAGCTTCAGGAGCTCCACCGGATGCATAGTGATAGCTGAATCCAAAACCACCGCCAGGAAGACCTATCTGGCCCAGCATTGCAGCCAGTGTAACGATCATCCACGGTGCCTGCTCACCATGATCCTGTCTCTGGATTGCCCATCCGCTCATAATCATTGTTCTGCCCTTTGCCATTGTGCGGGCGAGCTTCTTAATGGTCTCTGCGTCAATCTCTGTAATTTTTGCAGCCCACTCAGGTGTTTTGGGCACACCATCTGTTTTGCCGAGCAGATAAGGCAGGAATTTATCAAAGCCTACCGTGTATTTATCAAGGAACTTCTTGTCGTAGAGATTCTCTTTGTAGAGTGTATAGGCTATGGCAAGCATCATAGCCACATCTGTATTTGGTCTGATTGGTATCCATTCAGCGTTTAGATACTCCGCCGTATCCGTTAGGCGGGGATCTATAGAGATAACCTTTGTGCCTTTTTCTTTAAGCTTCTTAACAGCGTTGTAGGCATAGTGATCTGGCGGATCCCAACCTATCTGGTTATTCTTCAGAAGATCAGCTGCCCATAGGATCACAGTGTCGGTGTGCTCTATAATTGTTGGCCATGCAGTCTGTCTGTCATAAACCTCGATATTCCCGGTGACATGTGGAAGAATGGTCATTGCTGCCTGAACGCTGAAGTCGCCTGTGTCATCTGTAAACCCGCCAAAGAGATTGAGCATCCTTCTAAGCAGAGTTGGAGCTGCGTGTAGCTTACCGACACTGTGCCAGTCAACGCTTCCGGCAAAGATAGCCTCGTTTCCGTATTTTGCTTTGACCCTTTTTAGCTCTTTGGCAATTAGGTCAAAAGCCTTCTCCCAGCTGACCCTTACAAATTTGTCCCTTCCCCTCATTGCTTTGTTGCTTCTGTAACCGTGTTTCAAGTAGCCCTCTCTAACCATCGGGTACTTGATGCGGTTTTGAGCATTGACACGGTCAGCCAGAGCCCTGATCATGGGGATGGGGTACTCGTCCTTAAAGGGCTGCACATGGGTGAACTCTCCGCCTTCAACAATTGCCTCTACAGATCCCCAGTGTGTAGCCGTTGGCACCTTATAGGTGTCAAGAACAGGTTTGGAAGGAAGCCTTTTACCGAACACTGATGGAGTGAGGTAGGCCGCTGCGCCGGTAGCCGCCGTGGCAGCGATAAAGCTTCGCCTGGTCAATACATGCTTCTTACCCATAAGAAACCTCCCATACTGTTAAACAAGAAAGGCGGGCTTGATGCCCGCCTTTGTTAAAACTCATTTACCCTGCTGCAAGATCCACTTCGCGATGATTTCAATCTTCTGTTTACCCAGATAGCCGTAAGGCGGCATAACGGCTGTGATGCCAAGATCTTTGTAGCGTCCCTTGGAGCCCTTTTCGATGGCTTTTTCAATCTCTGCAAGTGCCTTGTCGCCAAATTGCTTTTTGTTTCTTTGAGCGATTATTTTGTAGGAAGGGCCTACCTTGTTTTGATCCACTGCATGGCATGCAAGGCAACCATTCGCTTTTACTAATTTGTAGCCCTCTGATTTATCCGCTGCAAATGTTGGGTTAGCCAGAGCGATACCCAGCAGGGCTCCTGCAGCAAGACCGATCACAACTTTTTTCATACATTACCTCCTTTCGTTCTATATACTAATACTCAACGTTTTTCTTGTCAATGTTAACTTTCTTCATCATTTTGTAATGTTAGGCTTCCTTCCTCTTTATCAGTGACAATGAAAGGAAAAAAGCTATCAATGGCAAAACAACAACGTACAGTCTGCAAACCCAGATGGGAATGTTGAGCTCAGCCTGATAGCCGGTGACGCTTAAAGCAATAAACATAACTATAAAAGCTATACCGACAGCCGTTGCTATGGGTCTTTGGGATACCGGTTCCCAGTAATGCACAGGCTCTTTGGATTTTGAGAGGAATGGTGCTATTGTTATTATGAGCATTATAATGCTTGGTGCTATGAGGCCACCAATCACTTCTGGATTGATAACAGCTCCACCGGGAAGCGGTATATTCCAGGTACCGGGTATGAGTTTGATTATACCGTAGATCCACAGTAAGTACCAGTCTGGTTTAACCATTGGGGTTGTGAGCGTAGGCGGTCCAAAATACTCTACGTTATGCACAGGTAAGAATGAAGCAAGGAAAAACAACACTGCAAGTGTGGTTAGGAACACAAAGATCATCAAGCTTATCTGTTGTGGGTACATCGGTATACCGAGTATCTTTGTTCCGCCTGTTATAGCTTTGTTTTTGAGGGGCTGTGTGTGTTTTTGTTTTACCATGATCAGCATATGCAACCCTATAGTTGCAAACAAAAGCATTGGTACGAGGAATATATGATACATGTAGAGCCTCGGTATGGATCCAGGTGCCGGGAACTGACCGGCAAATACGAAGTTGGCTATCGCATTACCTATGTAAGGAATGGAATTGGCAATCTCGTATCCTATCCCTGTTGCAACAACAGAGAGCGAATCAAAGGGCAGAGAATACCCGGTAAAGCCAGCAAGTATTGCAAGCGTGAAAAGCACGACTCCCAGTATCCAGTTTATTTCTCTTGGTTTCTTGTAAGCTCCACTGAAGAAGACCCTTGCCATATGGAGTATGAGTGCTGCTAACATGAGGTGGGCAGCCCAGTGGTGGACATAGCGCATAATGAGTCCTAAGGGTTGCGAGTTGATAAGAAGAATACTCTTATAGGCTGCTGGTATCTTTTTGCCGCCCATCTCAACGAGCTGGGAAGAGGGTGTGTAACTAAATAGCAGATAAAGACCCGTAAGAACAAGGATGACGAAGCTAAAGAGGGCTACTTCTCCGAAAAAGTATGTTGGATGTACAGGGAAGACCTTTTTTAGGTATTTCTCTTTGAATCTATCTAAATCCAGTCTTTCGTTCAGCCACTCGTACATATTATTTACCTCCTGGTAGTGGTCCTATTGGTCCGTCAAAGTCGCCTGCAGCTGTAATAACGTTATCAGCCACCATGAGAGGCAATTGCGGCAATGGTCGCGGCGCAGGACCTGCAAGCACCTTTGCCCCACGGAAAATGTCAAACACGGATTGATGACACGGGCAGAACAGATGTGGGAAATCAAATGAAAATTGCTTTTCAGGATACCACTCCACAACACACCCCATATGCGTGCATATTGCACTATAAGCGATAAATCCATCTGCAATCCAGTCGAGTTTTGTCGGTTTCTTAAAATCAGCTGGATTTGCGGCATGGATAAGCAGGATAAGATTATCATGATCCTCCTTGCCTTTTGGGTATGCCAGTGTGCCCTTGTTGGGTGGTATGTCAGATGGATGTATCAGCTTATTGGCATTTGAGCCCATTGCAAATACAAGCTGATCGCCCTTTACTATCTTTCTTCTCTCTTTCTTATTTGACGGTGCTTTGATCGTGCCGAAGGACAGAGCTATACTGCCCATAGCACCAACACCGGCTGTTCCAAGGAGCAGTTTTACGATGTTTCTTCTTGTTACACAGGACCTGCAGGGTTCCTCGTTAGGCTGCTGATCTTTCTTAACCTCACTCATTTTGTCTCCCCCCTTGTAATTTACCATGGTAGTTGATCATCCATATCATGCATTACCACTTCCTCATCGATGAAATAGTGCCTGTATAGTGCTACCATTGCTGCCAAAACAGCAAATACCAGTGCAGCAAGAAAGCCTCTTGTTGATGGAGTGGTATTTGAAAATAGCGAAACAACAAAGCCAAATATCAGCACAATATCCACAACACCCAGCACAACAAGAATGAAAAATGGTTTTGCTTCAACGTTGTCTTTTCTGATATGTACTGGTTTGCTTACATCACCCTCTATCCAGCCGGTTACGAATGCAATAAACGCAACCATCAGGAACAGAACTCCCCAGATCAGAAATGCTATCTGATATGATTTTACGTCTTCTACCCACATCTTCAAGCCAGAAGTTTTTTTGGCTTTCTGGGTTGCAAAGAAGTTAATATGTGTTGTGCCTCTTTCTCCTGCTCCGTGGTATGTTGTAAAATCTGCAGCATTGGCGAAAGCAAATATAACTGTCATTTTCTTTTTTTGTATACTTTTTGCGTACTTGGAATTGACCTTTAGAGGTCTTTCGAACTCGATGAACGTGCCCTTTGAACATACTTTACCCGCGTATTTTTCAACTACAGGTTTGGCACCCAGGCTTTTGAGAGGTACGTGTGAGAATGGTGTATTTCCGTATTCCTCACTTAAGTAGGTTTTGCCACCCTTAACGTAGGCGATATAGATGTCTGCGCCTTGCATGGCTTTCTTAGCACCAAGTCCCACAGCGACCCAGCCTTTTTTTGGTGAGTGCATACCAAAATAGATCTTATTTCCGATAATACGCCAGTACAGATTGTATTTGCTCTTCTTGTCAAAGAAGTGGTGTGTGTACTCTCCAGGCTGGATATTGCCATCTACTGTCACCTTTGACAACAATTTGACACTGGGTTTTAGGTTTTCAGCAACCATGTCGGCAGCAACAAGCAGTATGATAGCCAGTCCAACCCACAGAAACCACCAACCGACCCTGTTTTTAGAGTTTTTGCTGCTCACGTCTCTCCCCCCTCTTACTTATGAGTTTTCCATTCATCCATGAAGTTCGTTTTGTTGTTCTTGTACTCAATGTTTCTGAAAATGTTCCTTGATCGCTGTTTTGCTGTTGTGTGAATATAAATACCTATCTCGTTGTTGTGTAGCTTTATGTTGTCAAAGTAGTTTTTGGTGCCAGCCTTGGCAGGAGATAGATTGACAACGAGCCCTTTTTTACAGTTTTCGATGAGTCCGTTTGAGACATGTGTGTTGCTTGCTCTGATCATTACAAGTCCCCTGTACTTACCATCATCTTTAATATTGAAGTCCTTGATCGTGCAATCCTCGGCGCAGTTAAGAAGCAAGCTCACTTCATTGTTCTTGCCCTTGAACCCTATAATCCTGTTTGCATTAGAGTTTACGACCATGGTGCCAATATGGGAATTCTCTACGCGGTTGTTTTCGAAAACCACACCGTTTGAGAACATGGATGTGACATCCCTCGAATCATGAACATAGTTGTCTTTCACAAGCACGTTTGGGCTCCACCATAGCCTTATTGCGTCCCCCTTGGCGCCCTCTGAGTATCCCTTTTTTGACGCAATCTCATTACCAATCAGTTTGCAGTTTTTAGCTGTTTTTGTAACGATGCCGTACAGGCAATCCAGGATTCGGTTGTTCTCTACGGTACAGTTACGTGCATTGACTATTTTCACGCCCGCATCCATCTTCCAGCCGTGCGTTCCAGAGTGGCGTAAGACACACCCCTTGATCAGAACGTCTTTTGTGTTTTTGATTGTCACAACATCATCCTTGCCCAGACCGTCTATTACTGCTCCTTTCTCACAAATTAGCTTCAGTGGTTTTTTTATTACGATTGGCTCTTTGTATACTCCCTTTTTAACTGTTATTGTGCTGTTAGGCTGTGCCGCATCAATGAGTTTTTGCAACTGACCTGCGTTTGCCACTGCCGATGATATAAACGAAATAAGCATTAGAGATAAAATGATTTTTCTCATACCTCACCTTCCTTCTACAGATAGTCGTTGTGTTTGAAATATACGTAACCTACCACGCAGATGAAAAGGCCAAGCAGGGTAGGGTAGGCATAAGAGAAGGCTAAAAGCCCATTGTTTCCAATTTTGCCCAGGAGTGTCCATGCTATAGGGCCGATCACTGCAAGTTTCGGATCAAACAGACTAAAGGCAGCTATTCTAAATAGCTCCAGTGGATTTGCTAAAGCCATTGCAAGAATAAGGTTTACATCTATGCCAAACTGCAAAAAAAGGCCCAGAATGGCAACATCCAGCATAACCACGAAGAAAAACCAGATGAAAAACGCTGTAAAAATAGCTGTATCCTGTCTTTGAGAAAGAGATGAAACGAAGAAGGATATGCCCAAAAAGCAGAGCGATAAAACAGCAACGAGTGTTGAGTATATTAGATAGATATGCCATGGAATGACAAGGTGTTTGAAGTATCCCCAGCCTATACTGACAGCAAAGGCGGTGTAAATGGGTACGATTATGACAATTAGCTTTCCAATGAACTTCCCCCAGAAGTATTCTTTTAACGAGATCGGGAAAGAGAGAATATACTCAAGTATTGTTAGTTCTTTTTCCATAACGAGGGATCGCGACGAGCTTATAAGAATGAACAGGGGAAGAACAACCATTGTGATCTCTATGTAGGCTATTAGAACCCTTGAAAGTCCTGTAAAACCAAGCACCTGCGATTCTGTGATGCCAGACCAGAGGAAACTCGCCATCATACCAAAGAAGATTATGAAATAGAGATAGAACCATTTGGCTCTAAATGCATCTTTAATCTCGAAGACAATCATTACCAGTAGATTCTTCAATTCCCATCACCTCTGAAAAAAGATTAAAAAAAGGGATGGCTTAAGCCACCCCTTTTTGTGTTACTTTAGAATGCACATCTGCTTGGCCTTCATCTCCCACTTCTTGGGCATAAACTTCTTCATGT
Organism: uncultured Desulfurellales bacterium; assembly: GCA_964544085.1. Classification (GTDB taxonomy): domain Bacteria; phylum Campylobacterota_A; class Desulfurellia; order Desulfurellales; family Hippeaceae; genus CAZIZT01. The sequence goes on from CAZIZT010000003.1 coordinate 19,108, forward strand.
GATTCTCTTTCTTTATGCCTCTCTCAAGTAGTAATTTTTTAGCCTGTTCCCAGCTGAGGCATTTCTTGCCTGTTTCACCTTTCTTGTAAGCGCCAAGCCCGAAGTGCATGGGTGTGATTTCACCGTCAACCCAGCAAGCCTTTTTTGCATCGAGCCACTTTCCAGTTTTTGCATCTGTAACCCAGATTTTAGCTTTGCTTGCCCACGGGAATTTGCAGTCGTGGTACAGCCACATTACAGCGCATCCGATGTCATCGAACTTGTAAACCTTACCGGTCTCCGGATTTCCCACTTCTGCAGAGTAGCGTTTGCTCTTGATCTTCATGATACAACGCTTACACCTGTCGTGTCCAAAGTTAATAGGTACAGGCTTTAATGCTGCAGCAGAAGCAAAAGCACCATTGGAGCTTATTGCTCCATAAGAAAACATAACCATAATAAGCAGTAACAGCAAACCTTTAACAAATCTCGCCATGGTCACACCTCCTGAAATCAGGTATTTGAATACTCTTTATTATCCACAATTACCTCACCGTTGTCCATCTCTATGAGCCTATTAGCCATAATACTTCCCTTTTCTTCGCGGTGTGACGTAAACAGCACTGTTGTTTCTTCTGGCATTGCATTCACAACACTGGAGATAATCTCCCTACTTTTCGGATCAATGTGTGCAAGCGGCTCATCGAGGATCAGGATGTCTGGATTTCTACCCAATGCTATTGCCATCAAGACCTTCTTCTGCATTCCACCGGATAAACGCTTGAAGCTTCTATCTATCCCGGCCTCTTCAAACTTAAGCTGTCTTAAAACTTCATAGATCGGTTCTGAATCGTCTCCAGTAATGTCACAGACGAACTCGATTAGCTGTTTGACAGTCATACTCATGGGTGGTGGAAGCTGTGGGACGTAAGCAATGTGTTTGGCAAGCTCACTTTTATACTTGCGCGCTTCTTTATCCATAACTTTTACGCTGCCTTTGTAGGTATAAGATCCGATAATACAACGCAAAAGGGTTGTTTTACCACTACCATTTCCACCAACGATCATGACCCTTTCGCTCTTGCTTATCGAAAGATTTATACCCTTCAGTACGTCTCCCTTGCCAAAATTCTTGACAAGATTCTCTATCTGTATCAAGTGTGCCTCCTACAGGATTTTATCCAGGAACCTGAAATCAAACTTCAGAGCATCGTAAGCACACACGTCAATGCACCTTGCGCAGTTTATGCATGACACTCCCTTAACAAAAGCTGTGTTGTCTTTGGTTTTCTTGGCATCCTTCAGGGCATCAGTTAAAAGTGTAGGCTCGATGCAGACCTTGTAACAATTACCACAATGTGTGCATTTGTTAAGATCAAACCTGACTCTTAGCAGGGAGACTGTGCCCAGCATTCCGTATGTTGTGCCTGTCGGGCACACATACTTGCACCAGAACCTGCGAGCGTAGAATACCTCGAATACGAGAATCAAAAGGACCCATAGTAACATTACAGTTGGTGTGTATATAAAAGCGCGGTTGATTATGTCTACCGGGTTGAAGGACTCAAAAAATATAGAGCCGGTTATCAAAGGAATAAGAAGGAACATTACCCAGAAGGTATATCTGATTTTCTCAGAGTACATTCTTCTCTTTTTAATAACACCCTTTTTTCTCAGATACTCGTGGATTATTTCACCTATTTCGGCAACCAGGTTATACGGGCAAACCCATCCGCAGAATGTTCTACCACCCACGAAGAAATAGAACAGCAGAATCGTTAAGAATCCAATAACAGCGTTTAGTGTAAGAGCCTTGTGGGCTGCAACATACTCAAGTCCGGTGTATAGATCTATCAGGAAGAAGCTCATTAATCTTGAGCCGTTTAAGCTTCCAGCAAGAAAGTCCAGAGCCCATTTGAAAGAGAGTGCAAAGGTAGCCGTTATCAAAATTATAGAAAACCATCTTATACATCTATATGAGATGCGGCCCGGCCTGATTTTTCTCGTATTAATGAAAAGCTCGTAGAAGGTTCCTCTTTTCGGTTTTTCTTTTTTCTGTGTCCCGGTTACAGCTGAGTTCTCATGCATTTTTCTCACCCCACTTCTTGCCTGGAATTATAATAATTGCCGGTGGATCAACAGGGCAGACCATCTCGCAAACGCCGCATCCGGTGCAACCCTGTAAAACAACAGGTATCTGGTATTCCCTGCCGGTTTTAGGATCCTTTCTGTCCTGAATGGTGATGGCGCCCGGGCCTATAGGACACTTATCTGCGCAGAGGTTGCAGATCATTTTCATATACTCTGCTGGGTTGACCTTCCACTTGTATTTCCACTCATCCCATTTGTGTTTGGATTTGGTTTTAAGTTTCTTGCCCTGTACGGCAAGGCACCTATCCGGGATAACCTTGGCAATACCCATCCTTACGCTTTCAGCGTTGGGTGCAAGTTCATGAACTAAGGCATAAGTTGGACATACCAATACGCACTGTATTCCCTTACAGGAGAAATCACACGCGTTGGTCCTTGGGTCTATGTAGGGTGTTTGGTATGCAAGACCCTTGTCAATGTCTGCAAGCTTGATGCAGTCAACAGGGCATATCTGGACACAGAGCCCACATTTAATGCAGGCACCAAGGAACTTCTTTTCGTCTATAGCCCCCGGTGGCCTTAAAAGTGTCTGCTGTTCTTCGGTTAGAAGCGGTGTGACACCAACGCCTACGGCTGTTCCAGCTGCTGTAATGCCCAGATACTTGACAAAAAGGCGTCTCTCCATCGTCAGTTCTCTCCTTCTTTCTGTAGTTTAGGGATGTTTTTGTGCAACAGTTTTGGTAAATAAAGCTTCATAAGCGGCTTTTTGTCTACAAGCAAGATACTCGGTTGAGAAAACGGTATGAGTTTCTCGATAAACTTTATAAACGTAAATAGCGGTGATCCGTTGAATATACGCAGGGAGGGATTGTCTTCTGTGAGAATGCCCGAATATTTGAGCTCATAGAAAGGTAGATCGCCTATGCCATCGTGATTCTCGTCAAAACCCTGATACCTATCCCAGTAGTTCATTTCCCAGTAGCCCCTTCTTTTATCCAGCATTCCTCCACTGACCCTGATGTCTTTGAGATTGCCGACGTAATCATTGTGAATGAAGTAATTTTTATTTCTTGTGGCATCGGTGTTAAAGTCCATCGCAATGGTGTTGTAGTAGAAGCGAATGTTGGAAAATTTACACGACATACCCGGCTCGTATGGAGACTCATCGATGAAGACACCCCTTGTACACCTCTCGATAGTAATATTTTTGGCGTCAAGGTTGCTTGCATCTTTTAAACCCAGGCCAATAGCTGTAACGGTTGTGTTGTTTGTGATAAGAGCACCGTCAATTTCAACGTTTGTCGTATACATGTCATAGATGCCAACCATGTTGTGATCGCCGCGATAGTTGATCACCTTATCGTAGTTGGAATACATGAAATGTATGCCGTATCGGGAGCGTACTGTTGTTTGGTTGACAAAGGTATCATGTCTGCAAAACCATATAATTACATCACGTGAGTCGTGAACAAAATTATCCTTGATCAAATTGTGATGGCTCCACCAGAGTCTAATGGCATCACCTCTTAATCCAACCTGCTTGTAAGGTTTTGACGAGATGTCGTTGGCTTCAATAAGGCTATAGTTCATATATTTGGTCTGGATACCATAGAGACAATCCTTGATAACGTTGTGAATGATTTTGATGTGTTTGGCACGCTTTACAGCTATGCCTGCATCCATTCTCCAGCCCTGGTTGCCGGAATTCTGGATGATCAGATTTTTCAGTGTTACGTTATCTGACAGAACCGTAATAACATTACCTTTGCCTTCACCATCAATAATAGCTACATTGCCACCATCAATGGTCAGGGGTTTCTTAATGACAACAGGTCCGTAATAAATATCCTTCTTAAGCCTGATGACGCTACCCGGCTTTGCTTCGTCTATCATCTTCTGCAGTCTGTTTACTGCAAAGGCATTGTTTGGGATCAGAATTATCCCAGCTATTATCCAGGAAAATAGACTCAGAAGGCTAACCGTTATTTTGTGTTTCATGTTTCGTTGTTCCCGATCCGTAAAGTGCTTTTTCAAACTTTTCTTCTTTTTCAAATACCTTTTTAACCAGTTCCTTCCACTTTATGCATTTTTTAACACCCTTGGGCTTCTTCTCGTAGGCACCAAATCCAAAGCCCATGGGTGTTATCTGACCACCCACCCAGCAGGCAGTTTTCGCATTCAACCACTTACCGTTCTTGGCACTTGTTGCCCAGATGACAGCCTTATCCGCCCACTTGAACTTGTGTTCCTTGTACAACCAGAGAATAGCACAACCGATGTCGTCAAATTTGTATGTTTTCTTGGTGATGGGGTTTATTATCTCTGCAGCGTGATAACCATCGACGATGCTCATATCACAGCGTACGCAAGTATCCTCACCCCATCTGATTGGCACAGGCTTCATAGCGGTATTCTTTTTGTTTAATCCGAAGATGCCTATAAACACCGCTGCCATAATGACAATTGGTATAACTATCGGTACTGCGATTTTAAGAAATCTTTTCATAGCATTACTGTTCCTTTCACTTTTCCGATTCTAACTCTTTAAGATTATCCTGTGCCTTTTTTCCCTTAACTGCAATGTTGTTTAGGTGTTCCCACTCTTTTTGAGCCCAACCGTATGCTCTTTTCCATAAACCCTGTTTTGCTGATTCTTTAGCTTTCTGGTGTGCTTCCTTGGCTTTTTGAAGCTCAGAATAGAGATACTTTACCTTGTCGACAATCGACGGGTATTTTTTGTAATCCTGATGCTTCTTAAACCATATCAGGATCATGGCATCCGTTGCAGCCATACCCCTGTTTACAATAAGCTGTCTTTCATACTTAGCCTTATAGTCCTCAGCGTGGGAAAAAGGAGCAATAAAGAGCATTACTCCTATAATAAAAAAGAGAGTCCACGCCACTTTTTTCATTTCAAAACTCCCTGTCTCTGTAAATATTTTCTTTTGGACAGATAAGACAGGAAAATGAAAACAAATGAGAACAGAAGCAGAGTAAATCCGTAAGCCGGTCTGTTGTGTGTTGAAAACTGAGCAACCTTTCCAATGCCGTACAGGATGGGTGTAAATGAGTGAACCTTAAACGATGCCCATGGATTTAAGTGATAACCTATCCAGTGGGTCCAATAAGAAAAAACCACAAGAAAAATAAAGGGTGTTGCCAGTGGAAGAATAACAAGATAGCCGAGCAATTTTCTTTTGACAAAAATGAACACCAGCAGAGAGATGAACATCAGCAAAGCCAGGTAAGCGCCAACCTTACTTAAAACCGGTGCTGCAGTTCTTAGGGATTGCATTCCGATGTAGTGGTTGATCGTATCAATCTCGTGCAAACAGTCCACATTCCTGCACCCATTGGCTGGGCCGTTAATATGGATATTCACAAGCAAACCATCGGGGAAGGCCGTGCGTGGGTACTGTGGAGCATCCAGTATGATTCTCCACAGTGGCGCACCGGTTGGGACTATCACCTTGTTGCCAACGGGAATCACAAAGCTCGGTATTTTTTTGGCAAGATTTTCCCATTTCTTCACAAATCCTTTTAAGCCAAACACCCTTTCGACTCGGCTTGCCTCCAGCTTATTGATGTAAACTTTCTTGTCGTAAATCTTAGGCCACAGCAGGGCCACAAAGAAAAGAGCCGCACCTATCAATCCGTAAATCTGATACCTTTCTAATTTCACTGTTATGGCCTCTCCTTCTTATGATTGTTATTTTACCAGACCATCAGCAACTGCCATCAGATACTCATAGAGTTTCTCAGCATCCTCTTTTGTAACACCGTTGTTTGGCATATACTGGACATACTGATGGATGAGGGCTTTAACATCGGGCTCATTGTAATGCTTCTTTGGATCCATAATCCAGCTGATTACCCATTTCTTGGGTTTTGCCTTTGCAAGTGCGGCAATAACTGCTACGGCAGGACCAGATGTTGAATCCTTGTGCATATACATGTGGCAACCACTGCAACCGTAATTGTCAAATACATCCCTGAGCTTCTGGATCTCCTTTTTTGTTAGTTTCTTTGGTGCCTTGTCTGCGCTGTAGGCTGTTGTTGAGATCCCAAGTGCCAGTGAGACTGCCAATACCGCAACCATTCCCACAAACCTTTTCATAGAGCGTACCTCCCTAAAAATAGGGGGGTAAAACCTTTTTAGTTTTACCCCCCTGATTTAATTAAAGGCTCATTAAGGCCGGCTGCTACTTCGCCTGAGATGTTATCAGGTTGTTAATGACATTGAGCTTAACCACAGCCTTGACGAGATACTGGAACTCCTGATACGCCCAGAGATATGCTGCCTTGTACTTACCCTCTTTTGCAAGCTTTTCAGCCTTTGCTCTTACCTCGTTGGCGTATTTGATCTGATCGTTAACATCGCTCATGATGGCTTTAGCCTTCGCATACTTCTCGTAATGTGCAGCAGCCAGCTTCTTCTTGACGATCTTGATCTGATGCCTGATGCCGTCGTTTGTTTTGATGGTCTTCAAATATAGCTTTTTATAGTTTGTCTTTGCCAGAGAAGGAACACTACCAGCTGCTATTACAGCCATTATGGCAAAGAGTATTAACTCAACTCTTATTAGCTTTCTCATCTCTCACTCCTTTCATACCGTTTTTAGCTTTATTCACCACCGAAGAAAGCACCTTCTGGGAACTTTGCATCCTTTGGCAGAACCGCTATATAACCGAACATCTCAAGGTGCAGAGCAGAGCAGAACTCCTGGCAGTAGAATGGATAGATTCCCTCTTTGTCTGCTACGAATTCGACTGTTGCAGTCTTACCAGGCTCAAGCGACGTTGTAACGTTGAAGTAGTAGACACCGAAATCGTGCGTCTCGTCCTCTGCCCTTTCGAGGTTCGTGATATGGATTGTGACCTTGTCGCCAACCTTGCAGTAGATGTGCTCTGGGTTGAAGTGGCTCCTGATTGCTGTAGCCCAGACTTCCACATGGTTGCCTTTTCTGATAATTTTCTCTCTTCCTGCAAGTGTTCTGTGTGGCGATCTTGCCATCGTTGCTGGATCTGTACCCAGTGGATAGACCTTCCATGCCCTCTTCTCGACGATCTTTGTGTCGATAATCTGAGCATAGTGTGGCTCACCAAGAGGTACAGGCATTGCGTAGAGCATCCTCATCTTCTTGTTCAGAGGATCGGATATATCAATCAACTCGTGGTTCTGCGGATGCAGAGGTCCAATCTCGATGAACCTATCGATAGCCAGCTTGTTCAGAGAGATGAGGTACTGACCGCGTGGATTGACCGTATCGCCGTGGACCGCCGTCAGGTGACCGACGTTGTAATGGATTGGAATCCTGTCGAGGACCTTCAGCTTGATGTAATCGTACTTGACGATAGCTGAGTCGACGAACAGTGAGTTATAGGCGATGTGAGTATCCGGTAGGTCGAATTGGTTGTGCAGAGGACCCAGACCGGTCTGAACCATACCGTGCAGAGACCTTCTCATGGAGAGAATTGGGATGCCGTATGGATCCTTGCCGTCGTAGATCTTATTCTCAATCAGATGCATTATCTTCTTGAAATCGTAGACGGATGTGTGTGTGTCAAGCTTACCAGAAGCAAGTATGTATCTACCATCCGGGCTGATTGTAATACCGTGCGGGCTCTTCATAACAGGAATCAGGTATACAAGGCCATTTGCCACAGCCACATCGATAGGAATAACCTTGTGGCCATTGATTACCTTGTAGTCACCCTTCTTTATGACCTCTTCGGCTTTTTTCCAGTTTGTCATGTGGATGAAGTCTGTGTCGTTTGCGGAACAACCAGCCTCGAACGGTGGCATACCCCTTTCAATACCACCAAGGTACCTTTCCGTGTTGAACGAGTTGGAGAAACCCCACTCATAGCTCATCCTCTTACCGCAGTCGTTGATGTCCTGCATGTAAGGTGGAAGCTCGATTGTGAAGGAGTTCTCCATGTCTATGCGGCCCTTTTTCCTGTCGAACTTCCAGTAGGTATGACCACCCCTGTAGATCTTGTTGTAAACCTCCTGATCCATTGGGTCATGGTATTTCTCATCATAAGGAGCAGCATACTGACATGCTGTAAAGACGTACTCTGTATTCTGGGTAACGCTCGTACCACCGTGTGTGGATTTCAAAACAGGGTTCTTAACGATCTGTTTCGTCTGCCAGTCTCTTGTGTCGATAACGGCGATTCTTCCCTGGCTCTTATCGTTGATGAAAACCCATTCACCATCGTAGTCACCGTCTGTCTCGGAGAATCCAGGATGGTGTGTGTCACCGGTATATACAGGTCTACCCTGAACGGATCCCTGTTTGAGGATTTCCTGAGACTCTTTGTCGTAACCCCAACCCTGCCATGTTTCAGGAGCAAATACTGCGACGAACTTGATGATCCTCATGGATGGAACGCCGTAGAGCATCAAATGACCGCTCTGACCACCCGATGAGACGCACAGATAAGGGTCGTGAACGCCTTCTGGAATATAGGTTTTTGCAGCAGCAAGAACATCATCAGGGCTCAAGCCCCTCTCTTTCATGACCTTCGCCAGCTCGCCGGAAATGCCCGCAGCGTCAGCTTTCGGCGTTCTGGTTGCACTTAGAGCCGCACCAAGAGCTGCTGCACCTAAACCACCAACCGCAGCCCGTTTCAGCACGGTTCTTCGTGATACACCTTTCGACTTTTTCTCCTTGCCCATACACACCTCCATGTAAGTTTAAAGTTTTAGGAGACCAAATGTCAGCAAACAAATAGTGATACATGCTTAAAAGATCCGTTTTTCAACTCCCCCGCAAAACATTGTATTCAATTGCAACGTTTTGTCAACTTTTTTAATAGTGCTTTAATTTTAAAACCGCAACAAACGTTTCTCATACTCGAACTCCTCAGCTGTACCATATATCATTTTTATTGATTTGTCAAGTATAAGTAACAAAGTAATTCAGATAAGCTTGTTACTATTTTGTAGGAAGCAAAAAAGGGAGATAAACGGATTTTCCGTTTATCTCCCACAGTGTTTTGTAAAGTATTTTATTTGTTAAAGTGTGGGCTGGGCTTTCTTTATTTCCTCGTCAGCCATATCTTCAAATCTTGTAAAATTATCAATGAAGGCCTTTGCAAGTTTTTTGAGCTGCTCCATATATGCGTCGTAACTACTCCAGGATTTATAGGGTGCCAGTATGTCATCGGGTACATCAGGGCAGTGCTTGGGGAATTGCATGTTGAATACGGGCAAGCTCTCCATCTCGACATCGTTGAGTTTATTGGTAAGGATAGCTTCGATGATTGAGCGTGTGTATTTTATGCTAATTCTTTCGCCTACACCGAAACCGCCCTTTATGTATCCTGTATTAACAAGCCAGCAGCTGACGTTGTGTTTAATCATTTTCTCACCGAGCATTTTTGCATAAACCGATGGTGGTAAAGTCATAAATGGTGCACCAAAGCAGGTGGAAAATGTGGCAACGGGCTCTTTTATGCCCTCCTCAGTACCTGCAACCTTTGCTGTATAACCGCTTATAAAATGGTACATTGCCTGCTCTTTGGTAAGCTTAGAAACAGGTGGGAGCACACCAAAGGCATCGTAGGTCAACATTATAATATGGTTAGGGTGTCCACCCCTTGATTCTGGAACAATATTGGGTATGTAGTGTAGCGGATATGATGCCCTGGTATTCTCTGTGATGCTACCATCAAACAGATCTATCTCTCTGGTTCTCTCATCTATTATCACATTTTCCAGTATCGTGCCGAATTTCCTTGTTGTTGCGTATATGAGCGGCTCGTCTTTTTCTGAGAGTCTGATAACCTTTGCGTAGCAGCCTCCCTCAATATTGAAAACACCATCTTCTCCCCATCCATGCTCATCGTCACCTATGAGAAACCGTTTAGGATCGCTCGAGAGTGTTGTTTTTCCTGTACCTGATAGGCCAAAGAAAATAGCAACGTCACCATCCTTACCCATGTTGGCACTGGCGTGCATAGTGAGGATGCCCCTCTGTGGCAACAGGAAGTTTATCATGCTAAAAACGGACTTTTTGATCTCACCCCCATAACCGGTGCCGCCAATGATAACCTCTTTGTTGTCCATATCCAGAATAACAAAAGCCTCGGAGTGTGTACCATCCAGCTCTGGAATGGCATGAAACTCTGGAGCAGCTATTATCTTGATTTCCGGTTTAAAATTCTTTAGTTTCTCAGGATCGGTCTCGCGTATAAACATATTGTATGAAAACAGGGAGTGCCAAGCCCATTCGGTTACCACTCTTACTGGCAGCCTGTAGTCTGGATGAGCACCCACATATCCATCCATCACGTAGATCTTCTTCTTCTGCAAATAGGCAGTAAGCCTGTGGTAGAGCCTTCTGTACTTTTCCCTGTCAAAGGGTTTGTTTTCTTTTGACCACCATACGTGATCTTCAGATGGTTTCTGTTTTACTATAAAGCGGTTTTCTGGAGACCTACCGGTGTATTTACCGCTTCTTACAACTACAGGACCCATCTGTGCTGTTATTCCTTCGCCGTTTTTGATTATTTCCTCGTACAGGTGAGGTGGCGTAAGGTTTCTTTTGATTTCACCTGTATTAATGAGCCCCATCGCCTCCAGCTCTTCTTTAATCATAAGCCCTCCTTTGACAAAAAACATTTTTAATGGTGCAGCCTTTTTCTGAGAAATAACCTGATACCTACATTATAATCTTTCGTTCTGGATAATGCAATTGTTAATTCTTTTAATGGTGTAACTGAAAAAGTGGTGATAAACAGGATACTTCTCAGGTTAAAATGTTACCAAACACCTTGACAAGAGGCGCATAAAATGATAACAACTTGCTTCGTAGTTTGGGCGCATAGCTCAGGGGGAGAGCGCTTGCTTGACGCGCAAGAGGTCAGTGGTTCGAAACCACTTGCGCCCACCATTTTTTTTATTGATGAGGTACATTTCACTAAATGGTTATCGCGCAGGGTACCAATCTGCTTGAATACGCCAGAAAGAACAAGCTCAAGGATGTCATAGCTGCTCGTATAGATGGTAGGATTGTAGATTTAGATACGACCCTTGATAAGGATAGCGAAGTAGAGTTTGTAACTGTTGATAGTCAAGAAGGGCTTCAGATCCTCAGGCACTCCGCATCACATATTATGGCTCAGGCGATAAGTCATCTGTTTGAGAACGCCAAATTTGGCGTGGGACCTGCTATTGAAAATGGTTTTTATTACGATGTAGACGTTGGCAGGAGCCTGACGGATGATGATCTTAAAGCTATTGAGAAAGAGATGAAACGCATCATTGGCGCCAATTATCCTTTCAAAAGAAGGGAGTTGAGCAAGCAGGAGGCAATTGAATACTTCAAGCAAAAAGGCGATGAGTATAAGGTTGAGATTATAGAAGACATCGATGATGATATTGTTAGTTTCTACACCCAGGGTGACTTCACCGACCTATGCAGGGGTCCTCACATACCATCAACAGGATATCTTAAGCACTTTAAGCTGTTGAGTGTGGCTGGTGCGTACTTCAAAGGTGATGAGAACCGACCCATGATGCAGCGCGTTTATGGGTGTGCATTTGCAACAAGAGAGGATCTGGATAAATACCTGCATTTTCTTGAAGAGGTAAAGAAACGCGATCATAGGAGACTCGGAAAGGAACTCGATCTGTTTAGTATAAAGGATGAGGTTGGTCCTGGTCTTATCATATGGCACCCAAAAGGTGCTATGCTGCGCTACCTGATAGAGGAATTTGAAAGGAAGGAGCACCTCAAAAGGGGTTATGAGTTTGTAAAGGGGCCTGAAATCTTAAGGACCGACCTGTGGAAACGAAGTGGGCACTATGATCATTACCGCGAAAATATGTACTTCACTGAGATAGACAACCAGAGTTTTGGTATAAAACCTATGAATTGTCTGGGGCACATCGAGGTTTACAAGTCAAAGAAGAGGAGCTACAGGGAGTTACCTAAGCGCTACTTTGAGCTCGGTGTAGTTCACAGGCATGAGAAAAGCGGCGTTCTGCATGGCCTTTTGAGAGTAAGGGAATTTACACAGGACGATGCGCATATTTTTTGCAGACCAGATCAGCTGAACGATGAGATAATTGGTGTTCTGAATTTTGTTCAGGATGTGATGAATATATTTGGCTTTGACTACGATCTTGAAATTTCAACAAGACCGGAGGACTCCATTGGCACTGATGAACAATGGGAGCTTGCGACAAATGCTCTGATAAACGCTCTTGAGAGTACCGGCAGAAAGTACGAGATAAATGAAGGAGAGGGAGCCTTTTACGGACCCAAGATAGATGTAAAACTCAAGGATGCCCTTGGCAGAAGCTGGCAATGTGCCACTATCCAGTGTGATTTTACGTTGCCTGATCGCTTTAATTTGACATACGTCGATGAGGATGGTAAAGAGAAACAGCCTGTGATGGTACACAGGGTTATACTGGGCTCTATCGAGCGCTTCATTGCCATACTGATAGAGCAGTACATGGGTGATTTTCCTCTTTGGATTGCTCCTGTGCAGGTGAGGGTTGTGCCTATTTCTGAGAAGCATGAGGAGTACGCTAAGAAGGTTAGGGACAGACTGTTTGATGCAGGTATCAGGGTTGAACTTGAGGAGAGAAACGAGACACTCTCTAAAAAGATTCGTTTCGCAGAAAAGGATAAAATCCCCTATGTTGCCGTTGTAGGCGACAAGGAGATGCAGGATGAGCGTGTCTCGGTAAGAAAGAGGAAGGCAGGCGATCTGGGCAGTTTGAGTATAGAGGAGTTTATCGAAAAGATTAACGAAGAAGTTGCAAGCAGGAGGTGATGTATAAGAGGCGATTTCAGAAAGAAGGAGCTGCCGCCCATTAACGAGAATATAAGGGCGGATAAGGTCAGATTGATCTCCGAAGACGGAGAGCAGGTTGGTGTTGTGCCTTTCAAGGAAGCATTAAGAAGGGCGCAGGAAGCGGGTCTTGATCTTGTCGCTGTCGGACTCAATGCAGATCCGATAGTATGCAAGATAATGGATTATGGTAAGTACAACTACGAGCGACAGAAGAAGCAGCAGAGGAGTAAAAAGGCTCAAAAAACGATCAAGGTTAAGGAGTTAAAGCTCAGGCCAAGGATTGCGGACAATGATTACAACACCAAGATCAGATTGGCTAAGAGATTTCTGGAAGAGAAAAACAAGGTTAAGTTCAACGTTTTTCTTAGAGGCAGGGAAATAGATAAAAAGGAGTTAATAGATCAACTTCTGGAACGGGTAAAAGGGGATCTTGAGCCTTATGGTACTATGGAAGGAAAGGTTGACTATCAGGGAAGAAGGGTTTCATTCTCCTTTGTACCCAATAAATAGGAGGGAGTTTAAGTGAAAAAGCTCAAGACAAGAAGGTCAGCAGCAAAGAGATTTAAGAGAACAGCAACAGGACACCTAAAGGCCAGGAAGGCAGGTCACAGCCATCTTTTGTCCTCAAAGGATAGAAAGAGGAAAAGAAGACTGAAGAGACCAACCATAATAAAGTCCGGCAGCGCATTGAAGAGGGTCAATGCAATGATGCCTTATAAGTAAGCAGGGAGGGTAAACCTTGAGAGTAAAAACCGGTTACACACGAAGGAGAAGACATAAGAAGATACTCAAGCTGGCGAAGGGCTACTACCAGCGCAGACACTCCACATACAAGAATGCCGAGGAAAGCGTAAGAAGAGCCCTTGCTTATGCTTACAGGGATAGGAAGGTAAGAAAGAGAGAGTTTAGAAGGCTCTGGATAGCCAGGATAAATGCTGCTGTAAGAGAGTATGGTATGAACTACAGTACCTTTATGCATGCCCTTAAAGAGAAGGGTATTACTCTAAACAGAAAGATGCTTAGCGAACTTGCCATACGGCAGCCTGAAGAGTTCAGGGCTTTAGTTGAGAGTGTCAAATAGTTAAAAAAATGCAGTGACGGGACTCAATCTTGCGAAAAAACACTTTCGCAAAGGAAGTGTTTTTTCGCATTTTTTTTAACCTTGCGCGGAGGAGACATGGATTCAATTAAGAAGGAGTTTGATGAATCGCTGGAGAAGATAAACGATCATGAGTCATTGAAACAGCTAAAGGCTCGATTTCTTGGTAAAAAAGGTGCCTTAAGAGAGCTGTTTAAACAGATGGCTTCCATGGATCCTCAACAGAAAAAGGAGTTTGGCCAGCGTATCAATGCATTAAAGGAGTATATAGAGACCAGGATAAAAGAGAAGCAACAGGAAATCAGCAGAAAGATAAAGGAGGAATCCCTCAGACTTGAACGAATAGATGTTACACTGCCGTCCCGATTGGGCAATTTTGGTTCGTTGCATCCTATAACCAGGACTATAATCGAGATAGAGGATATATTCCGGTCGATGGGATTTGATGTGGAAAGTGGTTTTGAGGTGGAGTACGACTTATACAATTTCGAGATGTTGAATATACCGAAGGAACATCCAGCAAGAGACATGCAAGATACCTTCTATATAGACGATGCAATGCTTCTAAGAACGCACACCTCACCAACCCAGATCCGTGTTATGGAAAAGAAAAAACCCCCGGTGATGTTTATTTCTCCAGGAAAGGTGTACAGACGCGATTCTGACATTACCCATTCACCGATGTTCCATCAGGTGGAAGGTCTGCTTGTTGATAAAGGTATAAGATTTTCGGATTTAAAGGGTGTACTATCCGGTTTCTTGAAGAGATTTTTTGGTGATGTGCCGGTGAGATTCAGGCCCAGTTACTTTCCTTTTACTGAACCTTCTGCTGAGGTGGATATAGGCTGTATAATTTGCGGCGGAAAAGGTTGCAGGGTGTGCTCTAATACCGGCTACCTTGAGGTACTTGGTTGTGGTATGGTACATCCAAACGTGTTAAAGGGCGTAAACTATCCGGATGAGTACACTGGTTTTGCTTTTGGGCTTGGCGTTGAGCGATTTGCAATGCTTAAGCACTCCATTGACAACATAAAGCTGTTTTTTGAGAACGATATTCGATTCCTTAGACAGTTTCAGGGGGGATTATGAGAGTCTCATATAGATGGCTCAGCGAATTTGTAGATCTCCAACTTGATCCTGATGAGCTCGCTGAGCAACTCACAATGGCTGGCCTTGAGGTGGACAGCGTAAAGAAAGTGCAGACGCACGGAAGCGTTGTTGGTGAGATAGTTGAGCTATCAAGAAAGGGGAATCTTTGTCTTGCAAAGGTTAATATAGGATCACGTGAGCTTGATATTGTTACGGCGGATAGCTCTGTCGAGAAGGGTCAGAAGTATCCTGTGGTTTTGGCCGGAAGCAAGGTTGGTGATAGGGTAATAGAAAAAAGGAGATTCGGCGATTTTGTGAGTGAAGGCATGATGTTATCAGCCGAGGAAATGGGTATAGAGGAGGATTCAACGACCCTTCTGAAGCTTGATGGATCTTTTGCAAATGGCACACCTCTTGACACTATTGATGAATTTGACGATTACATAATAGAGCTTGAGTTAACACCCAATAGAGCGGATGCACTCAGCATTTTGGGTATTGCAAGGGAGGTAAGGGCGCTAACCGGTGCAGATATACGCATGCCAGAACTCACCTATGTGGAGACTGACAGGCGTATTGATGAAGTAATAGGTGTGGAGGTTAAGAGCCCCAGAAAGTGCCCAAGATACACCTTGTATGTTGCCGATGTAGAGGTAAAAGAGGCGCCGTTTGTAATTCGGCTGAGATTGATGAAGAGTGGGATCAGGCCTATTAATAGCGTTGTTGACATAACAAACTACGTCCTTATGGCGCTGGGTCAGCCGCTTCACGCTTTCGATCTCAACAGGCTTGAAGGCAACATTATTGTTAGGGATGCTATGCCAAACGAAGAGATAGTGGCACTGGATGGCAAAAGCTATAAACTTGATGGTACAATGCTTGTTATTGCCGATGAAAAGAAACCTGTAGCGATTGCCGGTGTAATGGGCTCTGAGGATTCAAGTGTTATAGAGACAACGGGGACAATAGCACTTGAAAGTGCACACTTCGATCCGGTGAGTATACGTTTGACTGCGAGGAAGTTGAAGCTCCATACAGAGGCATCCCATAGGTTTGAGAGGGGCGTTGACCCAAACTTGTGCCTGGTGGCAAGCCAATACGCCCTATCTTTGTTGTGTAAACACTCTGGCGCATCGGTTTATAGAGGTTATATCGATGCTAAAAGTACAGAGTTTGAGCCACTTCAACTGAATGTGTCCCCGAAATGGGTTAATGAGTTTCTTGGAAGTGATTTTGATGAAAAACAGATGGTGGAGGTACTTAAGAGACTTGGATTTGAGCCTAAAAAGGAACAGTCTGACATTGTGGTAAGGGTGCCTACCTATCGGTTTGATATTGGTATGGAAGCTGATATAGCTGAGGAGATAGCAAGAATAATAGGATACGATAAGATAGATTCCACTTTACCCGTGGTGCATAGTAGTTTCAAGGATTTCAAGCCAGTAGATAGGCTTAAAAGGTCTGTAACAAAAACGTTGGCTGACCTTGGTTTGCACGAGGTAATTAATTATGCCTTTGTCAACAGCGTAAGACTGGAACTGTTTGACCGGCAGAGGGAGAGATTCCTTTTTTTGAAGAATCCGCTTGTTGAAGACCAGAATGTTATGCGCACAACACTCCTTGTGGGTATGATGGAGAACCTGAAACTCAATATAAGCAAGGGTGCGAGGAGTGTGGCGGTTTTTGAAACAGGCAGGGTTTTCTTTAAGAAGGACAGCGGTAGTGAAGAGTATGACAGGATAGCTGCTCTAATGTGGGGACTTGCAGAGTTTAGCTGGTTTGAGAGTCAACGGTTTTTCGATTTTTACGATATAAAGGCCATCAGTGATGCGATTGCAAAACTGTGTGGCTTGAGGTTCAACTATAGACCTTCGCAGCGGGTGTTTTTGCATCCTGGTAGAAGTGCTGAAGTATATGTGGATGAGGAAAATGTGGGTTTTGTTGGTGAGTTGCATCCAGACGTGTATGACGCCTACCAGATACGTTTCGACAGAAAGGCTCGAATACTGGTTTGTGAGCTGGATCTTGCCAGATTGGCGCAAATGATGAATCTTGATGTGAAGTATGTTCGCCTGCCCAGACTTCCAACAGTGGTTAGGGATCTTGCCATTGTAGTGGACAAATCTATTCCCGCAAGCGAAATACAGCTTGTTATAGAGTCATTTGAACCGGTATTTGAGGTGGTGCTCTTTGATGTATACGACAGGCTTGAGGATAACTCAAAGAGAAGCCTGACATTCAGAATAGTGCTTAAAAACGATGCTAAGACCTTCACGGATCAGGAGATAGACGAGATAATATCAGAAATCTTCGAAAGGCTGAAGGAGCGCTTTAACGCCACGCTTAGGGGGTAGTATGGAATACAAAGATACATTGCTTTTGCCAAAAACGGATTTTCCTATGAAAGCCAATCTCACCAAGAAAGAACCGGAGATGCTGAAATGGTGGGATGAAAACAGGATCTATGAAAAGATAATACGCTCCAGGGAAGGCAGAGAGAAGTTCGTGTTACACGATGGTCCCCCTTATGCAAATGGCCACATTCACATGGGACATGTCTTGAATAAGGTGTTGAAGGATATAGTTGTAAAATCAAAAACAATGTTTGGCTACCTGGCTCCTTATGTACCGGGCTGGGATTGCCATGGTTTACCCATCGAACACAATATCGAAAAGGAACTGGGGAAGGCGAAAAAAAACGCAATGAGCAAAGCTCAGTTTAGAAAACTCTGCAGGGATTATGCGACAAAGTATATCGGCGTTCAGAAAGAGGAATTCAAGCGTCTCGGTGTTTTTGGGGACTGGGACAATCCTTACCTTACGATGGATTATCTCTATGAAGCAGATACACTGAGGGAACTGGGCAAGTTTGTTGAAAAAGGACTCGTATATAAGCAGAAAAAACCTGTTTACTGGTGTACTTCGTGCAAAACAGCGCTTGCCCTGGCTGAGGTTGAGTATCAGGATGATGAAAGCGATTCCATCTATGTGCGTTTCGATTTTATAAGCGATCTTGCCAGCGAGGATAGACGCTTTCTGGGCATGGCAGTCTCTGCTCTTATATGGACAACAACACCGTGGACAATACCCGCCAATCTGGCTGTCTGTGTTAATCCAGATTTCGACTATGCCTTCGTAAAGGTTGAGGATAGGCTTGTCTATCTTGTTGCAGCTGCATTGGTGGAAACTTTGATGGAGAAATTCGGCATTGGCAGGTATGAAATTATAAAGAGTGTTAAAGGTAAGCAACTTGAGGGATATATACTTGCTCATCCGCTTTATGATAGAGAATCTCCCATAATACTGGGAGATCATGTTACGCTTGATGCTGGTACGGGCCTTGTTCATACAGCGCCTGGACATGGCGAGGAAGACTACGCGGTTGCCCGGAAGTATCATTTACCTATCTACTCCCCTGTAGACGATGATGGCAGGTATGAAGCCGACCTTGAAATGTTCGGTGGTATGAGTGTTTTTGAAGCAAATCCGCGCATTATTGAGACCCTGAAAAACAGAGGTATGCTCATAAAGAAAGAGAAGATAGTTCACTCCTATCCGCATTGTTGGCGCTGTAAGAGTCCAATTATATTCAGATCCACGGAACAGTGGTTTATCTCTATAGATAAGGATGGTTTGAGAAAAAAGGCGCTGGAAGAGATAGATAGGACCCAGTGGATACCAGCCTGGGGCAGGAACAGGATCTACTCTATGATGGAAGTACGGCCCGACTGGTGTATCTCCAGACAGAGAGCATGGGGAGTGCCAATAGCTCTGTTTAAATGCAAGAAATGTGGCAAGGTTCAGTTTGACAGAAAGCTTGTGGATCTTGTGGCAGACAAGATAGAGGAACACGGAGCAGATGTCTGGTTTGAACATGATCCGGACTACTTTTTGCCCGAGGGCTACCGCTGTTCTTGTGGTAGCACAGAATTTGAAAAGGAGATGGACATACTGGATGTCTGGTTTGATTCTGGCGTATCTCATGCAGCTGTCCTTGAAAGAAGAGAGGAACTGAAATGGCCGGCTGATATGTATCTGGAGGGTAGTGACCAGCACCGTGGTTGGTTTCACTCTTCTTTGCTTGAGTCGGTTGGCACGAGGGGTAGGGCACCTTACCGCTCGGTATTGACGCACGGCTTTGTTGTGGACTCGAAGGGCAGAAAGATGAGTAAATCCCTTGGCAATGTAATTGCACCCGATAAGATAATCAACAAGTACGGGGCTGAGCTTCTGCGTTTATGGGCTTCAGCCACCGATTACCGAGATGACGTACGCCTTTCCGATGAAATTATGAGAAGGCTTGTGGATAACTACAGAAAGATAAGGAACACCATAAGATTTCTGCTGGGCAATCTCCACGATTTTGATGTTTCCCAATCTTTGCCCTACGAGAAACTTGAGGAGATAGATCGGTGGGTGCTCGCTGAGACTGAAAAGCTTAAAGAGCGATTGAGGAAGGCTTATGCCGACTATGATTTTCATGTAATATACAGGGAGATGACAAACTACTGCATTACGATACTCTCATCTTTCTATCTGGACATCCTCAAGGATAGGCTTTACTGTGACGCTAAAGCTTCCAACAGGAGGCTTTCAGCACAGACGGCGATGCATGAGATATTAAGAGTGATCGTATTTTACATGGCGCCGATACTCTCGTTTACAGCCGAGGAAGCATACTCTTATATGGATGGGGACAAGCCCAGCGTCCATGCCGAAGAGTTTGTACCACTCTATGAGCACTATAGGGATCCTGAGCTTGTGGAGAAATGGCGAAAGCTCAGGCAATTGAAGAGTGTGACGGATAAAGCGCTCGAGCTTGCAAGGAGTGAAAAACTGATAGGTAACTCCCTTGAGGCTGACGTGTATGTCGAGGTAAAGAACGAAGATATCAAAAACGTGATTTCTGGTGTGGACAGCAGAGCTCTTGCGGATATTTGTATTGTTTCCCATTTTATCACAGGTAAACCGCAGGAATATCTAAAACTCTTCGACGATGAGGAGAACGGGGTCAGGGTTTACGTTACCAAGGCGAGGGGCAAGAAGTGTCAACGATGCTGGAGATACGATGATAGTGTTGGTAACAACGCTACGAATGAGGAGATCTGTGATAGGTGCTACAATGTTGTCCATCCCGAATAAGGAGAAGGAGTATGGATCTTTCGCTTAAAGAGGGAGAGTTTCTGGTCAGACTCGCCAGGGCTGCTATAGTTTACTATTTCAAGGAAGGCAGGCCGATGAAAAGACCGGCTGAATACCCTCCTGTACTCGAAGAGAAGCGTGGTGTATTTGTTACGCTCAACACATATCCTGAACGTAGATTGAGGGGTTGCATAGGACATCCTCTTGCATATGAGGCTTTAATTGATGCAACTATCTCTTCGGCGATTTCTGCTGCCTTTTCGGATCCGCGTTTTCCACCCTTGAGCGTGGAGGAGTTAAATACCGTGGTAGTTGAAGTAACCGTTCTTTCGCCGATGATACCGCTTGATAAGACAAGACCCTATGAGGAACAGATAAAGGTGGGTCGGGACGGTCTGTTTATTGTTTGTGGAGCAAACAGTGGATTGCTATTGCCACAGGTGCCGGTAGAGTGGCACTGGGATGAGAAGGAGTTTCTTGATCAGATCTGTGTTAAGGCTGCTCTTGCGCCGGGATGCTACAGGAGTCCCGCATGTGATCTATACAGGTTTACAGGACAGATCTTTGAAGAAACCACACCAAACGGTGATGTTATTGAAAAAGCGATATAAGAGGAGGCGTTTAAATGGAGGATATTTTAAAGAAGTACAAAGCTATGCTGGATGATGAGGTTGTACAGATAAAGACCAGAATCAGGTCCAGTGGTAAGGTGGAAGAGGAACTGGAGAGAATAAGGGATGAGCTTGCCAGATGGGGTAAGGAACACCTTTCCAAACTGTTTCTTGAGCTGAAGGGCCTTGTTGAGAAGAATAATCCAGAGTTTATTGAGAAAAATCCAGAGAAATGGGAAACGATGCTCGATAAAGCTGAAGCCCTAACAGAGTATGGCCTTTATGTTGCACCTGTGGATCTGTTGAAGGGTGAAGATGCTGCTTCAAAAGCAATATACGTGGGAGCAGGTGCGCTTGTTGGTAGTCTTGTTTTGACAAAGGTGCTAACCGGCAAGGTTAGGTTGTTTCCATCATTTGTGGTCTCACTGGCAAGCGGTGGTGCTTCCTACTATCTGTTGAATATAGGCAAAGAAGATGAGATAAAGAACACCGTTGTGGGTTACATTGATGATGCAAAGGAGTGGATAGAGACAGCGTTTGAAAATATGTACAAAATATTCAAAGATGCCGCTGCGTAGTGCCTTACTGATAGTATTTTTACTGGTTGTTTATTCCTGTTCAACGGGTGTTAAGTACCCGGCATACAGGCTATCGGAGAGAGCAAAACACCGCAGGTTACCAGGCAAACAACAGCAAGCTCCACGCCGTTTTGTGAAGAAGAGCTCAACCTATCTGCATCAGGGTGTTGTGCTTCTAAAGCGCCACAGGTGCGCAGAGGCGATTAGTTTTTTTAAAAGCTTCGATTCTTTCAGGTCGCGCTATTGCTTGCTTGTGGCCTACGGCATTTGCGGTCGCTATGCTGCCGCTGGCAGGATTTTTCGTTCTCTTGCCGATATGGCGTTGAGCAACAGGTGGGAAGCGCGCCTTTATGCTACTTATGGTCTCTTTCTCTGCCTGCAAAAGAGTCGACAGTGCAGGGATTATGTGACGGTTGCCTATGCATATGATTCGAAAAACAGCGTTGCTGTGAGACTTTTGCGCTCTATGCATATAAACAGCTACAGGCGCAGGGCTTACTTTAATACGCTATACGGATGGTGTGAAAATGGTGAGTGAGGATGAAATCATAGATAAGCTGAAAGAGATCCGTGACCCGTCGGTATCCACGGAAAATCTGTTTGAATTGGGGCTTGTACGTTTAATAAATATTGAAAACGGCAGGGTAAGTGTTCTGGTAAGGGCAATCAATCAGCACTGTCCATCGGGATTCAAAATCATCGAGATGGTAAGGGAGAAACTACTCCAGATGGATGGTGTGGATGAAGTCGATGTAAAATTGACATTTGAAAGTATCTAAGTTGTTTTTTTAACTTTCTGGGCAAGATATCTGTAAAATAGTGTCGCCAGACCTATAGCTATAATAAGTCTGAAAATAATTATGTAGATACCGTTTGCACCTATTGCCACAAAGACAAGCGTATCCTCAATTATGGCGTGGCACATGGATAGAAAAATAGCTGTTAGGAGTATGTCTGAATGCGACAGTTGTTGTTTTTTCAATTGCGAAATCAGAATGCCTGAGCCGTAAGCTATCCCCAACAATATGCCAACCAGCATGGATACACTTGCGTCCTTTGAGAAACCCATGGGTTTGAGAAATAGATGCAGGGCAGAAAGCAGCTTTTTGAACCATGCACTTTTTTCGAGAAACTCGTAAGCCACGGTGAGCGGAACTATAATGAGTATGAGTTTTATAGATAGCTTTGCACTTCCGTACAATGCGTGTATCAGTATTGAGCTATCCACCGTAGATCACCACAAACATCTGATGCATTACAAAGCCAGCCACAAGCGAAACGGCTATTCTTAACAGTGTGACGAATATTGGGTTGGCTCCCAACCTTGCCAGTATTGCGCCTTCAACCACAAGGTTATGAGCAATTCCAGACATAAGACCTACAATCGTTACCTGTTGCCATGTGGGATGAAGCACCACTAAAACCGCAATTGCTGCGTAGAGGTTCACAAGGTAGCCGCTGATAAGCGCTATTGCCATTTTACCGGAAAGACCAAATAAACCCATAAGAGGCGACAGAAAACTTCCTGCTACATCTGTTACATGCAGCGCATTCAAATAATCAACGGCTATATAAAACGGCACAATGGTTTTTATAAGGCTTGCGGATGTGGCAAAGCCGTTTTTCAATCCGTTCTTGAGATTATCTACTGTTGTGCTCATTGCTGCTTGAGGTAGACAGACATGGATGGGAAAGCGAACTCTATGCCCAGTTCTTCCATTATGTCTATAATTCTGAAGTTTATCTCTTCTCGAATGGCAAGGTACTCTTCCCAGTTGGTTGTATTTGTAAAGCAGTAGACAAATATATTGAGTGAACTATCGGCGAATTCAGTGAAATAAACGAGCATGGTGCCTTTGTACAAGCCTGGATGCTCTTTTAACATGGTGCGTATCCTGTTTACGGCGGCTTTGAGTTTCTCAGGCGGTGTGGAATAGGTCACACCTATGGTAAACTTGATGCGTCTGCGCTTGCGAAGCGTAAAGTTTTCAACGGGCTGGTTGGCTATCTGTGAGTTGGGCACAGATACAAGTGAGTTTTCGAAGGTGCGTATCTTTGTACTTCTGAAGCCTATATCTTCGACAATACCCTCTGTTGATGATGTTTTTATCCAGTCCCCAATCCTGAAAGGTCTATCAAAAAGAATTACCAGACTGCCAAACATGTTGGCTATTGTATCCTTTGCAGCTAAGGCTACAGCAAGACCGCCTATGCCCAGACCGGTGATAATTGCACCTATGTTGTAGCCCCACATCTGGACAATCAAAACAAAGGCTATTACCACAATGGAAAACTTGATGAACTTGTTAAAGAAAGGTATGAAACTTAAACCTACTTCGAAATTCTGCTTGGTGAAAAAGGCTTCGAGTGCGGCTGTTGTTATCGTGTCAGTTCTATAGAGAGCCCAGCCTATAGTGAAGATAACCAGCGAGACAAAGGCTTTGGATGCTATTATGTTGTAGCTTGGCCCAAAGTCTAGCCATATAAAGGCAAAGTAAAAGCCCATTGCACCTATGATAAATTTCAATGGTGGTTCTATCATTGTCAAAAATTCATCGTCGATGCGCGTTTTTGTTTTTGTAACCACTCTTCTGAGGTATCTGATGATAATTCTGGAAAAGACCTGTCTGAGAAGTAGAAAGATAAAGAGAATGAGTAGTGCTATGAGAATGCTATAGAATCTAACATGGGCAACGGAGTAGCTTAGATAGGAGTGAATATCGGTTATGAGCTCCGTGAGGCTTTTCATCTTGAATTACTCCCTCAAATCGGCAATGAGTTTTCTTGGTTCGAACAACATGTCAAGAGCATCTTCTATCGATTTTGCAACGATGTCGGCTGAAAGAATAGCCTTTGTAAAGCATCCATCTGCGTTTATCACGGCAATTCCTATGCAGGCTTGCCTTAGCATTTCTGTATCATTGTTACCATTGCCTATTGCTACGCACCATTGAGGACCAAGTCTATTTACAAGTTCGCCTTTGAACTGCTTTGCAGTACCTTCTATTACATGGATCTCTACGTCTAAGCCCTCCAACTCTCTTCTTGCTGTTCCAAACGTGTCGGCTGTTAAAACCTTAACACTCTCAAATTTACGCGAAAGTTGTTTTAGTCTTTCTCTGACGCCGCTTATTAGCCGGCCGTTTTCAGAGAGTGTGCCCGTGTAGTCAAGCAATAGATATCTAAGCTCCAATTTCCTTCCGTCTACTTCAAACCTGATCATTCTTTAATACCTTATCCTCGGGTCTATCAGTGCATATGTTATATCTGCGAGAAGATTGCCAAGGAGCGTAAGGATGGTGCTGATTGTGAGAATTCCCATTATGGTTGGATAGTCCCTTGCCAGTGCTGAATAGTAGAATAGCTGCCCCATTCCTGGTATGGCAAATATGGACTCAATAATTACACTGCCACCTATTAAACCGGGGATAGAAAGACCAAGGATCGTAACAAGCGGCAAGAGTGCGTTTTTCAGGGCGTGCCAGTAGATTTTTCTCATACTAACGCCTCGCATATACAGTAGTCTGATGAAATCCTTATCGAGTACGTCTATGATGCCTTTTCTTACGTAGCGTGAGAATCCGGCAAGGGAGCCGTACACGCCAATGGCTATAGGTATAACAAGATGTTTGGCAAGGTCAATGTAGTAGGCAAGTGTGCCGGGTTTGACACCAATGGAGTGCAAGCCAGAGATAGGCAATAGGTGCCACTTAACACCAAGCAGTATCATCAACAGTAGAGCAAGCCAAAAAGAAGGCATGGCATATCCGCTAAATACAAAGAGCGTAAAGAATTTATCAATCAGGGAATCCTTCTTAATAGCACTTATTACACCAATTGGTATGGAAATAGCAAGGGAAATGAGCAGTACCACCACATTTATGCCCACGGTTACCGGTAGTCTTTCGCCTATCTTTTTTATTACACTTACACCATCGACCAGGCTGACACCGAAATTGAGATGCGAGACAGACTTTAGCCAGTCTATGTACTGAATATAGAGTGGTTGATCAAGATGGTAGAGCTTTTTCATTCGCTGTAACGCTTCAGCTGATATGTTGGGATTGAATGTGCCCATCGAATTGACAGGATTACCCGGAGCAAGGTGTATTATCACGAAGATGATAATTGTTATACCAAAGAAGGTAGGAATAAGCTCAAGGAGTTTTCTTGCAATAAAGAGTTTCATGTTTCACCACTCTTTTTTTTCTTTATACATCTATAAATGAGCTCTTCAGCGTTTTGTGCTTCATCGGGATACACGGTAAAGGTTATATAACAACCCATGATGGAAGTGGCTTCTCTTTTGTCTATAATGCAGCTTTTCTGCATAATCTTGGAAAGCATACCCTTTTTCAATTCCTTGGCTATAATTTCCTTAAACACCCTGGCAGTGGGACCGGTGTAGATGAACATAAACACATCGGCTCCCGTTCGTGCCAGAGCCTTTACTTTTTTGAGTTTGTTTAGCTCTTCGGCAACAAGAACGATAACCTTATCACCAATCTCGGTGCCGTATTTATAGTTTATGTAAGAGATGTTCTTGATGTCAACCATAAAAACGGCAAAGGATTCACCGGAGGCTATTTTCTCATTAACGGCTTCAACGAACGCTTCTCTCCTGTATAGACCTGTCATGTGGTCCCTTTTTAGAAAGTCCCTTCTTGCAGCTTCCAGCTCTCTTGGTACGAAGCTCTCAATGGGCTCCCGAACACGTTTTTTGAATTCATCCACAAGTTCTTTTTTCGTTTTTTCCAGGATTGCTTGATCGACAGGTTCAGCCCTGAGGCTTTCTATCGCTTTGTCGGGCGATATGCTTACCCGGTAAGGTCTATCCGTGGTAAGGGCATCGAAGATGTCTGCGATGGCAAGCATCCGCGCTCCGATCCTTATCTGATCCTTACTTAATCCGTCTGGATATCCGCTACCGTCTGTGCGTTCGTGGTGTTGTCTTATACAAATGGCCACTTCTTCGAACTTCGGTATATTTTTTACTATCTCGTAGGAAAAAACAGGATGTAATTTCATGATCTCATACTCATGCGGCGTTAGTTTGCCGGGTTTTAGTAATATGTTGTCAGGGACACCGATTTTTCCAATGTCGTGTAACAGACCGGCATTGTAGAGTACTTCTTGCTCGTTTTTATTGAAACCCAGCACCTTTGCCATTCTTTTTACATAGTGTGCCACATGTTCCGAATGTCCCCTTGTATAGACATCCTTGGCTTCTACAGAAGAAACAAACGCCCGAATCAATCCCGATTCTGTTGCAGATAGGAGGGATGAGATCTTGTGTATGTTTTTGTGAGAGTGTATGAGTGATACAAAATGCTCTGTCATAATCTTTAAGAAGTCGAGCTGTTTTGTGTCGATCGCCGGTTCATCCTGTCTAAAGCCGATACACAGAAGAGCAATCGTTTTGCCACCAGATAGAATAGGTATTACGTGTGCCGTGGCTAATTCTATTCTGGATGGACACCGTTTAAGCGCTTCCCTTTTTAGACACTCCATCCTGTTTGTTATATTATCTATCCAGAGGTCGTATAAAGGTGTCTGTTTGAAACTTTCGTACGTTAAGGTTTTAAACTCTGTGTCAATTGCTGCGTAGATATCTTCTGCGGGGAAAACGAGGCTTACACTGTCAGCCGAGCTAAAGGATTTAATTTCGGAGAGCATTGATCTTACAAAGTCCTGAAGTTTATCCGGACTTTCTATACCGCCAGAGACGGTTTTGAGCATATCGATATAGTGTGCAGTTAGTTTACGCTCGTTTTCCAGCTTTCTTTCTGTCTCTTCCTTATCAAGCTCGAGTGCAATGGTATCGCAGATAGCTTTTGCAACCTCTATTGTTTTCTCATCAAAGCTACTCTTTTTGCTGAAACTAACAAGGTGCAGAGAACCAAATATCCTTCTTGGGGAACGTATTAGAACAACAAGTGCTGATTTCAGGCCGGCTTTTTTCCAACCATCCATAGCATACGGATAGGTTTCGTAGTCGTGAATAAGCACAT
This sequence comes from uncultured Desulfurellales bacterium, assembly GCA_964544085.1. Taxonomy (GTDB): domain Bacteria; phylum Campylobacterota_A; class Desulfurellia; order Desulfurellales; family Hippeaceae; genus CAZIZT01. Next base: position 46,526 of record CAZIZT010000003.1, read on the forward strand.
ATCCCCTGTTTGTTAATGTTGTGGTAAATCCTACTCTATCTTTGAGGTTAACTTTTAGGTTTTCATGGGCTATCTCTTTGATAAATCTCGAGGAGTAGCTGAACTCAACAAATCCGTGCTTCCACAGTCCAATAAATGCACCATCAACACCGAAGAACTCTGAAAGCGCATCCAGTATGGAGAGCCAGTTGTCGGTTGTGTAGAGTCTCCTTGCTATTTTGCTGATAAGCCCGAACAGGCTTGTAAGATCGCATGCTTCGGTAATCACTGTGAGACAGGGTACCACAGGCACTATAGAAAGTCAATCCAGCATTAGAATTTGTCACAATAAATGATACTATCATCCTGTATTAACCTTTAGGTTGACAAAAGCCGGTAGATTGTATATCAATACTATCCTAAAGGAGGGCGGTTAGCTCAGTTGGGATGAGCGCTACCTTCGCACGGTAGAGGTCGGGGGTTCGACTCCCCTACCGTCCACCAACGGGGGTAAAAATGGATGGTATAATCCGGCTCATACTGACATCAAAGGTCTATGATGTTGTTAAGGAAACCCCCTTAACATTTGCCGACAACCTTTCCAAGCGTTTCAACAACAGGATACTGTTAAAAAGGGAAGACCTGCAGGATGTTTTCTCCTTCAAAATTCGTGGAGCATACAACAAAATAGCCCATCTGGAAAAGGAACAGAAGGCCCGTGGTGTAATATGCGCATCTGCTGGCAACCATGCACAGGGTGTTGCGTATGCAGCCAGAGTTCTTGGTTTAAAGGCGATGATTGTCATGCCAGAGACCACGCCACAGATAAAGATCAATGCCGTCAAGAAACACGGCGCGGAGGTGGTGTTAAAGGGCCTAAACTACTCTGAAGCGGCGGATTACAGCGTGGAGCTTGCCTCTACAACAGGTATGGTATACATACACCCCTTCGATGATGAGTACGTGATAGCAGGGCAGGGGACAATAGGCCATGAGATTGTTAGGCAGACAACAAGCGAGGATGTCTATGCGATTTTTGTGCCTGTTGGTGGCGGCGGGCTTATCTCTGGTATTGCAGCTTTTGTTAAGGAGATCTATCCCCACATAAAGATAATTGGCGTTGAGCCCGTTGATAGCAATGCTATGTACCTGTCGCTTAAACACAACAGACGCGTGGTTCTTGATAGGGTGGGTATTTTTGCAGACGGCGTTGCTGTTAAGCAGATAGGTGAACTTACGTTTGATCTTGCTAAGCGTTATGTTGATGAGGTTCTACTTGTTTCAACGGACGATATAGCATCAGCGATAAAGGACATCTACTACGATACACGCAACATTGTTGAGCCTGCAGGCGCTCTTGCTGTGGCTGGAATAAAAAAGTACGTCCGCGAAAAGGGTATCGAGGAGAAGACCCTCATTGCCATAAACTCCGGAGCCAATATGAACTTCGATAGATTGAGTTTTGTGGCTGAAAGGGCGTTGATCGGTGAGAAGCAGGAAGCTTTGTATGCGGTTACCATACCGGAGCGCCCAGGAGAATTCAAACGATTTTGTGAGCGTGTAGTTGGGGATAAAAACGTATCCGAGTTTCATTACAGGATATCTGGAAGACAGAAGGCTTATCTGCTTGTGGGCTTATCGGTAGATTACGAGAAGGAGAATGCTGAGATTTTGAGGAGAATGAAGGAAGCTGGTTACTATGCAATGGACGTGACACCCAATGAACTGGTTAAGAACCACATCCGTTATATGATAGGTGGTAAGACACACGTTGTTGAGAATGAGCTTGTGTACCACTTCAGATTCCCCGAAAAGCCGGGAGCTTTGATGAACTTCCTTTCGCACATGAAGGAGAACTGGAATATCTCCCTGTTCCACTACAGGCGCCACGGTGGTGAATTCGGTAGAGTGCTTGTTGGTTTTGAGATACCACCAGGGGAAGAAGCTGAATTTGAACGCTCGCTTGAGAAAATAGGCTACGATCATACCAACGAAACGCGGAATATAGCGTGCAGACTCTTCTTATAAGCGTTGACAAAGAGTCGGTTAGAGATATAAATATGATGGCAAAAGAAATTTTTTCTTGGGATAAGGAGGTTTGAATGGTAGAGAGGAAGGCGCGAAAACAACCGAGAGTTATAGTCTTTTCCACTCCGAGTTGCCCCTGGTGCAATAGGGTAAAGGCATATCTTAAACAGAAGGGGGTAAAATTTAAGGATGTGGATGTTTCAAGAGATAGAAAGGCAGCTGAGGATATGGTTAGAAGAACCGGTCAACAGGGTGTGCCTGTCATTTTAATTGGCTCGAAGGCTGTGGTGGGATTTGATAAACCCAAGATCGATAAATATCTTGGTTTATAGGTGAGGGGGTTATGATTTACGCAGATGAAATTGAGACGATGCCCAGAGAGGCACTGGAGGCGCTCCAGCTGAAGAGGTTGAAGAATACGCTGGAGCGAGTGTACAACCTTGTTGATTTCTACAGGAAAAAGCTGGATGAGGCAGGCGTAAAGCCTGACGACGTGAAGAGCCTTGACGATCTTAAGCGTTTGCCATTTACAACGAAACAGGATCTGAGGGATAACTATCCGTTCGGGCTGTTTACGCTTCCACTTGAGCAGGTGGTCAGGGTCCATGCGTCAAGCGGAACAACAGGTAAGCCCACCGTTGTTGGTTATTCGAGAAGGGACATCGACATCTGGAGTGAGCTTATGGCGCGCTCATTTGCAGCCGCAGGTGTAACCAAGGGTGATATTATTCAGAATGCCTACGGCTATGGCCTTTTTACCGGTGGACTCGGTGCGCATTATGGTGGTGAGAAACTTGGTGCTACAGTTATTCCTATCTCTGGCGGCAACACGAAGAAACAGATAATGATCATGAAGGATTTGGGTTCCACCGTGTTGACTGCAACACCCTCCTACACGCTTTATCTTGCTGAAGTGATCAGGGACATGGGCATCGAGAAAGATGAACTGCGTCTGAGAGTAGGTATTCTTGGTGCCGAGCCTTGGAGTGAGGAGATGCGCAAGATGATAGAGGAGAAGCTCGGCATAGATGCCATAGATATCTACGGCTTAAGCGAGATCCTGGGACCGGGTGTTGCAATCGAGTGTAGAGAGGCTAAGCACGGTTTGCACATCTGGGAAGATGCCTTCATACCAGAGATTATTGATCCCGACACAGGAGAGGTGCTTGAGGACGGAGAAGAGGGGGAGCTTGTTATCACAACGATACAGAAGGATGCAATGCCTCTGATCCGCTACAGGACACGCGACATCACAAGGATTATAAGGGAACCGTGCGTGTGCGGCAGGACGCATAGAAGGATAGAAAGGATCAAGGGAAGAAGCGATGATATGCTGATCATCAGGGGTGTAAATATCTTCCCGTCACAGATCGAGTCCCTGTTGATGGAAACCGAGGGTGTGGAGCCGCACTACCAGCTTATTGTGGATAGGGTTAACAACCTTGATACACTGGAAGTGAAGGTCGAAGTCAGTGAGAAAATATTCTCAGATGAGATCAAGCATCTTCAGAATCTTCAGAGGCAGATCGAAAAGGACATTAAGGATCTGTTTGGAATAAGCGTGAAGGTAACGCTGGCGGAGCCAAAGAGTCTACAGCGGTTTGAGGGCAAGGCAAAGCGCGTTATCGACAAGAGAAAGCTTTAAAAGTCGAAGGGGAGTGGTATGAAAAGAATCAGACAGATTTCAGTTTTTATCGAGAATAGACCCGGCAGATTGCTTGAGGTGGTTGAGCTTTTGGGCTCTAAAGGCATCAATCTAAAGGCTCTCTCTCTTGCTGACTCTTCCGACTTCGGCATAGCGAGGCTTATAACCAACAACACCGATGAAGCGGTACGCATACTTAAGGAGAGTGGGTTTACGGTCAGTGTCACGAATACGCTTGCATGTTTGATTGAAGATAAACCCGGATCCCTTGCGCGGATACTTCGACTGCTTGCGAATGAGAATATTAATGTTGAGTACATGTATGGGTTTGCCTCACCAATAGCTGGCAGGGCTGTAATGGTTTTTAAACTGTCGGATCTGGAGAAGGCTCAGGAGATGTTTAACAAAAATGGTGTAGAACTCTTATCTCAAGAAGAAATAAGGGAGATTTAGGTATGATGAAAAAGTTGTTATTAGCTGTAGCTGTATTTTCCGTTCTCGTTTCTGGTGCTTTTGCTAAAACCTTTAAGATCGGTGTCCTTGTTTCAATCACGGGCCCAACGGCGTTTCTTGGTGAGCCTGAGCGCAACACACTCAAGATGATGGCTGAGAAGGTTAATAAAAACGGTGGCATAAATGGTAACAAGGTAAAGTTGATTATCTATGATACAAAGGGTTCCCCTGCAAGCACTGTTGTGCTGACAAGAAAACTGATCTACAGTGACAAAGTCGATGTGATAATCGGTCCCACAAGGAGTGGCTCTACATTGTCTATTATTCCTCTGATACAACGGAGTCATGTGCCGCTAATATCCATGGCTGCAAGCCACAAGATAACGCGTCCTGTTAAAAAGTGGGTGTTCAAAACCGCACCTTCGGATAGTCTTGCTGTAGAGAGGATTTATAGCTATATGAAGGACCATGGAATAAGCAAGATTGCAATACTTACTGCGTCTACAGGTTTTGGTGCCAGTGGTAGGGGTGAGTTGAAGAGACTTGCCGGCAAGTATGGAATAAAAATACTCGCCGATGAGACATTCGGCCCAAAGGATACGAATATGACTTCCCAGCTTGTAAAGATAAAAAACACAAAGGGTGTTCAGGCTATTGTTTGCTGGGGGACAAACCCTGGTCCAGCATCCGTAGCGAAGGGAGTCAAAGAGCTCGGAATCAAGGTGCCGCTATTTATGAGCCATGGTGTTGCATCAAAACGCTTTATACAGCTGGCTGGGGATGCAGCTAATGGTATAATTCTGCCTGCCGGGAAACTGCTTGTTGCCGATCAGTTACCCGATAGTGATCCACAGAAAAAGGTGTTGCTTGCTTATAAGAAGATGTATGAAGCGAAATTCGGTCCTGTCTCTGGGTTTGGTGGCCACGCGTATGATGCCTTCAACATCGTTAAGCTTGCAATTGAACACGGTGCTACCGACAGGACGTCTCTCAGGGATAAGATTGAGCAGACAAAGAATTACGTTGGCGTTACGGGAATCTTCAATTACTCAAAGACGGATCATGCGGGTCTCAATCCCAGTGATTTCTGCATGGTGAAGATAGTTAACGGCAACTGGAAGCTTATTGCGTATTAGTTGATTGTGGGCTCTGGGATTTTTTGTTGATGTAACGTTGAAAGATCTCAGAAGCTTTTTGGGGGTTCATCTTAGAGATGATGGCCCCCGCTTTTCTTGGCTGCATGAACAGTAAAATCTGTGCCGCTAAATCCTCATTCATTCTGGAAAGCTCTTCGGCTGCAGCCTGTGGTTTTGCATTGGAGTATATGGAAGCCAGTTTTTTTATCTTCTCGTTTGCTATACGTTTTTTTAATGATTCAAGTTCGGCCTGTTTTTGTTTTATATAGGCTTCCAGTTTTGCCTTCTGACTTTTAACGTACTTGTTGAAAGCCTCTTTTTCCTTTTTTAGTTGCTCCTTTTCTTTTTTTAGCTCCTGGAGTTTTTCATTTATCAGTTTTTCCATCATTTTGAGCTGGTTTATTTTTTCCACTATACTGCTCATGCTCTGTGGTTTTTGTGTTTCTTTTGTGTAAGCCACTGTGGAGTAGATGCTAACGATTAATACGACTGCGAGCAGTTTTGATATTTGCGATTTCATCAAGGAAAGAAGCCTCTTTGCGCGCTTCGTTTTGCTTGTATCTCTCAAATTCAGCCTCCTTGAGTCTTTCAAGCTTTTTCTTTTCTTTATTCAATTCCTTTGCTTCCTGGAGCTTTTTTTCTTTTGCTGTTTTTAGCTCATTAAGCCTATACAGGAGTTCCCTTTTTCTATCCTGTAGCCTTGAAACAATTTGACCATAAAACAGTAGCATCTCTTTTGTTGCACCGCGTTTGAGCATATCCTTCAACTTATCACCGTAGTGTTTGAGTTGAGTTTCTGTTTGTGTAAGCTCCCTACCAGTTTGATCTATCAGATGATCTATTGTCGCAATCTCTAACATGCATTTTTTCAATAGATCCGATTGTATTTTTAGTACACGTTCAAGCCTGAAAACGAACATCAGCTAAAGATCCCTTTCATCAGGTTTAAAGTTTCCTCCATCGTATATGCTTCATCTATGTCCTGGGATAAAAACGCCTCAATTTTGCCAATGTACCTGATTGCTTCATCTATATCGCGATTCGATCCCTTCACATAGGCACCGATATTGATCAGATCTTCGGCATCCTTGTAGACAGAAATTACTTTCTTAATTCTGCGGGAAAGCTCCATATGTTCCTTGCTAACAACTGTGTTCATCAGCCTTGAGATGCTTTTGAGCACATCTATTGCAGGATAACGACCCTTCTCGGCTATGGTGCGTGAAAGGACTATGTGACCATCGAGGATAGATCTGGATGTATCTGCAATGGGCTCCATCAGATCGTCGCCATCAACAAGCACCGTGTAGATTGCCGTTATGGAGCCCCTCTCAAAATTTCCAGCCCTTTCCATAAGGCGGGGTAAAAGTGTAAAAACACTCGGTGTATAACCCTTCGTTGTTGGTGGTTCGCCTACTGCAAGCCCTATTTCTCTTTGTGCCATAGCAAAACGGGTAACAGAATCCATCATGAACATCACGTTTAAACCTTGATCCCTGAAGAATTCTGCGATGGCTGTAGCTACGAATGCCCCTTCACGCCTCAGTAGCGGCGCTTCGTCGCTTGTTGCTACAACCACAACGCTCTTTTTGAGACCTTCTTCTTTTAAACTTTCTTCTATAAACTCCTTAACCTCCCTGCCGCGCTCTCCGATCAGAGCAACGACATTCACATCGGCCGATGAGTTTCTCGCTATCATCCCCATTAATGTGCTTTTACCAACGCCACTACCGGCAAATATACCAATACGTTGGCCCTTGCCCAAGGTAAGCAGCCCATCTATTGCTTTGATACCCACCTCCAGCGGTTCCTTTATAATCTTTCTGGCAAACGGAGAGACTGGATCTGGGTATATTGGATAGAAAGCCTCTACATCTATGGGACCCATGCCATCGATTGGTTTGCCAAGGGCGTTTATTACCCTGCCCAGCATGTTTTTGCTCACCGGTACACTCAGGCTTCTATTTTTTGATTGAACAAGGCTGCCGGCTTTAATGCCGTCTAATGTACCAAGTGGCATGAGTATGATACCGTCATCGTCAAATCCGACAACCTCGCTTTCAATCTGAGCTGATTCAGATTTGATAGTGCAAACATCCCCTATTTTTACATTTTTGGGTCCCGAAGCCTTTATGGTTATTCCTGTAACCTTTTTTATTCTACCGTAGGTGGTGATCAGGTTTGATGACTCTATCAGTTCTGAAAGCTGCTTTAACCTACTCATTTTTTATGGTATTGGCAATTTGAGCTATTTTCGCATTTACCCCTGCGTCTATGATATTACCGTTTTCCTCCTCAATAAGTATGGAACCCCTCGACAGGCTATTATCGCTAACGATTTCTATATCCTTGCTGGTGGGCATCGATTCCATTCTCTCTTCAAGGTTCGCCGCATCTTCAGGATTTAACCTTATTTTGAGTTTTTTGCTTTCAGTCAGGTTGAGCGCTTCCTTTATCATTGATATAATCGCTTCTCTGTCCACTTCTATAGTTTTTGCTATCACCTTGTTTGCTATGGAAATGACTGCATCGGCGGCACTGTTTTCAAGCTCCTTATAGCGTTCCTCCATCTCCTTTGCCGTTTTCATAAGCTTTTTTATAGCCTCATCGCTTCTTTTTGTATACTCTTCTATCACGGTGTTGAGTTTCTCCTGAGCCTCTTTCAGGCCCTTTTCAAAACCTTCCCTGTAGCCCTTTTCAAAGCCTTCCCTGTAGCCTTTTTCCTTTAGGCGTTCAGCTTCTTTTAGTGCTTCCCGTTTTGTGTTTTCTATAATCTGGTTGATTTTCTTCTCTATTTCTTCTTTGTCTATTTGCCCGTTTGTTTCTGTTTCTTTTTCGTTGTGATTGTGGCTGTTTTCATTGCACACGGCGCTATCATCACTTGTCAGCTCTTCAAATTCGTAGCGTCTTATCTTCATTGTTAGGTTATCACCTCTTCACCGCCTCCACCAATGGAGATTACACCTTCCTCGTCGAGTTTCCTAACGATGTCAACGATAACCTTTTGGGCTTTTTCAACATCCTTGACCTTCACAGCGCCGAGGAATTCAAGCTCTTCTTTAAGGGTTTCAGCTGCCCTGGAGGACATATTCTTGAAAAACTTCTCCTTGAGTTCGTCGCTTGCACCTTTGAGAGCGAGTATAAGATCCTTTTTGTCGATATGCTTTAGCAACTCCTGAATGTCTGTGTCACTTAGCTTTATGATGTCTTCGAATACGAACATCATATCCCTTATCTGGCTTGCAAGTTCTGGATTATGCTCTGCTATAGCATCAATTAGCGCCTTTGATTCCATTCTTCCCATTCTGTTTATGATTTCGGAAACCTTCCTAACACCACCAAGCTCTATATTGGAACCACTCACGCTCTCCATTTTGCTCTCCAAGATCTCAGAGACATGTTTAATGACTGTTGGTGAGACATTCTCCAGCGATGCCATGCGCAGTGTTACATCGCCCTGTAATTCCTTGGGCAGGAGTGACAGCACCTCTGCTGCTGTTGATTGGTCGAGATGAGCAAGGATTATGGCAATTGTTTGTGGGTGCTCGTTCTGTATAAACTTAACAAGCTGCTTTGGATCGACGTTTTCCAGGTAGTCAAAGCCGTAGCTTGACTCCATTATCTTCATCAGTTTATCTATTATTTTGCGTGCCTCTTCAGGGCCAAGTGTCTTGATAAGGAGCTCTTTTGCATACTCAAGGCCGCCTACACTCATGAACTCCTTTGCCTTCAGCATCGTGTAGAATTCGTTTACAACCTCACGTATGATTTTTGGGTCTATGGTTCTCATGAAGGCTATCTCTTTAGAGATAAGCTCTATATCCGATTTTGGTAGCTGGGATAGGACCTTTGCTGAGAGCTCCTCGCCGAGGACAATCATTAGAATGGCCGCTTTTTGAGCGGGTGTTAGATCCTCGGCACTTTTAATATTTTTTGCTTTCTCTGCCATGTTATAGCCGCCTTATTCTACTTGGGTTTTGTGGCCAGTACTGTTTTTACCAGGCTTGCCAGCTCTTCGGGGTTTTGCTCAGCCTTTTCTCTGAGCTTTTCTTCAATGACCCTGCTCTTTATGGTCTCTTCATCAACTACTTCCTCTTCTTCAAGTTTGCTTGAGATCTCTTCTTCGAGTTCTTTAATGCTCTTGCCCTTAACAGCCTCCTCTTCCATCGCCTGCTGCTGGGCACCCTCTTCCTCTTCCTCTTTAACCGTTATGCTCATGACATTTTTAATGAATTTTCTTAAGAACAGGAAGTAGAAGATAAACAGTAACAGGGCAATCAGAGCATACTTGTAGTAGCTTGCAAATGAGAGCACACCTGTGGTTGCTGCGTTCATTATACCACCTTTTGGAGGAGTTAGTTTTTTGCTTGAAAATGCCATACAGGAGACGCTAATCTGATCGCCGCGGGCTTTATTGTAGCCTATGGCTTTCATGACAGCGTCTTTTATCATTGCTATGGTTTTTTCATCAAGCGGTTCAAATTTGTATTTAACGATTTTACCCTTCTTGTTTTTAACGGGTACATATTTGCCATCCACAATTACAGCAGCTGAGACACGTTTGATTTTTATGAGCGGTTCTTTGATTAGTGTTTCCGTTTTACCCACATCGTAATTGGTTATGCTTTTTGATTTGGAACTTTTTGATAGGACAGTTTGCGACTTTGTGGAGTTCTGGATGTTGGATATAACACCGGGAACACCACCTGGTGAAGGTGTTGTTGATGTAGATTCCTCATTTTCTTCACTCACCACAACACTGTTGGGATCATAGACGACACTTTTTTTCTGAACCTTGCTCAGATCAAGATCCACATCAACGCTGGCAACAAATTTACCCTTTCCAAGAATAGGCAAAAGCAACTGCTCAATCCTGTGTTGGTACTCCCTCTGAATCAGATTTTTGTATTTTATCTCGTTTGCAGTCAGTAGTTCTTCTTCGCTTTCGTTTCTTGAAAGGAGATTGCCCTGACTATCCACGATGGTTACGTTCTTGTATGTTAATCTTGGAACGCTTGCTGCAACAAGTTTTTGGATGGCAAGTATCTGTCTGTAGGAGAGAGGCTGGTACAGGTCGAGAACCACACTGGCTTTTGGGGGTTCCTGCTCTTCTGTAAACACTGTAGGCTTTGGTATAGCCAGGTTAACCCGCGCGCTTTTGACCTCCGAAAGTGATTCGATGGTTCTAGTCAGCTCTCCCTCGAGTGCCCGTAAATAGTTAATATTTTCGACAAAGTTTGTTGTACCAAAACTCTGTTTGTCAAAAATCTCAAATCCAACAACACCATGTTTGGGCAATCCTAACGCCACAAGATCCAATCGTAGCTTGTAGACCATATCCCTTGGAACCTCTATCGTGTTGCCATTTACTATTTTGTACTTGATTTTTTTCTGATCCAGATAGTTGATGATACTTGCTGCATCCTGCTGGTTTAGGTTGGTAAAGAGTGGGGCATAGTCAACGCGGGAACTCATAATAAGAATTGCGATGATTCCAGCAAACAACACCCCCGTTGAGCCGAACAGGATTATCTTCTGGGATTTTGTCATGCTTCCGAAGAATTTCTTTAGCTGCTCAACAAAAAGCTTTATGTCCATATTACAAAATTATAGTTATAAAGTGTGGGTTTGCAAATAAAAAATTACACCTGCATGCGCATAATTTCTTTGTATGCCTCAATCGCTTTGTTACGTATCTCTGTGAGGAGCTTCAAGGAGACGTCAGCTTTCTCTATTGCTATAACCGCATCCTGAATATTGTCCATTTTGCCCTCGGCTATGCTTTTGATGGAATCATCTGCCTTGTTTTGCAGTTCGTTGACCTCTTGAAGGGATTTTTTCAGTATCTCGGCGAATGAATCATCGGCTTCTTGAGCCTTTTTCAGGCTATCGTTTCCATCAACCTGCGGTTTCAACGTTAGCTGGTCTATTTTCATCATACCTCATTATTAAGAATTTCGGCGCAAAAATCAAGCCTTAAGGACATCCAGGGCACTCGATACCATCTGCTTTGCTGCATCCATAACAGAGATGTTTGCCTGATACGTTCTCATTGCATCTATCAGGTTTGTCATCTCCACCACAGGATTTATATTCGGGTAGGCCACATAACCATCCTTGTTAGCTAATGGATTTGATGGATCGTAGACCAGTTTAGGGGGCGTGTCATCCCTGACTATATCAGCCACCTTTACCTTCTTAAGAATGCCGTTGAATTTGCCATAGTTGATTGCCTCAAATATCACATCCCTGCGCTTGTAGGGGCCACCCTCGGGTGTTTTTACTGTGTCCGCATTTGCTATGTTTGCAGAGATAATGTTCATGCGCAACCGCTGCGCATTCATGCCACTTGCAGCTATGTTTATTGCATCAAAGAAACCCATCTTTGAAGCCTCCTATACATTTCTGGTGTAAGCGATCAGGTTTTTATACTGATTGAACTTGTACTTTTCGAATGCCGTCAAAGCGTTAACCAGCAGTGTGTTTTTGGCAAGCATACTCATTTCGGTGTCTATTTTGACGTTGTTTTTGTCGTTTCTTGCAAGATAGTCATCTTCAGATTTCCTTATAAGATATGAAAAACTCTGCGTCTGTTGAATATGCTTCGGGTCTGTTGTTTTAAGCTTTAATTCACCGGTTTGCAGCTTCAGCACATCCTTGAACGGTATATGCTTTGCCCTGTAGCCTGGCGTATCTGCGTTTGCGATGTTACTTGCAATGAGATCCTGTCTCAGTGTGGCAATATCCAGCGCCTTTTTTAGATAGTCGAAAGTAGGATCAGAGAGAAACATTTTCATCACCTCCGTCCGATTTATAGCAAGTTTCGTTCCTATATTTTGTATAAATTTTTCCGTTTGACTTTGGCTGAGAGTGGAATTTATAATTAGGTGCAACTGTCAAGTAGGATAGAATCTGTTTTTTATGCAGATGCCTCTGGTCTGCAAATTGATTGCAAGGGGGTGTGGCATGCGAAATTTATCCATACGTTTGGTTATATGGGGAAGCTTTGTGCTTATAATTACGGGTTTTATCATTTCCATCATCTACACGTTTTCCGTTGTTCATAGAAATACGATCAGGGTGGGTGATATCTACAACAGGGATATGGCGCAGGTTGAGCTTTACCACAAGATAAAGGAGAACTTCTCAAGAGGTGAGAAGCTTCTTCTGAAGGCGTACGCTTTGAATGACACAAGCTTGCTGCAGCAAGCCAAGAACTATTTTTCAAATGTTGATAGGTTGATAAACGACGATCTTGCCCGCTACGGATCTTCATTGAGCAATACGGAGATTGAGCGCCTAAAAAGACTCAAGAGCACTATAGAAGAGCAGCTACGTCAGGCTGTTGCCTCTATAAAAAATAGACAGAACAATGCGGCAATAAGCAAGGAGGCGATGGATAAGCTTGATAGGCTTGCAAGCAGTGTTGATGAGCAGCTTGCTACACTACTTTCTGGCAGAATATCGCTAATCAGGAACTCTATCAAGAATGTGGATTCGGATTTGATGAGCTTCGAGATTGTGTTTGTCGTGATATATGGTTTTTTGGGTCTTGTGATTGTTGCTGCTTTTGTGTTTATGAAATTGACACTACTTGATCCATTGAATATGGTGCTTGCTTTTATTGATAGGATAGGTAAGGGCGATCTAAAGGCAAGATGCACGCTCAAACTAACGAACGAGATAGGTAAGATTACTCAGGCGCTGGATAACATGGTTGGAAATATCGAGATGATGGTGAATAACATCAAGCGTGCCGCTGAAACAATGGTGGATAACTCCGTTAGCCTCTCCTCAGCTGCTGTCGAGATGTCTTCAAATAGCGAGCAGACCACGCACAATGTGGAGGAGATAGCCACAGCTATAAACGACACCGCCAAGGCTATCGAAAGCATTGCTCAGTCCACTGAGAATGTCACTCAGCTTGCAAACGGCATAGCAGAATTGAACGATAAGATGTTGAAAGATATTGAGGATAGGGTAAATAGCATGAAGGTAAATGCCAAGCTGGCTGAGGCAACGATGGAGAGCATAAATATAGTGGGAGAATCGTCCAAGGATATCGGCAAAATTGTAGATGTGATAAGTGGCATAGCCGATCAGACCAACCTGCTTGCCCTGAATGCAGCCATAGAGGCAGCCAGAGCCGGTGAAGCCGGCAGGGGCTTTGCCGTTGTTGCCGATGAGGTAAGAAAGTTAGCTGAGAAGACGCAAAGTTCGACTGAAGAGATAAGGAACATGATCGTGAGAATGCAACAGGATGTAGAGAATGCTATAGAACAGACCAAGAAGACAAGAGAGAGCATACTCTCCGAAGCGGAAGCCATAAAGACCAATGAGGAGCATATAAAAGAGGTTGTTGAGCGTACAAACAGGACTATAGAGGAGATAAGCTCCACCAGTGCAGCCACAGAGGAGATCTCAGCCACCGTTGCAGAGATTGATTCGCAGGTGAAGGAAGTTGCTGAGGCTGCAAGAGAGAATGCAAAGGCTGCCGAAGACGTTGCAAGGGCCTCTGTGGATCTTAAGGATGTCGCTCAAAAGGTGCTTGATCTAACAAACAAATTCAAGGTTAGTGACTAAAAAGGGGCGGAGCTCTATTCCGCCCTTTCTTTTACAAATATTCTCAGATATCTTTCGAAAATATCTATTATTATCCTACTCCTATTACGTATAAATATTTTTCCAATTGTTTTTTGTAAGTAAGTTTGTTACTATAAAAATTTGATATCCCATTACAATTTTATTAGAATGACAATGTGAGCAATTAAGAATTTTGACTTAAGTAAAGGAAAAGCGGCTTTTACATCAGTAATAAAAGGGTGGGGGGTATCTAAATGATTTTCGGATTCAGGAAAACGAACAGCTCTTGCGAGAGGTTTGATTTCCTCGATGAGTTTATCGATGAGATTTTGGAGGACAAGGCAAAAGAGTTGAGTGAAGATGACAAAAGGCTGCTGAAAACAGGCTCACTTGCAGAGAGATTAAAGAAGGTGCTTGAGATCTGCCGGACCGATATCTATAGCTGGCGCTTTTTTAGGGAGAACTTCTTTGTTATATTCGCAATAGATCCTGAGAGAAGGTTTCTGTACTTTAATAAAGCTTTTGAGAGTATAACCGGTTATAGCCGTGATGAGCTTTTCAATGTGGATTCCGCAGCCAGGGTACTCTGGCCTGAGGATCCTGCTAAATGCAGTGTGTGTAAACTGGCTTTGAAAAGCCTTTCAACGAGAGGTGTTGTAACCGGAGAGGCTCGTATAATGAACAGGAGCGGGCAGATTATTCCTGTGCAGGTGAATGCCATGCCCATTGTTAGAGGTTCTGAGGTGATCTATGTGTATGTTATCATGCGTGATCTGAGGGAGGAGTTAGAGGAGAAGCGACGCTATCTGCAGGAAAATGTGGCTATAATTCGCGACATACTTATGGAGATAGCGAACGGGCGTATCTCCTCCAGAATTGAGATTCCGCAGGATAACGAGTTGAAGGAGCTTGAGGAGCCTATCAATGCTATTATTGAAAATTTGCGCTCCATTGTGACAAGAATAAGGGAGTCAGCTGATGTGGCTGATAGACTCTCGCTGGAAACTGCAAAGGGAGTGGAAGAGGTCTCACGCTGGAACAGAGAGGTTTTTCAACGTTCACAACAGGAGCTTGTGGATCTTGCCGAGCAACTCAGTGGAGCCACAAAGAACATCGAGGGTATAGTCAATCTTATTCGTGATATAGCCGACCAGACCAACCTGCTTGCCCTGAATGCAGCCATAGAGGCAGCCAGAGCCGGTGAAGCCGGCAGGGGCTTTGCCGTTGTTGCCGATGAGGTAAGAAAGTTAGCCGAGAAGAGTCAGAGCGCGACCGACGATATATCCGAAGCCATAAAAGCCATAGAGGATAACTCCAACGAGATGCTTCAGAAGATGATGAGCAAAGTGAACTACAACTCTTCCGAATCAAAGCAGCTGCTCGATGCAATACACTCTGTTAAGGAAAACGTAGAGACACTTGATCAGAAGATTAAGGAGCTAAAGGAGAGTATTTCGATTTTTGAGGTATAGATGGAGGGAAGGATGCTAACAGTTTTTGAAAACGAACATCACAAGAATGTGATGTTCAGCGATTTAACCAGTGGTTCCATGGTTCAGGCTAACCAGCATGTAATTCTGCACAACAATGAAGTAATGATTCTCGATCCAGGTGGTCATAAGGTCTATTCGAAACTATTTGCTTCGCTTTCAAAAGTGGCACCGGTTGGCTTTCTTAAATACATAGTTTTTTCCCACCAGGATCCTGATATTGTTGCCTCAGCCAATGCATGGCTTATGGTCTCTAAGGCTGATGCATTTTTGCCCTCGCTCTGGATGCGTTTCATTACGCATTTTGGTGTTGATGAACTTGTTATGTCACGTATATATCCAGTTCCAGACGAAGGCATGCTCGTTGATCTTGGCGGTGTCCAGATAAAATTGATCGGTGCACATTTTCTACACTCTGCTGGCAATATTCAGGTGTATGACCCTATCTCAAAGATTTTATACAGCGGGGATCTGGGTGCTTCTCTTGGAGCGCCCTATGAAGTTGTTGAAGATTTTGACCAGCATATCCAGTATATGGAGGCCTTTCATAAGCGGTATATTCCATCTTCGAAGGCCTGCCAGATGTGGGTAAACACCGTAAATGAGCTTGATATAGAGATGATA
Organism: uncultured Desulfurellales bacterium; assembly: GCA_964544085.1. GTDB lineage: Bacteria > Campylobacterota_A > Desulfurellia > Desulfurellales > Hippeaceae > CAZIZT01. The sequence continues at coordinate 62,464 of CAZIZT010000003.1, forward strand.
GTTCCACAGCATGGTGCCATCTTTAAGGGCCGCCAGATGGTGGGCAGGTTCATAGAATGGATAGACAACCTGAAGTGTGGCCTTGATATTATGGGCGAGAGCTTCCCTGTACCGTGATTGCGGAGGATTTATAGAGGCGTTCCTGTTTTAGGATTGCAAACAGCATAGGAACTGCAAGGAGAAACATAAACATAGAAATCAGATAGGTGGTTGTAAAACCTATAGACAAAGCTGCTTGCACACCAAAGACAGGACCGAGCATGCCACCCAGGTCGCCCATGAATTGAAATACGGCAACGGATCGACCCCGGATATCCAGTGGAATCATGTCACCCATGATGCTCAATAACGCAACATTGTTGATGCCAGTACCGCAACCAAGAAGTATCAGGGCGCCTATCAGGGCTGGCAGTGTGTGAGTGAAGGAGAGTAACAACAGTCCGATAATCACTCCTACCAGTGAAGGAAATGTTACGGCGGAGCGCAACTTTACCCTGTCAACGATTCTACCACTTATAAAACCACCAGCACCCGCAGCGAGCATCATAAATGACATGAGCACCCCTGAGCTGAATCGGGGATCGGAGTAAATGAAGGTGATATGTCTCTCTTTCACGTAAAGAACCAGAGTGGTGAGGATCACACCTTGCAGGGTGAAAAAGGCAAGAAAATTGAACGCGGAAATGAACAGTAGGCTTTTGTGTTTGAGTGTTCGTGACAGTGCATCAAGCAAAGAGGGCATGTTTTTTACCTTAACCTGTGGCGCATTCAACCCCGTAACCACAACCAACGCGCCAATCAGGGATGCCAGTGCGCTTGATATAAATGCTACCACATCGCCAAAAAGGCTTGAAAGCACACCTCCTAGCACAAGGCCGGCTGGCACCCCTAAACTCAGAGCAATACGTACAATGGCGGTGGATTTGCCGCGTGTTTTGGTTGTAGAGATATTTAAAGCGATTGTGTTTGCGGCTATAAAGAGAAAGGCTGAGCCAGCTCCCCATATGAACCTTCCCAAAAACAGCATGATTCCGTGAAATTTAAGGTATAAAGCGGCTACAAACAGGGTAGCACCTATCGATTCCACGATAAGGCCTAAAATAAGCGGTATTTTTCCACCGAGTTTATCCACAAGCTGGCCCACCAGCTGATTGAATAGAAGACGCGCTATTCTATTGGATGCCAGTATCATGCCTATAAAGAAGGGGGGAAGGAGAAACTTCAGTCCAAGTATAGGTATGATGGGAAACACGATGCCGCCACCTATGCCACCCAAGAAAACGGCAATTGATAGGATAATTCCAGTGCGTTTGGTTGAGCTGTTCATAGCAGATGTCCTGCGACGACTGCTGCGCCAAGAGCGCCCACCATCTGTGGATTTTTGGGAAGTAGTGGTTTGATGCCTGTCTCCTCTTCAATCATGGCAACAATAGCAGGATTCAGGGCAACACCACCTGTGAGTATAAGCCGTTCCTTAAAACCGACTGTAGATGCAAGTGCAACAATGCGCTTAACCAGAGATCTGTGTAATCCACGAATAATTGCTTCGGGTTTCTCTCCCCTTGCTATCCTTGAAATTACCTCGCTTTCAGCAAAAACAGCACATGTGCTGGATATGGTGGCTTCCTCATCGGTCGATAGCGCTATTTTTCCAAACTCTTCGATGGGTATTTTTAACCTCCAGGCGGATGTTTCAAGGAACCTGCCTGTGCCGGCGGCACACTTATCGTTCATTACGAAGTCCTCTACCGTGCCGTCGGAGGATATTGAAACCACTTTACTATCCTGGCCACCTATGTCAATCAAAAGTGCCTCTTCTCTGAACAGGAAAAAGGCTCCCTTTGCGTGACAGGTTATCTCTGTAATCCTTTTATCTGTATTTTTTACCAGGTTGCTGCCGTATCCTGTAGCAACCATTGGAATCTTTTCTATATCGAATCCTTCGGCTTTTACTCTTCTCAATATAGATTCAACCTGTTGCTCAAGCAGTGGTTCTGTCTCTTCTTTGATCTGTTTTACAACATTCCCTTTGCTATCTATGATTAAAAACTTGATCACAGTGGATCCGGCATCTATTCCAGCTGCAAATTTCTCCATTTTACACACCCAATAGTTCCATAAACGCTTCTATACGTGATTTTATTTGTGCCTCCGCGCATGATCTTGGGTCGTTGTGATCAGCTTCAAGCAACAGGGCAGGTATCTTCAACTTCGATGCGAGAATACTCCTTTCATCTACCTGTCCAATGGAGTATGGCTTGCACGATCTATCGGAATGGAGAATAGCTCCGTTTAGTTTGTACTCCTCTGCCATCTGTCTCATGGTGTTTAGTTTATCTCCAGCAGAGCGATTAAGAATCGGCATCAGATAGGTGCGAGCCATCGATTCTATGGGTCTTTGTGGATCTATTATATCTGCAAGCTCCCCCCATGCGTTGGTGTATGTGGATACAACCACGGCAGTGCCGTGTTCTGCCAGTAGCTCAGAGAGAAAACGCATCATAAACCAGATGGGCAGATTATCCCATAACAATCTTCTCTTTTCGTTTTTCACAGCGCCGATGTTACGCTTTATTCGCTCGTCTACCTCTTTAAGCATGGCAGCATAGAAATCTACGGTTTCAGGATCGCCCCTTTTCTCAACTATCGGAGCCATGTGGATAAATTGATCAAAAACAGAAATGGGTGCTGGAACGTTTCTGTTCCTCTTCATTATTTCATACCAGAGCTCTGTGGCATCCTTGCTCAGCGCTGTAACCCTTTTTAGCCTTTCAAATTTAAGGCTTCTTTTTGCTACCCTTTCAGCAATAGGGATGGATTCTTCAAGCTGCCTTTTGACATATTCCACCTGATGCTGCTCAACCTTTGCGTTGTACAGAAACGGTGTATCAATAACAATCAAAGGTACACCGAAATGTTCGGCAAGAACACGATACCAGAAAAGCACCGTTTGGCAAATATTTGTACAGGCAAGCAGCAGATCAGGTTTTGGTAGCATGCCTACCGGTGTTTTACCCGTTAGGGCTGATCCAATATCAACGCGTGCGTAGGAGCACAGATCCATTGAGTAGCCTCTCTTCTCGGCTTCCGATGCTATCTCAACAGCAACCTTTCTTGCTCCACACAGCGCAGCGTGGTTTTCTGGATAAAGGATATAGAAACCAAGGGCTTTGAGTATCTCTACAGGAGCACCGGAAGTAACCCACGCAACAGGTTTTACACCTTTAACATACCTACCTTCAAGGTAATGCTTCGTGATGATGCTTTTTGTCATTGCACCCACTTTGAGCGGTGGTGACAGTATGTCGTTACGCCACCTCTTGGGCAGATGTACCCGTCTCATTGCTCTCTTTGATTTTAGATCTATAAGGAGTGATAGAATCCTGAAGTTGATGTGGTACTCAAGCAGCTTGTCAAAGCGCATTTTAATCTCTCCTCAGCTTCTCAATAAAGGCATGAATCCTTGTTCGTATCTGTTGCGGCAGTTTCTCGTTTATATCTGTTTCAATGATCAGGCTCTCGATATTTGCGGATTTCAATCTCTCTTTCAGTAGAGGGTGATAGAACTTCTCCGGCTCACAGAACTTGATGTTGTAGAAGATGATTCCGTTTGCACCGTAGGTATTGCATAACTTAACCAAAAAGTCGAATCTCTCGCCAATGGGACTCCCCAGAAGAGAATCCGGAACCGAGAGCATGCGGCGAGCCATACGCTTAAATGGATCTCCATCCGATACTCTTTTGTATACTCTTCTGTAGCAGCATGCCATATCGTCACAGATCACAACACCGCCAGCATCCTCTACTACCTGCAGGACCTCCTCAGGCTCCGGAACAATACCCGACAACAGGATGCGCACCCTGTTTTCCCTTGCCTTGCTTTCAATCAGTTTTTCAAGCAGGTTGATATACTCATCGGGTGGCAGGTAGCCCTTCGCCCTTATTGTTCGATAGAAGGTTACACTGTCGCTTTCTTTTTTTGAGTGCTTTTCATACACCGACAGCAAAAGTTCATCAATCCTCTCTTGGAGATCTATCTGTGAATGTAGAATGTCTGCTTTTGGTTCTAAACCGGTTATTTCAGACAACATTCCATAGATACGCTTTAGCTCCTCTGCAAGGAATTCTATATCGCTCTCCCTTTTGCCCCTTGGAATGTAGAGCGTGAGTATCTTTTGTTTCGGTGTAATAAAGTCCTTCAGTATACTACCGATGCCCTGTAGAGAGTCGCAGCAATGTGGTACAAGTATAAAATCTATTTCATCCGGGCAACCCTTAAGTATGAATGAAAGGGAGCTATGCATGATGCTGCAGATATAGCTTTGAAGATGTGCTTTTGCTGCCGCTGTGTCTATACCAGGTGGGCCCCACAGCTCTATAGGATGGATGCTGAAGGCTCTCAGAAGCTCCGGTGGATAATGGACAGGTAGAACGCAGGCTACCCTTTTTCCTTTAGACTTTACCTTGCGAATTATCTCTTTCCTGCTCGGTAGATTCATTCTCTTTCTCCAGTTTTTGGATCTCTTCTTGCCTCAGTTGCCTGCGGAGTATCTTTCCTATGGCATTTTTCGGAAGGCTACTTCTGAACTCTATCTCAGAGGGCACCTTATATGGGGCAAGGTGTTCTTTTAGATAGCGTTTTAGTTCGTCTTCATCGAGTGTAGCAGACTCCTTCTTCACAACGTAGGCCTTTATCTTTTCCCCCTTGTACCCATCTGGCACACCCACTGCAATGGCTTCTTTGACAGCGGGATGCTTTGCTAAAACCTCATCTATTTCGCGCGGAAAGACGTTGAAGCCGCCCACTATAATCAGGTCCTTTTTTCTGTCGGTTATGTAGAAATAGCCCTCATCATCCATGTAACCTATATCGCCTGTGTAGAGCCATCCATTTTTAATTGTCTCGTTGGTCTCTTTTGTTCTGTTGTGATACCCAAGCATCACCGTAGGTGTTTTGATTACTATCTCGCCCTGTTTGTGGGGTGGCAGTTCAGATTCGTCTTCAAGCGAGACTATCTTTGCATCCACGTCCGGGAATGGCAAGCCAATGGAACCTACTTTATGTTTGCCGAGATAAGGATTTGCCATTATGGCTGTTACACTTTCTGTTAGTCCATAACCCTCTATGACCCTGCAACCTGCCTTCCTTTCAAATTCCTCCTTCGTGGCTTTTGTAAGTGGAGCAGCACCTACCCATACAGCCTTCAGGCTTGTGAAATCGTACGAATCTATGTCGGGTAGGTTTGAGAGGGCTGTGAGTATGGTCGGCACAGCGGCAGTTAGTGTGGGCTTGTATCTGTGTATGGTTTTTGCCATTTCGCTGGCTTTGAATCGTGGAAGAAGAATGAGGCTCATGCCGCTTAAGATGCTTGAGTTCATGCATACATTCATACCGTATCCGTGGAAAAGCGGCAGAACGGCGAGTATCCTCTCACCGGGATTTAGCTTGCCCCATGTAGCTATCTGATGCGCGTTTGTTACTATAGCCCTGTGAGACAACATGATTCCCTTGGCTACACCTGTAGTGCCACCAGAGTAGATCATAACAGCTTCCGAATCGATGTCTACCTCTGCCGGTTTGAAATTGTTTGTTTTTTTGCTCATCTCTTCCAGAGTGAACTTGTTGATCGTCTCTATAGGACCCTTCGGCTGAAGCTGTTCCTTAACCGCAGCGATGAGTTTCATGGGCAACGGTAGATAGCTGGAGAGCCTCGATAATATAACAAATCTGAGTTTTAATCTCCTCGCAAGAGATGCGGCTTTTGCGGCAAACATCGGAATGGTGATGAGACCAACTGCATTTGCGTCACCGATTTGCGTTTGTAACTCGCTTTCTGTGTATAGGGGGTTTAACAGTAGCACTTTGCCACCGGCTTTGAGGATACCATAATAGGCAATAAGAAAACCAGGATAATTAGGGAGCATCACACCTATGCGTTCTCCGGGCTCTATCAGTGGGCTTAAGTTTTTCGCAAACCCATCGCTTGCGTTTTTGATCGTTAAATAGCTTGTGGTCTTGCCGTAGAACACAGTAGCTGTTTTACCTGGAAATGCCTTTGCGGATCTATCAAGCATTTCATATATCGGCATTTCCGGATACGTCAGGGTTTCCGGTACGTGCTCATCGTAGTGCAACAGCCATGGCTTCATGATTAAGGAGACCTCCATTTGTTCTATCCGGTGTATTATACATTACCTTTTCGAAAAAGTTAATATAAATATCCTACGCCAATACATGAAAGATTCTTTAGGAATGTACTTTTATCGGGCAAAGGAAAGAGGGGTTTTTTTCAATTTTCGCCTCCTGGTTTATCTTGATTTAGCTTATGCCTGAAAAATGTTGACAAAGGGATCTTTTTTTACTATAAGTTAGTTTAAGACTTAAGTAAGCACAAAAGTAAATATGGGCACGATCTTTGATCTGGCAGGTGAACTTATACTTGGAACCCGTTTCAAAAGGCTTGGCGAGCGTTTCCTTGAGGAGGTTTCATCTATTTATAGAACACTTGAGGTTGATTTTGAACCTTCATGGTTTGCACTCTTCTTTCTACTCGATAGGTACGGCGAGATGACGGTAAGTGAGATTGCATCCAGCCTTGGTTTGACAATTTCAGCTGTTAGTCAGCTGATAGCTTCTCTTGAGCGAAAGAGACTTGTTGAGGTAAAAGCGTACACACAGGACAAACGCGTAAGAATTGTTCGCTTAAGCGAAAAGGCGAAGGTGACCCTTGAGCGTGTAAAGCCTATCTGGAAGTTGATAAAGTCAAGCATGCGACAGATGCTTGATGAGGGTGAAAATAGTAGATACCTGCTTGAGGCTTTGGGAGAGCTTGAGGAAGCCTTCGACAGGAAGGGTCTATCAGTCAGGGTGCTTGAGAGGGTCAACGATGGCGGTTTTAAGGTCGAACCATACAGAGAGGAGTATTTCAGACAGCTGAAAAGGCTGGTATTTGCCTGGGTATTTGATCATGGTGCACCGGGAATAGGTTTTGTAAATAGGCTTCAAGAAATAATTGCCTCTGGAGATGTTTTTCTTGCCTTTAAGGAGAGAGAGCTTATTAGGGCTGTTTTGGCGAGAGATGAAGGTGGTAAAATCGGCGCTTTTCTTGTGGGAGAAGGGTATGCCAATGGCTCTGTTGGTATTGTGCTTATAAAGAGTCTGTTCGATAGATACAGAAAGGGCAGGGCTGTGGAAATATATGCGGATGAGGAGGATGTCTCTCTCAAGCAGTGGCTTTTGAGTTCAGGTTTTGAAGATCATGGTAAGATCAGATTTGCTCCTGACCTGAAACCGGTTGTACTCTATAAGGGGAGAACATGATGGAGTTTCGCTATGGCGTTGACAGAATGACGATCTCAGATGCGAATGCTCTGCTGGATGGAAAGGTAAAGGGCGTGCTTTCCGATGAGGCGGTTAATCGCATAGAGAAGGGATTTGAGGATCTAAGAAGGCTTGCGGAATCTAACAGGCCGATATACGGGATAAATACCGGTTTCGGTGTGCTGTGCCGGGAGATTATAGGTAAGGATAAAAGGAGTAGCCTTCAGGTTAACCTGTTGAGAAGTCACGCATGTGGTGTAGGGGACACAGTTGAGGATGATATCGTCAAGCTGATGCTTATCCTGAAGCTACACACGCTTGCTTATGGATATTCCGGGGTGAGTGTAGGTGTTATTAAAAGAATCCTATGGCACCTCGAAAACGGCATTCTGCCAGTAGTGTATAAGTATGGTTCTGTAGGTGCCAGCGGTGATCTGATACCACTTGCCCATCTCTTTTTGCCCCTGATAGGTGAGGGGAAGGTGAGGACAGAAAGGGGAATCGAAGCCTCTTCTGAGGTTTTGAAACGTTATGGTCTTGAACCACTCCTGCTCCATCCGAAAGAGGGGCTCGCTTTGATTAACGGTACGCAGTTTATCGGTGCTTATGCTGTTTATGGATTGAGGAAGATGGCACGTCTTCTGGATGTGAGTGAGATTGTAGCGGCACTTTCCTGCGAGGCTTACAAGGCTTCAGCTAAGCCGTTTGACAGCCGGCTTATTGGGTTGAAGCCATACGATGGTGCTGTTTACACTGCATCGAGGATGAGAGCCCTGCTTAAGGATTCACAAATATTGAGTTCCCACATAAACTGCAACAGGGTACAGGACCCGTACTCCTTTAGATGTATCCCTCAGGTTCACGGTGCAGCCAGGGAAGCTTTTTATCACCTGAAGCGGGTGGTGGAGATAGAGATAAATTCGGTTACGGATAATCCGGTTGTTATAGATGGTGAAGCGTACAGCGGTGGTAATTTCCATGCTGAAACGATTGCTATGGCACTTGATTATGCTTCGATAGCAGTGAGCGAACTGGCAAACATATCTGACAGGCGTGTTTTTGCACTCCTTGCCGGTGACGGTGAGGAGGTGCCTCGCATGCTGGTTGAAGATGCCGGCGTAAATTCCGGCTTTATGCTTACTCAGTACGCCACAGCTTCGCTTGTGGGTAGGATGAAGAGCCTAACCCATCCTGCTTCGTCTGATAGCATCCCAACGTCTCTGGGCCAGGAGGATCATGTCAGCATGGGTTCAGTTTCTGCAGAGCGTTTCAATATGGTGCTGGATGACCTTGAATGGGTGCTTGCTGTAGAGTTGCTTGTAGCGTCCCAGGCATTTCAATTTAGGCGCCCGTTGAGGTCGAGTAAGCCTGTTGAGGAGGTATTTGCTGCTGTTAGAGAACTTGTTCCGTTTGTACACCACGATGAAGTACTCTCCGAGTATATTAGACGCCTCAAAGGTTTAATTTCGGATAATGGCTTCCTCAGCAGGATAAACGCCATGATAAATGATGATACAGGTTTGAAAGAAAAATACGTGTGTTGAGGTATTGAGCTATGGGTGAAAGATACGTTTCGGGTGGATTCAACTGGACCGGCAGGGTGGATGGTGATAGTTACGATCAGCTCAGGTGGCATCAGGTTGTTAAACAGATAGATCTTGACAGGGTGGGATCACTCAAAAAGGGTTTTTGCCTTCTTGGTTTTAAATGTGATATGGGTGTTAAGGCAAACAAGGGCAGGCCCGGTGCTGCTGAGGCGCCGGATGTTGTTAGAGCTCATCTTGCCTCTTTGCCGTGCCATTTAGACGAGATAGGGCTTTACGATGCCGGTGATGTGATCTGTGAGAAGGATCTGGATGCTGCTCTGGATTTGCTTGCCGACAGGGTAAGGCGCATATTTCAACTCAACCTCTTTCCTATTGTGATAGGCGGTTCCCACGATGTTGCCTTTGGTACAGTTTCGGGTTACTGCAGGTATTTTGGCGATATACCCGGCATTGTAAATTTCGATGCCCATTTTGATATGCGCGATTACTCTGCAGGGCCATCCAGTGGTACAGCATTCAAGCAGATAGGGGATATCTGCAACGATAAAAAACATACATTCAAATACTGCTGTGTTGGAGTTCAAAAGGCTGCCAATACAAGAGAGCTGTTCAACCGGGCAAAGGAGTATCAGGTTAAATGGATAGATATCGAAATGGTACGCTTCAACTCAACCAGAGCAATCAAGGAGCTGGATGAGTTTGTTGATTCTGTGATGGGGAATCTGCATCTCAGTATCTGCTGTGATGTGTTTGCTAACCATGTGGCGCCGGGCGTTAGTGCACCCCAGCCATTTGGTATGGATTTGGGTGAGTTTCTTAATCTTTTTTACTTTATGATCTCCACAGGCAAGCTAAAGAGCTTCGACATAGCTGAGGTTTCACCACCGCTTGATATAGATGGGCGTACTTCACGGCTTGCGGCTCATATCATTTTCAGGCTTGTGGACGGTCTGGTGTTTAACAAGCTCTTTTAACCGAGTTTGGAGGTGGCTAAATGAGGCTTTTAAGGGTTTCACTGATTGCTTTTTTATGGTTGTTTATTTCTGTTTCGCTGAGTTTTGCCGCTGGTGTAATCAAAATCGGATTCTTTGCACCACTTACGGGGTTTGCTGCGGCCGATGGTGCTTCTGCAAAGCACGGTGCCATGCTGGCAGTTGAGAAGATCAATTCAAGTGGCGGTGTACTTGGCAAGAAGATCAAGCTTATAGTCTACGATGATGCTGTTAGTCCACAGCAGGCTGTGGCAATTGCAAGGAAACTGATCCAGGAAGATCGTGTAGTTGCTGTTGTTAGTGGATCATACAGCACCCCCACGAGGGCTTCTGCTCCAATTTATCAGAGGTATCATGTTCCACTTGTCGTTGCCTATGCGACTCATCCAGACATTACAAAGGCGGGCAATTACGTTTTTCGCATCGGATTTCTGGCATCGGTAGAGGGCGCAGCCGGCGGTTATGTCGCTACGGATATGTTACATGCAAAAAGAATAGCTGTTCTAACAATGGACAACGATTTTGGCAGGGCACTCTCAAAAGGATTTGTCAGGGAAGCAAGGAAAAACGGCGCTAAGATTGTTGCCAATTTGAGTTTTGCACTTGGCGAGAAGGATATGACACCATTTTTGACCAAGATAAAATCGCTTGGGTGTGATCTTATCTACTGTACTGGTTACTATTCCGAAGGTGCGCTGACGGTCAAGCAGGCCAAGCAGCTTGGTATCAAAGCACAGATACTTGGGCAGGAGGGCTTCGACTCGCCGATGTTTTTGAAGATTGCCGGAAAGGCAGCAAACGGAACAATAATAACAACCGATCTAAATAGAGATGATAAGCGTCCCATCGCCAGATGGTTTATAGACACCTACAGAAAAAGATATCATATGGAGCCAGATATGGTTGGCGCATCGAGCTTCGATGCAGTTTACGTACTTGCTGAAGCCATCAGGAATGCAAAAAGCACGGAGCCGTCAAAGATAAGGAATGCGCTTGCACATATTAAGGATTTCAATGGCGTAACAGGAAGGATTAAGGGATTTACCGCCGGCGGAGAGGTGATAAAGCCGGTGCAGATCCAGAAGGTTGTTGATGGGAGATTTACCTATTTCGGTGTTGTAGACAAGCCTGATATCATTACGCCCTGAGAGGATTGGGAGGCGCCGATGACTATGATCAAGGTTTCATTACCAGATGAGCTTCCGCCTTATCCGGAGTTTGTAGATGGCATAAGGAGAGCACCGGCAAGAAAGTACAATCTGACACCGTTGCAAACGAAACTTGCGCTAAAAAACGCACTTAGATATGTACCTGAGCATCTCCATGAAAAGATTGCACCGGAGTTTCTCGACGAATTGCTGACGCGCGGCAGGATCTATGCTTACAGGTACCGACCGCCTGGCAGGATTTGGGGAAGACCTGTTGATGAGTATGATGGAAAAACACTTGAGGGCAAAGCTTTTCAGGTAATGATTGACAACAATTTAGATTTTGAAGTGGCTCTATACCCCTACGAGCTTGTTACTTACGGCGAAACAGGGCAGGTGTTTCAGAACTGGATGCAGTACAGACTGGTTAAGCGCTACCTTGAGGTAATGGAATCAGACCAGACACTTGTTATTATGTCGGGGCATCCATTGGGACTATTCCCCTCTTCACCGGAAGCGCCACGGGTAATAATCACCAATGCAATGATGGTGGGCATGTTTGATAACCCAGAGGAGTTCAATGTTGCCGCTCAACTTGGTGTTGCCAACTATGGACAGATGACGGCGGGTGGCTGGATGTACATAGGGCCGCAGGGCATTGTACATGGTACCTACATTACTATACTAAACGCCGCGCGCCTGTTTTTGAAGGTGCCCTGGGATAGCAATCTTAAGGGTCATCTGTTTGTAAGTTCGGGTCTTGGAGGCATGAGCGGTGCTCAGGCAAAAGCTATAGAGATAGCCGGTGGTGTTGGCATCATCGCAGAGGTTGATTACTCAAGGATAAAAACCCGCTATGATCAGGGATGGGTCAGCAGGGTTACCGATAGTTTAAAAGATGCCTTTGATATGGCTTTTGAAGCAATGGAGGCTGGAAAACCGCTCTCTATAGCCTACCACGGAAATGTGGTGGATCTGCTTGAGTACATGGTGGAGAACAAAATAAAACCTGAGTTAATAAGTGATCAGACATCGTGTCATGTGCCTTATGATGGTGGGTATATACCGCAGGGCTTGACCCTTGAAGAAGCACGTGAGATGATGCGTAACAATCGTCCTCGCTTCGTTGAGCTGGTCAACAGGTCCCTTATTAAGCACTACAATCTAATTAGAGAGCTGCACAGGCGCGGCGGGTACTTCTGGGATTACGGCAACAGCTTTCTTAAGGCGGTTTACGACGCGGGACTCCACGAAGTTGCAAAAAATCCACATACACCTGAAGAGGGCTTCGTTTTTCCATCGTACGTGGAGGATATTATGGGTCCACTCTACTTCGACTACGGTTATGGCCCCTTCAGGTGGGTCTGCTTGTCGCATAGACATGAAGATCTGTTGAAAACAGACAGAGCAGCAGCCGGAATAATTGATCCAAACAGGCGTATGCAGGACAGAGACAATTATCACTGGATAGTGAATGCTGAGAAGAACAAGCTTGTTGTTGGAACAGAGGCGAGAATACTTTATGCGGACGCTCCAACGCGTGTCAGAATAGCGCTTGAATTCAACAGGATGGTGAGAGACGGCGAGATAGGCCCTGTTATGCTTGGCAGGGATCACCATGACACAGGTGGTACGGATTCGCCTTTTAGAGAGACGGCGAACATCAAGGATGGCAGCAATATTATGGCAGATATGGCTGTGCACTGCTTTGCAGGCAATGCAGCCAGGGGTATGAGTATGGTTGTTTTGTCCAACGGCGGTGGTGTCGGTATAGGCAAGGCGATAAACGGGGGATTCGGTCTTGTGCTTGATGGGTCGCCGAAAAAGGATGAGGTGATCAGGCGTGCTCTCGACTGGGACGTTATGGTTGGTGTTTCGCGTAGGGCTTGGGCGAGGAATACAAACGCCATTCAGGCGGCAGAGGACTGGAACGCCACAGCAAGGGGGATTATAACAATGCCAAATCTTGCCGACGATAGCATGATCGATGAGCTGGTAGAGGAGAGGCTGAAGAAGTGAAGATTGATCTTCTTGTCGTAAATGCTGAGATATACACACCGATCGATAAGGGCAGGCCGCTGGCAGGTGAAGATGCCGGCGCCCTGCTTCACATTGCAAATGGAGCCGTAGCTGTGAAGGATGGCACCATCGTTGATGTGGGAGAGACGGGCAGACTAAAGGGGCAATACGCAGAGGCAGTCAGGGTGGTTGATGCTGCGGGCAGGGCATTAATACCTGGATTTGTGGATCCGCATACCCATGCGCTGTTTATCGGTAGCCGCGAAGATGAGTTCGTTATGCGCATGAAAGGCAAAAGCTACATGGAGATCCTAAGGGAGGGCGGAGGGATCCTGAATACACTCAAACGGATAAGGAAAGCCACACTTGAGGAGCTTGCAGAAGCGCTGAAAAGAAGGCTCTCTGTGTTTCTTGAGTACGGTACCACCGCCGTTGAGATAAAGAGCGGTTATGGACTCGATACGGTGAATGAGTTGAAAATGTTAAAGGCTATAAAAAGTGTTTCTCAGAGCACTGACATGGAACTTGTGGCTACATTTATCGGCGCTCATGCCGTTCCACCTGAATATGCCAACAGAAAGGGCGATTATGTGGATCTTGTGGTTAACGAGATGATACCTGCCGTGGCGGAGCTGGGACTGGCTGAGTTTGTGGATGTTTTTTGTGAGCAGGGTGTCTTTGATGTGAGGGAAACCAGAAGAATATTGAAAGCCGCTTGTGAAGTCGGTCTTAAGGCTAAGATTCACGCTGATGAGATAAAGGCTATCGGGTGCAGTGAACTCTCCGGGGAGATAAAAATAGTCTCATGCGATCACCTGCTAAAGATACAACCAAGTGGTATAGCTGCCATGAGGAGTAGTGGTACCATAGCCACACTGCTTCCAATTACAGCTTTCAGTCTGAGAGAGCCTTACGCACCGGCACGGGAACTAATCGATGGTTGTGTGCCTGTTGCGCTGGCGACAGATTGCAATCCGGGAAGTTCCTATTCGGAATCCATGCCAATGGCTATTACGCTTGCCGTTGTTGAGATGGGTATGACTCCAGACGAGGCTCTTGTATCATCAACACTCAATGCCGCTTATGCGCTGGATAAAGCTGCCCGGATAGGATCAATAGAACCTGGCAAAAGAGCCAACTTTGTTATCTTGAAGGAGGATTCTCACCTGTTTATACCCTATCACGTTGGCATCAATCCTGTTTATGAGACATACGTAGGGGGTTGGTGTGCTTTTACAGCAGCTGATTAACGGTCTGACCATTGGCGGAATATACGCTTTAATTGCCATTGGTCTTGCGCTGGTCTACGGCATTCTGCGCATTATCCACGTGGCTCATGCAGGTGTATATGTTGTTGGTGCCTATGCTGGACTCTACGCATACACATTTACCGGCAGTTTTCTTGTTGCAGTGTTTGCATCGATGGTATCTGCTGCTGTTGTGGGCGTTATTATTGAACGCTATGTTTACCTACCTCTTATGGGTAACTCCCCCTTGATTTCGTTGATTGCCAGCATCGGTATTTTTATCAGCATAGAAGAAGCGATGAGATTGATTTTTTCTCCATACATAAGGTCCTTTGGTTCCAATCTGTTTAGTGGAGAGCTGCATTTAGGCGGCGTGGTTATTGGCCTATCCCAGCTTGTTGTGATAGGCGTCACATTGGCTTGTATTTTTCTCATCTGGCTCGTAACACAGAAGAGCCGCTTTGGTATTGCACTCAAAGCCGTTTCGGAAGACATGGAAATGGCTGAGGGCGTTTCAATAGATTCAAAACGTACCATTGCATTTGCCTTTGCATTCTCCTCGGCTTTTGCCGGTCTGGCAGGATTGCTTGTAGGCGCTTATTTCAACTCGGTTTATCCATTTATGGGCGATGTGCCGGCTTATAAGTCACTTGCCATCATTGTTGTGGGCGGTATGAGCAGTATCTGGGGAGCCTTCTGGGCTGCCCTTCTTATTGGTGTGCTGGAGACACTAAGCATCGGTGTCTTCAATATACCACTGCCAAGGGACTCCATTGCTTTTATTTTTATGGTTTTGATGCTTATGATTAAACCCTCAGGCTTAATAGGTTTTGTGAAGGGGTCAAGGTAGGATGAGTGGCTACATTGTGACGCTACTTCTAACGATAGGCATTTACATGATACTTGCGTTGAGCCTCAATATTATTGTAGGATATGCTGGACAGGTATCGCTTGGCCATGCAGCATTCTGGGCAATAGGTGCCTATGCTTTTGCTATTGCAACCACAAAGTACCAGATAGCGTATGTGCCGGCAGCTGTTCTGGCTGTGGTTGTTACGGTGGTTGTGGGCGTTTTTCTTGGTTTACCAAGCCTTCGCCTATCTGAGGATTTTCTTGCCATCACAACCATCGGCATCAATTTTATTGTCCAGGGCATTTTCAACACGTTTAGCTTCTTTGGCGGTGCCATGGGTATAGGCAATATACCGTTTCCGCAGGTGGGTAGACAGCCCATCTCCAATGTTGCTTTTGCGGTTATTGTCTATGCCTTTGTTGCCCTGTGCATCCTGGTAAGCTTTGTTTACAGGCGTTCGTTTGTGGGGCTTGCCAGTGTGGCAATAAAGGATGATGAAACAGCCGCCAATGCCTGCAGCGTTTCGCCTGTCAGGTTTAAACTATTGGCGTTTGCCATTGGCTCGGCATTTGCCGGGATCAGTGGTGTGTTTTATGCCAGCTTCATGGGTTTCATCAGCGCGTCCGATTTTTCGTTTCCGGTCTCCGTCACAATTCTTGCCATGGTCATGGTGGGGGGAGAGGGCACAATCGTAGGTCCGATATTCGGTGCGGTGTTGCTCATACTCCTCCCCGAGATTTTTAGACCCATCCATGCTTACCGTATGCTGATATACGGTTTGTTAATAGTGTTAATCATGAGGTTTCAGCCTCATGGCTTTTTTGGTAGAAGGGGGATCGTGTGGAGCATCATGAAGAGATCCTTCGGTGTGAGTCAATAAGCAAGAGGTTTGGTGGTTTAAGGGCGTTAAATGGCATTGACATAAGTGTTCGGAAGGGTGAGATTTTCGGTATTGTTGGTCCAAACGGAGCCGGCAAGACCACACTTTTCAACATCATAAGCGGCGTTTTAAAACCTACCACTGGTAAAATTTATTTCAATGGCAACGATATTACGCACCTTGGAGCGTATAAAAGGGCTAAACTGGGTATTGGCAGGACGTTTCAGGTGGTTCGCCCATTTGGCAGTTTGAGTGTTATCGAGAATGTTGCAGTTGCCTATGGATCTTTCTACTATTTCAGTTTGACCGGGGTGTTGACCTTCTATGACTCACGCAGGATTCGCCAGAAACTTATGGGAATACTGGAAAGGGTGGGTTTGGCAAGTTATGCTGAACAATCGCCGCATGAGCTACCGCTGGGGTTACAGAGAAGGCTTGAGATAGCACGGGCACTGGCGCTTGAACCTCAGCTGCTTCTACTCGATGAGTCCTTTTCTGGATTGAGTCTGGAAGAGATAGAGCAGCTTGAAGAGCTCGTACGCAATCTGAATGCATCAGGTGTTACCGTTGTTATTATTGAGCACAACATGCCTGTTGTGATGGATCTGTGCAAGCGTGTTGCGGTTATAAGCTATGGAGATAAGATAGCGGAAGGTAGCCCGGATAGCATTGTTAATAATCCGGATGTGGTGGAGGCATACCTTGGCAAAAAACCTGCTTGATATCAAGGGATTGTCCGTTACCTACAACAGCATAGTAGCTCTTGAGGATGTGGATCTGAGTGTTGGAAACGGAAGCTGCGTTGCCGTCGTCGGTGCTAACGGTGCAGGTAAAAGCTCCTTGCTCAAGGCGATAATGGGTTTTGTTAAGCCTTCCAAAGGAACAATTGCCTTTAATGGTAAACCGATAAACGATATGGCGCCCCATAAGAGAGCCGCTTTGGGCATCTCATTCGTACCAGAGGGTGCCCGTGTCTTTTCTCGCATGAGTGTTGAGGAGAATCTACTTGTGGGTGCCTACGCGGTCCGACAGAGGAACAGGATAGAGGAGAGACTCGAATATGTTTTTGAACTTTTCCCAAGATTGAAGGAAAGGCTCAAGCAGCGCGCCGGAACCCTATCTGGTGGAGAGAGACAGATGCTGGCTCTTGCGAGGGCACTGATGGGATCACCACGTCTCCTTATGGTGGACGAGATCTCTCTTGGCCTTATGCCGAAACTGGTAGATCTTGTTTTCGACATTGTGGATCGCCTTTCCAGCGAAGGTTTAACAATACTGCTTGCTGAGCAAAACGCTGTTAAAGCCTTACAGGTGGCTGATGAAATTTACATATTTCAGTTAGGCAGGGTGCTGCGTCGAAGCGATCCTGAAAGCCTGCAAAACGATCCGTACATTAGAAAGGCCTATCTTGGTAGATAAACAAAAAGCTTGAAAAACAAAAAAGCCCGGTACTGTTTCACGTACCGGGCTTTTTTTATGTTTTATTCGTTACCAAGGAATAGTGTGAAAAATTCGCGAGCCTGTTTCCTTGCCAGATATTGTGCGTTATCAACATAGGTTTGGTTGAGATGGGCGATAGCTTCGGGGTACTTATAGGAGAGATTTTCCGTAGTCACAAAGAAGCCATGATTAACCCAGTTATCGCCTGTACCGAACATATACCATCCTGCCACGGCCGGTACCTCTGTTGTAGTAGAGGAGCAGTCGATAGGCGTATAGGTGTTATAACCCATGGCGATAGAGAGAAGCTCATTGGAGATATTTGGCACCACTGTATCGTGGTTTGCGCTTTGCAGTATAATTTTATCCTTAACTGCACTGTTTCTTGCAAGATACGCCGGATCTGCCGGATCAAGCAGGGTCTGGAAGATGTACAGTGTCATATAGTACTTCAAAAAGTCCTGCATGTTGCCGCGCTCCACTCCTGCAGCGGTGAGCATATTGAGTATCAGCCTGTTTGTAGCTTCATTGAGGATCGAGGAGTATACAGCGCCTCCCACATTCAAATCAGCTCTTGCTATGAAGCCATGGTCAGGTATAGGCATAGATAGCTTTGCCGCCAGTGCGTCGAAAAACTGAGACCTTGTGTTCTGATCCACACTTAGAAGGATGCTTCCAGTGATTGAACCCATGGATTGGCTTGCGAAGTAGATAGGCAGACGGTTGCCGATGAGTTGAGGCATAACCGTGTAATCCATGAGCGCTGTCAGCTTGAGGAGTGTATGCATATCCAGTATCGACTGGTAGATATTTAGCACGTCCATAATGGCATTTGTTGTAAGATAGCAGGCGCCACTTGCTGTGGAATCACACAAACCTGCAAGTGTGGGGTTGGGTGGAATTCTATCGCCATGCCAGGGTAGGTCCATTCCTATTATGTAGTAATTGGAAAAGTCGTCCTTAAGCTGATATATGTCGGCCTTGCTTTTGCCGAGTCCATGCTGGAAGATAAGTATACCCCCTGTAGCCTGTGGATTTGCCAGTGCGAGTGGAACTTTATCATACAACGAGACATTGTCGAAGATGGCTTTGCACACAACCGGTACATTGCTTGTAACTGTTATCGGGTGGAGTGCCAGTATGTGCTCAACAGCAGCCAGGTTGTAAACGTTGACAGACAGGAAGTAGCTCTGCATGTCGGTAATTTCCGGCAAGTTGAAGAGCGCTCTTAGGGTCTCATTGTCGTATGCTGCCTGGCATACAAGAGGGAGGTCACTTAACTGATCAATCTGATAATACTCGTTGCTTTGGTTATCCGATGCAAGGTTTGTGTAGCTGTAACCCTTTATTGTGTTCGGTGAAAGTTCTTCTTTACCCTGCAGGTATGCATTGATTGCCGCATAGTCTTTCAAACCAAGGGTTTTGTCCGCGGTTGTGAACGTGAATAGTTCAAGGATGTTGTCTTTGCTAATACCGAGTGTCTGCAATAGCTGGGCTACCTGCAGGTATTTCTCTCTTAGTGGTTCAAGCTGAGCATACTGACCCGTAAGTTGCTGATCGCCAAGAAGCATCTTGAACATAGAGGCTTCCTGAAGGTTCTTGATACCGTTGAGCACAACGCCAACGTATTGATGGCCCGGGTTGAGCGGTTTGGTGGGATATGCGTTTATTACGTTTCCATTCTGTTTAACAATCAGGGGTGCATAGATCAGAGGTGCAGCCTGCTGGATCGTCTGGATTAACTTTGCAGGCGCTGTTGAGTAGTAATACTTAACCACATTTGCAAAGCATGCCACGGCAAGGGTCTGGTTGTCCGGGTGCATTGCAAGCGCATAACACGTTTGATCGTTTGGGACAGCCTGGATGTAGCTTGTTAGGTACTGCTTTAGGATGATGCTTACAAATTCCGTTAGGTCTATGACCTTGACATTGTTTTTTAACTCGGAAGGATCCAGCTGGATCTCATTTGTAGCAAGTGGTATCGCTATAGGAGCAAGAGGACTAACGCCCTTGTCGTGTAGTAAGTTGATGGCTTTATAGACAGCCTGCATCTGCGGGCTTGCATCAGGATCAGACAGGTAGAGGTAACCACCTGTTTGTGCCCAAAGAAGATCGTTGGGTAACGGGATAATGGGGTTTGATTGGTTTGTTAAATCGAATGCAAGCTTATCAACCTTAAGCTGATACTCTGGCGTCTGGGTTGGTGCGCTTCCTAAAGAAGAAGACGATCCACTGCCACAGGATGTCAGTGTCGCTGAAACAAAAAGGAAAATAAGATATATCGCAAACCTCTTGAGTTTCATAGACGCCTCCTTTTAGAATTTGTAATTGACGGTCACTGCGTAGCCCCACAGGTGACCGCTTGCCTGTGTTGAAACGCTTCCTTTTTGACCAGTTATTGGATTGGAATAGGAGTTATTCAGCTCGTCGCTCTCTGAACCGATTTCTCTTTTGTACTCGGAGACTGTATACTGAAGCGCAAGATCTACAGAGAGCCTGCCAAAGTTCAATCCAGCACCAACCGAATACGTTTTCTTATCACCGTCGGGCCATAACAGATCGAATGTCTTATCTGGGATGGGCGAGGGATCGTAGTAGTAGCCCGCCCTTAGCGTAAGTAGTTTTGTTGCTTTCCACTCAACGCCAAACTTGAGTCTCTTTGTGTTTTTCCAGTCTCTATCAAACACTTCTTTGGTTTTGCCAAGAAGGGGTTGATCAAAGTGCACGGTGTAACTTTTAATCAGACTCCAGTGCGTCCATACCACATCAGCCTCGAGAGAAACCTTGTCTGACGGCATGTACCTTACACCTATCTGGAGCTGATCGGGATGGTCTATGGAAGTAGTTGCATCTACCTTTTGCAGGCCAACTACCTCTACAGAACCCTTGAAATCCGTGTGTGTTCTTGATCTGTATGCGATACCGATTGCAAGCTGTTTTATGGGTTTATAGAGTATACCCACATTGAAAGAGTAGTTAGCGTCATCAGTGAAGCTACCCTTTATTATTCGATTGTTCAGCGTTGGTATGCTTGGTGCATAGAGTCTTCTTTCAGAACCACTTTTTGACTTACCAATGGAAATACCAAAACCAATGGAGAGCTTATTACTTATGCGGTAGGCTACAGTAGGTGTTGCCACCATTCTTAAATAGTAGGACTCAAAGGAGTTGTACGCACCCGGATTGTTAACAGGATTGTTGTCCCATTTGATGTGCAATCCGTAGGGTACATAAACAGCCACTCCGAATACCAATCTTTTGTTTTTGGGGTAAGGCATTGCCATGCCGAAATGGGGAACGTTGAGCGTTGGTGACTCATCGGTAATGTCCTTACCGTAGGGTTGTACATGGTTGCCAGCCCAATCCTTCGCTTTAAAATTGGAGAGTTTCAGATGTGGATCCAGAAGCTCAGTACCCACGCTGACCATCAGGCTTTTGATCTGTGTTAATCCTGCTGGGTTGTAGTAGATGGCAAATGGGTTGTCAGCATAGGCACTAAACGCTCCGCCCAGTGCCGTTGCTTTGGCTCCAATTCCGTAGGTGTCAACGTTTCCGGCTATCGAGCTTGCCGTTGTTGATACCAGAAACAGGAGCGCAAACAGGGACGACAAATAAAGCCTTCTCATAGGAAACCTCCTAAATTTACTTTAAGTTAAGAATAACAGAAATGAGAGACGTTAGCAATTAAAAACTCCATCGGAATTTAATTTACTGTTAAAAAAACGAACCCCTGGTTCATTTTTTTGCCGAAAAAGGACTAAAAAAGTTAATTTTTAAATAGAATAATTTTTAAAAGGATAACAATAGAGACTTAATAAATTTTCCGTAGCCATCCCTACAATACTCTTTAACTTCTAATATCCATTGCCGTCTATTCTGCAGCTATGTGAAAGAGCCCACAGAGGTTTTAAGTACCCTGAGAAACTCATCTGGAATGGGTATAGTGCTCTTCTTGTTGGTGTCGTATGCTACAAGAACACTTTTTCCATAGGCATAAGCTTTGCCGTTGCCATCGTGTATCCTGTATCCGAGTGTGAAGCTGCTTTTGCCTATTTTTTCTGTGACCACGTCTATCAGGACCTTATCGGAAAGTGAGATTGGCTGTTTGTATTCACACTCGGACTTAGCGACCAGAAATGTAATGCCGGATTTCATTAGGTTAACAAACTGCTCCTTCAAGAAGGAGAAGCGCGCCGTCTCCATGTATGTGAAGAAGACGGCATTATTCACGTGACCGTAAGCGTCAGCATCTCTAAATCTTACCTGAATCTCTATTGTGTATGCCATATCTACTCACCCAACAGTGCCTTTTTTAGAGATTCCGAAGCTGGATGCTTACCGATGTATATGGATAGTACAGCATTGACCAGCTTTCCGGATTTTACCTGGCCAACCTTTTTTTGGTTGAGCATAACTATAAGGGTATCGTGGTAGAAAATCAAATCCACGTTATCGCCTTCTTTTACGGGAAAGGTAAAAATGTTCAGGAATTCTTTTGCGGCTTCAGTTT
Organism: uncultured Desulfurellales bacterium; assembly: GCA_964544085.1. Lineage (GTDB taxonomy): Bacteria > Campylobacterota_A > Desulfurellia > Desulfurellales > Hippeaceae > CAZIZT01. The sequence continues at coordinate 84,421 of CAZIZT010000003.1, forward strand.
TTAGGAGATTTGCTGAGATCCTTTCTAAGTCTTCTTTGAAAGCGTTACGTATCTTGTTTGCAGGTATATGGGAGTAGGTAAAGTGCATCCGAACAACCTTAATTGGCTGTTTTAGCACTTCCTGTGGGTTGTGCGTCTTTTTTTCAACGTAGAGAGCCCCCACGTAGATCCTCACAAAGATAAACTTCCTTCGAGAGCCCGCCCCATTTAAGACCAGTGTCGTTTTTCCAATCTGGTACTGATCCGGTATTGAAACACCACCCACCGTTAATGAATAGACCGGCGCTGAAAGCAGGAAACCAAGACAGATGACCAAAAGAAAACTTGACAATCGCCTCATAGCTCTACTCCTTCTTCTGGTTGTTTTGTTTCATTATATCCAGAACCTTTGCCTTGTAATTGATAATATCGTTCCTTAAAGAGGCGAGCTTCGTTATCTTCTCGTCGATTTTAGATATATGCGCATCGAGGATCTCTATTAGTTTTGGCATTATCTTCTCTGGATTTTTGTGGATTTCATAAACCTTTGCCAATTCCTGCATTTCCTTGAGCGATATACCCAGTTCTTTTAGCTTCAGAATAAACTTTAACCGTTTGATGTCTTCTTTAGTGTAGACGCGAATGCCTGCCTCAAGCCTTTTGGGAGCGTTCATCAAGCCAATTTCTTCGTAATATCTAATGGTTCTTGTGGTTATCCCTAATTTTTTTGCCACTTCTCCAATCTGGTACATCTCATCGTTATTTATCTTCATAACACTTCACCTTTACGCAAATTATAAGCTTACAACATTATAAAGCGCCACAGGGTTTTGTCAAGCTTTTACGTGCAGGTACAGGTCATGTTTGATTTTTTGGCTGCGGGTTTGTATTATAGCTTAACTCTACGGGAGGTTAAAGTGACATGCTTAAATATGCTGAAAGGGTGCATGAGAGGCTTGATATTTACAGGGTAAAAGTACCCTTACCGGGTTCTCCGCTGAAATACTTGAATTCTTACATGATACCGTGCAACGACACTATCCTTGTAGTGGATGTTGGTTTAAATACATCCCAGAGTGAGAGACTCCTAAGAAACGCTCTTTATGAGCTTTTCGGTAAAGCTTTTGGTGTTACTTTTCTTATAACTCACCTTCATGCGGATCACTGTGGTTTGCTTGAGAGGATTTCTACAGCAAACGATAGAATTCTGGTCAGTAGAGAGGATTCTCCATTTGTTGCTGCAACACTCGACTGGAGCGGCTTTTGGGAAAAAAGCAAAGAGTTTGCACGCTCTTACGGCTTCCCACCCGACAGATTGAAAAAAGCCATAGAGCATCACCCTGGATATTTATTTGGTTTGAAACAAAAACCGAAGGGTAGGTTTGAGATGGTGGAGGATGGGTATTGCATTGAGTGTGGTGCAATGTGTTTTCAAGTAATGAAAACGCCTGGCCATACACCCGGACACATTTGCCTTTACGATAAGGTAAATGGAATCCTGATCAGCGGAGATCATGTACTTTTTGATATAACTCCTAACATTGCAGCTGGGTATGAAAATATGAATCCATTGGGTGATTATCTGAAGAGTTTATCGAGGGTTGAAAACCTCCATACAACACTCGTGTTGCCCGGGCATAGGAGGCTGTTTGATAATCTTAAAGAAAGGGTGGGGCAGCTGAAAAGGCATCATGAAGAGAGGCTGAACGAGGCGTTGGGGATCGTAAAGCGATTCGGACCGGTTGATGCTTACACCGTGGCCTCGCACATGAGCTGGGATATAGAGAGTGAAAGCTTCGATCAATTTCCGATTACACAGCAGTGGTTCGCTCACTGTGAAGCAATAGCGCATTTGCTTTACCTTAGAGATGTAGGAAGGCTTATAACAAGGCAAAGAGAAGATGGCGTTATTCTGTTCGAGATTTCAACGTAATGATTGTTTAATCATTGCCCCTGCAATCTCCGGAGTCAGTTTTATTCTACCAAATATGCTTGAACCGTCCTGGAGTGCTTTGGTGATTATTGCATCGTAGTAGGCGTCGTTATATCCGTAATCTGTAAGGCTTTTGGGTAAGCCAGCTGCACACTTGATATCCTCTAAGAAGCGTTCTATCAGGTAGAGGAATCTGTTTGCCTTGGTGAGGTTGTCGCCGGAGTATTCGTGAATGCCAGGAATTGCCTCAAGTAGATCTGCAAGCTTGTCCGAAGCAGCTTCCAGTTGCACGCTTAAACCTGGCAGGATGAAAAGTGAAACAGCCTCTGAGTGTGGAATGTGCAGTATGCTCCCGGCAGCATGGGCAAGGGAGTGAATGATGCCTACCATTGCATTTGAGAATGCTACACCTGCAATGTTTGCAGCCTCAAGCAGGCAAAAACGTGCATTCTTGTCACCGTTGATGGCTTCAGGCAGGTTTTTCCAGATCATTGATAGGGCTTTTGCGGAGAGTGCATCACTTAAAGGATTGGACTGTATGCTTATGTGGGCCTCTATGGCGTGTGCAAGTGCATCTATCGCGCTTGATGCAACCAGTCTTACAGGCAGTGCCTCCACTAAAGCAGGGTCTAAAATAGCCACATCCGGGATCAGTACATCATCTGCAAAAGCAATCTTGGTATTGTTTTTTTCATCCATGGCAACGCAGACACCCGTTGCTTCAGCGCCGGTGCCACAAGTGGTAGGAATTGCTATGAGGTTCAGCCTCTCTTTGGGAAGCGTATCCACACCCGCAATTTGTGATGGGTCAACTATATTATTTTTAGCCATGACGCAGACAAGTTTAGCTGCATCGAGAACGGAACCACCCCCAATAGCCACTATACAATCACAACGTATCTCAAGTATCCGCCTGCTTATATCAACCAGACACCCAAGTGGTGCTTCTACCTCCACATCGTCGATAATTAACGGTATTCTCATGCCGGCTTCATCAAGGGCATTTTCTGCTTTCTTAATCAATCCTGCCTTAACTATCCCTTTGTCTGTTAGAACAACAAAAGAACTTGAATTGAGTCTCTTTAATTCTACGGGAAGATTGTACAGCGAACCTTTGCCGCTAATGATTTTCAGCGGATTGTAAAACTCGTAGTACATGTGCGATCACCATCCTTTAATCTGCTCCATGGATTCAATCGGTTTCTTGTATGATTTTCTTGTGAGTTTTCGTGCCACCGGTGGCGGAAAGATTATCTCCTGAAGGCGATATATAGCTTCAGTTACTATTAGTGCACTATCGATATTTCCCTTTATACGCACCATTTTTCCTGCAAAGGCAGTATGTTGAGGTATGACTCCAGCAAAGCAGAGGAGCGCCCAATGTATGTTCTTGAAATTGATTGATAGGTCTGGATGGTCTGTTCTTAGCCGTCTCAGACCGTTTTCTCCTTTTTGAATGGTTATGGATAGATTGGAGAAATCAACGCTGATTGAAAAGACAAATCCGTCTGGTAGGCGGGAGAGGATATCCTTTGTTGTCTTATCCCTTTTGTAGAGTAGTTTGAGAGAGGTTTCGAAAAATACAAACAGTACCGATAACAACTTCCGTTTTATAGCGTACATTTCTCACCTCTTTTCCTTGACAGTTTAGCAGAAAGCAGCTTTAATCTTCAATAAAAAAGCGAGGTGAGCTATGGAGATCAGCTCTATTGTTAGTGCCCAGAGGTCTTTTTTCAAAAGTTGTGCAACGCAAGATTACAGCTTCAGGATTAAGATGCTCAGACGGCTGAAGAGGTGTGTGAAGAAGTACGAAAAACGCATTTATGAAGCGTTGAAATCCGATCTAAACAAACCTGTATTTGAGTCGTTTGTATCGGAAGTTGGAATTGTGCTCAACGAGATCGAGTTTGCCATTGCTCATCTTAGGGAGTGGATGAAGCCCGAGAGAAAGCCTGTGGGCATTGTGAATCAGCCAGCGAAGAGCTACGTGCGCTATGAACCGTATGGGGTTACACTGATTCTTGCCCCATGGAATTATCCGTTTCATTTAACATTGATGCCGCTTGTTGGTGCCATAGCCGCTGGCAACACGGCGATTATCAAACCTTCTGAATATGCAGAGGCTTCTGCGGCACTACTAAAAAATATGTTTGATGATTGCTTTGATGAGCACTATATTGCCGTAATATGCGGTGGTAAAGATGTAGCCGAATCGCTGCTCGATGAGCAGTTCGATAAAATTTTCTACACAGGATCTACATCGGTGGGAAGGATCGTAATGCAAAAGGCTGCACGCCATCTAACGCCTGTCACACTTGAGCTTGGTGGGAAATCGCCGGCTGTGGTGTTACAGGATGCAAAGGTAGACTTGAGTGCGAGGAGGATTCTATGGGGCAAACTCTTCAATGCCGGCCAGACCTGTGTCGCTGTTGATTATGCTGTGGTTGAAAGTGCCATTTACGAAGATTTTGTTTCAAGACTTGTTGCCTATGCAAAACGTTTCATGAGAATGAAGAGGATCAGGAATAACTACGCAAGAATTGTAAACAAAAGACATTTCTATAGGTTGCTGGGGTTGATAGAGAAAAGCAGGATCATATATAGCGGTGGTTACGATGACAAAGATCTGTTCATATATCCGACTATAGTGGAAGCGTCAGCCGGTGATCCTGTGCTGGATGATGAGATATTTGGTCCTATACTGCCTGTTGTGAGATTGGATGGTTATGATTCTATCAGGGAGTTTCTATTGACAATGCCAGATCCTCTTGCTCTCTACGTGTTTACGGAAAGCACAAAGGCAAAAGAGCGCATTCTCTGCGATATACCATCGGGTGGGGTAACGGTAAATGACACGCTGGTTCATCTTTCAAGTTCCCATTTACCCTTTGGTGGTGTAGGGACAAGCGGTATGGGAACCTATCACGGTTATTACTCCTTTTTGGAATTTTCTCATAAAAGGGCGGTTATGGAGAGATCCACAATTGTGGATGTGCCACTCAGGTATCCGCCGTACTCTGGCAAACTGCCGTTGGTGAAACGTCTATTTTAGGTAGCTTTCAAAGCTTGTTCTGAAGCGTTCATACAGACCAATTCTCTCCAGAACGTTTTTAAGTTTGTAGGGGTTCTGGAGAAACGATTTAAAGAAAAGCAACTCTGAAGCTTTCAGGTAAGCTTTGAATGGGTTTGAATAGGGGTCTGTAAGTTGCGCTGTTGCCTGGAACAGATTGCAGTGTTTCTCTAAACAGTCACGCATGAAGGATGCTCTTTTCAGGATTTTCTCAACATAAAAGCCAATAGCTTCCTCTGCACAATCAAGCTGCCCGTGTGCTGGTAGGATTTTCAAGCTTTTCAGACGGCTGCTTTTCTCTATGCTTTCGCAGTAAGCCTCGTAGTTATTGAACAGCTTAAGGCTGTTTGGGTGTATCTCGATCAGCGGTGTCTGAAAAATACCATTCAGCAGAAAATCTCCGGTAATAGCGTATTTCTCAGCAACGATGTAAACAAAATCACTGATCGAATGCCCTGGAAAACCCTCGTAATGAATAATATCGGGTAGTTTTACATCCTCCACCGCCAGCACATTTTCAGGCACACTCTCCTGATATTTGAAGGACAGTAGGGTGCCAGCCATCCGTTCAACGAGTGGAGCAGGAAAGCCGGATTCTAAGAAGAAACGTTTGAGCTTTGGTAGCAGGTTGTTGAAATTGCGGTGTTTTTCTATATCAACGCGTGGCATGAGAATCCGTGCGTTTGAGTTCTTTGCTATAAAATGGCTTGCGCCGCAATGATCGGCGTGTGAATGCGTTACAAGCACATAGTCAAGCCTGCTTAGGGGTATTTTCTCTCGTAGATAAGTGTAGCAGGAGGGGGTGGGAGGGCCCGTGTCCACAAGGGCGTAACACCCATTGCACTCAAGGAGGTAGATGTGAACGGGCCCAACGGGGTAAGGGGTATCCAGGGTGTGTTTATGGATCTTAACCTCAGAAGGGGTAGCGCACATTTTCGCTCATGTATTCTGCAAGCTCCCTTTTTGCTTTCAAAAGGCCACTGGCATCGTACTTGGTGAATCTTCTTATGCCGCTGAGTATAGCAACCAGATTGTCGCCCTCTTCAGTGTAGTATGCTGCCTTTCTCGCGGCTGTCTGTGCGTACTCATTCATATTGAAGGTAAAGACCTTCACGGCGTTTTCGTAAAGTTTCTTCTTTTTGTCGCTAACATTGTCGTAAACCTTATCAGCCCTTAAAACTGCACTTTCTATGCCAAATATGGCTATAGCCATATCGGCCAGGGCGAACAGAATCTCCTGTTCTTTCTTCAGCTTGTCCATATACTTCTGAGCTGCCGCACCGGCAAGTACTAAGAACATGGTTTTCAGGTTCTTAACAAGCGTTTTCTCTTTTATGAACCTTATGGATTCATCCAGCTCTTCGAAAGACGGCGTCATCATTATATCCAGTGCTTCTTTGGCCTTCTGAACCAGTGGAAGCTCACCCTTCATCGCTTTTTTCAGTAGCATGCCGGGCACAAGGTAGCGGTTTATCTCGTTGGTACCTTCAAAGATTCTGTTGATACGTGAATCCCTGTAGTAGCGCTCAGCGGGGTATTCCGTTATGAAACCGTAGCCGCCGTATATCTGCACCACCTCATCTACAACCTTATCCAGGAGTTCGGAGCAGAATACCTTGGCTATAGAGCACTCTACAGCATAATCCTCAAGCGCCTTGTGGTACTGCTTGTAATAGTTCGGGTCGTCTTTGGGCAAATCTATGGTTGCCACCCTTGCATCATAAAGGCCTGCAAGCCTGTAAGCCAGTGATTCAGCACCGTATATGCCAGCTACCATATCGGCTATCTTCTCCTTGATTGCGCCGAAGGTTGCTATGGGTACGCCGAACTGCTTTCTCTCATTGGCGTAGGCAACGGCATCCTCCATAGCTGCCTTGGCTGCACCCACCGCAGCAGCTCCCAGTATAAATCTGCCCTCGTCCAGCACCTGGAAGGCTATTTTGTGACCCTCTCCAACCTTGCCGAGCAGATTTTCAACCGGGATCTTGGCGTTGTCAAACATGATCTGGGCTGTTGATGATCCCCTGATGCCCATCTTGTCTTCTTCTCTACCGATGGAAACACCTTCAAAGCCTCTTTCAACAAGCAAGGCAACGTATTCGCCTTCGGGTGTCTTGGCAAAAACTGTGTACAGATCGGCAATGCTGCCGTTTGTAATAAACTGCTTTGTGCCGTTTAGAATGTAATACTTGCCATCCTCCGAAAGCTTCGCTGTTGCTCTCATGCCAAGGGCATCGGTGCCAGCATCAGGTTCTGTCAAACAGTATGCAGCTATCCATTCACCGGTGACAAGCTTCTCAAGGTACTTGTCCTTTTGCTCCTTTGTGCCGTAATAGATCAGCGGCAGGCTGCCGATTCCTGTGTGCGCCGCATAGGCCACGGAGAACGAACCGGCAGGCGCTATCTTTTCAACCACACACGCACCTGTGGTTAAACCCAACTCAAGGCCACCGTACTCCTCCGGTGCATAGAGGGCAAACAGACCCAGTTCGCCAGCCTTCTTCAAATGCTTGACGAGCAGGTCGAAGTTGTGGTTTGAGTTATCCATAGCATCCACATCCGGGAGAACCTCGTTCTTGATGAACTGCTCGGTTGTCTCCATCATCTGTCTCTGTTCTGAGGAGAGCTCCTCCGGTGTGAACACATCATCCTTTGTGACCTCTTTTATTAAAAACTCACCACCCTTTAATATCTCGCCCATTGGTTACCTCCTTAATTAGACTAACTCGTATATACCGGCGGCTCCCATTCCACCGCCGATGCACATGGTCTCAAGACCGTATTTGACATTTCGTCTCTTCATCTCATTTAGGAGTGTTGCTGTGAGTTTTGCACCCGTTGCGCCAAGTGGATGTCCAAGTGCTATAGCTCCACCGTTTACGTTGATTATGTCCATAATATCGGTCCAGCCTAACGCCCTGATGCAGGCTAAGGATTGTGCTGCGAACGCTTCGTTAAGCTCAATTAAGCCAATATCGTCCATGGAGATACCCTCGAGTTTTTTTGCAAGCTCCATAACTTTGGGCACAGCAGCAATGGGACCCTCACCCATCAGGTGCGGCTCCACACCGGCGGCTGTGTAAACCAGGAAGCGCGCCATCGGATCCTTCTGGATCTTTTTCAGATAATCCTCCGAAACTACGAGTACAGCGGCGGCTGCATCCGTCATCTGTGATGAGTTACCAGCGGTAACTGTGCCGTTGGCCTTAAATACAGGCTTTAGTTTTGCAAGTGCCTCTATTGTTGTGTCGGGTCTCACACCGTCATCTACCTCTACAACGGTTTTGATCTTTTTGACCTTGTTTCCCTCAAGTACAGTATGTTCCACCTCAACCGGTATTATTTCGTCTTTGAATTTGCCTTCCTTGATGGCTTTAGCTGCTTTCATGTGCGAATGATAGGCAAACTCATCCTGATCCTCTCGCGAGATCTTGTGTTTTTCAGCCACAAACTCAGCCGTTAGACCCATCGGTGTGTAGGTTTCTGGCCATGTGTTGATGAGATCCGGATTCGCCGAATACTTGATGCCTCCCATCGGTACCATTGTCATGGATTCGGTGCCACCTGCTATAACGCAATCTGCAAAGCCAGCCATTATCTTTTCAGCAGCAATAGCTATTGTCTGCAGCCCACTGGAGCAGAACCTGTTTACGGTCATTGCTGGCACCTGATAGGGTAAACCGGCCTTGTGAGAGGCTATTCTTGCCACATTCATGCCCTGCTCGGCTTCTGGAAAAGCACATCCCAGGATGACATCGTCTATTGTCATGGGATCAATGCCGGTTCTTTCCACCAGGCCCTTAATGGCGACAGCAGCAAGGTCATCGGGTCTGTAATCCTTAAACTGACCCTTGCCGAATCTGCCTGCACGCCCGGTTCTGCAACCCGGCGTCCTGTAGGCAGCCAGAATATATGCGCTTCTTACATTCCTCATCGTCTCCTCCTAACCTTTAATTCCTCAATGGTTTTCCTGTTTTGAGCATGTGCTGGATTCTTTCTATTGTTTTCTTCTCTCCGCAGAGCTGTACGAATGCCTCACGCTCAAGCTCAAGCAGATATTCTTCTGTGATCATCGTTGCAGGTGCCACATCGCCACCCGTCATAACGTATGCTATTTTTTCGGCTATCTTCTTGTCATACTCGCTGATGTATCCGCCCTTCCACATGGTCCACAGCATGTTTTTGATGGTAGCAAATACATCCCTGCCCGGAGCCGGAATATCCGTCAACGGCTTGCTCGGTCTGTAATTCCTTGCAAGCGCCAGGGCTACTTGCTTTGCATCGTATATCAGGTTATCTATGTCCATAGTTACCGAGTCGCTGTCATCCATATAGCCCAGCTCAAATGCCTCACGTGCGGATGTTGAGACCTTCGCCATTGCTATGTTCTCGAAGTACTTGGCGATAAACGGTGTAACATCAGGCGCTTTGAACCTCTTGGCTATCTCTATAGCCCTTATCGCCATCTCCTTGGTGCCTCCACCTGCTGGCAACAGACCGACTCCTATCTCAACAAGGCCCATGTAGGTTTCTGCGTGTGCAACAATGGCATCAGAATGTATGCACGTCTCGCAACCACCGCCAACCGTTATGTTGAACGGTGCTGCAACCACGGGAACCCTTGCGTACTTGAAGCCCATGGTCATATCCTGGAACTGCTTTACAGCCATATAAATATCGTCAAATGCGCCCTCGGCTATGGATGTGGCAATCAGAGCCAGGTTGGCACCGGCCGAGAACAGTTTACCCTGGTTGGAGATGACCAGTGCAACACCCTCCTCCTCGGCGCGCTTTATCGCCTTCTTTGCCATGGAGATGATCTCTGCGCCTATGGCGTTCATCTTTGTGTGGAACTCAAGGTTGAACACACCATCGCCCAGATCAATGATGGAAGCTCCGCTGTTGGATTCCACAAGGTGACCGGTTTTCTTGAGTATCTCAAGGCTGATATGGGTCTTCTTGCGCGGTTTCTCCTTGTAGGTTCTCTCAAGGATATCGAAGTAGTACTCCTTGCCGTCTTCAAACTTGTAGAACGATTCGATTCCCTCCAGCCCTTCGGGAATCTTAACACCGTCGGATTTTGCCCTTTCAACAAAGCGGGACACGCCTATTGCATCAAACAGCTCAAACGGACCCAGGCTCCAGTTGTAGCCCCATTTCATTGCATTATCCACGTTTACGACATCGTCAGCTATCTCAGGGATTCGTTTGAATGAGTAGATTAGCGCATCCCTCAGGAGTCTCCACGCAAACTGGCTTGCCTTATCATTGCCGTTGAGCAGTATATTTATCTTCTCTTTCAGGGTTTTCCCCTGAGAGGCTGCCTGCACAGAAGCGAATTTCGGTTTTGTTGCCTCCTTATACTCGCCGCTTTTTATGTCGTAGTAGTAGATTACTTTCTTGCCGTCCTTTTTCTCCTTATAGTAGAATCCCTTGCCAGTTTTGTTGCCCAAAAGCTTTTTCTCTATCATCTGTTTCAGGAAGTCTGGCACCTTGTATATCTCACGCTCATCATCCACCGATGGATCCAGCAGGTTGTAGGTATTTTCAGCAACATGCACGAGTGTATCAATACCCACAAGATCTGCGAGTCTGAACACCGCCGTTTTGGGGAACCCAAGCACAGGTCCGGCTATTGCATCAACCTCCTCAACGGTGAGATCGAGCTCCTGCATGTGTTTGATAGCGGCAAACATCAGATAGACACCAATTCTGTTGCCGATAAAGTTTGGAGTATCTTTCGCGTAAACGATACCCTTACCCAGCCTGAAGGAGATAAAGTCAGCCATGAACTTTATGACCTCAGGATCCGTGTATTTGGATCCCACAATCTCCATCAGTCGCATATACCTCGGGGGGTTGAAAAAGTGTGTTACGAGGAAGCGTTTTCTTAGATCTTCAGGTACGCACTCAGCCATCGCATTGATCGAGAGGCCGCTTGTGTTTGATGAGAGTATTGCTTTTGGGGAGATGTTTGGAACAACCTTGTTCTCCAGTAGCGATTTCTTGATGTTGAAGTCCTCTACGACCACTTCGATAACCCAGTCGCACTCGGAAATCTTTTCTATGTCGTCTTCAAAGTTACCGATCTGAATGTACTTAATGTAATCCTTTACGTAAAGTGCGGCTGGTTTCATCTTTTTTAGATTCTCGAGAGCGTTTGTGACAATCCTGTTCCTTACAGCCCTGTCTTCGAGTGTCAATCCCTTCTTTTTCTCTTCCTCGGTGAGCTCTTTGGGCACTATGTCCAGAAGCAGAACATCAATACCGGCATTAGCCAGATGGGCAGCTATGGTTGAACCCATCACGCCGGCTCCAAGCACGGCAACCTTTCTAATATCCTTCATACGACCTCCTACTCGTAAATCTTTTCTTCTTCCAGTTTTGCGTTTTCAGCATCCTGCTCCACATTTCGTAGATTCTTACTCTCTTTCAACTCCTTGTAGTATTCGTGCTGGATTATCAGATTCATGATCTCGTTCGTGCCCGTCCAGATCATGATCAGCCGTGTGTCTCTTAACAGCCTTTCGATCGGGTAAACATTGGTGTATCCGATGCCTCCCATAATTTGCATCGCATCATTTACCACTTCCCATGCCATTCTGGTTGCGAATGCCTTACTTTCAGATACGAGTCTTCTGATGCGCGAGGGTTCTTCTACTTTTGAGTCTATGGTCTTTGCTGTTTCGTATACAAGTGCCCTTGTAGCATCAAGTTTGGTAATACTCTCGGCAACCTTGAATGAGACCGCCTGATAGCTTTTAATGGGTTTGCCGAAGGATTTTCGTTTGGTTGAATAGTCGGCGGCTATCTGAAGAGCCGCACGCGCCATGCCAAGGGCTCCAGCGGCAGATGTCATGCGCTCTGGTACCATCATTTGATAAAAAACATCTGCACCCCTGTTTATGCCTTTTTCACCACCAAGTACATTCTCAAGAGGGACCTTTACGTTATCGAAAGCAACACGTGCAGTGCCCCCACCCCGAGTACCCATAAGTCCATAGACGTGCTTTACCTTGACGTTTTTATCCCTTTCGACAAGGAATGCTGTCATGGATTTGTGGGGTTCGGCATCGGGATCGGTTTTGGCGTAGACGAGAAAGTAGTCTGCTCCCTCTCCCCCTACAATGAAGCGTTTCTGGCCACGCAATATGAAGTGATTACCCTCTCTTTTTGCTACAGTTGTTGCTCCGAAAAAATCTGAACCGCTTCGAGGCTCTGTCAAACCCTCTGCAGTTGCGATTTTTGCCTCTATTGTCGGCTTAAGAAAACGTAACTTTTGCTCCTCTGTGCCAAACGTGTTGATGGCTTCACCCACAATGGATACGAGAGAGTACAGACAGGCAAGGGCTGTACCCAGAACACCGATTTCTTCAAGTGCCACAACCTCGGCGCTCCAGCCCAATCCCTTGCCGGAGTACTCTTTCGGGAACCTCAAACCGAGAAGATCAAACTTAGCAGCCAGCTTCAAAAACTCTTTGGGGTAGCGTATCCTGTCGGCATCCATATCCAATAGGAGGGAGGTTGGTATAGCTTTTACAAACTCTATTGTCTTTTCCCTGACAGCTCTGTCCGCCTCACAAAGTAGGGCATCTGAGATCATCGTAAGCACTCCTTGTTAATCACTTTGACTGTGAAGTCGTTACACTGCTGCATGTGTAACAGCTACCCTCGTCTGAGTAGAGACACTCGATAATATCCTTGTATTTGTCGTATATGACCCTTCTTTTGAGTTTCAGGGTCGATGTGAGTTCTCCGCCTTCTATAGTGAAATCGTTGGGCAGAATTGCAAATTTCTTGATTGTCTCTACCCTTGCAAGTTTCTTATTTATCCTTTCCACTTCGCTCTTTATCAGCTTGAGGATCTTCTCATTTTTAGCAAGATCGGATATGTCGAAGTAGCGCAGATGGTGCTCTTTTGCATATTCAATAATCCTCTCCATGTTAAGCGTTATCAGAGCCACAATGTAGGGCCTCTTGTCGCCGTAGAGACAGGCGTTGGAGATGTACTTGGAACTTTTAAGGGCGTTTTCTATCATCTGTGGTGCTATGTTCTTCCCTCCAGCTGTGATAATAATCTCCTTCTTTCTGTCGGTTATGAAAACAAAGCCCTCGTCATCTATATGACCTATATCACCTGTTTTGAACCAACCGTCCTCTGTAAACGCCTCTTTGGTTTCTTCTGGCATCTTATAGTAACCTTTTGCGATCTGGGGACCCCTGAAGATGAGTTCTCCATCCTCTGCCACCTTGATTTCTGTCTTTTCCAGCAGTGTTCCTACACTGCCGAACTTGAACTTTTCCGGAGTGTTGACGCATAGTACAGGTGATGTTTCTGTAAGCCCGTATCCTTCAAGCACCTTCAACCCTATGCCCCAGTAGAATATGTTAAGGTCCCTATCAAGCGGTGCACCGCCAGATACGAAAGCCTTGAATCTGTCAAGACCCATGCTCCTTCTGAGTTTTTTGAAGACAAGTTTATCTGCGATAGAGTAGCGTAATTCGGATGGCGAGGAGTGCTCAACGTATTTTTTCCTTATATACTCCTTACCCACATCAAAAGCCCAGTATATAAGGGTTTTCTTTGAAGCGGGCATGTTATGAGCAACATCCATCAGTCTGGCATAAATCTTCTCCAGCAACCTTGGCACAGTTATCATAATTGTGGGCCTGATCTCACGCATGTTGTCAGCTATGGTTTCTATACTTTCAGCAAAGGCTATCTTGGCGCCGTAGTAGAGAGGCAAATAGCAGCTGTCGGTTTTACCAAGAACGTGGCTAAACGGGAGGAATGTTAAAAAAATATCCTCTTTCGATAGTAGATCACCAACCTTCCTTGCCGTGTAATAAAGGTTTGAGATGATGTTGTTGTGTGTGAGCAGGACACCCTTAGGTCTGCCGGTTGTGCCAGATGTGTAAAGGATTGTATAGATCCCATCAGGATCTATCTCATCTATGGATGATTCAATGGCTTTTGTGTCTTCTTCGGATAGTTCTTCAGAAATTTCAGAGAGTTGGTAAAGGGTATAAACGGGTAGATCAGGATCCCCAAGGAACCTGTCATGGGCAACAACAAACTCAATCTGCCCCTTGATTTGATCTTTTATGTCTAGAAGTTTTTGGTACTGGCCTTTTGTAGAGACAAAGATAGCCTTCGATTCGGAGTGCTTCAATATGTATGCTATCTGTTCTGGTGAATCTGTGTGATAGATGGGTACCTCAATAGCGCCAAGATTAAGTATACCAAAGTCCGCAAGTACCCACATGGGTCTTGTTTCCGACAATATGGCGACCTTATCGCCTTTCTTTATGCCCATCTTTCTTAAGCCTCTTGAAACCTGAAGGCACCGTTTGTAGAGTTGCGAGTAGGTAATAGAGATGTATTTGCCTTCCTTTTTATAAAGAATAGCCACCTCGTTGGCGAACTTTTCTGCGTTTTTTCTAAGAAGATCAGGAATAGAGCTGTAGGGATACTCACTAACACCTGCCACGGAAGCACCTCCTTTTCATTAAGGGTTTATATTCTCATTTTACGTAAATGTCAAGAATGTTCATCAACAGAAAACCCTCAAGATTGAGTGTAATTTAACTGACTGTTAAGTTTCCGACGGGGTTTTTATTTTTCTCCCCGATTTCTAATTTTATATTTATTTTGCCCGATAATGCAACATTTTTTTATATCTGTGAAGACAAGCAGAAGCAGATATAAAAGTCTCTCATTTTCTTCGAGTGATAATTTTTGTTGTTCGCAAATCCGGCGTGTTTTACATTTACTTTAAGGTTAAGGTAAGCAATCAGTCGATGCTTTCTTGAAAGGGCGTTGCACGTTTGATTTCGTTTGATTCGGATTCCGAGGCTTATGCCAATTAACTTGACTTTTACGTAAGCAAGTTATAATATGGCCATTAGAAGTAAAGATTATTGAAAAACAGGAGGCCCAAATGAAGATTCTGGTGTGCGTAAAGCAGGTTCCAGATATGGAATCGAAGTTTCAAATCGATTCGTCCTCTAAATGGTACGACCAGAGCGATTTGGTTTACAAGATCAACGAGTACGATGAGTATGCAGCTGAGGAGGCAGTAAGGCTCAAAGAAAAGGTTTCCGGTTCTGAGCTGGTTGTGCTCTCTATCGGTCCTGAAAGGGTAAAGGATGTTATAAGAAAGGTGCTCGCAATGGGAGCGGACAGAGGCGTTCATATCCTCGACAATGAAGAACACTTAAGGGATCCCTATCAGAAGGCTTCTGTCATTGCGGAATATGCAAAGAACGAGAACTTTGACATTATATTTACCGGGCTTCAATCGCAGGATAGAGGTTCAGCACAGGTAGCACCGCTCCTTGCCGGTTTGCTCGGGTATGCATTTGTCAGTACGGTTGTAGCTTTTGAGTATAAGGATGGATACGTTGAGGTAGAAAGAGAGCTTGAGGGCGGATTGAGAGCACAAGTAAAGGTTAAATTGCCAGCTGTGGTGGCGTGCCAGCTTGGCTTGAACACACCAAGATATCCGACGCTACCAAATATTATGAAAGCCAAAAGAAAGAAACTGGACACAATAGAAATTGAGAAACTGTTGAAAGTCGAACCACTTGTTGAGACACAGAAACTGTTTGTACCAGAAAGAAAGGCTGGCGGTATTGTGCTTGAAGGTGATTCGGACAAGATGGCTGATGAGCTGATTAAGATTCTGAAAGAGAAAACGCAGGTGATTAAATAGCAAATAACAGGAGGGTTAAGATATGAAGGCGTTGCTTGTTGGTGAGTTCAGGCAGGGTAAGGTGGAGGAGTCCACCTACGAGCTGGTAGGTTTTGCAAAGCAGTACGGTTTTGATCATGTCATGTTTATTGTTGCAAAGGAAGGTGTGGATATCAAGTACGATTCAAAGCTGTATTTAGCCGATGCGGATAAGTACGGTGAATACAATCCCGATGCACACAAGAAGCTGATAGAGCAGGTTGTGGAGAAGGAAAATCCGGATTATATCGTATTCAGCCATTCATCCTACGGTTGGGACATGGCCTTTAGGGTTGCTGCCGACCTGAAGGTTGCACCTATATCTGAAGTTGTAGAGTACAAGGATGGTAGCTTTATCGTTCCATGCTGCAACTCCAAGTTTAGAAGGGAAGTCAAGCCAAAAACAGAGAAGGCTGTTATTACGCTTCAGGGTGGGGCTTTCCAGCCTGTTGCTGAAGGTACGCCACAGATCGAAAAGATCGATATCGAGGTGCCAGAAAGCGGTGTGGAGTTCGTAGGTTATAGGGTGCCCGAGAAGAAGGGTGTGGATCTTACCAAGGCTGAAATCATTGTTAGCGTTGGCAGAGGTGTGGGTAAAAAAGAGAATATACAGCTCGAAGAGGAGCTGGCCAAGGTGCTGGGTGCTGAGCTTGGAGCAAGTAGGCCTGTTGTGGATGCAGGATGGCTTGATCAATCCCATCAGGTTGGAACGACTGGTCAGACGGTTGCACCCAAGCTTTATATAGCCTGTGGTATATCGGGAGCTATACAGCACATTGCTGGTATGAAAAAGTCCGGTTTTGTCGTTGCCATCAATACGGATAAGGATGCACCGATAAGGGAGATAGCTGACGTGTTTGTGGTGGCCGACGTGAACGAGTTTGTGCCTGTCTTGACTCAGAAACTCAAGTCGGCATAACAGGTAAGGAAGGCTAAATGGGCTAATTGGGTGGCTTCTTGCCGCCCGTTTTTTGTTTGACATGGTTATTCCGAAGGATATTGGTGGCAATTTCATTATACATTCTGCTACCAAAAGGGTATCTGACAAACAGCACCACAACCGCATCGATTACGGTTGCAGTAAAAAGGCTATTTTGCCAGAAGGAGTAAGCATCTCAAGCGGGGAGGTGCCGGTTGTGGTTTATACAAAGAGAGGGAGGCTATCGATGGACGTTTATCTTGTGGATGCGCTGAGAACCCCTTTCGGTTCGTTTGGTGGTTCACTTTCGACTGTTCCTGCTCCTAAGCTGGGTGCACACGTAATAAGGGCTCTGCTTGAGCGTCTTTCTCTACCAGCGGAGGCGGTAGACGAGGTGATAATCGGAAATGTGCTCTCTGCTGGAGTGGGTCAAGCTCCAGCCCGTCAGGCTGCCATTTATGCCGGTATACCGACAAGCGTTCCGGCAATGACGATCAACAAGGTGTGCGGCTCCGGTCTGAAAGCAATGATGCTTGCTGTAGGCTCTGTGAAGCTCAACGATGCGAGTATGGTAATAGCGGGTGGTATGGAGAATATGTCCCTGGGTCCCTACTACTTGAAAAAGGCACGCTTTGGCTATCGCATGGGGAACGATGAAATTATAGACGGAATGGTGTATGATGGGCTGTGGGACCCTTACAACAACATTCATATGGGGTTGATTACAGAAAGGATAGCCCAGAAGCATGGCATAACGAGACAGATGCAGGATGAGTATGCTGAACGATCCTATCGCCTTGCACAGAAAGCAGAAGAGGGTGTCTTTAAGGAAGAGATCGTACCCATAGAGGTGCAGGCTGGCAAAAATACCCTTCTTGTGGAGAAGGATGAAGACCCCTACAAGGTTAAGTTCGATAAGATTGCCAAACTCAGGCCAGCTTTCGATAAAGAGGGCACGATAACAGCAGCCAATGCTTCCACAATCTCCGATGGCGCTGCCATAGGTCTAATTGCCTCTGAGGAAGCTGTGAAACGTTACAACTTAAAACCGCTTGCCAGGATTGTTGCCTACGCTACGAACAGTATCGAACCGGAACGCTTCCCTGAGGCGCCTGTAGGTGCTATCAAACGCGTCCTTGAGCGTGCCTCCTTAAAGATAGACGACATAGGTCTGTTTGAGATAAATGAGGCTTTTGCAGTAGTGGTGCTGGTTGCTATAAAGGAACTCAATCTCGATTTGGATAAGGTAAACGTGAATGGCGGTGCGATATCTGTGGGCCACCCAATAGGTGCAAGTGGTGGTAGACTTGCTGCTACGCTTGTTAAAGAGATGCACAGACGCGATGTAAAATATGGCCTTGCCACGCTCTGTATCGGTGGCGGTGAGGCAGTTGCCATGATATTCGAGAAGGTTTAAGCGGAGGTGGAGAATATGCAGATCGAGAGGGTAGGTGTGGTTGGTGCTGGCCAGATGGGAAACGGCATAGCTCACGTGTTTGCACTGAGTGGTTTTGATGTTGTAATGTACGACATATCGCAAGATCAGCTTGACAAGGCTAAGGTGACAATCGAGAAAAATCTAAAGCGACAAGTAAAAAAGGGTGTGTTGAAAGAGGATGAGATAGAGGGTGTCCTTGATAGGATTGTTGCAACAACAAACCTTGAGCATATAGCATCTGTCGACTATGTGGTGGAGGCATCCCCGGAGAATGAGCAGTTGAAGGTAGAACTATTTAAGAAGCTCGACGATATTGTGGATGAACATGTGATACTTGCTTCTAACACATCTTCCATTTCCATTACGAAGCTTGCCATATCCACAAAACGTCCTGATAAGGTGCTGGGAATGCATTTCATGAATCCGGTGCCGGTCATGAAGCTTGTGGAGATGATAAGGGGTTTGACAACGAGTGATGAAACCTATAATACTGCAATAGAGCTTGCCAAAAAGCTGGGTAAGGAACCTGTGTTATCAAAGGACTATGCAGGATTTATCGTGAATAGAATTCTGATACCAATGATTAACGAAGCAATCTTTGTCTTACAGGAGGGCATTGCATCGGCAGAAGACATCGATAAGGCAATGAAACTGGGTACCAACCAGCCCATGGGACCGTTAACGCTGGCGGATTTCATTGGTCTGGATACGGTGCTTGCAATCCAGAATGTGCTCTATGAGAACTTTAAGGATCCCAAGTATAGGCCCGCGCCGCTGCTCGTTAAGATGGTGGAAGCAGGTTATCTGGGAAGAAAAACCTCAAGAGGGTTTTACAGTTACCAGTAGGAGGTAGCAATGAAGAATCTGCTGTTTGAAGCTGATGGGGGTATAGGGGTTTTGACCATAAACCGTCCGGATAAACTCAATGCGCTTGATCTGGAGACGATCAACGAGCTTGGCGAAAAGATTGAGGAGATCGAAGAGGATAACGATTTGCGCTGTGTTATCCTCAGAGGTGCTGGCCAGAAGGCATTCGTTGCCGGAGCAGATATATCCTTCATGCAATCCTTGAATTCGGTCGAAGCCTACGAGTTTTCACGTCGAGGACAGAAGCTTATTCAGGCGTTTGCTGATTCCAGCAAGGTATTTATCGCTGCAGTTAACGGTTATGCCCTGGGTGGTGGTTTTGAAATTGCCCTTGGATGCGATTTTATCTACGCATCGGCGAATGCCAGGTTCGGTTTTCCGGAGGTGACATTGGGTATTCTGCCAGGTTTTGGAGGCACACAGAACCTATCGCGTATAACGGGCAAGAATATCGCAAGGGAGCTTATCTTCACAGGCAAGATGATTGATGCGGAGTATGCCAGATCCATAGGTGTTGTGAATGCCGTGCTGGACGATGTGGAAAAACTCATGGAATACGCAAGAAAAACCGCTGAGAAAATCCTATCCAATGGTCCTGTCGGTATTTCTTTGGCGAAGAAGGCGATAAACAACGGTTTCAACCTGCCAGAGGATGAGGCATACAAATACGAAAGCACGCTGTTCGGCATGGTGTTTGCAACCGAGGATGCAAAAGAGGGTTTAAAGGCATTTGTGGAGAAGAGAAAGCCTGAGTTCAAAAATAGATAGGAGGGTTTTCAAATGAATTTTGATCTAACCGATGAGGAAAAGCTTGTACGGGATACAGCACGCGATTTTGCCCAGAAGGAGCTCAAACCCATAGCGGCAGAAATAGATAAAAATCACAGGATCCCGGATGAGATTATCGCCAAGATGGGTGAACTGGGTTTCTTTGGCGTGTATGCACCAGAACAGTATTCGGGTGCCGGGTTGAGCTTCCTTTCGTATGTACTTGTTATCGAAGAGATTTCAAAGGTTTGTGCATCAAGCGGTGTTTTAATCTCTGCACACACCTCCCTTGCTCTGAATCCCATACTTCAGTTTGGCACCGAAAAGCAAAAGGAAAAGTACCTGCCAGATCTTTGTAGTGGTAAGAAAATAGGTTGCATACTCTTAACAGAGCCTGATGCTGGTAGCGACGCTGCTAATGTTCAGACAACCTATCGAGACGAGGGAGACCACTTTGTGGTGAATGGTAACAAGATTTTTGTTACAAATGGTGGGTTCAGGCATATTGGAATACTGTTTGCAACAAAGGATAAGTCGCTAAGACACAAGGGTATCTCTGCGTTTATACTGGAGCTTGATTCTGAAGGCGTGGAGGTTTTGAGGAATGAGGAAAAGATGGGCATAAGAGGGACCTACACCACGGCTTTTGCGCTCAACGACGTGAAGATACCGAAAGAAAATCTGCTGGGCGCCGAAGGAGAGGGCTTCAAGATAGCCATGGACACACTGGATGGTGGCAGAGTAGGTATAGCGGCTCAAGCACTGGGCATTGCCGAGGGTGCTTTTGAAAGGGCTCTTGAGTACTCCAAAGAGCGCAAGCAGTTTGGAAAACCCATAAGCGCATTTCAGGCCATACAGTTCAAGCTTGCCGATATGAAAATGCGCATAGAACAGGCTCGATGGGTAACATACCATGCAGCATGGTTGAAGGATGCAGGTAGGAATTTTATTCTCGAATCCTCTGTGGCAAAGGCGGTTGCCAGCGAATGTGCAACCTTCGTTACTAAAGAGGCACTGCAGGTTTACGGAGGTTACGGCTATATTACAGAATACGAGATGGAGCGATTCTACCGTGATGCTAAGATAACGGAGATCTATGAAGGAACAAACGAGGTCCAGCGCATAGTGATAAGCAAGATGCTTACAAAATAAAATGTTGAAGGGGGAAAAGCGATAGATGTATATCCAGATTGTTGTGCTGGCGGTTGTTCTTGCAATAAGTCTGGCCATCTTCTTCTACAGGGTTGTTTACCTGTTGAATCTACTAAAGTACACCCAGCCGGAAAACAGGTTTGACAGGATCTGGGAAAGGATTAAGTCAGCCGTCTGCAAGGGACTTTTACAGTGCTGCCATTTCAAGGTATCCGACCCTGACATCATCTATACTGGCGTAATGCATGCAATGCTCTTCTTTGGTTTTGTGGTTCTCTTGCTTGGTGAGATCGAGCTCATCATTAAGGGCTTCGTTCCGGGATTTAGCTACCTATTTCTTGGAAGCGGTATCTATAAGGCATATCTGTTTGTAGAGGATTTCTTTATCTTTGTTGTGCTTGCGGCTGTGGCTATGAGCCTTGTAAGGCGTTTCGTGTGGCATCCGAAGAAGGAGAATTACCACTTCTCGGCCTACTTCATACTGGGTCTCATCACCATTTTGATGCTGACGTTGATTTACATGAATATGATGGAGGTTGCCAGAGAGCCGGAGCCGTACAACAACTTCATGGTCTTTTCAAGCTTTCTGTACCATCGCATATTTGGTTACTACATGGGCTTTTCCATTACAGGATACGAGATAGCTTACTGGATACACATTATTGCATTACTGACCTTCCTTGATTTTATCCCGAACTCCAAGCATCTGCACATACTTACTGCAATACCCAACAACTTCTTTGTCAATCTCGATGAGTCGATGAAGCTACGCCAGATTGACTTCGAGGATGAGACTCTTGAGAGTTTCGGTGTAGGTAAGGTAGAGGAATTCACCTGGAAGCAAGTGTTTGATGGTTATTCCTGTACCGAGTGCGGCAGGTGTTCAAGTCTGTGCCCGGCTGCCAATACTGGTAAGCTGCTTGTTCCCAAAGAGGTGATTCTTACAATCAA
Source organism: uncultured Desulfurellales bacterium (assembly GCA_964544085.1). Taxonomy (GTDB): domain Bacteria; phylum Campylobacterota_A; class Desulfurellia; order Desulfurellales; family Hippeaceae; genus CAZIZT01. The sequence continues at coordinate 106,231 of CAZIZT010000003.1, forward strand.
GGATAATATACTTGCAAATGCGCAGCACGTGCTTGGCACCTCACACGATGAGGAAAGCAGGGTAGAGCTGTTTAAAGAGTACGATCTGGAGTTGCCCAAGGATTCATATGTGGAATACCATTTAAGTATTCCTGAAAAGGCACTGTTTCAGTGCACCACGTGCGGTGCCTGTCAGGCTGTTTGTCCCGTAAGTAATGAGCATATTCGCAACATGATAGACATGAAGCGCTATCTTGTTATGACTGAAGGACGCTTCCCGCAAAAGCTTGTTGAGGCTTTTAATAACATGGAGACAAACGCCAATCCATGGGGTATAAACAGGGATTACAGAACAGACTGGGCGAAAGGTTTGGATGTAAAGACTGTTGATGAGGCTGATGATGCAGAAATTCTTTACTTTGTGGGATGCGCAGGCGCTTTTGATGACAGGGGTAAGGAGATAGCTCGTTCATTTGTGAAGATACTTAATCAAGCTGGCGTGAAGTTTGCCATTCTGGGTAAACAGGAGAAGTGCTGTGGTGATAATGCAAGGAGGCTTGGCAACGAGTATCTCTTCTACAATCTGGCAATTGAGAATATCGAGACATTCAGGTCTTACAACGTTAAGAAGATCGTCGTTACATGCCCCCACGGCTATTACACCCTTAAGAATGAGTATCCTAAATTCGGCGGTGATTTCTTTGAGGTTGTGCACCACTCTCAGTTTATTAAACAGCTCATAGAAGAAGGTAGGATAAAGCTCAAAGGAGAATTTGAAAAGAGCGTTGTTTATCACGATTCCTGTTATCTTGGCAGACACAGCAACATCTATTCTCAGCCAAGAGATGTGTTGAAGAAGGCAGGAGCCAGACTCAAGGAGGCTGTAAATTCCTACAATATGAGTTTCTGCTGTGGCGCAGGCGGTGGCATGATGTGGATTGAAGAAGAGGGCGAACGCATGAATAGGATAAGAACCAATCAGCTTGCTGCCACGGGAGCCGAGTGTATAGCAACAGCCTGTCCTTTCTGTATGATAATGCTTGATGATGGAGTGAAGGATCTCTCTTTAGAGAATCTTCAGGTAAAGGATATAGCGCAAATTGTAGCGGAACAACTTGAAGATGCATAGTTGATGGATTGTTGGATGTTGGATTTTCAACTCATCAGGGACGTGCTGGATAAAAATCACAAGCCCGTAAAGAGCCCCGGCAGGCCTGCCGGGGTCTTTCTTTTGCTTGTTGACCTCAACGACTCTATTCATCTGATTCTACAAAAGCGTATAAAGGACAGATCACCACACTCAGGTCAGATCTCACTGATAGGCGGCTCCAGTGAGCCATTCGATAAAAGTATACTTGAAACGGCTTACAGAGAAGCGAAGGAAGAGGTGGGTGTAGGGCCCTCCGATATAGAACTTCTTGGAGCATTAAGGCCAACCATAACGTTGAGGAGCGGCTTTGTTGTCTATCCCTTTGTTGGTCGCTTGCTAGGCAGTGTGGAATTAAGACCCAATCCCAGTGAGGTTGAGCGTTTGATCTATATTCCCGTTCAGAAGTTGATCGATTTGCATCCTTTTAGGAGGAAAAGTTATTACTACGACGGTGCGAGGAGGGAAACTTTTATCATCGAACACGACGGTGAAATTGTTTGGGGAGCAACAGCCCGTATTCTTGACGATTTTATATCACGCCTGAAGGAGAGGTTGAGCAATGGAGTACCAAACGCTAAAGGTAAGGGTTGAAGATGATATTGGATTTATAGAGCTTAATCGTCCTGAGAAACTAAATGCGCTTTCAAGGCGCCTGTTTGAAGAGCTTCAGGCAGCTGTGGAGGAGTTGGATAAGAAGGATATAACGGTCGTAATTCTATCGGGTAATGGTAGGGCGTTTTCTGCAGGATTGGACTTCTACGAATTTCTTGAGGATGTGCGCAAAGCCAGCAGCGATAAACTCGAACGATTTCTATATGAAAGGGTTGTTTTTATGCAGGACAGCATAAGCAGCATTGAACATTCAAGCAAGGTCTACATTGCTGCCATTTCTGGTTTCTGCGTAGGCGGGGGCCTGGATATAGCATCCACGTGTGACATACGTTTTGCAAGCAGAGACGCTGTTTTCTCTATCATGGAAACCAGAGTTGGTGTGGTGGCTGATTTGGGCGCACTCCAGAGGTTACCGCGCATTATAGGTGAAGCGAATACACGGTTGCTTGCCTACACAGCAAGAAAGATAGACGCTAAGGAGGCCTACAGAATAGGTCTTGTTAACGGAATCTATGATACAAAAGAGGCGCTTATGGAGGCGTCTATCGCATGTGCAAAGGAGATCTCTTCGAATCCAATCGAGGCTATAGAGGGTACAAAGAAAGCCCTTGTATATGGTATTTCAGCCACTACTGAGGAATCACTTCGATTTGCTGCTGAGTATAATGCACGTATATTCGATTTTGATCGGATTATGGAGAGATTTCTGGAAAATGTTGGTAAAAAACCTCCTAAAGGAGCTGATAGAACTTGATCTCTTCATCTGAGAGGTCAATCAGCCCCTTTTTTCTCAGTTTTTCAAAGGTTTTCGGGTCGCATACCACCTCGTCGGGCCACTCTCTTAAGTGGCCTTCCGCTTCTGTTTTTTTGGTTGCATCTATGCCGATTATCTCTTCGATCCACACATCCCTTTCTGCATCTATATTGTTCGTAACGCGCCATATCAGCATATAGGGATTGTCCAAATCGTTGCCTTCACTATCAACAAACACCACAACAGCGAGGTGCTTCTTTAATTCCGTCTGCAGCTTTTCAAACAGCTCTTTAAGAGGTTGCTGTTTCTTGATTGCTATCACGCATATCGGATTTGAACTCTCAGTGCAGTACTGCTTTGCGTCCACCACCGAATCGTCAATGTTTTTTAGCTTTTCAACCAGCAGATTATCATCGATAACCTCGATTTCCCTTTTTATTTCTTCCCCGGTTGCATCGACGCCCAGTTTTCCACCAATTAGGGCAACAGGTGAAGAATGATCCAGTGCATCCACCACACCGCGGGAGATAAGCACTCTCTCTTTTGAAAGCCTGTTGAGCACATGTTTGGCAAGGGCTTTAAAGTCATTAAGATCAGGTGCATCTTCGTTTACGAATATCGCGTGTTTAACAAAGCTCATCTGACCATTGCCCCATAGTGCGTGCATTACTTTCAGGGAGTCGCCGGGATACTCGCATCGAATCTTACATAGAATCAGGTTGTGAAATACACCATTTTCTGGCATTCGATAATCGATGAGTTGTGGAGTGACAGCCTGGATAAGGGGCAGGAATATTCGTTCTGTTGCATAGCCCATATATTTGTCTTCAAGCGGCGGTTTTCCCACCACAGTGGCATAAAATATGGCATCGTTGCGCGCTGTTATGGACTCTACGTGCATCAGGGGGTACTCCTCGATAGGGGTGTAGTAGCCGGTATGATCACCAAAGGGACCCTCTTTAACATACTCGTCTGGTTCAACTGTGCCTTCTATGACAATATCCGTATCTTCGGGAATCCATATGTTGTTTGTAAGGCTTTTTACCAATCTTGGTCTTTTTCTTCTAATAAAGCCGTAAAAGTACAGCTCAAATATGCCCGGTGGTGCAGGTGCGGTTGAACACCAGGAGTAGAGAGGATCACCCCCGATTGCAATGGTTACAGGCATCGGTTCTCTTCTGGCTTTGTACTTTTGATAAATCCTGTTGCCGTCCTTGTGTGCCTGCCAGTGCATGGCAAGCTGTCTGTCACCTATCACCTGCAGCCTGTACATGCCTACATTTTGAACCCCGGTATCCGGGTCGATGGTGTACACCTGACCCATCGTAATAAACTTGCCGCCATCACCAGGCCAGCTTTTGAGTATGGGAAGCTCACCGAGTCCGGAAAGCTCGGTCTGTTGACATGTGCCCGGTTTTTTGAGTTTTTTGGGGAATATATTTTTTACATCCAGCAGGATGCGTATGGCTTCCAGAATATCCTGAAAGCGTTCGGGTGGACTGCTTAAGTGAGCCTGCTTTATCCTTTCAGCTATTTGTTGCGGCTCTGCACCGAAGATCCGTTGTACAACTGTGTGGTTTGCGAAAAGGTTCATCAGGACTGGCATTTTGTATGTCTTTCCTGTTGCTCTCTCTATGGGATTTGTGAATAAAAGTATCCGTGGTTGCTTCTTTTTTGCCTCTGCGTATGCTATATGGGCAATTTCGAGATTGACATCCAGCGGCTCATTTATAACCTTGACGAATTCCCTGATAGGTTTATACAGTCCCACTCTTTACACCTCCAGGATAGCGCCTGCGGATGCGAAAAAGAACCTATCCTTGAGCAGATTGTATAGTTTAGCACCGACGGCAAGACCGGTGCAGTGGGAAGCCCCAAGCTTTTGGATGTTATACTTATCAAGTACCTTGATTGTTTCCTCTATCTGTTTATCGTCGGCAAAGCCAAGATGTGTGCCCCCTAAAACTGCATAAATCTCTTTCTCTCCTGTCTTTTCAATGAAGTGGTTCAAAATGTTGACAATGCCGGCGTGAGCACATCCAAGGATCACCACGAGGCCTTTTTGTGTCTTTATAGCCATGGAGTAATCGTCCCAGATCTGATCCTGAATGAACTGTCCATTATCCGTTTTGACCTTCATTTCCTTGTCAATGTGTTCGAAATCTGTTTTTCTCTCTACGACACCAGAAGAGTACACACCCTCTGTAATTTCCTTGAATTCTTTATGGAAGATGAAATTTGCACCGAGACTTTCAAGGTATGCCTTGGAGTAGGGTATGCCGATGTACTTTTTTACGCCGTCTTTAATCCAGTACCTCTCTGCGAATATGTTGGGATGGCAGTAAACATCAAGGGGCGATTTAATACTGAGAAGCTCAACCATGCCACCGGTGTGATCGTAATGACCATGAGATAGATAGAGAAAATCAATCTCACTTAGATTTTTCTTGAGTGAAAGGGCGTTATTCACAAGCGCCTTTCCCTGGCCAGTATCAAATAGAAAGCTTCTGCCGGCGTACTCTACGAATGCGCTGAATCCGTGCTCACCAATTACATTGAAAGGAACCACAACACTATTTTCTGCAAGAATTGTTATTCTTAGCTCCATAACACACCCCCTTTTTGTTTTTTCTATGGTAGTGTCGAACCCACCTGCTTGTCAAAGGTTTTTGCTAAGGTCTGTTTTCTTTGAAAATTCCACTGCGGAATCCAGCGTCATAGGAGCTGCAAAGTAGAAACCTTGCACGAGGTCAACATCAAGCTGTTTGAGTATCTCTACCTGCCATCGTCTTTCTACACCTTCGGCAACAACCGTACAACCTATTTCGTGACACAGGGAAGAGGTGTGTTTGCACACAAGATAGCCTTTTTTCGTATCCAGTGCATCTATTAATGTTTTATCGATCTTAATCTCGTCTATTTCGTATCTTGTTATTGTCTGAAATGAAGAGTATCCCGTACCAAAGTCGTCTATCGATATGCCAAAGCCGTTCTCTTTTAATCTCTTAAGGTTGTTTTCTGAGACGCTACCAGAGAGAAAGCTTCTTTCAATTATCTCAAAGATAACCCTTTCACCCTGCAAGAGCTCGATGATTCTCGTAATGGCACTGTTACTTTTGAGCGTGTCAGGATGTAGATTAACGCCTATCTCTGGATTTATGCCGTGTTCTTTCCACCGTGAAAAGTCGTTTTTTACCTCTCTTGATACCCAGATGTCTATTATGGGTGCAAGCCCAGCGCGCTCTACAATGCTGAGAAACGTTGGACCCGTTATCCTGCCGTTGTGACGGTAACGGATAAGCGCCTCGAATCTGTCGCAGCTGCCGTTTCTCATATCAACCTTGGGTTGGTAGTGTATGCTTAAATTCTCCTTTGTTATTGTCTGAACAACCTCATGCAGCTTTGCCTGTGCCTCGATTAATTCCTTATGTGCCTTGAAAGCCTGGATACCTTCCTCTGAGCGTATTTCTTCTGTTATTTCGAGATTTTCTTTCAGCACATTGGCGTGGGCAGTTGATTTCACCCAGCTTGAGAAACGTTTGACATAGTGCATGTAGACGAGCGTGTCCGCTATAATCAGGGCAAGCTGCAATGCGAAAGCCACCGGATTGCCACCTGTTTTAAGGTAGACATCGATCAGGGGAGGTGTATTCCAAACAACATAGTAGTTGCCAAAGCCGATGTGCGATACCTTTAGGACCCAGTAAGCTACAGCCATGTTTACGAGTGGCATAACGACAAATGGAATTACGAAGAGTCTGTTTAGAACAATTACGGCATAAATCAGTAGTGTGTCAATATTGAATGCAACAAGAGGTATCGAAATGCGCGTGATGGCTTTAAGCGGCTTCTCTTTGCATCCTGTTATGAGCGCTATAAGCAATCCTACACCTACACCAGCACCGCCTATAGATACAAACATCCTGTGAAACTCACCAAATGTGAGATTGGGTAACATCTCTTTGAAGAGTATACCTGTACCGAAAATGGCATTTACCGTATGTGCACCGTGAATGCCCAGAAACCAGAGGATATTTACAAGCGCTTCTCTAATAGTAAAGATTAGAATATCTGGGAGATCAAAATGCGCAGAGCTAATTGCATGCTTTATTATCGCATCCATTGCTGCGTCAATAATAAGGTAGGCCAAAACGAGTAGTAGATAGGCGAAGAAGAAGACGAGGAGGTAGTTGAATAGCCTGTATATATGGAAATTGCCGTCGCTCCTTCTTATGTTGAGAGAAAGGTAAGGATAAAGTAGCTTAAGTAGATAAGCTGAAGCAATCGGAACAAATAGTGTGGTGGGGGTGAAGCCATAAGGAAGCACAATGGGTGAAGAATGCTGCTCGGCAAAGATAGTTGTAATGAATACAGCAATAGCCAGTGTTATTGAGATTATTTGAGAGACCTTGAAACGTGCAGCAAAGGAGTATGCAATTGCCGATACAGCTGCCAGAGATGTGAAGGATTGCAACACTTTCATTATCGTTGATATAGTTTTTTTTGGCAAAAACCAGGGGTTTATGTTGAGATAACTTAGAAGAAAATAGAGAAGCGTTACAACCGATGTGAGCAAGAAAAACGGTACGATAGCTGTGTAGGCTTCCTGAAGACTTATAATAAAGGACAGAGCTTTTCTGTTCATGCGGTGACCACAGACATCACTTTTTCAACACCCAATTGTGCATTGTGAAGAGTGCTGTGTGCTGGCACAGAGCTGTTCATCTACATGAAAAAACAGAAAAAGTCAATAAAAAAATCTTGATTGGAAGATGTGTAGTGCCACTCAGTCGGATTTAGTTTAAAAAAACCTTTATGATAGATTTTTTCTATTGACAAATAAAAAAAATTATATAGAATTGTGTGTGAAAAATTTATGTGGAGGTGAAACATGGCTTCGACACTGGTTATGCAAAAGATGCCAGAGTTTAAGATGGATGCGTATGATGCCGCAACGGGTACTTACAAGAGCGTATCGAGTGATGATTACAAGGGCAAATGGTTTGTCATCTGTTTCTATCCGGCGGATTTTACGTTTGTATGTCCAACCGAGCTTGCAGCAATGAATGCGAAGTACGATGAGCTAAAGGAGCTTGGTGTGGAAGTGCTCGCCGTTTCCACTGATACCAAGTTTTCGCATAAGAGGTTCGTAGAGACTGAGCCTTTGCTTAAGGATTTTAAATTAACCATTGGCGCAGATCCCACCGGTGCTGTTTCCAGGGCATTCGGTGTTCTTATGGAGGATGAGGGTCTTGCACTCAGAGGAAGGTTTCTTGTTAACCCGGATGGTGTTGTTGTTGCTGAAGAGGTGCAGGGACCATCTGTAGGAAGAAATGTAAATGAATTCATCAGACAGATTAAAGCCTGGCAGCACGTTTACAAAACCGGGGAGGTTTGTCCTGCTAACTGGAGGCCAGGCAAGAAGACTCTACCTGTCAATACTGAGATAGAGAAACTAACAGGCAGGGTAGGTGACTACGTAACAGTAGAAGAGCTTCTTTCTTAATTTGCACTATAAAAAAGAAGGGTGGGAGAGTGGTTCGCAAGGCTTCTCCCACCCTTCTTTTTTAGTCAAACTCGAGCTTCTTAACCAGCTTCAACCTTATCCACGCTTTCAAACCAACGTATTTCTTCGTCATCTTCATAAGTTTACCTTTGCCCATACCCGCAATTCTCTTCATTTTACCAGCGCCCTGTACGTTTTTGGGACCTTTTTTCGATACGTTCTTTTTGGCAACAGTTACGGGTGGTTTGGCTGCGGTTTTTGTAAACCCGCTTCTCTTGCCTGGAGTTTGCATTTTTCTCATCATGCCCTTATGGGGCATTTTCTTCTTTGCTGGTATTATGAAAATCGAAAGCTTCCCTATTTTATAGCCGCTGCCAAGCATCCTGTTAGTCATTCTTAATCTTGATTTGGCAACGCTTAAAGCCTCTTCAAATAACGCATCCTGCAATTTTTTTTCTTGCTTGCGGCGAAAGGGCGTATCTGATTGCTATTGGTTTTATCATAATCTTTGGTGGTTTCTGGGAGGTGGAAATAAACTTCATAATAATGGGCAAACTATCCACCTTGGGTGTTGCAAGAACTATAAGTTCGGTTGCCATTCTTGGTTTTCCGGCAAGCGGGTAAACCTCAAATTTTGCCATCTGCAGTTTTTGGATTACGAACTGCTTGAATCGCTGTGTTAATCCGTTGATGCTTTTCAGGGCATCGCTGTGATTGTTTGCTTTTGCTATGACAATGAAGACAGCACGCATTCTATCGGCTTTAACCTTCTTTGCTATAGAGAATGATACAGATACGGTTGAATAGCGATTCAGTTGTTGTTTGTAATCTCTGTCTGCAAATGCAAGAAACGGAACAAGAACCATAAGAAGAATTAAGAGTGGTGTTTTAACTCTCATAAAACACCTCCATATTGATTTATTATAACAAATATAACTTTTCAAGATGAATCTAACATGAAAAAGGCTCAGGAGAGCAATTTTTTCTCCTGAGCCCATTTTTTGTGTTTAGTTGTGGGGAACGACGGCAATAGGTGGTTCTTCTTGGAGTACTTTCTTTGGATCCTTCAATTTTTTGAGCATTCTCATTCTATAGTTGTAAATATCCTGCATCTCTCTTATATCCTGCATTACGATGAAAACACCATGCCAGTGGGCGAAATCAGGACTACCCATCGCAGCGCCCTGTCTCATGCGTCTGCCATCGTGATGCCACAGGTAGTAATAGAGTTTGAAGAAGGGATCACTCCATACGTCGGATTTAATGAGTTTTTTCGCCTTTAGCTCTTTGAGCATCTTGTCGGCTTGCTCAAAGTATTTATTGTAGTTGATGATCTGTGCATCGACTCTTGCAAAGAAATTGTCAATGAATGTTGCTTCATGACAGGCTGCACATACCTTCTTCATCTGGGTCCTTGCAGCATCTGGTCCCAACGGATTGCCTGCAAGCGGATTGCCCCTCAACACTTTTTTGTTACTCCACCATGCCCAACCTGCAGTCTCATACCCTTTGCTTCTTTCATTGCTCTTTGGAGCCCAGAGATTCCACTTGAGTCTTAAGGATATATTGTGTGTGGCTTTAAGACCATTTATACCACTCATGTGGCATGTAAAGCACGTGGGTCCCACAATGGTTTTACCCGGTATCTGTTTATCCGTAGCAAAATTGTACTCGGCTTTGTGTGTAGCAAATATGTGGCCATGGACGCTGGAGTCAAAGACCTCTATATCTGGGTGATCCGGTCCAAGGTGGCAATTTGCACACGCCGCCGGTTCTCTTGCCTCTGCGGTTGAAAAACCATGCCTTGTGTGGCACGCATTGCAGTTGCCAACTCCACCATCTGGATACAGAGAAGCTACTCCATCATTGGGCCATGTTGATGGGTCTGGCACGCCGTTTTTATTGAGTTTTATCATGGTTCCATGGCACTGTATACACGTATTGGCAACACCCAGATCCGCAAGTTCGGGGGTTTTCTGGTTAGCTGCAAATACGGGACTATCCTTCCTGATTCCGCCAGCCATCTTCTTGCCGGGAACACCGAAGGTTGGGTTGTCTCCTTTGAGCTCTTCATAGTTGAAGGCGAGTTTTGTCATAAGAAATCCATGTTTGGTGCCGTTTGGTGCCAGCCATTGAGCCGCAGCCCTTGAGTGTCCTGAGTTTAGAAACTGATCTACCTCTTTTTTGTGGCACTTCGCACAGGTAACAGATGAGACAGCTACGGCTATACTCCAGTTTTTGCCAGAATTTTTAGCAAAAGGACACACCTTGCCCTTCAGCGCCGTTGGATAGTCTTTGGGCACTACATGACACTCCACACATCCAGCCTTGTTCTTCTTTGTAGTCGCATGTACTGAGTGTTCCCACTGAGCTACGATACCAGGATCCCTTTTCTTGTGACATTTGATGCATTGAGCGTTGGTAACACCTTCAGGATGGAAATTCTTTAGCTCCTTGTAGTAGGGATTGGTGTCGAGCTTGCTGTAGGAAAGTGCCTTTTCCGGACCATTCGTTTGATTTGCAGATGCTGCGGAGCAGATAGGTGTCAAAAGAAACAAACCAACCAGAACAAAAAGCAAACCATCTGCAAATCCCACCAAAAGTTTCACAGGTCGTTTCATACTCACTCCTCTCCTCCAGCGATTTTTGCTTTTTAAACCATTTTTTAAAGAAGGTAACATAAAATTACCTTTTGCCTCACCCTGGTTTCTTTGTTCGCCAGTAATAGCGAAACTGTTTTAAAAGAGCGACCTTTTGAAAGCCGTGATGTTATACTCGCCATTTATTTTGAGTTTATTTTATTGCTGTTTAATTCATTAGTCAAGCGAAAATTTGAAAAAACCGTTAAGTGAGAAAAAATGTTTATGCATTGTGTTTTTTAGAAATTGCTGAAGTAACTAACAGAGTGGTTTTTTGAAATGGGCAACAGCTCTTTTCTAAAACGCGTGCGGGCAAAAGTATCCATTTCTGTTCAAAAAAGTTTTTTAGTGTTATTAACAAATAGTAATAATATTGTTTTAGTTTTTTTGACTTATTTGGTGTCATGCAACAATAAAGTAGCTATTACGTTTTGTACTAAATATCAAATATTTCATATATGATTTAAAATAATAATTTAGTTTGGTTTTCTCTTCGAATAACTTTTTTGGCTAAGGGGTAAGAAGAGTGTTAGTAGGTTAATTCTATTAGAAAAGGGTATTTTGAACAATGGATTAAAAGGTGCTTTGCCGTGATCTTGTTATAAAAGGTGTAAACTTGTAAATAAAAAATGATTGTTTTTGTATCGTTGGTTTTAGCGAAAATAATTCGATAAATATTTTTTTATTATTCTTGACATCTTTAATTTAGCTGAATAGAATGAAGAAAATTAATTCGGTTAACAGGGATTATTGGTAACATTAAATTATCATTGGTTGTTCACGTTGTTAATTTTCATGAGGGGGTTTTCCATGAAACGTAGAGATTTTTTGAAAACAGCTGTGGCCGTAGCTGCTGCATCTGCTGCTGGCGTTAGTGTGCCTGAGCAACTCAAAGCACAGGCTCAAAACGCCGAAGCTGATTGGCAGTGGGACAAGGCAGTTTGCAGGTTTTGCGGAACGGGTTGTGGAATTATGCTTGCCACAAAGGATAACCGTGTAGTGGCAGTTAAGGGCGATCCGCTGTGTCCGGTGAACAAGGGTATTAACTGCATCAAGGGTTATTTCAACGCAAAGATTATGTATGGTGCTGACAGGCTGACGCAGCCGCTCCTCAGAATGAACGACAAAGGTGAATTTGATAAGCATGGCAAATTTAGGCCCGTTAGCTGGAAACGCGCCTTTGATGAGATGGAGCGTCAATTCAAAAAGTACTACAACAAATACGGTCCTACCAGTGTAGCTGTCTTTGGCTCCGGGCAGTATACCATCGAAGAGGGTTACGCAGCGCTGAAGCTGGTAAAGGGCGGCTGGAGGAGCAACAATATTGATCCTAACGCCAGACACTGCATGGCCAGTGCTGTTGTCGGTTTTTACCAGACGTTCGGCATAGATGAGCCGGCCGGTTGCTACGACGATATTGAGTTGACCGATACTGTAATCACCTGGGGTGCAAACATGGCTGAGATGCACCCTATTCTCTGGTCCAGGGTTTCGGACGCGCGACTGAAAAATCCTGACAGATATAGGGTTGTGAACCTTTCAACGTACCGTAATAGGTGCTCAAACCTGGCTGATATGGAGATCATCTTTAGGCCCATGACAGACCTTGCGATCATGAACTATATCGGCAGGGAAATCATTAAAAGGAACGCTATAAACTGGGATTTCGTAAAGAAGTACACGATATTTGCCACTGGTACGGTTGATACCGGCTACGGAATGAGAGAACCTTCTGTTGCTAAGTCACTTGGTTACTCGGACAAAGAGATGCAGACCATCAGAAAGCAGGCGGAGAAGATAGTGACCGACGAAGAAGCGGTATCCCTGAGCGCTATAGGTAAGTGGAAGGCGGGAGAGATGATGAAGATGAAACATAGAAAAGGGAAAGCACCGTTCTTCCACTGGCAGATAACGTTTGAAGAGTTTAAAAAGGCTGTAGAACCGTACACACTTGATTATGTAGCCCGCGTTGCAAAGGGTGATCCCGACGAATCGCTGGAAAGCTTCAAAGCTAAGCTGAAAAAACTTGCTGACTTCTACTGTGATCCCAACAGAAAGATTGTTTCTTTCTGGACTATGGGCTTCAATCAGCATGTAAGGGGAAGCTGGATAAACGAGATCGTTTACATGGTACATTTGCTTCTTGGTAAACAGTCTCAGCCTGGTAACGGTGCATTCTCTCTGACAGGTCAGCCAAGCGCTTGCGGTACAGCAAGGGAGGTTGGAACCTTTGCTCACAGATTGCCTGCGGATTTACTGGTGGCAAACCCAAAACATAGAAGAATAACAGAGAAACTCTGGAAGATACCGGAGGGCACAATAAACCCCGTTGTTGGATACAACTTTGTTGAGATTATGCGGCGCCTCGAATCTGGAGATGTTAAATGGGCATGGGTACAGGTATGCAACCCGTGGCAGGACACTGCAAATGCAAATCACTGGATTAAGGCAGCACGAACAATGGATAATTTCATTATAGTTAATGATTCTTACCCGGGCGTTTCAGCAAGGGTTGCCGATCTGGTGTTACCGGTTGCCATGATATATGAGAAATGGGGAGCATACGGTAACTCAGAGAGGAGAACCCAGCACTGGAGACAACAGGTTGTGGCGCCTGGTGAAGCTATGACTGACGTGTGGACGATTGTTGAGTTCTCCAAGAGATTCAAATTAAAAGAGGTATGGAAGGAATGGAAATTGCCCAACGGCAAGGTATTGCCCAGCGTGTTGGATAAAGCTAAACAGATGGGATACTCCCCGGATGATACGCTGTTTGATGTGCTTTTTAACAGAGAAGAGTACAAAAAGAATTTCCCATGGCCCGATCCCATTGCAAAGAATCCGCAAACCGGCAGGATGCATCCAAATACGGAAGCTGAGGGTGACTTTAGAAATGTAGTGGGCAGCGATGGTAAGGTTTTCAAGGGTTACGGATTCTTCATACATAAAGCGTTGTGGGAGGAGTATCGAAAGTTCGGTATTGGCCGTGGCCACGATCTTGCTGATTTTGATACATATCAAAAGGTTAGGGGTCTCAGATGGCCTGTTGTGAACGGAAAAGAAACAAAGTGGCGCTTTAATGTGGACTATGATCCTTATGCAAGAAAATTTGCAAAGCCCGGGGATAAATTCGCGTTCTATGGACCGTTGCTAAAGACTATCAAACGTGGCGACCTTAAAGGACCGATCGCTAAACTTGGAAAAATACATCTTGCAAACAAGGCAAAGATATTCTTCAGACCGTTTATGGTCCACCCGGAGGATCCAAGGTATGACAAGCAGGGATACAAATTCTGGTTATGTACTGGCAGGGTCCTTGAGCACTGGCACAGCGGTACGATGACCATGAGGGTACCAGAGCTGTATAGAGCAATGCCTGAGGCACTCTGCTACATGAATCCGCAGGATGCAAAGGCACTTGGCCTGAAACGCTATGATCTTGTAGTCATCGAATCCAGGCGAGGAAAGGTGAAAGTCAGAATTGAAACAAGGGGCAGAAACAAACCACCTCGCGGTCTGGTGTTTGTGCCATGGTTTGATGAGAGGGTGCTTATCAACAAGGTGACACTGGATGCAAGGTGTCCTTTGAGCAAACAGACCGATTATAAGAAATGTGCCGTTAAGATTTATAAGGCGTGAGGTACCATGGAAAGAAGAAAATTCCTGACGGTAATGGCTCAGGCTTTTGCAGCATCTGTCGCAGGCTCCACACTGATAGCGGGTTTCGTTGAGGAGAATAAAAGCAAACCCTTAACACTGCGGCCTCCCGGTGCACTTAAAGAAGATGAATTCATAAAAACATGCATCCGATGTGGCTTATGTGTGGAAGCATGTAAGAACAGAAGCAATCCATTTGTTGAAGACGGTAAGCAGATAATAACACTCAAACTGGGTGCCCCTGGGGATGATGTACCTATGGGAACACCCTATTTTGTAGCCCGTACCGGTCCATGTTTTATGTGCGATGACATACCCTGCATGAAGGCGTGTCCTACTGGAGCCCTGAGTGAAGATAGGTGCAAGAACGATAAAGGAAAAGTGGCAATAGATTATGCAAAGATGGGTATAGCCGTAATTGATCCGAACAATTGCATAGCCTTCTGGGGCCTGCAGTGTGCAGCCTGTTACAGGGCTTGTCCTGAGATAGATAAGGCAATTACGATTGAATGGCGCCAGAATGTAAGGACTGGTAAGCATGCCTACAGGATACCGGTTGTTCATGGGGATTACTGCACTGGTTGTGGTATGTGCGAACATGCTTGTGTTGTGGAAAAATCAGCCATTAAGGTATTTCCGCGCGATGTGGCAATGGGCAAGGTTGGCAATAGGTATGTAAAAGGATGGAGCAAGAAGGATCAGATGCGCGTTAAGAATGCTTCCACAAACACCACCACAAAAACACGCAGGAGTAGAATGAGTCCGATTCAGAATCTGAATCAAGGGGTGCCCTATGAGTAGCCTGAAAAGGTACAGATTCCTGATATTGAGGCGGGTTGTTCAGCTCGGGGTGCTCCTGCTGTTTTTCGGTGCTAATGCTTACGGATGGAAGGTGCTTGTGGGCAATTTGAGTGCATCGAAGCTGTTCGATGTGATACCGCTTGCAGATCCTTACGCTGTTTTGCAGATGCTCTGTGCTGGCGCTGCCATCAGTAGCGACCTTGTTCTTGGTGCGGTAATTGTCACTCTATTTTATGCCATCATAGGTGGGCGTGCCTTCTGTAGCTGGGTATGTCCTGTTAACCTTATAACAGATCTTGCGGGCTGGTTGCGACGCAAATTGAAAATAGATGTTGAGGGTAAACGAGTTTATGTTTCAAGACGATTCAGATACTGGTTTGCCGCCTCGATGCTTGTTCTGTCTGTGATCACAGGTGTTGCGGCTTTCGAATTTATAAGCCCCATTGGAGTGTTAACAAGGGGAATTGTGTTTTCTATCGGTTTTGGATGGACCCTTATTCTTGCTATTTTCCTGTTTGATCTGTTTGTACTGAAGAACGGTTGGTGTGGCCATATCTGTCCATTGGGTGGTGTATATTCGTTGATAGGTGCATTCAACCTGGTGCGGGTAAGGCACACCAAGGATAGGTGCACCCTTTGTGGAGAATGCTTCACTGTTTGTCCTGAAAGGGAGGTTCTGGACGGTCTTATTAACAAAAAGGATGGTTACGTTAAGGGCATCGCTTGTACAAATTGTGGAAGGTGTGTAGAGGTATGTGAAGATGGTGCCCTTAGGTTTGATGTAAGAAAAAATATAAGGAGTTAATTATGAAAAGGTTGCTGATTTGCGCTGTTCTGCTGGGTTTTACCCTTGCTGGCTGTAACCAGATGGCGACCAATGTGAAGGAAAAACCGGTAAAGCTTACCGGCATTAGGAAGGCTCCACTGACAAAGGATATGAACACCCTTCCCGTTGTTAGGTACACAGAACCACCACCGGTGCCGGGAAAGGTTAAACCGCTGAAGAGGGCGTTTGTCACGGCTCCGCCGCAAATACCGCACTCTATAGCGGGTCTTGTGCCAATAACGCTGCATAACAACGCCTGTCTGGGGTGTCATCTACCACAGAATGCTAAGGCTATGAATGTTATTCCGGTTTCTCCGGATCACTTGAATGGCAATAGAATAAAGGGAGCAAGGTACAACTGCACTCAGTGCCATGTGCCGCAGGCGAAGGTCAATCCGCTTGTGGAGAACAAATTTGAATCACTCAGATGAGATACAATAGAAGGGAGTTTTTCAGAAGGCTTTTTAAGCCTTCTGCTTCCCTT
Organism: uncultured Desulfurellales bacterium; assembly: GCA_964544085.1. Classification (GTDB taxonomy): domain Bacteria; phylum Campylobacterota_A; class Desulfurellia; order Desulfurellales; family Hippeaceae; genus CAZIZT01. Next base: position 122,639 of record CAZIZT010000003.1, read on the forward strand.
CACGGTATATACCCGCCCTATTATGGGTCGGTTGATGATTTTAAGAAATGTGCTGGTTGCGTCGATAAAAGGTGCATAGATGCGTGTCCAGAGGGTGTGTTGAAGATTGAAAATAACAGATGCGTTGTAGATTTTGCCTTTGGCTGCTGCACCTTTTGCGGTGAATGCGCTCTTGCATGTGGAGATGTACTTAATAAAAATGAGGCGAGGGATTCTCTGAATGCGAGATTTTGGATTGACGAAAAGGTTTGTCTTGCGCACAATGGGACAATGTGTTATTCGTGTCAGGATATCTGCGAATATGGAGCAATAGAGTTCACAGATGCTACCTGGAGACCAATTATAAAAGAGGAATGCGTATCTTGCGGTTGCTGCCTGGGTGTATGTCCTGTTGGGGCTGTGAAGTACACGGTTTACTGAGGTGATTTGATATGAGGATTGTGTTGGCGTTACTGAGTATACTTCTCGTTGTCGGTAACGTGCAGGCTTTTCAGTTGAAGTTGGTTCACAAATACAGATATTCGAGTTACGTATCCAAGGTTGCTCTTGGTAGAGGTTATCTTGCCGTAGGATTTGAAAATGGTACTGTCCAGATAAGGGATTTCGAGACCAACAAGCTTCTCTATACCATTAAGCTACCTTTTATACATGATTTTATGGGTGATAAGATGGCCATGCCTATCTACTCCCTGGACATTTTTGGGGATAAACTCCTAATGCTGACACAAGGAGAGAATCAGAGCAGGCTTCTGTATCTGTTTGATCTGAAGAGTCATACTTTGGAGAGGGTGTATCACACGAAGCAGACCATAATGAGGGCGCGTTTTCTTTCAGCTGTCAGGGTTTTGTTCGTTACTCTGGCAGATGAGGTAATGTACTTCGATCTCAAACAAAAAAGGATAACCTTTAAAAAACAGATAGGAAACTATGTGTTTTCCGCCTTTTCGCTGAATGGAACGCGTAATTTGCTTGGGCTTGGTGATGAAAGTGGTGTTGTTAAGGTGTTTGATCTTGGCAAAAAGAAGCTTGTGGCTAAGGTTTCAGGCGTCAATAAAGACAAAACACTTGCTGTAAGTTTTTGGAAGGATATGGTGCTGAACGCATCGGTGGATGAAAAGGTTGCTGTTTACAACTACAGAACAGGGAGAGTGATTGCATCTGTGGATACCAAGTTTCTTCCGTACGCTGCTGCCTTGAAGGGAAATTTTGCCGTGTATCAGGTGGACGAAAAGGATGATCTTGCCGTTTTTAACATCAATGATCTAAGCCAGACGCAACTATTGAAGGGGCATACCATGCCACTGATAGGCATGCGTTTTTACAAAAACTATCTTGTCAGCTACTCGCCGGCTGAGATTATTGTTTGGGCGGAAAAATAGGGTGGTGAGTTATGAATATTTCCAGCGTTATTGTAAAGGTTCGACAGGGTGATTATGAGAGAGCTATGGAGGTGCTAAAGCAGAGCGGTTTGTGTGATGTGCATTTTGGTGATAAGGATAAAGGGGTAATTATTGTAACGCTTGAGGGCAAGACAACCGAAGAGGAGGTGGCAAAGCTATTAAATTTGCAGGATCTGCCTTATATTCTGGATGCCCAGATGCATATGAGCTACTGCGAGGATGAGCTTGAAGAAATGATGAAATACATGAATTTCGATCGCACGGTTAATGAGCTTAATAAGAAAAAGGACGCAACGCAAACACGGACCACATGGGACTTTTATAAAAAATGAATAATGTTGTTAGCAGAGAAAGAGAGAAAATTCTTGACCGTCACGGATTTTTGTATAAATTTCTTACTTAAGAATGCTTAATGATGTTTAAGGTGTTATTATTTCGTGAGAGTCCCATCCTTTAGAATTGGGAGGTTTCTATGAAAAAGTTTTGGTTGGTGTTGATTGTTTTTGGTGTGGTAGTTGCCGTTGTGTTTTCTTACCTGTCCGTAGCTACGGTGAACAGTACCTCTGAGCCTGGTTTCTGTATGAAATGTCATTCGATGCAACCGATGGGTAAGAGCTTCTCCATAAGCATGCATGGCGGAAACAACGGATATGGGTTCAAAACGGCCCACTGTACCGATTGCCACTTACCGCACAATAGTACAGCCGGTTTTCTTGTGGCAAAAGGTATAACCGGTGCGCGTGACCTGTTGAGCCATCTCGGCTTGATAAAGAAGGCAGATTTCTACAAGGTGTATTTTGAAAGTGACAGGTACGTTTATGATAGTGGCTGCCTGAAGTGCCATCAGGATGTGAAGAATCCTGAGAAGGCCTACAGTATGGATCCAGCAGTCAGGGATATCCATCTTTACTACTGGAGAAAGAAGAGAGCGGGTGGCACGATTCACTGTGTTGAATGCCACAACGACTACTCAACACCGGGTTTTGCTCATCCAGAACTAAAAGACCATATGATGTTCCAGGCTATGAAATAACGGCAAAAAATTTGAAATGTCTGAAAAATAATTATAACCTTCTGCTGTTGTCGAAAGCATGTTACGTGGAAGGGTGGTAGTTTTTGTCTGATGCGAAGGGTTTATAGATTTATCTCCTCACCTCTACTCTCCGTTGTTTTGATCCTCGTATTTGTTCTTGCCCAGATGGTTGCAACGTTCATGCCAACCGAAAGCGATAGCTGGCGGTATGTATACGGTACGGCTTGGTTTGAGGCCATCATGTGGGCAATAGGCGTGAACCTGACAGCTGTGCTGTTTAGATATAAGACCTACAGGAAGTTGCCTATCTTTCTGTTACACCTTTCTATGATTATTATTCTGATTGGTGCTGCTGTTACGAGATATGCAGGGTGTAAAGGCATGATGCACATTAGAGAGCACGAAAGCTCATCGGAATTTGTAATAACTGACCGTGCAAACCCGGATATTGTAAAGACCAAGCATTTGAACTTTAAAATAAGGCTGGACAAGTTCGTTATAAAACATTACCCCGGTAGTATGCAACCCAGCTCATACGACAGCTATGTAACTGTTTTGAACAGAGACGGAAAAAAGCTTTTTTCTTATCATATTTATATGAACCACATACTGGTTTATAAGGGCTATCGTTTCTATCAGGCAAGCTACGACAAGGATGAGAAAGGCACAATTCTATCTGTAAGTTACGATCCAGGTATGTATATAACCTACTTGGGTTACTTCATGCTAACACTCGGTTTTATTCTAAGTGCCTTTTATCCACGTTCAAGGCTTGTTGGTGCCATCAAGGCTCTTTCCAAATCTGCAGCCATGATGGCTGTAGTCCTGCTTGTTACGCATGCAGCTTATGCCTTCTCGATTGAGGAATTTGCCAAGCACTCCAAAAACATTGCCAACCAATTCTCCACGATCCTTACGCAACACAACGGCAGAATAGAACCTATGGATACGTTGGATCTGGATATAGTCCACAAGTTAACAGGTAAATCAACGCTTTATGGTCTCACTTACAACCAGATCATAGTGGGTATGGTAGCGTTTCCTGAAGAATTCCAAAAGCTACCCATGATCTACATTTCTGACAGTAAGATTCGTAAAGCTATAGGCATAAAAGGTAAATATGCAAGCTATAATGATTTCTTTGATGCCAAGGGAAACTTTCGTTTTCTGAAAGAGATAGGCGACGCTTTTCATACTCCAGATAGCGAAAGAACAAAGCAGCAGAGGGATTGGCTAAAGCTCAATGATGTAATTTATGTGGCCTACATGGTTTACAGCGGCGATGTGTTTAGGATTTTTCCAGCACCCAACTCCAAGAAAAATAATTACAGGTGGTATTCGCCTGTAGATATAGAGCGGCTGCTTGAGCATCATGTTATTGATCCATATGGTGCAAAATTCTATCTGGAGCTGTACTCCTCTCTGGTTTCTGCTCTTAGGAAGCTTGATGCGAAATCTTTAGCGAAGGTAGAATCGAGAATCTACAACATCCAGAAAGCGTACTCTGGAGAGATTCTGCCTTCTAAGAATCGCATTAAGTGGGAGATTCTTTACAATAGGCTTCAGATCTTTGCAAAACTCATAGGGGTCTATACACTCATAGGTCTTCTTGCCATAGGTTTAGGCTTTCTGGAGATTTTTAGGCGCAAACGCTATAAGGGTCTTGATAGAGCTCTAATTGCACTTGGTGCTTTTGCTTTACTTGTTCACAGTGCTAATATGATTGTTCGCTGGTACATCGCAGGCCATGCACCATGGTCCGACGCCTATGAGTCAATAATTTTTATAGCCTGGGGTGCTGCATTTGCGTCTGTTGTATTTTTCAGACGGTCGATGCTTAGTCTTGGAAGTGGCCTTTTTGTTGCCGGTATGTTTATGATGGTTGCCAACCTGGACAACATTAATCCGCAGATAACCAATATTGTACCGGTGTTGAACTCATACTGGCTGTTAATACATGTTGCTTTTTCCATAGTGAGCTATGGATTTCTTGCAGTTGGTTCTATGCTTGGATTGTTGAACCTGATTCTCTACGGGCTAAGAAAGTACAGGCAGCTTGATGATCAGATTGAGCAATTCAACAATATTATTCTGATCACCATATATGTAGGTCTTGCCATGCTATCCATAGGCACAATATTTGGTGCTGTTTGGGCAAATGAAAGTTGGGGAGCCTACTGGTCGTGGGACCCAAAAGAGACATGGTCTCTTATCAGTATCCTTGTTTACGCCTTTGTTTTACACAGGGGCATCATGTATTCCTCTAAGGATGGATTTCTATTCTCACTACTTTCTTTCCTGAGCTTCTTCTTTATTATGATGACCTATTTCGGTGTGAATTTCTACATCGCCCAGGGTCTGCACTCCTACGGCAGGGGAAGCGCGGCTTACATCTGGTTCTATGTGTTAGAAGCAGGTATTGTGCTCTGGTATGCAATTGTTATCATAAATATGCTTGTGGACGCTTTCTTTAGAAAAAGGGTAGGTACCCCATCATCTTGATCTTGTAACACCAACACGATCACAGTAGACATATAGGGGGCAGCTGCTACAGTGGGGCGATACGGGTGTGCAGATATTCTGTCCGAAGGGAACCATGAGGTCGTTATACTCGATCCAGTACTCCTTTGGCAGCAGTTCTCTGAGTTTCATCTCCGTTTCAAACGGTGTCTTTGTGCTTATAAACCCAAGCCTGTTGGAGATCCTGTGGACGTGAATATCCACACATATAGCAGGAATTCCATATCCTTTGGCAAGCACAAGGTTGGCTGTTTTTCTGCCAACATTTGGTAGGGCAAGCAGCTCTTCCATTCTCCTTGGCACCTCTCCGTTGTGCTTTTCAATTATGATGCTGGCTATCTTCTTCAGATTTTTAGCTTTGGTCCTGTAAAAACCCACCGGGTATATGAGTTTTTCGATCTCTTCTTCCTTTAATTTCTGAAGGTGGTATACGGTTGGTGCCTTTTTGAAAAGACGATTCGATGCCTCCAGTGTTGTTGCATCCTTTGTTCTTAAGCTCAAAACGGTGGAGACAAGAACCCTGTAGGGGTCACGCTTTTTAGCTACAAGCGTAACAACAGGTTCTTTGAAGCGGTTATAGGCATCGCGAAGGATACCTATAACCGCGTCGATATCTTCGGGTTTCATAGTTTTGGATTGATTTCGATCTTCACCTTTTTCTTTAGTTGATTTATGAATTTTTGCATTGCTTCGTATTCTTTCTGGCTTTTGAGTTGTTCCTGTATGCTCTTTTTAACCTTTTCAAACTCCTTTTTGTCGAATTTTTTGTTTGCTATAACATAAACATAGAAACCTTTATCCGTTGAACAGATACCAAAGTATCCGGTTTTGTGTGTGAAGATAGTTTTCATAAAGCTGTCCTTTAGGGTGCAAGCCATCTTTTCATCCGGCTGGAATTTGCCTATATCTTTTGCTATCTCAACCTTCAACGAGAACTTCTTTGCTGCCTGTTTTAACGTTTTTCCTGCTTTCAGCTGATCCTCTATCTTCTTTGCGAGCTCTTCAGCCATCTGCCTGGCTTTAAACTGGATGTAAGCCTTTTCTACCTTTTTTTCTATCTTGTTGAACGGAGGTATATAGGATGGCTTTTTCTGTACAATCTCGTATATAAGGTATCCACCTATACCCTGGTCCGGTCCAAGTAGCTTGCCCTTCTGACTCATCAGAGCATTTCTGACTATGGCACGTGTAAATGGTGGTTTGGGTTTGTCAAGACTCATGAAACCTGTTGTTTTAACCTTCAAAGAGAGTTTCTTTGCAACTTTATCCATATCACCATGTGCATCTCTGATTTTTACAAACACCTTTTTGGCGTATATGAACAGATCCTCTCTGGCTTTCTGTGCTTTCAGGTAGGAAACTATCTCCTTTTTTACATCCTTGTATTTCCGCGTAAACGGTTGTTTCACGTCCTCAACAATAGCTATATGGTATCCGAATTTGCTCTTGAATGGTTTTGAAAGCTCTCCGACCTTCAGATTTTTGATGCCATTCCAGAAGCCCGGTACCACCATATTTTTTGTCACGTACCCAAGCTCCCCTCCCTTGTTTTTCGTGTACATGTCGTCGGAGTATTTCTTTGCAGCTTCTTTGAATGTAAGTTTCTTGTTTTTTATCAGGTTGTAGACCATCATTGCTCTTTTTTTAAGCTGTGCGTCAGTCTCATTGTCCTTTTTCTGTATCAGGATTTGAGCCACCTTTATGCGTTTGGGTACAATGAAATAGGAGATGTGCTGTTTGTAGAATCTCTTTGATTCGTTATCACTGATTTTTATCTGGCTTTCGGCATAATTAAGCCCCACAAGAATGTATTTGAACTTAAGCTGAGTAGGTACGCGGAACATCTCCTTATGTTTCTCGTAGAAGGCTTCAAGCTCTTTCTTTGTTGGTTTTATTTTCTTTTCTATTTGATCAAGAGGAATGTATACATAGTCCAGATCGATCTTTGCATAGTTTTCCATAAAGTACTTTTTGATCTCTTCCGGAGTTACCTTAACATTCTTCAGTATCTTCTGCTTGAGTTTGTCTATGTATAGCGATACTCTAACAGACTCTTCGTAATCGCGTGGGTTTATGTTGTTTTCACGCAGAAGGGCTAAATACTTGGCTTTTGAAAAATGGCCGTTCACATAGAAGGCTTTGTTGCTCTCTATTTTTCTCTCCACATCCTGATCGGTGACCTTAATGCCCTCTTTTTTTGCCTCTTGAAGCAGTAAAGCTCTTTCTATGAGCGTGTCGATAGTTTTCTGCTTTATGTTGAGTTTCTTTATATCAGCATCGGTGACCTTGCCTCCCTTGATCTGGGTTAACAGCTGTACGTAGAACCGATAGATGTTGTTGTAGGTTTTCTCGTATTCCGGAAAGCTTATTTTAATGTCTCCCACCTTGATCGCCGTGTTGCTGCCCATGGTGAAGGGTCCTCTAACGAAGAGATAGGCACCTCCAACCACGAAAGCTATTACCGCTATCCAGAAAACAAAGGCGAACTTTTTAATGTTGTTTCTGAAAAAACTAAGCATACGATCACCCCTTTAAGAAAAAGTTTTCAACATGCGCATTATACATTTTTGGTTGTCTTATTCAAATTCTTGCAGAGTTTCCTCATGGGAAGCCCGATCACAGTTGTAATGTCCCCTTTGATAAGGTGTATAAAGCGCGAAGCGATACCCTGTATGGCATAACCGGCAGCTCTGTTTCTATACTCTCCTGTTGAAATATATGCCCATATTTCCTCGTCTGTGAGTTTATCTACTTTCAAATAGGCATGGTCGACGAAGAATGCATAGCTTGTTTTATTTAATATGGTAACGCCGGTAATGCAGCGATGGATGTTGCCGGATAGTGCTTTTAAATAACGGAAAGCAACCGATGCGTCGGGTGGTTTTCCGAAAATTTCACCGTTGAATTCGATGATAGTATCAGCAGCTATAACCGTTGCTCCTTTTTTTACAAAAGGCACAGCCTTTAACAGGGTTATGCGCCTTAGATAATTCTCTATCGATTCACCAGGTAGTCTTGTTTCGTCAACATCCGAAGCACCGACAAGTGCATTTCTTATACACATCTTTATCAATTTTCTTCTGGCTTTGGAGGCGCTTGCAAGTACTATCATGAGAAATACCCCTCAAACGCAATTCTTACCTCTTTTCTTGTTGTTTCCAGACGTTCTTTGAGGTTCTCTATGTTGAGCAGGTATTCAAGACTATCAAACTCCTCTATCTGCGATCCAGGTTTGAGTAGCCTGTGTGCATTGAGAACGGCCGAGAACAGCTTCCAGGCTTCCTTCAGTCTATCGGTTTTTGTTATGCTGAGGTTCTCTATCTTATCAAGAAGCTTAAGGGTAGATGCACCAATCTCTATACATCCGTTGTCGAAGCAGATAGCCTGCGCGAGAAATTCAATGTCGGTTAACCCGCCAGGCATACTCTTTATTTCAAACCCTTTTGCCTTTGCTTCTTCGATTCTCTTTTTCATCTGTGCTATATGCTGTTTTGATGGTGGTTGTTCGCTAACAAAGCGACTTATGGCCTCCTGCAGCGGTTTGCATAGACCACCTCTGATTATCTTTGATTTCTGGTATGCCTGTTTCTCCCAATCCCGCGCGGTTTTTTTAAAATATTCCTTGAGGTATGCAAAGTCTACAACAAGAGAACCCTTTTCACCAAAGGGTCGCAGACGCAGATCCACTTCGTAAATGGTTTTGAGTTGTTTGATGAGTTGCTGAGCTATTTTAATGCTTTCAAATGGGTTTTTATCACATACAAGCACCAGGTCCAGATCGCTTCCTATAAACAGCTCACCTGTAGCGAGTTTTCCGAGTGCTATAATGGATAGGTTTTCTGAAGGATCGATTGACGCAGCCACATGGTTTATGTAGTTTATGGCAAATCTGGTAATGATGGTTGAGCGGAAGTTGAGAGGGTCACTCAAAAAGAGAAAGGCTCCAAGTACAGCTGTTTTCTCGTAACCGGATTTAGTTGGCTCAAACAATGCTTCAGAACCCAACGATTCAAGTACTTCTGGGTTTCTGGCAATTATCTGACCCATACCGACACAGAGGAGCTTCAGGAAAACACTAAAAAGGGTGCGATTCTCAAAGAGCAATGTCGTATAGGCAGGATCTATTACGGATATGCCGTTTAGGGTCTGCTCCAGAAGCCTCTCGGGTACGCTATTGACCACATAGTCCAGCAGCTCTTCTATAAGCGATTTTTTTATCTCTTTGGCAAGAAACTTCCTTGCAACATCCTTTATTAATGCGGCTTTTCTTTGAGCATCGCCAATACCCTCACCCTCAAGGTAGGATTCCAAGTCTTCCTGAGTGGTAAAGACGGGAAGGCGTGAATTCTCTATGAAAATACTGTTGAAGATCTCGTGAACCTTTTCTGTTTGTGAAATATAGCGCTCTATAAACTCGTTCATTGTTAGTGACAGTTTTAAAGATAGTTTTCTGAGCTCATCCGGTGATGCAGGCAGCGTCTGTGTCTGCCTCTCATCGAGCAATTGCAACTTGTGTTCAATTTTTCTAAGAAACAGATAAGCATCCTTAAGCACCTGACATTTTTCCTCTTCAAGATATCCACGTTTTGCGATGATATCCAAACCCTCCAGTGTGCCTATGTGTTTAAGGGAGGGGTCCTTTCCGCCATAAATCAGCTGGAAATAGTTGACAATAAACTCTATCTCTCTGATACCACCTTCCCCCTTTTTTATGTCCCTTTTGTGGGGTGGAATAAGCTGGCTGGGCGCAACCTTTTTGGTGTGCTTGCGAATCTTGAACATCATCGATCGTATTTCAGAAATATACTCGATATCGAGGGATTTTCTATAAACAAACGGCTCAATGGTTTCTATGAATTCTTTGCCCAGCTGCATATCTCCTGCAACAGGCCTTGCCTTGGTGAGTGCCATTTTTTCCCATGTTTGGCCAAATGTTGCATAGTAGTTCTCATATTCCTCAACGCTTAGGCTCAGGGCACTTGTTTCACCGCCGGGACGCAATCTCATATCCACGCGCCAGACAATGCCACCCGCACTGTTTTTGCTCAGTGCATTTATAAGCAGAGCTGCCAGCCTGTTATGATAAGATGAGGGCTCGTTTTCCCTGTGCACAAAAAGAAGGTCTATATCGGATGAGAAGTTTAACTCCCTGTTGCCCAGCTTACCCATGCCAATTACGCAGAAGCCTGTGTAGAGCCTGGTTTCGTAGCGTTTCATCCGATTGTGAGCAATGAGAAGCGCTCCTTCTATGAGGGCAGATGCAAGGTCTGAGAGCTCTTCCATGGTCTCTCTAAAGCTACATGCGCCTATAATCTCTCTTACGGCTATGCGCAAAAGATGTTTTTTTCGTTGAATACGCAGCACATATTCCATGCCATCTGCACTGGATTGCCGCTTGAGTTGGGCGATTATCTCCTGTAAAAATTCATCCTTTGATATGGTTTTCCCAAGAGTATTTGCTTCCATCAGCCAGTAAATGAGCTCGGTATTGTTGATCAAGAAACGAGACAGCGGATGGGACTGACTGAACAGCCCGAAGAGTATCTCACCAACGACTCTAAAGGAGACGAGCAGCTCAAAGATGGTGGATTTTGATGTGCTATTGGCTATGAAGTCCTCAAAGTAGGAGAAAGCCATATCGGCATCTGGAGACTCTTTCAGATAACCGTATATGGCATCCATTGAATGCTTGAACTCGCTGAGAAGACCGTACCTCGATGTTAACCTGAGTACTATCCTGTAGGCCTTGGATGTGTCATTGAACAGTGACAGAAATTGCTTCAGACTTACAATGGCTTAGCGTTCCCTCAGGTTTTTCATGTCGAACTCAATGCGCTGTTTGAATCTATCGGTTGATTCCTCTTCCTTCTTCTCAGGTATTAGCTGTCCTTTGAAGAGGAGCAGAATCGGTGATGCTATGAAAATGGATGAATAGGTTCCAGATACTATGCCAACAAGCAGCGCAAACGACATACCTTTAAGTGCATGTCCGCCAAAAATGAATAGGGCAAGTACTACAAACAGAGTTGTGCCTGCTGTGAGTATTGTTCTTGAAAGTGTTTCGCTAATACCCCTGTTTATTGCTTCCACATTGGATAGTTTGCGGTTGGTTTTTACTTTCTCCCTGATCCTGTCGAAAATAACAATGGTATCGTTTACCGAGTAACCTATAATGGTCAATATGGCTGCAACCACGTCCAGAGTGAATTCATATCCGAATATCGATAGAAAACCTACGGTAATGAGTACATCGTGAAACAGTGCGGCTATAGCGCCCACTGCAAATCTGTATTGGAAACGGATACTTATGTAGATGAGAATAGCAATAAGAGACAGAATTATTGCTTCCAGCCCTTTATCCCTGAATTCCTTACCGATTTTTGGTCCCACCATGTTAACTTCCAGGATGGTGTACTGGCCAGCAAACTGTTTATCGAGTACCTTTTTTAACTGTTCTTCGATGCTTTTAGTTGTAGAGGATGTGGATTTCTTGGTGTAGATTATGAAACGCTTATTTGTGCCACCGAATGTCTGAATCTTGGCATCCTTAAACAGCTTTGACGATGAGAGCACCTTTCTTAGTTCACCCACATCTATGCCTTTTTTGAATGCAAGCTGAATGGATGTACCGCCCTTGAACTCAATGCCCAGCTTGGGTCCGCCCTGGATCACAAGGCTGATGATACCTGCGGCTATCAGCAACAGGGATATGGTGATGGCTACCTTGAACTTCGAAACAAAGTCTATGTAGATGTCGGGCTTTATTATCTCAATCATTGCGCCTCCTAAATGCTCAGCCTCTTGGGCCTGAATTTGTCAAGGACGATATCGAAGACCGTCTTTGTTAGTGTTACGGCTGTGAACATGTTGGCCAACAGACCTATAGACATGGTTACTGCGAACCCTTTAACGGGTCCACTTCCAAACTGATAGAGTATTAAAGCGATGATTAGGGTTGTAATATTTGCGTCGAAAATGGTGATAAATGCCTTGGAGTAACCTGTATTTACAGCATCGTGTATGCTTCTACCGAGCCTGAGCTCCTCCCTGATGCGTTCGTATATTAAGACGTTTGCGTCGACCGACATACCCACGGTCAGTGCTATACCGGCAAGACCCGGCAGTGTTAATGTTGCGTTAAACATGGCAAGTGCACCAAGGATGATGAGTACGTTTGCAGCCATTGCGATGTCGGCAAGTAAACCCGAAAGTCTGTAATAGAAGATCATGAATAGAATAACGGCTGCAGCACCGAATATCATTGCCTTTGTTCCCTTTTCGATTGATATCTTACCCAGAGTTGGTCCGATTGTAACCTTCTGTAGCACCTTTACTGGAGCTGGCAAGGAGCCACTCCTTAACACGATTGCAAGGTCGTGTGCCTGCTGAAGGGTAAAGTTACCCGTGATCTCACCGCGTCCACCACCAATTCTACTCTGGATAACCGGTGCCGAGTAGATAGTATTATCGAGCACGATGGCAAGTCTTTTACCTATGTGTTTTGCTGTAAAGTCTGCAAATATTTTCGCACCCTCTGAATTGAGCTCAAACGCTACGTAGGGTTTGTTTAGTGGTCCACCGAAGCGAACCGTAGCGTTCGTTATCATATCTCCTGTTAAAACCACATCCTTTTTGACCACATAAGGAATTTTGGTTACCTCACCCGTTGTTGGATCACGCTTTATCTGGTAGAGTATCTCATCGTCAGGTGGCAATTTACCATTTAGAGCTTCATCAACACTCACAGAATCATCGACGAGGTGGAATTCAAGCCTTGCGGTTTTGCCTATCAGCCGGACAGCTCTGTTGGCATCTTTGATGCCGGGAAGCTCTACTACGATGTGATCTTTTCCTGAGCGTACTATGGTAGGTTCTGTCACTCCGAACTGGTCAACCCTGTTTCGTATAACGTTTACAGCCTGATCAACAGCTTCACGTTTTATTTTATCCTCTATTTTCTCTTTGAGTCTGATCTTTATGGGGGGTCCTTCTGAGACAATGACATAATTGGGGAAATTTGTCTGGATAAGATCGAGAGCCCTTTGTAGATCGTTCTTGTCCACAAGGCTGATGACTATTTCGTTGTTTTTATCCACGTATACGCGATTATAAGCTATCTTGGCGTTTAGCAGTTGCTTTTTCAGGTTATTTGCAGCCCGCGATAGCTGAGCGAAAACGGCTTTATTTGTCTCCACACCCAGCACAAGGTACATACCGCCTTTAAGGTCCAGGCCCAGGTTAATAGGGCTTTTAGGCAGGAAGGATGGGAGTTCTTTCGCCCTCTGTTTGCCGATGAAGGTCGGTAGAGCGTAGGCACCGAAGATTGCAAGCACAACAAGGATGATAACCAGCTTAACTAATGTTGAAGTTTTCATTGTTTAAAGACCCCTTTTATGCCCTTGAAATGATGTTATCTTTAAGGATTCTTATCTGAACGCCATCGGCTATCTCAATAACGAAGTCACGCTCGTTGACCTTCACAATAGTGCCATAAATACCGCTGGATGTGATAACCTTATCGCCCTTGCGCAGGGATTCGATGAACTCTCGGTGTTTCTTTCTCTGCCTCTGCTGTGGAAGTATAAGAAAAAGGTAGAAAACAACCACAATGAGTATCAAAGGAATAAGCTGAGCGATCATACCGGGCTGGCCACCGGCAGCCGCATAAGCGTTCGGAACTAAAGAAAACATACTGCCTCCTAATGTCTACCGATAAGGTAGAAAATAATTGTGAGAATTATACTTAAAATAATGCTTGAAGCAAGCGGAAAGTAGAAAACGAAGTTGTCTTTCCTGATTATTATATCGCCTGGTAGGCGTCCGAGAAACGGTATCTTTGGCAGGAACATGATGCCAAGGCCGATGATTATCAGGATGACGCCTGTAAGAATTACAAATCTGGCTATCTCATTCATCGCTTTTCTGCAAGTGTAACCACTGCATAGGCACTGATGCCTTCTTTTCTGCCTTCAGGACCCAGTCCCTCAGTTGTGGTCGCCTTTATATTAACTATCTGCGGGCTTATTTCAAGTGTTTTTGCTATGCTGTTTTTTATTGCCTTTTTGTACGGTGCGATTTTTGGCTCTTCAGCCACTATGGTGGTATCTATGTTTATTATTCTGAAGCCAGCTTCATCCACGAGATCCTTTATTCTTTTTAGGAAGAAGAGGCTTTTTACATCCTTATATCTGGCATCCGAGTCCGGGAAAAGTTCCCCAATGTCGCCTATGCCCAAAGCGCCCAGCAGAGCATCACAAATAGCATGGGTAAGACAATCGGCATCGGAGTGACCCAGCAAACCACAGCTGTGGTCTATTCTGATGCCACCCAGTATCAGTTCTCTGCCTTCGGCAAGCCTATGAACATCGAATCCAAAACCTACCCTAAAAGGCATTTTATCAGCTCCAGGTCTTCTTTTGTTGTTATTTTAATGTTTTTACGCTCCCCTTCAACTGTGTTTGCAGATCCGTATTGCTGTTCCCATACGGCAGCCTCGTCGGTGAAGATAGTACCTGAGGCAATAGCTGCTTCGTATGCAGCCATTAGCATGTTGTAGTCAAATGCCTGCGGTGTCTGGGCTGTGGCAAGTTTACTTCTATCAAGCGTACTTACTATTTTTTCACCATCTATCTGCTTAACTGTTTCTACAATTTTGATTATCGGAACGGCACTCTTTTCTTTGGATGCCGTATCAATCAGGTTCTCTATAAGTCTTTCGGATATTACCGGCCGTGCCGCATCGTGAATCATCACAATATCGCATTTTGTCTCTTTGATGCTCACAAGCCCATTGTAAACCGAGTGCATCCTTTCCCTGCCACCTGCAACGATTCTGATATCGGAGTGTTTGTTTCTTAGGGATGATACCTCATCGTGTGGTACCACAAGCACAGCTACATGGGAGTGTCTCTTTAGTACGTCCAGGCTGTGCTGGTAAACGGGCTTACCAGCAAGCATCTCGAACTGCTTTCTTGATCCGTATCGTTTGCCCATGCCTGCTGCCACCACAATGGATGCGATGATCATTCTTCGAGTATCTCCAGTTCATGAAACTGCTGTTCAAGCAGTCTGTCTGAAATCTCTGTGTAAATCTGCGTGGTAGTAATGCTTTCATGGCCCAGCATCTCCTGGACAGCGCGCAGCGATGCCCCGTTTTCTATCATGTGCGTTGCAAATAGATGGCGCAACATGTGGGGATGTATGTCCAGGCCCAGCGCAAGGAAACGACGCTTCACCATTTTCCATAAGCCCTGTCTTGTGTAAGGTTTACCACTGGATGTAAGAAATAGATAATCCTTGGAGTGTTTTTTTGCTCTATTCTTTCTCTCTGTGGCAATGTATTCTCTTATTCTTTTCAGTGTTCTGGTGTCAACGGGCACCATTCGCTCTTTGTCACCTTTACCCCTGATTCTAATGAACCCTACATCGAACATAATGTCTGATATCTTCAGATGAGCTATCTCACTTACACGCAATCCACAAGCATAGAGCAACTGCAGTATGAGTCCTTCGTGATCATCTGTAAAAGCCTTTTTAATGGTTTCAAAGTCGATGTAGTTTGGCGGTTCTCTTCTGTGTTTGATGTTTTTTATCTCTGATGGAGAAAACTCTATCATTCTATTATCTGCCAGAAATTTTAGAAATCCCCTGATGCTTGAGAGTTTTCTGTTAACCGTTGAGGGTGCAAATACCCGCATTACATGATTTTCCACGAAGCGGGCAACTTCTGTAGCTGTTATTGGTCTATCTCTGAAATGCTCAGCAAACTGTACCAGATCTGTTGCATAAGCAGCAACCGTATTTTCAGAGAAGCCTCGTAGTTTAAGCTTGAGCAGGAAGTTTTCTATATGAGCATCAATACCCATACTCTTTTGCCAGATTTATTACAACGTTTTTATGATCTTCAAGGGAAACAATCCCTATCGAAAGTGTTTTTTTGTTGAATATAGCTTTTGCTGTTTCCTTGAGCTCCTTCAGGGTTACAGCGTTGATCATCCTTTTGTAGTGTTCCCATGGTAACCCTTTTACGTTGTTCAGGTAACCATCAGCAAGCGCGTCTGCCACCGATAATGAGTTTTGCAATCCTATCTCGTTGCTACCCGTTAGGTAACGTTTTGCATCTCTTAGTTTCTCCGGGGTTAGGAAGTTTTGAATCTTGTCAATGTCGTCAAAAACGCGATTTATGGCCTCAAGTGTAAATTTATTCTGGGTTTGCATACCGATAATGAATATACCACCCTGTTTGAGCTGGTAATTCACTGCGAAGACCGAGTACGCATAGCCGTGTTTTGTTCTTATATCTTTCATCAGAACAGAATCCAGACCCCCACCGAGTATGAAAGCAATTATTTGGGCGGCGTAGTGCCTTTTATCGCTAAGCTTAAAAGCCGGAAAGGCGAAATAGATATAGCTTTGCTCAACATTCTTAAGTATATCCGTAACGTGCAAACCGGGGTTGAATATAACAGGTTCATAGGTGTAGCTTTTGCCAGGCTTCAAAAAGCTGAAGTGTTCCTTTATCATGGCAGCTATATCTGCCGGATTGAATTTACCCCCCGCAACAGAAATAACCATGTTCGATGTGTTGAAATGTCTGTGCAGGAAAGTTTTTGCGTCTTTTCTTGTTAAGGATTTTATGCCATTGATTGTACCCAGTGATGTGTGGGAGTAGCTCTTCTGTTTTATTAGGTTGACAAAGGCTGCATGCACCGCAAGATAGTCTTTATCATTTTTCAGCGCTTTGATTCTATCTATCTGGTGTTTTTTGACAAAATCAAAGTTTTTCTTATCAAGGCGTGATTTGAACATCTCAGAAAGCAGGCAAAACATTCTGTCGGCTTTGGAGAGTGGAAACTTGGCTTTAATATCGATGTACTGTTTGGAAGCTGAGGAGCTGATTACGCCTCCCAGTGCGTCCACCATATCCCTGAAGTCCTCTGCACTCAGCCTTGCTGTATCACAGGACTCTATACTTTTAGCTACAACGTTGGCTTCTCCGAACTTCTTATCGAAATAGCTACCGGCTTTTATCTTGATGTCAACACTAATTATGGGCAGTGTGCTTGACCTGTAAATCCTGTAGGTTAAGCCATTTTTTAATGTGCCCTGATACAGCTTTGTTGCATGTGCAGATACCGGTAAAAGAAACAATAGGAAAATAACGGGTAGAGCTGTTTTTATTTTTCTCATCTTATCTCACCTCTGTAGCCAGTCTTAATCTCTCTGCCAGGTTGCGGTATCAAATAGCAATCGCTTTCATTAGAAACGTTGAAATAGCGTTTTGCCACCTTGACTATATCCTCTTTTTTCAGGCTTCTTATGATATTCAGATAGTTTTTGTAGTAGTATTCCATACCGAATGCTGCATAAAATGCAAAATTCATATTTTTCTCAGAGAGCGTCTCTTTGGAGAAAAGATAATCGCTAATGGCTTTGGCCTTGGCTATCCTCAACAGTTTTTTTGAGAATTTCCCCTGCTTAATCCTGTCAAGCTCCTTTAGTAGAGCTTTCCTTGCTTGCTGAAGGGACACATTGTTTTCTATACTACCAAAGATCTCGTAGAGACCCTTGTCGTAAATCCTTCCTTCATTTCCTCCATCTATAGAGGCAAAAATATGGTGATCGCGAACAAGGTCTTTTTCTGCCAGAGCGCTTTTCCCGTAAAACAGCATGTAGGAGATCAGATCAAGCGCCGGTGTATCTTTGCTCCCCTCGGGTGGTATTTTAAACGCAACACCGATTTTTTTAAAGGAGGCTGGTTTGGTTATGTACATAACCCTGCGCCCATCTTGTTTTGGTTCTTTTGTGATGTGTCTTACTATTTTGATGGGTTTCTTGTCTCCAAAAAGCTTTTTTACGGTATTGAACGCATCTTGCTTGTTAACGTCTCCTGATATGACAACAATAGCGTTGTTGGGTGCGTAATAAGCTTTGTAGTATCGTTTCAGCTCTCCGATCGTGTAGTGTTTTATGTCATATGCAAAACCTATCGGTGTCCATCTGTATGGAGAGGCTGTATAGGCAAGGGTGTGAAGGGAAAAGTACAGAAAACCGTCGGCTGAGTTATCGATTCGCCATAATCTTTCCTGATAAACTACGGAACGTTCTTTTAGAAACTTCTTCCTGTTGAGCGTGAGATTGTTCATGTTATCGGCGTATACAGCCAGAACCTTCTTCCAGATCTTTTTATCAACGGTAGCAAAGTATACCGTGTAGTCGAATGATGTTTGGGCATTGTTGATGCCACCGTACTCGGAGGTAAGTTTATCCAGATAGCCGTCTGGAAAATGTTTTGAACCACGGAAATTCATGTGTTCGAGCATATGGGATATACCCGTGATGGGGTTGTGTTCATCCACACATCCAACGCGGTAGAGTACTGTAACATTTACAATGGGTAGTGAGTGGTTCTCTTCAACGTAAACCACAAGCCCGTTGGAAAGCCTCAAGGATGAGTAATCTGCATAGGAAACCTGTGCAATTAGCATTATTATTACTGTTGAGACGATCGCCATGGCACAGCTGCGCTTAAACATGGACGAGCCCCCTTTCAAGCCACATTGATGTGTTGTTATCGTGCGTTTTGCCAAAATTCACCTTCGGTGGCTGTTTGATTGCTTTTGTTTCTACCTTGAAGTAAGGCATAGGTTTCAATCCCATGTGAGAGGCTATTAGATTATAGGGTACCGACTTAATGGTGCTGTTGTATATTTTAACAATGTCATTATACCTCTTTCTGGCAACAGCTATCCGGTTTTCGGTACCTTCGAGGTTATCCATTAGGCGCGTAAACTCTTCACTAGCTTTTAACTCAGGGTAGCGCTCCACAATAACAAGCAAGCGAGAGATGGCGTTTTCCAGCTGATTGCTTGCCTTTATCTCTTCTTTGGGATTTTTGGCATTCAATAGAGCTGAACGTGCCTTAGCAACGTATTTAAAGATGTCCGATTCGTGTTTCTCGTAACCTTTGACTGCGTTTACAAGGTTCGGTATCAGATCGGCTCTCCTTTTAAGCTGGACATCGACATTGCTCCAGGCGGCAAGAACCTCTTCGTGCAGGCGTATGAGTTTGTTGTAACTCGAGTAGTAAAACATGCCAAATGCTATCAGGATCAAAAGAATAACGACGATAGTACCTAAAACCCCTTTCATAAAACGTACCTCCAGAATTTTCTACCAGCTTCCACCGACTCCGCCACCGCCACTTGATCCACCGCCAAAACCTCCAAAGCCACCACCGAGGCCACCCCCGCCAAAGCCCCCACCAAGCGGTGAATCCCATCCTGTTCTGTAAGAACCAAGAAAAAAACCGAACATCATGGGCATGAAGAATGGCAATATGAAAAAGAGGGCGGCAAAAAGGAGTATGATATCAATGCTTGAGAGCTTGCCCCTTTTTGCTTCAACAGGTGATACGCTTTTATCAAGTTTGACGTTGTAGGCTTTGGCAATGGTTGCAGCAATGGCTTTTACGCCGTTGAGTATTCCATCATCGTAGTCGCCTTTTCTAAAGTATGGCAGTATGTATCTATCCCTGATCCGACCAAGCAGGCCATCGGGGAGTATTCCTTCAACACCATAGCCCGTGTTTATTCTAAGTTTCCTATCGCCTATATCAACAAGAAACAACACACCGTTGTCTTTGCCCTTTTCGCCAATTCCCCATTTTTCAAACAACTTCATCGAATAGTCGAAAATATCATCACCTTCTGTGGACTTGATGGTTACAACGGCTATCTCAACACCTGTTTTTCTTTTTATCTGCAGGATTATGCTATTTAGCTCTTTTACTGTCTGCGGTTTCAAAATGTGTGCAAAATCGTTAACATAACCTACAGGCTGAGGTATGGCTGCATATACGGTGACGGATATAAGAAGAAACAGGCTAACTAAGAAGCTTATCCGAGATCTCAACAAGACCTTCTACCTCCCTTAAGTACTCCTTGAAAACCTCAATCAGCTTATCCAATGGCATTTTGGGCGTGTCTCGCAGTGTTTTAAAGGCATCCAACGGAAAGTTGAACTCCTTTTCAAAGACCTCCACAAGTGTTGCATCATTTATCAACTTACCCTTGAGCCTCAGTATGTTTCTGAGAATCAGAAGGAAGTTGTACATGGATCTGTAGGCAATGTTCTCAATTACCTTTCTTTCAAGAGGAAGATCTATAAAAGCACCTTTCAATATAAGAAGTTTGCTTCTCAACTCATACTCTATCTGTTTGCGAAGGTCATTGTCTTTTACGATCAGGTTTTCAAAAGGATTTTCACCATAGAGTATTTTCGCATTCTCCTTAAGCTCAAGTATCTCCATACAGAAAACGTCACTTGCGTTTTCAAAGAAGTTATGGTTTACCACTATTGGCGTTGAGAGACGTTTCTTGAATTTGGTGTAAATCTTCTTTACCTTTATCAGATCATCCGGGTCCACTTTATCAAGCACAATAAAAACGCCGTTGTTCTGAAGAAAGGATGTAACACCTATGTTATGCAAGCCCACACTAATCAATCTTTCGTTGAATACTCCCTTCAGTGCGTCGACAAACTCTCTCACGCCATCTCCCCGGATCTATACCTGTCAAAAAAATCCCTTTTGAATGCTTCGAATCGGTTTGTTAGAATGGCAGCACGCGCTTCCTTCACTAAGTTAACATAATAATACAAATTGTGAATGGTGGCAAGCGTGTAGAAGGATAGTTCCTTTGCCTTGTAGAGGTGTCGCAGGTAACCTCTTGAGAAGTGGCGGCAGGTGTAACAGCCACAGGATGCTTCGATTGGGTCTGGATCGTCTTTAAACTCTGAGCGTTTTATGTTTAGAACGCCGTATTTTGTAAACAGACTGCCATTCCTTGCGTTCCTTGTGGGTAACACGCAATCGAACATATCCACACCCAGGCCTATGAGCTCAACTATATCTTCAGGCTTTCCTACGCCCATAGCGTAACGCGGTTTGGTTTCAGGAAGCAGTGGAGTGACCACAGCAGTTGCAGCAAGCATATCCTCTCTTGGTTCACCTACACTCAACCCGCCAATAGCAAAGCCATCAAAAGAGAGCTCCCTTATTCTCAGAGCTGCCTCTTTTCTGAGGTCTTCGAAGATACCACCTTGCACGATTCCAAATAGTGCTTTAAGCGGAAAGCGTTTTCTCGCTTCAACAGATCTATATGCCCAGTTCATAGTTATATCCAGGGATTTCTTGATGTATCTTTTCTCCTGTGTGTATGGTGGACACTCATCCAGTACCATGGCTATATCACTACCCCAGCGTGATTGAAGTTCTACCACCTTTTCAGGAGTAAAAAAATGTGATGACCCGTCTATATGTGACTTGAATGAGACCCCCTCCTGGGTGATCTCCCTTAGCTGGCTAAGACTGAAGACCTGAAAGCCACCGCTGTCTGTGAGAATACCTTTCTTCCATCCACTAAACCTGTGTAGCCCGCCCAGCTTTACTATGGTTTCAACGCCGGGCCTCAAATAGAGATGATATGTGTTGGAGAGTATCATCTTTACGCCTACGGCGTTGAGCATGCACGGCAGGATAGCTTTGACACTTGCTGCAGTACCAACCGGCATGAAAACGGGCGTTTCAATCCTTGTGTGTCCAAGATCTATTAAACCTGCTCGTGCCTGGCCATCGTTGTGGTGAAGCTCAAAAAGACTCATTGACTGATAGTGCCTATGTAGAGTTTGTTTGCTTCAAGCAGCGGAGCCAGAAGTTTGTTGTCATACACTCCAATGTCTGCGACGGACGTATCGAATCTTTTGACCGGCACCGGTTTCCTGAAATTGAAGCCTATGGCAAATATTCTGCCAGTTCTATAATCGGAAATGTATATTTTATCTTTATAGATGCTTACTCCGTCAAAACCAGTATAACCTGCAATCCTTATGCTTTTTATGAGTTTGCCTTTCTGCGATATGATATTTATGGCAGGCTGGTTGAACGACACGACGATAAAGGCTTTGAGTCTTTTGGAAAATACGATGCCATTGGGTGAGAAATCCCCGTTACCGTGATAGAATATGCTGACCTTGTTGTGTTTAATGCAGTAAATGTTGTTGGTTGCAGTGTCTGTTACATAGATCGCATTCCCATGCAAGGTTATGTCGTTCAGGAAGCGGCTTGATTTCACAGGTATGCAGTGCATCCTTTTCGTGTCAATGTTTGCTACACACACCCTGTTAAGGTCGGATATGTAGATGTGATTGTTCTTGACCCATAAACCTTTGGGTGCCTGCAGGTGATCAATGAACTTGTACTCAAGGATATTTCCGTATTTGTCCAGTTTTGTAATAAAACCATCGAGATTCTCGCTCACCGGTGAGAAGCCAATGTTAGAAACAAATATGTAGCCCTGGTAGTAGACGGCACTTTCGGGATGGCGCAGACCGATAACAACCTTCCCGGATAAAAACTTGAAACCGGTTATGGTGATCAGGGCTATAGCAATCAATAGAAAGACCAGCTTTCTGTTCTTTAGAAATGGCATCTTACCATCCTCTCATTGCGTTTTTTTAGCGGAGGTTCTTCTGCAAAACATATGCTGTTGCTTTTCTGGCATATCTTCACAAAAGGGCAGGCTGCCTCCGGGTCTATGTTTATTTCACTGAATCTGTCTTTTGTGTAGTGCATACCCTCCCGAGGAAGTGATGTGAGCAGATGTTCCATATACGGATGCTCAGGCTTGTTTTTGATGCTCTCTGCGTCACCGAACTCGACCATCTTACCCTTATGCATGACCAGTAATTTACCCTTGAATCGTAGAAGTTCAATGTCATGTGTAATAAAAATTATTGTAATTCCCATGGTTTTGTTGAGTTCATTGAAGAGTTCCACTACTTGAAGCTTCGTTGTTTTATCCAGAGCGCTTGTAAACTCATCGGCAACGAGTATCTCGCCCTCAAGCAAAGCCATTGCCGTTAGCACACGTTGTTGCATTCCACCGCTTAGGTTGTGAGGATAGGATCTTAAAACCCGATCCACATCATCGAATCCAACCCTTCCAAGCATCTCTTTTATTAGAGAGATATCGTTTTTCACTTCCCGCATCTGGTATTCGATGGTAAACAGCGGATCAAGAGATTCCAGTATGTTCTGGGGAATATATGAGATACGCCGATCGGTTTCAACGTGTCCTTTGTAGGTCAGACCGTAGAGTGAACCAATGCCAGCTATCACTTTAGCAAGGGTTGTTTTGCCAGCTCCCGTTTCGCCAATAATGGCGAGTATCTCTCCGTCTTTTAGTTGGAAGCTTATCTGTTTTAGCACCTCTCTGTCAGCGTATTTTGCCAGCTCTACGTCAATCGATAGGCTCATTTAGTTTCCGTATCTTCTCCTCTTCGCGGCGAATGTATTCCTGCAGTTTTTCCCCAAGGGATTCGTCCTTCAGCGCCAGTATCCTCACGGCAAACAGGGCTGCATTCTGCGCACCTTTTTTTCCTATGCCGAAGCTTGCCACGGGAATACCTCTGGGCATCTGCGCTATTGAGAACAGTGCATCAAGGCCCAGTAAATCGCTTGCAACAGGCACACCGAGTACCGGTTTTTTGGTATGTGCGGCTATGATGCCTGGAAGAGCTGCTGATAGACCAGCAATGACAATGGCAATATCGAATTCCTTTTCAACAAGGCTGGCTATTTTTACCGTTAGATTGGGCGATCTGTGTGCTGAGGTGATAAAGTTTTTGTATGTTACACCGAAGCTGTCAAGTAGTGCCGCAGCCGCGTCTGCATACTGTTTATCGCTGGTGGATCCACAGATAATTGCTACCCTCATTTCAAACCTCGCCATCCGTTAGAAATTCGTAGGCCTTTGCGCCTATATCCTTTCTGTAATGCATGTTGTCAAAGTGTATCATATTGATTGCCTCGTATGCCCGTTTGCGTGCCTTGTCAAAGTCTTTGTCGATACCAACGACGTTTAAAACCCTGCCGCCTGCTGTAACAATGTGACCTTCTTCAATGGCCGTTCCAGCGTGGTAAATCTCTACGTTTTCGAGCTTTTTTACCCTGTCCAATCCGCTTATTGGTAAGCCTTTATGGTAGGACCCAGGGTAACCACCGCTTGCAAGAACGACACAAACGGCATAAGCCTGCTTCCAGTCTAATGTTTTATTCGAGAGGTTAGAGTCAATGGTTGCAAGGAACAGCTCTACAATATCGGTTTTGAGCAGGGGTAGAATTGCCTGTGTCTCTGGATCCCCGAAGCGACAGTTAAACTCAAGCACATAGGGGTTTTTGTCCTTATCAATCATGAGTCCAGCATACAGAACACCTTTATAGACAATGCCTTCCTGCTTGAGCCCATGCAATGTTCTTTCCATTATCTCTTCTATGATGCGTTTCTTTAGATTGTCATCTACAATCGGAGCTGGAGCATAGGCACCCATGCCGCCGGTGTTGGGGCCTTTATCGTTGTCGAAAACCGGTTTATGGTCTTGAGCAGCTATAAGCGGAAGCAGGGTCTTTGAGTCTGTAAATGCAAGAAACGAAGCCTCCTGGCCGGTTAACATTTCCTCTATTACAACCCTTCTGCCAGCCTCCTTAAACCGTTTTTTCAGGAATATATCATCAAGGGCGCTGAGTGCTTCATCCACGGAGTGTGCAACCGTAACACCCTTTCCTGCTGCAAGCCCATCAGCCTTTACAACAATTGGAGCACCACGTTTTCTAACGTAACGTGCAGCGTCGTCGTAATTGTCGAAGGTTTCATACCCGGCTGTGGGAATGCCGTATTTTTTGAGTATTTTCTTGGTGAAAGATTTGCTGGCTTCGATCCTTGCCCCCTCTTTTGTGGGACCAAAGGCTCTAATACCGGCCTGAGTAAGCTTGTCTACTACTCCTGCTGCGAGTGGGTTTTCAGGACCAATTACAGCTAAGTCTATACGGTTGGTCCTGCATAGCTTTACAATTGTCTCTGTATCTTCCACATCTACCGGTATGTTTATAGCTATCTCAGCGGTGCCTGCATTGCCAGGCATACAGAAGAGTTCATCGCAATGTTTGGAGGCTCTTATCTTTGCCGCGATTGCGTGTTCCCTGCCGCCGGAGCCGATAAGGGCTATTCTCATGGTTTACCTCCTTCCATTTGCAGAGTAGTTTATCTTTTTGCTGTACCGTTTTCAAGCCGATCTCAATCTTTTAAGGAAGGGAAATTTACTTTGACGATTACGGATAGGAGATTTTTTCATATATAAAATTTTTGATATCAAATATTTAAAAATGAAATCCATTGACTTTATAAATTTATTTTTGTATAAACTCACTACAACAAGGTAAGATTAATTTTCTTACCTCCCTTTGATTCTTACTTGATTTTTTACAAGGAAACACATAGGGGCAGTTTTCTAATTGCCTTTTAGGATCCAATTTTCAATCCACAGAAAGGATCTTTTTCAAGCATGTTAACATTGAACGATCAGATGCTTGAGCTCTTTAAGAGCACTCCGGGTATAGGTGTGGTTGTTTATCAGGATGAGGGCCTACTCGTTTACGTTAACGATGGATTTTGCGCATTCACCGAATACGATCATGACGAACTGGTAGGGAAGAAGCGAATCCACGAACTGGTTGAGGGCAAAACCAGGCCTACCGTCAGGCGCGTGGTTAAGCGTCGTTTAAGCGGTGAGGATTTTTCGTGGGAATCCAATGAGCTTGTCTATGTAACAAAGAAGGGCCATCTTAAGCCTTCCTTGAATTTTGGCTATACGGTTCTTTACCGCTCAAAACCGTCAGGTTTTGTTGTTGTTATTGATGTTGTTAAGCAAAAGACCTTCGAAATGCTATACAGAAGCCTTTCTGAGATTAACAGGCTGGTCTACTCTTCAAATAATGAAACGGAGCTGTTTGAAAAAGTCTGTGGTGTACTCACAAATCAGATGGAATTCGATCTTTCCTGTGTTGGCAGGATTGATGAGGAAAGCAAGCTATTTGAGATTATCTGTGTGCAGGGTAATAAGAGGGATGTGGAGCTTTTAAGAAGATCGGTTATCTCGGTTGATCCATCGAGGAAGGAAGGCAGAGGTACTGTGGGCCGTGCTTATCGGATGAAGCGCATTGTGGCCCTCAACGATATATATAGCGACAACGGTATGAGTGCATGGAGGTCGTATCAAAAAAAAGCCGGTGTTTATTCCGTGTGTAGTGTGCCGCTTATGAAAAGCGATAAGGTTGAGTACATTCTTGTTCTCTACTCAAGGATACCGGACATTTTCTCGAATGAGTATCTGTTTTTGATAAGGGATCTACAGGAGAGTCTCAACTCATTTCTCAAGAATGTGGATACGATACGGTGGAATGCAATTTTTAGAAAGGCAATCGATGCAGGCTTCGATTACGTTATAGTTACAGATGATCAGCTGCGCATACGCTACATAAACGACAATGTTGAAAATGTCCTGGGTCATTCATTCAAGGATATCTACATGAAGCCGTTAAGCTATCTCAGTTCAGAATTCCAGGAGACAAAGGATGGCTCCGCTTTTGGTTTTTACAGGGATATACTTTCTGGAGGGAGTTTTTTCAGAATTGTTCCTATTAGACACAAAAATGGTACGGAAATAAAGAGTGTACTGGTTCATGTTAGCAGGGTGCCCTCAGACTCCGCAGAGAGCGGCTATTTTATGATAATAGCTGCCAAAGATATAACCGGTGATGTTGAGCTGAAGAAAGCCATAGAGTATTCAATGAACAGAGACAGCCTAACAAACCTGTTAAATAGGGATGCCTTTGCGGCAGCTATCGATAGATTCATTGTAAGAGCCAGATACAAAGGCCTGAAAGGAGCCGTTTTAATTATCAATCCTGTTAAATTTTCTCAGATCAATGAAGCATTTGGTTACAAGATTGGCAATAAAGTTCTAATAGAAATCGCCAACAGGTTGAGTTCTCGTCTAAGGGACTATGATGTTGTGGCTAAACTGGAATCCTCCAATTTTGGTGTGCTGCTCAAAGACATCAAACACGAGGGTGATGCTCTTATGGCTGGTATGCATCTGTTGAACCACCTCACTAAACCATATAGGGTTGGTGTACACCAGATAGCTATAGAGTTTAGTGTGGGTATGAGCATTTTCCCTGACGACGCCGGGGAAGCTGAAGAGCTAATAGAAAAGGCGAACATAGCGTTGAGGGATGCCAAAACAAAGAACAGCGCCTTCGGTTTTTACAAAGAGGAGCTTAAGCAGCAGGCCTACAAGCGTGTAACGTTAAAGATGGAGCTGGCGGAGGCGCTTAAAAAGGACAGCTTTGTAATGTACTACCAGCCGTATTTTGAGGCAAAAAGCCATCGACTTGCCGGCGCAGAAGCCCTTGTTCGCTTGATAAAAGGCACCAGTGTGATTACTCCGGCTCACTTCATACCGTTTATGGAGGAGCTCAATATGATACAGGAGCTGGAGAAACGGGTTGTTTCGTATGTGCTTGAAGATATAAACAGGGTTGTTAGTCAAACGGCTCCTCTTCCGGTTACGATCAATCTATCTCCACAGAGCTTGAACGATGATGGTTTTGTGGATGATGTGCTCAGAGAAATAGGTATCACTGTCTCTGACAAAAAACTTGTAAATATTGAAATCACAGAAAGGCTGTTCATAAACGACAAAAAACGGGCGCGCGAGATATTGAAACTGTTTTCCTCAAAAGGGATACGCATATTTGTGGATGATTTTGGCACGGGTTATTCCTCCCTTTCCTATATTTCTGAGTTACCTGTGGATTTTGTGAAGATAGATCTCTCATTTACTCAGCATCTGCACGATAAAAGGACCCTTGCTGTTGTAAAAACGATTGTTTATATGGCAAAGGAGCTTGACCTGAAAACCGTTGCTGAGGGTGTAGAAACTGAAGAGCAGATGCGCATGCTTGAAGAGATTGGTTGCGATTATCTGCAGGGCTACCTGCTTGGCAGACCGGTTCCGTTAATAAAATGGATTGAAATGCTTAAGCAGTTTCACAGCTAAAACTTCCACGCACTTTTTTTATCTCGTTCGAATTGTTAAGTAGTTAATATTCATACGGCAATTAATTGACTATCCTCCGTGCTGGCTTAGATTACACTTTGAAGAAAAATTTTTATGGAGGTAGGTTTATGAAAAGGTTGTGGGCTTTTATCATTTCACTGGCTCTGCTAACCGGATTGGCTTTCTTAAACCCGACCCTGTCTGTGGGAGCATCTACAGGTGGTGCCGTACAGAAAAAGGTTCAATCTCTAAAAAAAGCCAGGAATGTTTTTTCTGAGGCACTACAGGCAATAGCGTACACGGATAAGGCTATTGTATTGCTATCGGCAAAGAAGCCGAACACCAAGGAAGCTTTGAGTATCCTGAAGGAAGCCGAGACGAAGCTTGAGAGATTTCTCTCAACACACAAGAATCTAAGCATGCTACCTGTCGATCAGCAGATTGTGGTTGTCAGCTTTGGTGGAACCTACAGCGATGCAAAACACATGCTTGAAAAAGCCAGGAAGATGCTGGATGAGGGCAGGGTGCAGGATGCGCGGTATATTATTGATCAATTAACCGATGAGATTGATGTGGTTAATACGTACCTGCCTATAGCAATGTACAGGCATGTTCTGGCGCTTGCGACAAAGGATATCAAGCAGGGTAAGATCAAGGATGCGCTTGCCGTACTTGCGCTTGTAAGGGGTAGCCTTGTTATTGATAAGATAGTTATACCCACACCATTCCTTAAGGCTGAGGCTTATATAGATAAAGCATCATCCCAGAAGGAGAAAAAGAAGGCGATAGAGTTTCTGAAGGAGGCAGAGAACCAGCTCAAACTTGCCAAACTGCTTGGATATGCATACGACTTCAAGGACGAGTACGCATCCATAGAGAAACAGATTGAAAAGCTAAAGAAGGCAGTCCAGGAGGGTAAGAGCACAAAATCGATGTTTACCAGCCTGAAAAAGAGAGTGCACGGACTCTCCGTAAAGGCTCAGAAGAGACAGTAAGACGCCATCTGATACCTCTCGATGATGAGGAAGGGTTTTTTACCCTTCCTTTTTTGTTTTTTAGTATTGTTGACTAAAGAGCCCACCTTTGATAATCAATCTTATAGATAGAGGGTTAATTCTGGTTTGGTATGAAGCGTATTGCGTTGAATAAAAAGGGTTTAGAGAAGATAAGGAAAGGACGCGTTCTGATATACAATCGGGAAATTGAAAGAGCAAAGGGTAGTGTGCGTCCTGGCGAGGTTGTGCTGCTTGAGTATAACTCAAAGCCGATTGCAACGGCTTTTTTTAACCCCCTAAGTAAAATAGCTGCTCGTGTGATCAGCTTCGAGTGTGCTTATCCCGATAGGATGTTCTTTGTAAAGCGAATAGAGGTGGCTCTGAGTAGAAGACGCCATCTATCATCGATAACCAACGCCTTCAGGATCGTGCACTCCGATGCTGATGGTCTAAGTGGACTCATCATTGATATGTATGGCAAGAATCTCGTTGTTAGCTTCACCTCAGCAGGTATGGATGCTTTGAAGGGTGTTGTGGTGGATGTACTTGTGGATCTTCTAAGACCTGCCTGTATCTACGAACGTTCAGATGAGCTGAGAATAAAGGAGGGTCTTGAACACTCAGAAGGAGCTCTCGTCGGTAATATGCCTGATGAATTTGTCGTTGAGGAGAAGGGACGAAAATTTATGGCTCGCCCAAAAGACGGGCAGAAAACCGGATTCTATCTGGATCAGCGTAAGAATAGAATCCTGATAGGCTCTATGGAGTGGAATCGTGTGCTGGATCTGTTTGCCCATTCTGGTGCGTTCGGCATACATGCGGGTGCAAAATTCACCTGTTTTGTGGAGTCCTCTGCTGTGGCATGCGATCTCATAGAGAAGAACTGTACTATGAACTCTGTTGAAAATTATACAGTTGTAAAAGGCGATGTATTCGATTTTCTTTCGAATCACTCGGAGACTTACGATCTGATAGTTATCGATCCACCGGCTTTTGCAAAGAACAGAAACCAGATAGCTTCTGCTGCTAAAGCATACAGATTTCTGCTTGGAAAAGCCTCTGGCTTGGTTTCATCTGGTGGATACGTAGCACTGTTTAGCTGTTCCCATGCGTTCTCCTTTGGTCAGCTTGCTGATGTGGCATCTGAAGTTTCAGCAGGGTCCAGGTACAGGTTTGAGATCGTGGAGTTGCTCAAGCAGGATGTGGATCATCCGTATATTGCCTCAATAGACACATCCCTCTACCTTACAGGTTATTTACTGAGAAAATGGGAGGTCTGATGGTAAAGGACGATTACAGGCTGCTTAAAGATCGGATAGAACGGTCTCAAACATGTATCTTTCTCACAAGTGCTGGTATGAGTGCTGATAGTGGAATACCCACATTTAGAGACAAAGAGGGATACTGGCGTAATTTTCCCGTTTTTAAAAGACTTGGACTGGAAGCAATAGAGCTTGCCAACCCTCACAGCTTTGAGGTACGCCCCCAGTATGCGTGGGCATTTTATGAGTGGAGAAGGAGGAATGCACATCAAAACAAGCCTCACAAAGGCTATCATGTAATTAATCGATTGATAAATGAAGTCTTCAAGCGCTCGTTTGTTCATACTACCAACACCGATGGATACCACATAATTTCCGGTCTGGAGGAGTCTCTTGTGTATGAGGTGCATGGATCCATGTGGCGTTTGCAGTGCATGCGTGGTTATGCCTGTTCTTACGGTGTCAGGGAGAATAGGGATGTTCCGCTATGTGAGCTTGACTACGAGACCATGATTGCCACAAACCTGCCGAGATGCCCGGTCTGCGGTGAACTTTTAAGGCCTAATATCCTGATGTTTGGTGACTTCTCTTACGTTGAAAATGAGTATCAGATTGAAAATTACCACGCGTTCTTAAGGGATGTGGGTACCCCAGACCTTGTGTTTCTAATAGGATCAAGCGGTGCAGTTCCCACAAACGATTACCTTGCTAATAGATTCAAGACTTCCGGTTCATTTGTTGTAACGATAAATCCTGACCCGGCGTCGCTCGGTGTCTGCACGCCGGATCTTTATCTTCAAAGCGGTGCTAAGAATGCGTTTGAGGTTATAGAGAGATTGGTTTTCTGATTTTAATCGTTTTGTAATCTTTGTTGCGTAAACTCCCGCAGATTCAAAGAAAGGAGATGCGCCTTGAGGGTTCTTGTAGTAGAGGATGAAAAATCCCTTGCCGGACTGATAAAGAGTGGTCTTGAAGAAGAGAAGTATAGCGTGGATGTGGCGTATGATGGTGAAGAGGGTTTGCTTTTAGCTGAGCATGAAGGATACGACCTGATTATTCTTGACATAATGCTCCCTGGTATAGATGGCGTGGAACTAATGAAGCGGTTAAGGAAAAGCGGGAGAGATACACCGGTTCTGATGCTGACGGCGCGTAGCTCTACAGAGGATAAGGTGGAGGCGCTGAACGCTGGTGCTGACGATTATCTCACCAAGCCGTTTTCATTCGATGAGTTGCTTGCGCGGATAAAAGCCATTTTGCGCAGGAATCACAGGGTTGCAACAAACACGATACAGATAGATACGCTCACAATAGATATGCACACCCACGAGGTGAGAAGGGGTGAGAAAAGGATAGAGTTAACGGCTAAAGAGTACTCACTCCTTGAGTGTCTTGCACTAAACCGCAATAAAGTCCTATCGCGAGACCAGATTGTGCGCCATATCTATAGTTTCGATTCTGAACTGGATAGTAATGTGGTTGATGTGATGATTACCCGTTTGAGAAAGAAGATTGATAAGGATTTTGAGAAAAAGTTGATCCACACGGTAAGAGGTGTTGGTTACATGCTCAAAGGCTAAGTTGTATGCTTTCTTCTCTTAAGGCTAGGCTTGTCTTTTTATACTCAGCCACAATGCTGCTGGTGCTGAGTGTAGTGGCTCTCGTATTCCTCTACAGCTTGAGAAAGATTGTTTACAAGCCCGTTGATGCTACCCTGTTTGCTCGGGCACGAACGCTCGATACGTTGATTAAGAACAACAGCTTCAAGATAAGCTTCCTTGATGTCAATGGGAACAGGTTCGTGTCGGAAAATGGACGCCTCTGGATCTATCTAACGAGAAACTCCAAGTATTTCTTTCAGATACGTTCAAGAAACGGTGATACACTCGAAAAGTCCATGTCTTTGGGAGATATGTCGTTGCCCTACAACGGCGAACTGAACAAGTGCATGAATGTGCGTGTAAACGGGATGATGCTCAGGCTTGTCAACTATTGGGACAAGGATTTAAAAATAGTAATTCAGGTTGCTTACGATGTGCAACGAGAGCACGGTATCATGATGAATTTCATGTACGTAACACTTGCGGCTATTGTGCTTGTAATGCTCATATCAAGCATAGGTGGTTACCTTATATCCCTCAAGGCGCTCAAGCCCATAGATGAGCTATCGAGAAGAATCGATAAGATCTCCAACGAAAATCTGAGTCAACGTATCGACTTGAAAAGGATACCCGATGAACTCGAAGGACTCGTGGAGGCTTTCAATAATATGCTTGAGAGGCTTGAAGAGGCTTTCAACCAGCAGAAGAGACTGATCTCGGATGTTTCTCATGAACTGAAAACGCCTGTATCTGTTATACTTATGCAAGCTGAGCTGGCTTTGAAAAAAGAGAGGAGTGCAAGTGCTTACAGGGAAGCGCTATCAACCATTAAAAGCGCCGCCCACGTTGTTAGCGAGTTGATTGAGAAGATGCTATTCATGGCTCAACTTGAGTCTAAATACAGTGCGATTGCAGTGAAAGAGTGTAATGTGAAGGAGATCATCGGCGATGTTCTGTCTATTCTAAAAACCCAGGCTGCTGCGAGGAACATCACAATAGTAGCTGATGTTGAGGATTGTATTGCAAGGTGTGATAGGCTAACGATGGTTGAGGTATTTCTCAATCTTGTGGACAATGCGATAAAGTACAACCGGGAGAATGGTAAGGTGACGATTCGCTGCGAAAAAGTGGAGACAGACAAGGTACGGATTCTCATCGAGGATACAGGCATAGGCATAGAAAAGGATCAGCTCAGCAGGATATTTGAGGCTTTCTACAGGGTGGATAAGTCACGATCAAAACAGAAAGAGGGCTTCGGGCTTGGACTTAGTATAGTAAGGAAGATACTGCAGCTGAACGGTGGCACTATCAACATCAAGAGCACCCCTGGCAAGGGCACAACAGTTGAGGTAATACTGCCTGCATAACTCCGCACAGATTTTACAAAAATTTTACAAAAAAGCGATAAAAACGGGTTTTCTTCATGGTTTTGTAATATTGATGATGTATTATGAATTCGCGAAAAGAAAGGGGGGAGACGGAGTTGAAAAAGGGAGTTGTTTTGAAAGGCATCATAGCCGCGGGTTTCGTGGTTAGCACGTTGACATTCACCAGCCCGTTTACCGCAAGAAGCAGCCAGTCGTTCGATAGGGTGAACTTGAACAAAATAGCTGAGAGATGCAGGATAGGGCGCATTGTTACACTCGCGGATGAGACCGACAGCAGCGAATTTAGTGTAAGGGCGCTTGAAAAAGCGAGGTTTTAGCTTAAGATGAGGGTGTTAAAAAGTTTCATTGGAGGTGTAGAAATGATTTACAACTTCAAGCGCTTTGCAAGCCTGCTTTTAGCGCTGTTTATGCTGCTGTCGGGTATGAATGCACTGGCTGCCACAGGTGGTGGCAAATGCACCTGCCTGCCGGATATCAAGGATGTGGCCAAGAAAGCACTGCCGGCGGTTGTTAACATCAGTACAACCCAGATAGTAAACACGCCTTCTGTAAGTCCTTTTGGCGGTTTTGGCTTTGACCAGAACGATCCGTTTGAGCAGTTCTTCAAGCACTTTTTCAACATCCCTATGAAGCGCAAGATACATGCGCTGGGAAGCGGTTTCATAATCTCCAAGGATGGCTACATACTTACAAATTATCATGTTATCAAGAGAGCCACAACCATAAGGGTGACACTTCTAAACACCAACGAGGTGTACACAGCAAAGATTGTGGGTACTGATCCCAGTGCTGACATAGCTTTGATTAAGATTAAACCCAGGGAGAAGCTACCAACCCTGCCGCTTGGCGACTCAAGCAAGATAGAGGTTGGTGATTGGGTTGTGGCTGTAGGAAATCCATTCGGTTTAAACGGTACAGTTACAGCTGGCATTATAAGTGCGAAGGGTAGAGTTATTGGGGAAGGTCCATTCGATCATTTTCTACAGACAGATGCAGCTATTAACCCTGGAAACTCAGGTGGACCGTTACTCAATCTGCAGGGGCAGGTAATAGGTATCAATACAGCAATAGTTGCTGGTGGACAGGGCATCGGTTTTGCAATACCTATCAACATGGTGAAAAACGAGATGCCCTATCTGATGAAGGGTGAAAAGGTCAAGAGAGGTTATCTGGGTGTTATGATACAACCGTTAACGCCCGAGGCAGCAAAGGAGTTAGGCCTGCACAATGTCAGTGGTGCCATTGTGTCTCAGGTCTTTAAAGACTCCCCCGCCGCAAAAGCTGGGGTCAAGCCGGGAGACATTATCATCTCTGTGAACGGTAAGCCCGTACACACCTCCAGCGACCTGCCGTACATCATCTCATCCATGAGACCGGGCACAAAGGTCAAACTTGGTATTATCAGGAACAAAAAGAAGATGACACTTGAGGTCACACTGGGTACAAGGCCATCTAGCAGCGAGATGGCAGCCCAGAGCGGATCCGGTGTCTATAAGACCAAGTTTGGCTTTTCGGTGTCCAACATTACACCTGAGCTTAAGGCGAAGTACGGAATCAAGGTTGATCACGGAGTTGTTATTGTCTCGGTTGATCCCAACTCCTTTGCTGCCATGGTTGGCGTGCAACCGGGAGATGTGATTGTGAAGCTCAACTATAAGCCCGTTAAAAACCTCGCAGACTTTGAAAGGATTATCAAGAAAGCAAAGGATGTGATTTTCCTCCACATCGTAAGGGGTTCTGCGCACATCTTCATCACCATCCAGCGATAAGGAACACAAAAAGGGCAGGGTGACCCATCTGGGTGCCCTGCCTTCTTTATTTTTGCTTCATGTTACTCCACGTTGAGTATTCTCTTTATCAGATCAAGCCATAAGCCATTTTTTGCGAAGCTAAGCTGACTGTATTTTTGGGAATACATGCTGTAAACTGTTGCGTTGGGATACCAGATACTCAAGCCGTGGCTGTTTTGAACAGGTGTGCCGCTATGTTCGTTTGCAACAACGATTGATGCAATATCGTTCATCACCAGCTGGGCACAGTTACGTGTCTGGTTGTCCATGTATTGATTTGCTGCAATGAGTCTTGCAAGGTCATAGAGGTCTGCATAGGAATCGTTTGTGCTTATGGTACCCTGGATTAGATCATCGTATCTCTGTACGCTGTTGAAGATGGTTTGAGTCAGCGCATACTCAACATTACCGTACATATCGCTATTGAGCTGTCGGATTAGATTCTCCGCAAGCCCGTTTATATCGTCAAACAGCCTTTGAATCCCATGGAGGTCCACTGAAGACATTGTTAGAAAATTCCAGCCCGGATACTCTTCTACGTAGGTTGAAGCAATTACCTTGGATAGCTCGACCCTGGTGGCTGTGTATGCGTTCGCATTTAGCCATGTGAGAATCTTATCGTAGGCATATCCGTAGAAATGAGCTGTGCTTTCGGAGGCAACCATGTAGTCAGCGTAGTCTCTTATTGCATAGGCTACCTCAACCATTCCCATCAGACATGCATCCATACCGATGATGTCTATGCGTTTTCCTGTGTGAACTGTTACGTTGTCCAGTGCATCGGCAAGTTGCGGCACGCTAATTTCGGAAACCGGTGGGGGATTTGCATCAATCAGTATATCACGGGTCATCGGCTCGAAGCCGCGTCCATGGTCCCATAGCACAACCAGATAGTGGTCGGCAGGGTAATCCTGCATTGCCCACAAGATAAACGCCGAAAGATTGGATGCCCTACCCATGTTTATTTCGCCCAGGTTTTTGATCAGTTGAAGACTGGCTTGTTTTACCAGGTATCTTTTTGTTGTATCCGTTTTGGTATCCACCTGAACCACCACGTTGATGTTGGGTGTGGTGCCCACACTCTCCATCTCTTCTAAATCGGATTCCACAGCATCTGTCAATGAGTTGTCGCCGTCTATATAGACCATGACAGTCCATGGATCTCTGAGTGTAAACGACATAGCAAAGACATCGTGTTCCTTTTGCGGATCGATGTAGGCATCGAATAGCAGGTAGTAGTGTCCACCATATGTGTCCATCAACATTCTGTAGGGATGGTCGGAGGGTTTTAGAGTGATATTATCGTTGCTAAGCGTTGAAACGGTGTGGATAAGTAGCGTATCCGTTTTATCGAGGTGTGTATCGTTGGAAAGGTATATATCCAGATTGTAACCATTTTCAGAGAAAAAATCGCAGCTCCACTTTAGTGTTAGATTTGGCTTGGATAGCTTTGATAGATCGCCCGGTACGGCAGCGCATTTCTTCAGTTTCACATAGGGCGTTATCGAACTACCACCACCTCCACCACCACCGCAGGATGAAAGTACAAGAACAACAGCCATAAGAAACAGAGTGATTTTTGTGTTCATAAGCAACTCCTTTTTTGAACTGATACATTGCAAATCCTATCGTTTTGCCGCTTTGTGTGCAAGAAAAATCGGATTGACACCCACCTGTGTATCGGTTACCCTAAAAGCCATGTTGAGGCGTGCTGTTAGTGTTGTTTCGGGTTTTGGATTTGTTTATACCCTTGTTCAGTTGATATTAAAATCCATGCACTCAAGTATTTGTACTACCCAGGGTTGCTTGCTTGTTGCAAAGAGTGTTAGATATTCCGATTCCCTTATCATCCTTGCCGGTGTTGTTACATTTCTTGTGATTTTCCTGCTTTCCCTATCCAAAAGCAGACAGCTTGACTCTCTGATCGATTACATACTGACCCTTGCCCTCTCTGCTGAGGGCATCTTTGTTGGCTACCAGCTTTTCAGGATAAAACACCTTTGTCTTTTCTGTTTGAGTGTCTTTGCCATTTTTGTCATTATTGCGCTATTGAGATTGCTGCAGGCTCGCTACAGGGTGCTTGTAGGTTTTGCATCTTTTTCGGTTGTTCTTTCGCTGTGCTATCTGCTCAAACCTGTGACAACGCCCATGCTTGCTGCCAAGCCCCTTGTGCTGGTCTATAAACCATCCTGTTCGCACTGTGAGCGTGTGATTGAAGAAGCAAGAAGGAAGCATGTGAATATCTATACAGTAAACGCTGATACCTGTCTTCCTTTTCTGAAAAGCTTAAATATCAATGAGGTGCCTGTATTGATTGTTAATCGCAAAGGCGAGAAGAGAATAATAATAGGTGAGGATAACATACTCAACTACATGTTTTCACACAGGAACAGTTCGGGTACACAGGTCTACATGCCGCTATTTGACAAAAAAGAGGGCGGAGGTTTTTGCACGCTCAATGGAAAGTGCGACTGATCCCCGCCCGTGGTTGTTTAACCCACTATTTCTTTGATCGATTTAAGTAGTTCGGCAGGCGAAGCTATCTGTTCCGGTAGTTGTTCCACTACCTGCTCTGTATCCATATTCTTTATTCGTTTTAAGTCCGAAAACCGTTGCCTTAGCTGCTGTTTTGTGACAGGAAAACGCAGTCCCCTGATGCGGACAAGGACCTCAATGGGCCACTCTATATCCAGAGCTCTACTGAACTCTTCATAAAGCTCGGCGAGAAACGGTATATGTTCCCTTCCGGCTTTTATCTCTTCGTATGCCCATTTGGCAAGTGCACCAGCAATATGGGTTCTTTTCTCTTCGTTTTCTTGATCAAGCTCATCTTTCTGTATGCGTTTTTTGAGCGCTTCTACATCAGCCCTTAGCGTATTGCGAACACTTTGCGTAGATATCCCAAGCTCTGACGCTATCTCGTCTGCACTTTTGCCGTGACTGTTCATCACCACGATGTAGGCTGCTTGAAGCATGCTTGGTAACCACGTTAGGTTTCTTTTGTGTATAAGCTCCCTGATGCCTCCGAGCAGATCTATAGCTTTTAGGAAAACCCTCAAAACCTCACCTTCAGGATTTGCAACTTTCATCTGGCTTTCGGTTAATATCATTTTTTCTCACCTCCCGTTAGTTTTTGTAGTGGTAAACCTATTGCGATTGTGCCATTTGGTTTTATCTCCATAAGATGCGTTGACGTGTCGTGTGCGCACATGCGGCAACCGTCTATTCTAAAAAGCCTTACTGTTTCGCCAATAGGTAGAGAATACATGCGTTGCTTATAGGTGGAGTCGATGGTTTCCTTAAACAGCACCATTGTGCCATCAACAATATGGGATACAGCGTATCCGCCCGCTGACTCCGCCGAAAATTCCTCGTGGCTTGAGCGTTTCTGTGTGACAAGTAGCGCTGTTTGGTACCACTTTTTCAGAAAGTTATAGATAGGCCTAATGATTGCTCTTGCCTGCATTTCCCTGTGTTCGTATAGGCCGGTAAGCGAATCGATCACGACTGTTTTTGTTTTGTAGGTTCGTATTACATGGGCTATTGTGTCAAGCAGAGAAATATGATCCTCCCTTAAAGCGGCATGGCTTGCAGCATCTACAATTATGATGTTCTGATCGAGTTTGTCGTCGGGTACACCCGTGGCTTTGGCGCGTTGCTTTAATGCTGCTGCCACAAATTCAGCTGGTGTCTCTACGCTAATGAATATTACTTTTTCGTCCAAGGAGGCTCTGTGTAGGGCAAACTGCTCCACAAGAAGGCTTTTACCGGTATCGGGCACACCTGTTACGTTCATAACGCAGTAGCGCGGTATACCTCCAAGCGGAACAGTTATAGGTTCTGATTCTCTTTCTTTAATTGTGTAGAAGAGTTCGTCGAGGCCTTCAATACCTGTCTCCACTGGTTCGATTTTGGGTATCTTTGATTGCAGGTCTGGTATTCTATAGATACTCTCCATAACTGCTCTGTTTGCTACCATTTACTCCTCCTTTTAAACTTGAGTATGATACTATCAAGTTCACCATCTATTATATGCCACTTTGCAATTCTGGCAACTCGTGGCAGGCGCGGACGAATCTGCTTGTAAATTTTTAAATCTTTGTGGTAAAATTTTTTTACAAAGCAAATCAATGGGGTGTTGCAGTTGAATGTATTGGCTATCGATCCTGGTTCAACAAGCACAAAGATAGGCGCTTGGCTTAACGGTGAGCTTACAAAAAGCACCATTTACCATCCAAAGGAATTGATAGATGCTTTCGATGACATACCATCGCAGAAGGGTATGCGGCTTCAAGCTATAAGGGAGTTTCTTGCGAAAAATCAAATGGACAATGTGGAGTTTGACGCTGTAGTTGGCAGGGGTGGTCTCATCAGGCCCTTAAGAAGCGGTGTGTATGAGGTCAATTCTGCTATGCTTAAGGACTTAAATAAGGGCTACAATGGTCAGCATGCATCCAATCTGGGGGGCATTTTAGCCAGTGAGCTGGCCAGGATATACGGATGTAAAGCTTTCATTGTAGATCCTGTTGTTGTGGACGAGATGGATAGGATTGCGCGTTATTCTGGCTTGAGACAGATAGAAAGACGGAGCATTTTCCACGCATTGAATCAGAAAGCTGTTGCTCGTAGAGCTGCTGATAGGCTGGGCAAAAGATACGAAGATGTGAACCTTATTGTGGCGCATTTGGGTGGGGGCATATCTGTAGGATTACACAGGAAGGGCAGGGTTAGTGATGTGAATAATGCCCTTGATGGTGATGGTCCTTTCGCTGTGAATAGAAGCGGTGGATTGCCTGTGGGTGATTTACTAAAACTCCTTCAAAGTGGTGAGTATTCGCCACAGCAGCTGAAAGATACAATTAGTAGAGCAGGTGGCGTTTATTCCTACCTTGGAGAGACGGATATGAGAAAGATTGAAAGGATGATAGAAGATGGGAATGGGTATGCCAATGAGGTGATTGATGCCATGACATACCAGGTAGCAAAGGAGATAGGTGCTCTTGCTGTTGCGGCAGCAGGATCCATTGATGGGGTAGTGCTTACAGGCGGTTTGGCAAAAAGCAATATGATAGTTGAAAGAATAAAAAATAGGGTAGCTTTTATAGCCAGGGTTTTTGTGTTCCCCGGTGAGTTTGAACTTGAGGCTCTAATTGAAGCCTCTTTGAGGGCTCTTGAGGGTAAAGAGCCGATAAGAACCTATCCGGACAAGGAGAATTGATGGGTATAGGAGAAAATATTCGCAGGATAATGGATGAAAAGCAGCTTGAGATTGCTCAGCTTTCAAGGGTTGCCAATATTCCGGTTGAGACCCTTGAGGAAATTATTTCAGGAAAGACCGAACCACTTGCTTCAGAGCTGCTTAAGATAGCAAATGCGCTTGGAGTGGATACAGCAAAACTATTATACGATAGGTCGTTTGAAGAAAAAAGGGCACTCAAAACAACACCGGCTGAGCGTGTTAGGGTCAAAAGGCGAGACAACTTCAAATACGAAAGCCTTGCCCCTTATTATGCGGGTAAGCATATAGAGCCTTTTTACCTTGAGATTTACAAGACGGATAGGCCCGATTTGAGTCAGCATGAAGGTGAGGAGTTCCACTATGTGCTTGATGGACGAATAAAGATGAGGGTGGGCGATGAGGAGTTTATACTTGAAAGCGGTGACTCAATTTATTTTGATTCATCCTTGCCCCATTCCGTTGTTTCTCTTGTGGATGTTTCCCGTGTAATAGCAGCCATATACAATCCGGGTTCTATGCTTCAGGTAACACGAAGCAAGAAGATGCGAGATTTGATTCAGGCTGCCCGCTATTTGAAAAACAAGGCTCTTGTTCTCGTCTGTCCTGATGAGACGTCTCTAAGGGCGGTCAATAAGGCGATCGAGGAGGAGATTGTTTCTATAGCCTATCTTGTTGGTTCAAGGAAACAATTGGAGTCACTGCCGGAGACGCTGCTTGTTTATAAAAAACGCTACGTGTTTGAGTTTGTTGAAAACTCCGCTGAGGATTACGAGCTTCACTGCGCATACAGGGGTGTGGAAGTTTTAAAAGAGCATGGTGCGCAGATGATCATGAAAGGAAAGATCAATACTGCTAACTTTCTAAAAGCTATTCTTGATAGGAAAAAAGGTATACGGCTTATAAGAAGACTTTCGCTTGTAAGCATATTTGAGTTGCCGGGATTGAACAGGCTGGTGTTTCTAACAGATCCTGGCATAAATCCAGAGCTCTTTGCCGGAAACGACCTGAACACAAGCATAGATATAATTAAAAACGCCATTGATGCAGCAAGGGCAATGGGTGTAGCAAGACCAAAGGTTGCCTTACTGGATGCCAATGAAATGCCCTCCAGCAAGATCCCCACAACGCTTTATGAAAAGGAATTATCGCAAATGGACTGGGGTGATGCTGTTGTCTACGGGCCATTATCGTATGATCTTGCTCTCTATCCGGAAGCTGTCAAAAAGAAGGGCTTGAAAAACAACCCCGTTGCTGGCAGGGCGGATGTTTTGGTTGTGCCCCATATTGAAGGCGGAAATTTTCTTTATAAGGCTTGGGTTATGACCATGGGTGCGGAGGTTGCAAATATTGTGCTTGGCGCTGAGGTGCCTATTATCCTTACATCCCGCAGCGATAGCGACATGACAAAGTTTCTTACGATCTGTGCAAGCGCTATTTATAGCAACTATTTGCGCTCAAGGAAAGAGTGATGTTAATATCACGGTTTCGGCTGGTGAATTTAATAAATGACTAAAAATGAAAAATGACTTGATTTTTCATTTGTTAACTGTATAATGGAGGTGAGATTAACAATGGAAGAGGTGCTGGTTATGGCGTTTGTTCTATCGATATTTGCCGTTTTTCTGGCTATCGGTTTTATCGATTATAGACACTCCAACCACATAAAGGGGTTTGTGCTTGCCGACAGGTCGCAGGGTGCGCTGGCAGTTGGGTTATCCTTGTCGGCCACCATTATGGGTGCCTCCTCTACAATAGGAATGGCTGCACTGGTTTGCAGGGTAGGTTTACCGGGTCTCTGGTGGCTTTTAAGCGGTGTTATAGGCCTGTTAATACTGCATCTTTTTCTTGCAAAGAAAGCCAATATGCTCAACGTTATGACACTTCCGGAAGCTATGGGTAAATTTTACGGACCCAAAGCGCAGTACTTCAGTGCCATTTTGATTGTTGTAGCATGGAGCGGTATAGTTGCTGCCCAGTTCATAGCTGCTGGTAAGGTGCTCAGTGTAGTTTCCCATATGGATTATAAAACACTGGTAGTGCTTTCCGGGTTGTTTACGGTGCTCTACACCTTTGTCGGTGGTCAGTTCAGCGTTTTCAAAACTGACAGAATACAATTTATTATACTGTTTGTTGGTATAGCACTGGTTGTGGCATTTATGGCTTTTAAATTCCATGCACCTAAAGTTGAATCCACGCTGCTGAGCTTTCCGGTAAATGAGCATTTCAGCATAAAGAAACTTATCCTATTTTTGCTTGTGGTTGGTCTGCCTTATGCGGCTGGTCCGGATATGTATTCACGTATATTTGCCGCTAAGGATCCAAAAGCTGCACAGGGTGGGGTTCTTATAGCGATAATCGCAATATTGGCATCAGCATTTCTAATAGGCGCTATAGGTCTGTATGCGCATGTATTTTCGCCAAGTGGAGAAAAGATCTTGATCGTAATGGCTAAATCTGCACTTCCACCTGTGTTGTCCTATCTGTTTATTGCAGCAATACTCTCGGCTATTGTTTCATCTGCGGACACCTGTCTTCTGTCTGCATCCACCATTCTATCGTTGGATATACTGAAAATGAAATCCGTTGCCACAATCAGATTGATGGTTGCTGTAATAGGGATAGCATCTATAATGATTGCCCTGTACTACGGTGGCATCATTAAGACACTTCTAATCTCTTACGGCATTTATACAGGCAGTGTTGCTGTGCCACTGATAGCTGGATTCTTTAAGGATAAGATTAAAATAGAGAATAAATACGCACTGTTTGCCATCTTTGCTTCAGCTTTTGTTGCCTTTGTGTTGTCCGCTATGAAGAATGAGTATAGTGGCCTGATCTCCATTATCATTTCGACTGTTTTGCTTTTCATTGGCTATCTGCTTTCGTCCAGAAAGCCAGTTAGGGCTGCTTAGGGTGTATGGGTTTTGGATGTGGATGAAAAGTAGATGTAGCGCGAAACGTAATAAACGATAAATGCAACTATTAGCCCACTAATTACATCGGCACCGTAATGGTAACGCAAAACCAGTGTTGATAAAAGCAGGGATAGCACGATGGGCAGGATTATAAGT
Source organism: uncultured Desulfurellales bacterium (assembly GCA_964544085.1). Taxonomy (GTDB): domain Bacteria; phylum Campylobacterota_A; class Desulfurellia; order Desulfurellales; family Hippeaceae; genus CAZIZT01. The sequence goes on from CAZIZT010000003.1 coordinate 165,897, forward strand.
GCTATCTTTTTATTTTCATCCTTGAATATAAGCAGGACGAGCACGGATATTTCCGTATGACCACTCGGAAAGCAGTCCTGTTTTATATGCTCCAGTGAGTTTAGAATGGGATGAACGAAATTGTATATTATGCCACCCTGAATCGGGATCTGTTTTAGGTATGTGAGGCTGTATCGCGGTCCTATTGCCGGCATGATTATATAGCCTATGTATGAGATGTAGTAGCCCAGCGAGAGAGCAAAGAGGGCATAGTTGAGCTTCTTGATCTCCTTGCGTGAGTAGAAATAGTAGAGCAGAAACAGGGGAAGGAAGTAGTACGATAGATAGGCAAGCTGGAGATAGTCTGTTACTCCTTTTATATTCAAAAAGTTTAAAGCAAGTGCAAGGTCTTTGCCAAACAGCAGCCTATCGATATGAATCAGTATATTATCCTTGTTGTGTGGATTGATGAACGGCACAATGTAGCCGAGTGACTCAAAGACAAAACCTATAAAGATGAACGGGTAGAAATAGCGTAGCATTCTTGTAAAACGCGTATGATTCTCCTTTGCTATAAGGTAGAAAGAGACGATTATAATAAAGGTGTACATGATGATTAAAAATAAGGGATTGGGTATAACATTGTAGTGAAAAATGATAATCAAGAGCATCAGGCAGTAGAAACCTATGTTTACGTAGTCAAAGAGTCTGATGTTTTCTTTTAAACTCATGGTGCAATAAGATTTATCGGTTTGCTGTCAAGCTCAATAGTGCTTTTGGTGTATCCAAAATAGTCACCGTCTATTTGCACGTGCGCCGCACTGATCCTGATGGTTTTATCGGTAATTACATGTTTTGCCGGAACAAACTTGTATCTGTGTAGCCCCCCAAATAGTAACGCGTTGTGTACCGGGAGTTCAACCGTTGCATTGGCGAAAGAGCTGAACATGAGCACATCAAAAAGCGGTTTGTCGAAATCCACGCTGGTAGAAAGTGTAAAGTTGCCAGCGTATTTTCTGATTTTGCTTACTATAACCCATCGTGCCCTGAATCTCTCCGAACCAATTTCAATATCAAGTGTATCATGTTTTGCCCTGAAATAGGCATTTATCCCGGCGGCGACGTATGCGAGTTTTCCGCACTTTTTTTTCAGTCGTTGATTTACCATGAACACGGAGGTTCCGTCAAAACCGACACCTGCCATGAGCAGGAAGCGTCTGCCGTTTATCCTGCCGGTAAAAGCCCTACGTATGTGCCCATCGATTATGACCCTTGCTGCTTTGCATGGGTCCCTGGGTATGCCTAAATTTAAAGCCATTACATTTGTGGTACCCGCTGGTAATATGGCAAGTGCACTCAGGCGCAGGGGAGCGTTGACTATTTCGTTTACAATGCCATCCCCACCGTATGCAGCAATCACCCTGTAGTTTTTCGATATTCTGTCTGCTATCAGGGTGCCATCCCCGGCGCGCTGCGTAAAGTAAACATCAACGTTATATCCGTGCGATTCGAGTATTAGTTTGACCTGCTTTAGCTTTTCTGAATCAAACCTCAGTGCATTTGGATTGGCTATAATAGCTATCATATATCGATCACCATTCCATCATAGGCTGCGACCACATTGCAGGAGGTTCTGCTTGCAATGGTCTTTGCCACTTCCCAGGGTTTTTCTCTTAAAAAAGATAGCCCAAAATGTGTGATTACAAACAGCTCGGGCTTATGAACCTCAAGAAAGAGATATACATCCTCCGCACACATGTGCTTGAATCCTGCTTTTCTTTTGCCGAAGACCACGTTTGCTATTACAATGGGCGTGTTGTACATACGTGGGAGTTCATCAAAGTAGGAGGTATCGGCTATGTATGAAAATCTGTTGTTGAAGATTGCCCCGTAGGTTTCAACTGTGTGTATGTGTCTTTTTTTTGTTTGGATCACAACACCGTTTACCTTGTATGTGGTATTTTCTTTCGTGTTAATCAGTGTAAAGTTTTTTCTGTTGTACCTCAGAATGACTGGATCCTCTTCGGTAGCGTCAGCCGGCGCAAGTACCGTGCCTCTCTTTATATGCCCCCCTTGCGTCATAGACTCTATGAGGGCATTCACATCGCTTGTGTGATCCAGATGACGATGACTAATGAATATGCAGGATAGATCCGACGGCTTGATTTTGTGTTTTATCGCTTCCACAAGAGCACCGGGCCCAGGATCAATTACGAAGAGTTGATGTTCCATTATAAACCAGAGTCCGCCAGATTTCCTTATCTGATTGAAAACAGTAAATCTACCCCCTGCTGTTCCAAGGAAGATAAGCTGGTTGTTCTCTATGGTGTTGATCTTCATGCGTATGCAAACTCTCCGTCAAAATCCCTTATTTTCGCTTCAATCAAGCCACTCCTGTAGGTATGTGTAAGTACAGGGAAGTATTGGCTTGAGACACACCTGTAGTAACTTCTATTGTTACGAATCAACGTTCTCTTTTCAACAACAAGCGTGGTGGTTTTACCCACCATCTCCTTTACCGACTCTCTAAACTTTCTTTCAAAGAGCTCCTTTAGCGAGACGTTCCTTTTTCTTGCTACCGGTCCTCTTACGGGTTGAAACTTGAGACGTATAGCTGCGGTGTGTGGACGCGGTGAGTAGGTAAACACATGGCCATAGGTAAGAGGGAGCGCCTCGATAAAACTATAGGTTTCAGAGAAATCTTTGTCTGTTTCAGATGGAAAACCAACGATTACATCCGTACCTACGAAGATACCTTTTTTATAGCATGTATGAACAATGCGTGCATATTCCTCCTTGGTGTAATTCCTGCCCATTAGCTTTAGAATTCTGCTGCACCCCGATTGCAGCGGTATATGTAGATGGTGAGCAAATGCCCTGTCAGAGACGATCTCAATCAGCTCATCGTCCACGTACATGGGCTCTATGGAGCTTATTCTGATGCGACTTTTTAAATTTTCGGACACAATCTTCTTAAGGAGTTGTTTTAGGTTACCGTAGGAGCCAATATCTGTGCCTGTAAGGACAATTTCACCAAAATTCTCAAGCGCTCTTAGCTCGTCCATTATCAGCTCGATGGGTTTGTCCCGGCTTTTCCCCCTCAGTTTTGGTATGATACAAAAGGTGCAATGGTTGTTGCATCCTTCTTGTATCTTCACAAATGCTCTTGCTCTGCCATGAAACTGCGTTAGCGTGGCATTAAGAGGATAGTTTCTTGTTGATGTGTCGGTGTCGTTTGTCTCCAGCAACAGGGCTTTTTTTATCTCCTGTTTGTAGCTGTTTCCAACAATTGTAGCTGGCAGGTTCTTCTCAAGGTAGCTATCGCATCCGGTATAGATGATCCTTGCTAACGGATTTTTTCTGTGAACCCTACGTGCAGCATTTCGTGACTCTTTTGCTGCTTTTGCCGTCACAGCGCAGGAGTTTATAATGACAAGGTCACACCCCTCAAAGGAGTCTGAAAAGGTATACTCATCTTTCAACTGTTGCATCATAAGCTGTGTCTCGTATTGGTTGAGCTTACATCCATAGGTAATGATGCACGCCTTTTTCATAGGCTCCCTTTGGTTGTGGGTGTTCGCTTTGCAGGTTTCACAGCTTCCTTGAGAGCGTATGCCACAGATTTGAAGATGGCTTCAGCGATGTGGTGCCTGTTAGAACCGTAAAGTTGCTTTATGTGGAGAACCATGCGTGCATTGTTTGCAAAGGCTCTGAAGAATTCTTCTATTAGCTCTGCATCGAAGCTGCCTATAGAACCGGTGAGGTTGCAGTCGTAGTTGAAGAAACATCGGTTGCAGATATCAATACTGGAGAGTACCAATGCTTCGTCCATAGGTATAACAGCGTAACCATACCTGTTGAAATTCCTGTTTTCAAGGGATTTTCTTATCAAGTTGCCAAGCACAATACCTACATCTTCGACTGTATGGTGAAAATCTACATGTGTATCGCCCTCGGCTTTCACGATGAGATCTATACCGGAGTGTTTAGAAAGCGCCTCCAGCATATGATCGAAAAAACCTATACCGGTATCAACTTGGCTTACACCCTCACCGTCGATGTTCATCGTGGCACTGATTACTGTTTCTTTTGTTACCCTTTTTAGATTTATGGAACTCATCTGTCTCTCTCCACAATCATTTTAGCAATCTCGATGAGGCCCTCTGAACCCTTCAGCTGGCTAATGCTTTCGATTGCCATATTTTTCAGTCGGTCTGCCATCTCGAATGAGCGCTTCAGACCGTACACCTTTGGATAAGTAAGCGTGTTATTGATTTCGTCAACCTTTTTCTTGCCCAATTTTTTCTCATCGCCAACCACATCGAGACAATCATCTATTATCTGAAATGCCACACCGGCAAACAAACCAAATCTTGATAGTTTTCTGAGATTTGCGCTATCTATGCTGCCGCACAGAGCACCGCAGACCACGCTTGCCTGGATGAGTTTTGCTGTTTTGTGTTTGTGTATAAAGTTTACAAGATAGCGCTCACTGTAACCGATAAGCTTGTTCCTGCTCGAAAGTATATCTGCAGCCTGACCGACAACCATACCACCCAAACCAGCTGCATCACTCAGCGTCTTTATGATCCCCACCTTCTGGGAGTTATTCAGCTCGCTTTCCGTTATAAGGTTGAATGCGTATGTGTTGAGTCCGTCACCGGCAAGAATGGCAAGTGCCTCTCCAAAAACGCGATGATTGGAGGGTTTTCCTCTTCTGAAATCGTCGTTATCCATTGCCGGTAAATCATCGTGAATCAAGGAGTATGCGTGTATCAGCTCAATTGCGGATGCGACGTAGATGCTTTTGGAGACCGGTGCGCCAGACATATCTGCTGCAAGCATGCAGGCTATGGCTCTTATCCGTTTGCCCCCGCTTTTAGGTGTGTAAAAGAGTGCTTCGTTGAACAGGGGAGGGAACCTGTTTTTTCTCGATAACCGTTCTATAAAGTCATCCACCAACACACGGTAGTTACTGAGCTTCTCCATCAAACTGTCCTGTCTGGATTTTGCCGTTCTTTACGCCGGTTATTAAACGGATTCTGTTTTGCGCCTCTTCAAGTTTGGCTGAACAGAACTCTACCAGCTTCATTCCTTCTTCATAGAGTCTTAGCGCCTCCTCCAGCTTTATGTCCTCTTTTTCAAAGGCTGAGGCTATCTCTTCGAGCCTCTTTATGGCATCTTCGAAACTTTTAGGTTCCATCTACAATCTCCAGTAAACAATATCGTCTCTCACCTGGTTTTTATCAAAAATCGACTTTATGTCAATAAGGACACCGTTTTTCTCAACACGCTCTATAATCCAGCGTTTATTGTTCATGTATCTGTCATGCTTGACGGCAACAATAACGCACGGATAGCTTTGGTTTAGCTCTGAGTCTGTTTTTAGCTTGAGATTGTAGAGTTTTTTAACCTCATTTGCATCGGCATAGGGGTCGTGTATATCCACATCTATGCCAAACGCTTTTAGTTCCTTGATTGTATCAACTACACGGGTGTTGCGAATGTCTCCGATATTCTCTTTGAAGGTGATACCAAGCACAAGAGCTTTCATACCTAAAACGACCCTGCCGCTTTCAATTATCCTTTTGAGGGTCTGGTATGCCACATACTCGCCCATGGAGTCGTTTATGCGTCTACCCGCAAGGATGACCTCTGGATGGTGACCCACCTCTTGAGCCTTGTAGGTTAGGTAGTAGGGATCCACACCGATACAGTGACCGCCTACGAGTCCCGGCTCAAAGGGGAGAAAATTCCACTTGGTTTTGGCAGCATCAAGCACGGCTTTTGTGTCCAGTCCAAGCCTGTTAAATATCATTGAGAGTTCGTTCATCAGAGCAATGTTGAGATCCCGTTGAGTATTTTCTATAACCTTGGCGGCTTCGGCTGTCTTTATATCCCTTGCAATGAAAATGTTGTTCTGGTTTATGCTTCCGTATACTTTGGCAAGTAGATCAACCGTTTGGCGGCAACATGCGCTTACAACCTTAGTAATTCTATCAACCGTATGTACCCTGTCGCCAGGATTTATGCGTTCCGGAGAGTAACCAACATGAAAATCCTTGCAGAATCGCAAACCACTATGTTTCTCAAGAATCGGTACACAGATCTCTTCTGTTGCCCCTGGATAAACCGTTGATTCATACACCACAACACTGCCGGGTGAGAGATTCTCTCCCACCATTGCACTTGCCCTTTTGAGGGGTTCAAGATCGGGTAGCTTATGATTGTCTATGGGTGTTGGCACGGCTACAATGATTACACTGGCTTTTCTCAAAACTGAAGGCTCGCATGAAAATTCGATAGAATTGTGTATGAACTCATCTGCATCCACCTCGCCAGTGGAGTCAATACCTTTAGATAATTCCTCTATTCTTTTAGGGCTTATATCAAATCCGATTGTTGCAAATTTCTTTGATAGGTGAGCAAGCAGGGGCATACCGACGTAGCCAAGACCGACTACAGCTATGTTTCTTTCCTTTTTTAAAAAAGGTTCAAAATCCATAAATGGTTCCTCCCTTCGTTGAGCCATTTGCACAACTATATACATGTTTTGGCCCATTTTTGAAAGAGAAATATTGTTCCTTCAGGCTGGGATCTCCACACAGAAGCGATTACCACCCATGGGGCTTTCCATTAGCTTTACACTGCCACCGTATAGGACTGCAATGTGCTTAACAATTGATAGCCCAAGTCCTGTGCCGGATTTGCTTTTGGCTCGTGACTTTGAACGTGTGTAAAATCGCTCGAAAATTCTCTTTCTCTCAGCCGGTGGAATAGGGGGACCTTCATCGTCAACGCATATTTCGATTATAGAGGATTTTTTCTTTCTTATTATTACATCCACCCTTTTGCCGTTGGAGTATTTGATGGCATTGCTTATCAGGTTTGTCAATACACTCATCAGGTGTTCCCTTGCCATTCTGATGTTTTCTGCTTCGACAATGTATCGTATAGTTTTGGGTGAATCTGCGTATAGCTGCTTCAAATCATCCACAATGCTTGAGAGTTTTACCGTCTCGTATCTCAAATCTTCGGGTTTGGCGTTTTCCAGAGTGTGTAGCTCAATTATATTGTTTAACAGCTCGCTAAGCCTCATGGAGCTCTCGTGAATTCTCTTTATGAACATCTCCCTGGTCTGACTATCCATATCTTGATGCAAAAGTAGCGTTTCGGCATAGCCGGAAAGGGCTGCAATGGGTGTTTTAAGCTCATGAGAAATGTTACCGATTAACTCGCTTTTGAAGTACTGATACTGTAGTTTCTCCTCGGCATCCTCAAAAACAAAAAGAAGATTCTCGCCAACGCTGCGAAAAAAGACCTTGTACATTCTACCACCTATTTTGAAGTTGCCGCTTGCTCTTTTGTGGATAATATCCGATAGATCCGCAAGAAGACCCGGTTGACTGATTTGCGCCAGGAAGTTTACATCTTTTAGAGCCTTTATGGAGAACATCTCGTTGAATTTGCTATTGGAGTGAAGATAGTTGAGCTTTCCATCAAGAAGAAGAACACCCTCCTCTATCAGTTCCAGAATAGAGTTGAGCTTCTCCCTTTCAAGTTCGATCTGCTGTTTCTTTTTCTCCATAGCTGTATAAATGCTGTAGAGAAGCTCAGAGACGCGTGCCAGATGCGGGCTTCTGAAACGAGGAAAGTGTATGTTCTGTCCCTTTTCGATGGCACTGATAATATAGTCGAATTTTTGTATTGGCACAGCGAATCTCCTTGCAATTAGAATAGATGTGCCAAGTAACAGCGCAAATGCAAGAGAAACAGCAACAGTTATCCCACGGTCTATGTCTTTTTTGAGTTGCATAGCATCAGTTTCTGGAAATGTTACCACGAGTACATTGCCTGATGGCAGCAACTTTTTGAAGCTAAAAACCTTACCGGTGCTGCTTGGAGGGTGGTTGAGTATCTCCTCTCCATTGGGTTTGATCAGTTTCACACCTATACCTTCCAGGTTGAGCATGCGCATGTAGTCTCTACTCAGCGCTCCAATGCCATTTTTTGCGACAAGCTCATCTATAAGCTCAAATTTGCTTTTAGCATCATTTAGCATATAGCGCTCCATCGCACGGCTCACAAGGCTTATGGCTGTCAGGTAACTTATAAAGAAAACGGCAAAAACAGGTAGAATAACACCTGCAAGGGTTCTCAGAAAAACCTTCACTCCAGTTTGTATCCTACTCGTGGAACAGATTTTATGGCAAGATCCGCTCTCTTTAGCTTCTTTCTCAAGGAGGAGACATGCGCATCTACTGTGCGTGTTTGTGCGTATGATTCATAGCCCCAGATGCTGTTTAGCAGTTGTGATCTTGTAAAGACCATGCCGGGGTGTTTAACTAATAGACTAAGCAATTCAAATTCAGTATGGGTGAGAGTCACATCTTCGTTGTTTACGGTAACCCTATGTTGCCTGGGGTAGATCTCCAGGTTACGATAGCTTATCTTCTCCTGGTTGCCGAGCCTTTTCTTTAGTACGTTTTCAACCTTTGCCAGAAGAATCCTGATAGAGACAGGTTTTGTCAGGTAGTCATCCGCCCCTTCCTTTAAAACGTTGACGATGGTATTTTCACTATCCTTTGCTGAGACAACGATAACTGGCATCTCTTCTTTTCTTTCCCTTATGATACGCAGGAACTCTTCTCCTTTTAAGCCTGGTAACATCAGATCGAGGATGATGAGATCGGGTTTTGATTCCTCAAGCATTATGAGGGCTTCACTGGCGCTTACTGCTTCGATAACATTGTAGCCCTCTCGTTTTAAATTGAATGTGAGTATCTCAAGCAGGGCAGCATCGTCTTCAACTACCAGTACCGTTGCCATTTCCTATCACTTCCTTTACGCTGTCAAAATAGGTATGCTTAATGCTTTTGCCGGTTTCCTTGAAGTAAACAAGCTCACAAACGTTCGTGGCGTGATCGGCTATTCTTTCGATGTTTCTGACCACATAAACAAGCGATGTACCCTCCATGACCCTTTGGGGGTTTTTGCCCATATACTCGACAATCTGTCGTATTATCTGTTTGTTTAGGGCGTCAATCTCATCGTCACGTTTGATTGTGGTGAGTGCAAGCTTTACATCGTTTTCGAAGAAAGCCTTAAGAGCCTCCTCAAGCATTGTATACGCAGCTTTCGCCATGGTGTTTAGATTAAGCGAAATTGTCTGAGGTGGTCTTTGGGCAAGATGCTTAACCTGTTTGGCTATATTTACACATGAATCGCCAACGCGTTCAAGGTCCACACTGATACGCAGTGCCGATATAACAAACCGTAGGTCAAAAGCCCTGGGGTTGTATATAGCCAGGATCTTGAAGCAGAGTTCGTCTATCTCATTATCGTATCTATCGACGATACCATCGCTCTTTATCACTTCCCTGGCAAGTTGCAGGTCGTGTGTCAGGATTGCTACTGTTGATGATTGTAACATTTCCATGGCCGCTTTCGACATGTGGGCCAGTATTGCTCTTGTCTGATTTAGCTTTTCTTCAAGTATGCGCATTGGATGCTCCTAACCGAATTTACCCGTGATGTAGTCTTCTGTCTCCTTTTTCTTGGGTCGTGTGAAAAAATCATCCGTTTTTCCCATCTCTATAAGCCTGCCCATGTAGAAAAATGCTGTGTAATCGGACACCCTTGCAGCCTGTTGCATGTTGTGTGTAACAATGATTATAGTTGTAAATTTTTTCAGTTCAACGATAAGTTCTTCAATTTTCGCGGTTGCAATTGGATCAAGAGCACTTGTTGGCTCGTCAAACAACAGAACATCCGGCTCTACAGCCAGTGCTCTCGCTATTACAAGTCTTTGCTGTTGCCCCCCTGATAATCCAGTTGCGGGTGAATGGAGTCTATCTCTAACTTCGTTCCAGAGTGCGGCTTTTATCAGTGCATCCTCAACCCTTTCTTTGAGTTGAGCTCTGTTTTTAATGCCCTTCAGTTTCAGCCCGTATGCTACATTGTCAAAGATAGACATTGGAAATGGGGTTGGTGTTTGAAAGACCATACCAATACGTGATCGCAACTCTATGCTGTCCTTTAGTTTTAGTATATCTTTGCCGTTGTAGAGAATGCTGCCTTCATATCGGTTTGCCCTGTATAGGTCATGCATTCTATTGAAGCATCGCAGGAAAGTGGTTTTACCGCACCCTGAGGGTCCGATAAGAGCAGTAACCTTGTTTCTTTCAATGTCCATGTTTATATCGAATAACACTTGCTTTGTACCGTAGTAGAAATTGAGGGATTTAACACGCAGAATGTACTTATCATGCACCTTTCTTGTACCTCCATTTGATGATCAGACGTGAGATAATGGTGACAAAGAGTATAAAAGCGGTTATTAGGAAAGAGCCTGCCCAGGCGAGTCTGTGCCAGTTATCATAGGGTCCCATTGCGTACCGGTAGATGGTTACGGTTAAAGATGCCATAGGTTTGGTTATATCGAAGCTCAAAAAATTGTTGTTGAGCGAGGTGAACAGCAGTGGTGCCGTCTCGCCGGCTATTCGTGCAGCGGAGAGTATACCACCCGTTAGCAGACCTGTGGCAGCACTTCTGTAGACAATCTGGAAAATCACCTTATAGTAAGGTGCACCAAGCGCAAAAGCTGCCTCCCTCAGGCTCCACGGTACAAGTTTGAGAATATTCTCTGTGGTTTTGAGCATCACCGGAATCATGATAATGGCCAGTGCTACAGCGCCCGCAATAGCACTGAAGTGGCCTGCAGGTTTTACAATTACGGCGTACACAAAGGTACCTACGACAATTGAGGGTATGCTTGTCGCAAGATCTGATAGGGCGCTTATCAGTTTTGCTATCTTATGATTTCTGCCGTACTCGGCGATAAAGGTGCCTCCTAAAAGACCAAGAGGTATACCGATAAAAATAGAAAGACCAACAATTATGAGTTGTCCTACTATTGCGTATCTTAAGCCACCCCCTGGAATGCCTGGAGGCGTAAAATCCTGTGTGAATAGTGACCAGTTAATTGAATGTATGCCTTTTACAAATAGATCTGCCAGGATGAAGACAAGGAAGAATAAACCAGTGGCTGCTGAGAGGATGCATATGAGAATGAAGAACGTGCTAATAAGCTTTCTTTTCCTTGTTCCGTTCATGTTTTCCTGTCTTTGATAACAAGATACTTTGCTAAGGAAAGTACAATAAAGCTCGACACAAACAGAATAAGCGCTAAGAGAAACAGTGATGAGAGATAGATTTTTGTATCCGCTTCGGTAAATTCATTTGCAAGGGTAACCGGTATGGTGGATGATGCGCCAAGTAGGGATAAAACTATCTGATGCTTGTTGCCGAGCACGAAGGCTACAGCCATTGTTTCTCCTATAGCCCGACCAAGCCCTAAGATCAAACCCCCAAAAAGACCATTTTTGGAGTAGGGTAGGATAATATCTTTAATTACTTCCCACTTGGTGGCTCCCATTCCGTAGGCGGATTCTATTAAAGTGGCAGGTACCAGTTCAAAACTGTCGCGTGCTACGCTTGTGATAAATGGAATGATCATTATGCTCAGGATGATTGATGCGGTGAGCAGATCAATGCCTATCGGTGTGCCTCTAAACAGGTATTCGAGCACAGGTAGTCTTCCAAGTGTTTCCTTCAAAAATGGTTCAACATGGTTTGCCATAATTGGTGCAAGCACGAAGAGACCCCACATTCCGTATATAATACTTGGTATCGATGCGAGCAACTCAATGGCGGCGCCGAAGATGCCTTTGAGTCTGGCAGGAGAGATCTGCGTGATGAAGATCGCTATTCCTATGGAAAGGGGAGCAGCAATCAAGAGGGACAATCCAGTGGTGACAACTGTGCCATAGATGGGAGCGGCGCCGCCAAAGATGCCTTTGACTGGATCCCATGTTGAGCTTACGATAAAATGAAACAAACCGAATTTTTCTATTGCTGGATACGATTCCTTAAGAAGAACAACAAACATCGTAATGATGATCAGGGGCACGAAATACGCACACAGAAGTGATACATAGAAGAACAGGTTATTCCTTAACTTAAAACCGGTTTTTTCACTCATAGCTGTAACCTTTTTAGATGTATAGCGTTTACGCTGTGTGATAATTTTGTAAAAATTCTGTAAACTCGATGGTCAGAGGGGAGTAAATCGATTGTTGCAATGGGATTTTTTTGATAGATTTCCCAAAAAAAATGAGGGGGTGAGAGAGTGCATTTCAGATGGAAACGGTTGCTAACTCTGTTTATGGTTTTGACATTTCTTGGTAATGTCTCAGCATTTGCCGGTACTGTCACCCTTGATGGTTCAACTGTTATCATGCTTCGAGGTTTTGTTAAATACATGAGTGCATGGAGTGAAAGCTCGGGTCTTGTTATCACACATGGTGGTAGTGCGGCTGGTTCAGAATCGCAGTCGTCTGGTTCTCAGCAGGGTGGTGGCTCTACATCTTCGGGTTCAGCCTCAGGATATGGGCAGGGCCATCCTTCATCAAATAACACATCAACGCAAAGCAATCCTGCCGGCAATGGGGCTGCTTCTCCATCCGGTGCACAGGGCACAAATTCTTCGCAGCAAAACGATCAAAGCTCAGGCAGCAGTTCGAGTGACAAGCTGAATTACACGACAAAGATATGGGCGCGCATCATGTTCAGGGTGTTTAATAGAGAAATCGGCACAATGGGTATGATTATGATGGACTCCTGGCCCTTTAACGAGTTTAGACTCAAAAGGGCTCTTATTCGCCAGTATCTATCAGATGACCTGTATATAACCGTTGGCAAAACAAGATCGTTGATAAACATACGCGCTTTTTCCTTCTCGAATCGTATATTTAAACCTTATCTTGTCGGTTTTCAGGGGGAAGAATGGACCACTCAGGCTGTGTTGACCTATTTCAAGGATATGGGAAATTCGTCTCTGGTCCTTTCAATGGGTGTGGAGGATAGGGATCCATTTATTATTGGTACAAATGGTCACGGGAGGGATACAGTCAACTCCTACGTAACCGATGTGAGAAGGAAATGGCCTGCACCTGTTGGACAGGTGCGATACAACTTTAGACTTGCACCTGGAAGACCGTCGGTGTTAATGGTTTTTGGCGAATTGATGCCAGCTTACTTTACGGTTGAGAATGTAACCGAAGTGGTAAATGGTAATAATACCCACGGTGGTCCACATGGTGGTGGGAATAGGGCTTATGGAGGTGGAACCTCTACCTCAGGATCGGCTGGTGCTGGAGGTGGTCACGGATCGTCTGGCACAACAACAAAAATCACCTATGACGAGTTGGGCCGGCTTGCCTTTATTTACGGTGCGTTGGCAAGGGTGAACCTGAGACGTATCACATTTGTTGCTGAGTACCTTCACTCGCGGGGTATGATGAGTTTTGCAGGTGTGGGTGGAAATAGCTTGAGGACATTTTCCTACGTTTACCACGATGGCAAACTGATTCAAAGAGAGTCGGACGTGTTGGGAGTTCAGGCGATTGTAACACCAATCAGGCGACTGAGATTGGCAGGAGGATATGTCTATTTTAATGTCTCTAACTGGAATTATTCCGACGATTACTTCTTGAAAAACGAGGTTAAACGGGTAAAAACGTTTTTCCTGATGGGCACCTTTAATATCTATGGGAATTTCAATCTTTTTGCTCAGTGGACACACATGAAAACCAGGTATGCCATCGATGAGGGTGAGTTCACGAGCAGAACCGGAAGAGAGTGGACCGTTGGAATCAGGTACAGGTTCTTCTTTTAGTGTTTGTTGGTGCCGCTTTTGCTTTTTTACACTCTTTTAACATCTCCCGAACAGTTAGGATACAGGATAGCTATAGAGTAAACGCAATCAATGTTCGGGAGGTGTATTTATGCTACGAAAGGGCGGATTGTTCCTGTTGCTTTTGCTGTTTCTTTTTTCTGTTGCGAACAAAGGTTTGTCAGCACAGACGATCACCGGTGCAGGTGCGACATTTCCTTACCCTGTTTACTCGGCATGGGCCTATATGTACTACAGGACAAGTGGTGTAAAGGTTAACTATCAGGCGATAGGATCGGGAGCAGGCATAAAACAGATTGCCTCAAGGGTGGTGGATTTTGGTGCAAGCGATGCTCCTCTTACCCTTAAAGAGCAGAAAAAGTACCGTCTTCTACAGTTTCCAGCTTTGATTGGTGGTGTAGTGCCGGTTGTGCATATACAGGGCATTGCAGCAGGCCAGCTCAAATTGACAGGTAGAATACTTGCAGAGATCTACATGGGAAAGATAAAAAAGTGGAATGATCCAGAGATTGAGGCGTTAAACAGGAATCTAAAATTGCCGAATGCACCCATAACTGTGGTGCACCGATCGGATGGTTCTGGAACAACAGCCATATTTACGAGATACCTTGCATCGGTTTCACCCGTCTGGAGAAGGAGTGTAGGCTATGGAAAAGCTGTAAAATGGCCTGTTGGTCTTGGTGGTAAAGGGAATCCAGGCGTTGCTAATTACGTTAAACGCATAAACAACTCAATAGGCTATGTGGAGTTTGCATATGCTGTTGAAAACAAGTTAGCCTATGTGTCGTTGAGAAATGCAGCAGGTAATTTTGTAAAACCCTCCTTTGATAGTTTTGCCAGGGCTGCAGCATCTGCCAGATGGAGCAGCAAGAATGGTTACTATCTGTGGCTTGTTAACGAGCCGGGTAAAAAGGCATGGCCTATATCCGGTGCAACCTTCATTCTCCTTGCAAAGGAGAAAAAGTCCGTTGACGAGAGGGTGGTAAGGTTTTTCAACTGGGCTTTTAAACACGGAGATGCTATAGCAAAAAGGCTCATTTATGTGCCCTTGCCAGAAAGCCTGAAAAATAGTATAAGAGACTACTGGAAGAGAAACGGCATTCGCATTCAGTGAATCTGCGGGTGCCGTGATAAGCCCTCCTTTAAAGAAGTGAGCCTCCAGGGCTCACTTTCCTGGATTAGTTTTTCAGGCTTTTCTCTTGACAAAGCAGCAAACATTTAATAAAACACAAGCGGTAAGCGGGATCATAGAGGAGTGGGGCTGTAGCTCAGCTGGGAGAGCGCTTGGCTGGCAGCCAAGAGGTCGGGGGTTCGAGCCCCCTCAGCTCCACCAGAAGAGGTGATACATGAAAAAAAGGGTTGAAGATGCGATAAACGCTACAATGGAGAAGGTTAAATCATCCGATATCGGCGGCATTCTTGATGATGCAAGAGCCAAAATTGAAGAGATATCAAAAAACCCATCCAAGCATATTGGCGAGATCCTGGCACAGGCGAAACTGCTCTACGATATGTTGAAATGTGCCTTCAATGGCGAGTGTGCTTTTCCCTGGAAAACGGTAGCTGCCATAGCTGCTGTACTTATATACTTCGTTGATCCTCTGGATCTTATACCCGATTTTATCCCTGGCATTGGTTACATTGATGATGTTGCTGCTTTCGCCATAGCCTTCAAGCTGATACGGGATGACCTGAAAGAGTACGCCATAAAGAAAGGCATAGACCTCAAAGAGTACGGACTGCAGTAGTGATCCGCCGTTAGAAAACCCCGTTTAGACAACCGTTTTCCAAACTATTTGCAAAACTCTCCGGGACGAGTATATTTACTGTGACTTTTTGACAGGCAAGGGGTGATTCAATGGCTAAGAAATACATTTTTATAACCGGTGGGGTTGTGTCTTCATTGGGCAAGGGTATAACAAGCGCATCTTTGGCTTATCTTTTGATGTCTTATGGTATTAACGTGTCTGTTGTGAAGATAGATCCTTACCTTAACATCGATCCGGGAACTATGAATCCGTATCAGCACGGTGAAGTGTATGTGCTTGACGATGGAACAGAGACGGATCTGGATTTGGGTCATTACGAGCGGTTTACTGGTTTGACACTGACCAAAAAAAACAACTTTACCACTGGCCAGGTCTATTTTACCGTTATCAGTAAGGAGCGACGCGGTGACTATTTGGGCAAGACCGTTCAGATAATACCGCACATCACCGACGAGATAAAGCGTAGAATAAGGGAAGCGGGCAGGAACAAGGATGTTTTGATTGTTGAGATTGGTGGTACGATCGGTGATATTGAGGGTTTGCCGTTTCTTGAGGCAATCAGGCAGCTTGGTAATGAAGCCAAACCAAACAGTCTATACGTTCATCTCACACTCGTTCCCTACATTAAGACCGCTGGTGAGCTAAAAACCAAACCAACACAGCACAGCGTTAAGGAGCTTCAGTCAATAGGAATCTCACCGGATATTATTGTCTGCAGAACCGAGCGGAAGCTTTCCAACGAGATTAAAGAGAAAATAGCAATGTTCTGTAATGTGGACAGGGAGGCGGTGATAACGGCGCTGGATGTGGATACGGTCTATGAGGTTCCTCTACAGTTCAGGCGAGAAAATTTTGACAGACTCGTTATAGACAGGCTCGCCCTTCAGCCTCGCAGGGAGAGCGACTTAAGCGACTGGCAGGAGATGGTCAAATCTATAAAAAACCCAAAAGATAGCGTCAGGATCGCTTTTGTTGGTAAATACCTTGGTTTGAAAGAGTCCTACAAGAGTCTGATTGAGTCCTTTGTGCATGCGGGCGCGGATCTCGGACTGAAGGTAGAGCTTGTTTGGGTAGAATCGGAGCGGCTTGAAGGTGAAGAGTACGAGACACTTCTAAGCGAAGTTGACGGTATCCTTGTGCCAGGTGGTTTTGGTTCAAGGGGTATAGAAGGTAAGATCAATGCTATCAAATATGCCCGTACGCACGGTGTGCCTTTTTTGGGTATTTGTTTGGGTATGCAAATGGCAGTGGTTGAGTTTGCAAGAAACGTTGCCTTGTTGAGCAATGCACATTCAGAGGAGTTTGATCCCGATTCTCCGCATAAGGTTATCCATCTTGCCAGGCGCTGGGTTAGAGGTGATGAGGTAATAACACGCGATGAGTCTTCTGACAAGGGTGGAACCATGCGGCTGGGTAGTTATCCAGCGCTACTGAAAAGGGGTACACTTGCTTACAGTATCTATAAACGAAACCGCATAGAAGAGCGTCACAGGCATAGATATGAATTTAACAACGAGTACAGGTTAGAGCTTGAAGAAAAGGGGTTGGTCATTAGCGGTGTAAGTCCTGATAATGAGTTTGTGGAGATTGTAGAGATCAAGGAACACCCGTTCTTCATCGGTGTTCAGTTTCATCCTGAGTTTAAGTCTAAACCGTTGAAACCGCATCCACTTATCAGAGCCTTTGTAGAGAAGAGTTATGAATCAAAAGCAGCTAAGAAAAGCCATAGATAGTGGAAAACTGCAGAAGCTTTACATATTTTGCGGAGACGACTACTACCTTAAGAAGCTATACATAGATAGGATAGCGCAAAAGACCCAATACCCTGTCGAGAGGGTGGATATAGAGGAACCGGAGGAGTTGCCTCAACTGGTTGAGAGGGTTTCACTTCCGCCGCTATTTTCCAATCGGAATCGCATCGTTTTGGCCAGGCTTCACTTTCCTTTGAAGCAGTTTCAGGTGGAGATCAACGTAAAATCCGGCATTCTTATAGTGGATCCTGTTGAGTGTGGCAACATCGATGCTGAAGGTGTTGTGAAGTTTGAAAGACCAGTCAAGGACGAGATTGAAAAATTTATTCTGATTAAACTGAGACGCTGTTCAAAGAGGATTGATGCTGAAGCTTTGGCTGCTATCGTGGAAAGCTATAATGGTAAGAGTGCATCCGTTCTGGATCTATTTCTTGAGAATCTGGTGGCGTTTTGCGGTGATAGAACTCTCATAAGCTACGACGATGTAGCTGTTTTGCTGAATGAGATGCCGGAATCGAACGCCTTTCGGCTTGTACTTGCCATATTAAATCGTTCGAAGGAGACTTTGAAGATAGCGGATGAGGTTCTGGCAAATGTGCATCCTTCGGCAATTGTGACGATGCTGACGAACGAGCTCCAACGTTACGTTTCCTACACACATGGTGTTCAGATCAACCTGAATCCATCGGCGCGCTACAGGATGGAGCGTTACGCTCTCTCCCTCACACCCCAGAGGGTTAAATCACTTCTTGCTATTTTGAGAAACATCGATGCTGGACTCAAAGGATACGCATCATCCAGTGCTACCATATTGTTCAAGAGTGCTCTGCTTGTCTGGCTGCAGGAATAAAAACGCTAAACGTCCATCTTCTTTTCCCATAAATATGCTGTTTTGCATATATATTCAAGGGAATTATACTGTGGCTTGAATGCCATTCTGGTTGATATCTTTGATATATCAGCAACAAGAACTGGTGGATCACCTTTCCTTCTTGGCGCAACCTTTACTTCAAAATCTACGCCGCTTACCCTTTTCATAGTGTTGATTACCTCTTTAACGGAATAGCCCCTGCCGTAACCAATGTTGAAGATGTCTGAGGGGTTGTTTTGCAGATACTCCAGTGCTTTAACATGCACATCTGCAAGATCGTTCACATGGATATAGTCTCTGATACAGGTTCCATCAGGTGTTGGATAGTCATTGCCGAAGATGTACATACATTTGCGTTTTCCTGTGGCTGTTTGAGCGGCAATCTTGATCAGGTGGGTTGCCTCTTTATTTCTTTGACCGAGTTGCAATTGTGGATCGGCACCTGCTGCGTTGAAATACCGGAGGATCATGTATTTAAAGTGACCGTGAGCTCTCGCCACGTCCTGTAGAATACGCTCTGCAGCAAGCTTGCTGAAACCATACGGATTTATGGGGTTACAGTGATCCTTTTCTCTTACCGGTATCCTTGAGGGTTTTCCGTATACCGCTGCAGATGACGACAGGATAAAGCGCCCCACACCAAAACGTTCAGCAAGTTCTATAAGTTTCATTGTGTTGATAGTGTTATTTGAGTAGTATTCAATTGGTTTTTCAAAGCTCTCGGCTACAGCAATGCTGGCGGCGAAATGCAATATGGCGTCGATGCCTTCTTGTAAAAGTGATGCCATGGTTTTTGAGTCGGCTATGTCTGCTTTGATGAAGTTCAGCTTTCTTCCATGTTTTTCCGCTATTCGTTTAAGTGTTTCTATACTTTCAATAAATCCCGTGGAGAGATTGTCGATTATGGTGATAACACTTTCCGTTTTTTCCAGCAGCGCTTTTGTTGTGTGGCTGCCTATGTAGCCAGCTCCACCTGTAACAAGGATCCGTTCAGGGAAATTCATAACGCCCTCAAGTTTAATCCACACCAATTTTATTTTCAATAGATTTTTTCAAGAAGCCATTTTTGACTTGATTAATTGGCTTTTTTCGGTTATGTTCAATATAGTGAAACTTGTTTAAAATAATAGAGGAGGTGGATCATGCGAAACTCCGTTGCAAAGATACCGTTTCCTACCAATGAACCGGTCTATTCATACGCGCCGGGCACAAAAGAAAGGGAACTTCTTAAGAAGGCAATCGAGGAGATCAAATCCCAGCAGGTTGAAATCCCTGTTATAATTGGCGGTGAAGAGATAAAAACCGGCGTGACAAGGGAGATCAGAGAACCACATAACCTGGATTCTGTACTTGGTGTTTATCACAAAGCCACTGAAAAAGAGGTAGATCAAGCGATAGATGCAGCACTCTCAGCCGCAAAAACCTGGAGCAAATATGACTGGACCGACAGGGCAGCCATTTTCTTAAAGGCAGCGGAACTATTGAGTGGCAAATACAGGTACCTCATGAACGCAGCAACAATGCTTTCGATCAGTAAGAATGTGTTTCAGGCCGAGATAGACTCAGCCTGTGAGCTGATCGATTTTCTCAGGTTCAACCTCTATTACATGCAGAAAATTTATGAGGACCAACCCCTCCATTCACCCTATGGCACGTGGAATATTATGCAGTACAGGCCGCTTGAGGGATTTATCTTTGCTGTACCACCATTCAATTTCATGTCCATAGCCGGAAACCTTCCTACTGCGCCGGCTATGATGGGTAATGTCGTGTTGTGGAAGCCCGCCCCCACGAATGTGTATGCACCGTACATATTTATGAAAATTCTTAAAGAAGCCGGTCTACCCGATGGCGTTATCAATTTTATACCCGCAGATGGTCCTGACATCGGTGAAAAGGTTCTCACATCGCCACACCTTGCAGGATTGCACTTCACCGGAAGTGTACCCACATTCCAGTACATGTGGAGGACTATAGGCGAGAATATCTCCAGATACAAAAGCTACCCACGCATTGTTGGTGAAACCGGCGGCAAAGATTTCATATTTGTACATCACTCCGCAAACAGAAGAAAACTCATAACTGCAATCATCAGAGGGGCTTATGAGTATCAGGGTCAGAAGTGCTCTGCGGTCTCGAGGGTTTATATACCCAGAAGCATGTGGGAATCCATAAAGGATGAACTGTTTGCTGAAATCGATAAGATAAAAATGGGTTCCCCTGAGGACTTCACCAACTTCATGAATGCTGTTATAGACTCAAAAGCGTTCGATAAAATAACCGGCTATATCGAATACGCCCGTTCTGCAAGTGATGCTGAGATAGTTAAAGGCGGTGGCTACGACTCGAGTAAGGGCTACTTCATCGAGCCAACCGTTATAGTTACTGAGAATCCGCAATTCAGAACGATGGTTGAGGAGATATTTGGGCCGGTGGTAACTGTTTATCCTTACGACGATGAGAGGTATGAAGAGACACTTCACCTGTGTGATAATACAAGTCCTTACGGTTTGACGGGCGCAATTTTCGCCGAGGATAGGGATGCCATCATGAAGGCGCTCGATATACTCGAGAACAGCGCCGGCAATTTCTATATAAATGACAAGCCTACAGGCGCGGTTGTGGGTCAGCAACCGTTTGGTGGCACAAGGGGCAGCGGTACCAACGATAAAGCTGGCAGCGGTCTGAATCTGATAAGATGGGTAACACCCAGGGCAATCAAAGAGAATTTTGACGCACCAGAGAGTTTCGAGTATCCGTTTATGGCGGAGGAGTAAACCATGTCGTGGTTCAATAAGGCTGTAAGTACGTTTATTGATAAAGTGCCGCCATCAACAATAGCAATATTTGCTAAGCGGTATATTGCCGGCGAGACCCTTGATGATGCCATACGGGTAACCAGGAAGCTCAATGCAGAAGGTGCTATGGCGACAATAGATGTGCTTGGCGAGTTTGTATCCACCAGACAGGAGACTGAGTACTATCGTGACATGGCGATAAGTGTACTGGAGGAGATAGATAGAACCGGTGTTGATGCCAATCTCTCTTTGAAACTTACACAGATGGGCTTGAAAATCTCCAAACAGCTGTGCATGGACAATGTTGAAAGGATACTGAAACGCGCCAAGGAGCTTGGGAACTTTGTTAGGATAGATATGGAAGACTCTACCTGCACAACGGATACGCTGCAGATATACGACACCTTTAGAGAGGAGTACAATGTAGGTACCGTTTTGCAGGCTTATATGAGAAGAACGATCAACGATATTCAGTATCTGTCTGATAAGCCCATGAATTTTAGGCTGTGCAAAGGTATCTATGACGAACCGCGTGTAATTGCATATAAAGACCCTGTGATTATTAACGAAAACTACAAGTACTGTCTGGAAACATTGATAAAGAAAAAGGCATATGTAGGTATTGCCACCCATGATGAGAAGCTCGTCTTCCATGCGCAGATGTTGATAAGGGAGTATAAATTGAAGAGGGATGATTACGAGTTCCAGATGCTCCTTGGTGTGGATGAGGAGCTGAGGCGAATAATTATCGATGCTGGACACAGGCTTAGAGTGTATGTACCCTTTGGTAAAGACTGGTTACCTTACTCGATAAGGCGATTGAAAGAGAATCCAAATATCATTAAATCGGCAATGAAGGGTTATTTGAAGTAGTACGTTGATCAGGGCAGGGGTTTCCCGTAAATCCTGTAGGTTTTGTAGTGCTCCGCATTCATCTTCAGGATTGGTTTGTTGATAGCATCGTTGTCTTCGAGTGTCCAGGAGAGCTCACCGCCCCTGCCGCCTCTTTTCTCCACAACCTCAAAGCTTCTGATATACAAAAGCAGGTCGATTCCCATATTTCTGTATTCGGGCAGGACCCCCAGCGTGATCAAACGATAGTTATCTATCTTTTTGATAAGGTAGAGTGCTTTCAGGGCGTTAAATACGGTTAATTTTCCGCCCAGGCGTTTGAGCATCTGATTGAAATCCGGCACAATAGCGGCAAAACCACATGGTTTGCCATCTATTTCTGCAAAAATAACAAGCTCTTCAGGAACAAGGCTTTTGAAATCCTCTGCAGCGTATCTAAACTCTTCAAGCGTTGGTGGCACAAAACCCCAGTTGTTTTCCCAGGCTCTGGAGTATAGATAGTGAATCGTTTCAACATCCTTTTCAAAGTTTTTTCTGGAGAAATTACGCAGTGTAACGGAATGCTTTTTCTGAACGTATGATGCGAGTTTTAGCAATCTTTTTGACGGTTTGTTCGATGTGGATAGGTAGAATGCGTAGAGATCTTTATCCTTTTTAAATCCAAGGGATTCAAAGAGGTCCATATAGTACTTTCTGTTGTATGGCATCATGAATACGGGTTCTTGGAAAAAACCCTTTATAAGAATACCGCAGGTGTCGTTCATGGATGGATTCATTGGTCCCCGGATATAGTTCAAACCTGCCTGCTTCAGATGGGTTTCCACAGGTTCGAAAAGGGCTTTTGCGACGCTCTGGTCATCAATGCTTTCGAAAAATCCAAAGAAACCTACTTTGTCCTTGTGGAATTCGTTATGTCTGCGATTGATAATCGATGCGATTCTTCCGACTATCCTCCCGTCTTTATATGCAACAAAAAGTTTCCTTGAAGAGTAGCTGTAGAATGGGTTCTTTTTGGTGTCAATTAGCTTTATCTCTTCCGATTCAAGTTGTGGAACGTACAATCTGTCGTTTTCGTATATTGCCCTGCCAGCCCTGACAAAGAGCTTTAAATCCTCCGTCTCTTTAACGGAAATCATATTACCTCTAAAGCTTTGCCAACCTCGTAGAGCTGCTGCAAGGCAAAGTCGATCTGCTCAAAGGTGTGGGTTGCCATAAGGCTTAAGCGAACCAGTGTCTGATTGGGCGGAACAGCGGGTGATACAACCGGATTGACAAATATACCTCTGTCAAACAGCATCTTTCTCATCTGCAATACTTTGTCGCTATCCCCTATGATAAGCGGAATAATGGGTGTACAGCTCGTTCCGGTATTGTAACCCATTTCTTTTACACCCTTTCTCATGCGCTCCGTATTTGCCCACAGCTTTTCTATCAACTCCGGTTCATTCTCCATTATATCAAGGCTCGCCAGCACGGCGGCTGTGGATGCAGGCGTAATGCTTGCAGAGAATATCAGACTCCTGGCGAAGTGTCTTAGGTAGTCTATCACGTATGCGTCTGATGCTATGAATCCACCCAGCGATGCGAAGGACTTGCTGAATGTACCCATTATGATATCTACATCGTTTTCCAATCCAAAATGATTTGCTGTTCCGCGGCCATTTTTCCCGAGCACACCAAAAGAGTGGGCATCGTCAACCATCAGCCGGGCGTTGTACTTCTTCTTGAGTTTTACTATTTCTGGGAGGTTGGCTATATCGCCATCCATACTGTAGACACCATCCACCACGATCAATTTGGGTGTTTCAATGTCTATAGAGGATAGCACCCGTTCCAGTGATGCCATATCGTTGTGGACAAAACGCTTTACCTCGCCAAAAGATAGTCTTGTGCCATCAACAATACTTGCGTGATCGGATTTATCAAGGATGACATATTCGCCTTTGCCCATTAAGCCCGCTATTGCTCCGAGGTTTGCCTGGAACCCTGTGCTGAATAGCAGGGCTTTTTCCTTATTGACAAACGCTGCGAGTCTTTCTTCCAATTCCTGGTGTATATCCAGGGTGCCGTTTAAGAAGCGCGAGCCTGCGCACCCTGTGCCATACTTTTCAATAGCTTTGATAGCAGCTTCTTTTACCTTCGGGTGTACCGTTAAACCAAGATAGCTATTCGAACCAAGCATCAGTATCTTTCGTCCGTTTATGATGACTTCTGTGTCCTGCTGGGACGATATGGGTTGAAAGTAGGGATAAAGACCAAGCTGCTCTAACTCTTTGTATGCCGTAAAAGCTTTACACTTGTCAAATAGATCCATGCGCCCCCTCTTTTGCATAAGATGCTTTAGTTTTTATACTAAAACACGTTGTATGTCAAGCGTTGCCTGATTGTTAATATCAGAAAAGCCCGTTTCAAATGGAGTTTTACTGCAAACGCTGTGTCCGATTTATTTAAGAATCGTTCCTATCCATTCTGGCTGTCTGTATCTACTGAGTGTTTTCTGCCATACCCTGTCCGTTAACCTCTTTTGCATCTTAACCTTGAATTCGTAGTAGGTGAATGCTGCCCCTGCGCATACCCTTGATCCGTTTTTGTCTTTGATGTGCAGGTAGATGTAGGCTGGGTTACCGATGGCTTCCTCGACTACACTGTTTGTTTGAGGTGATGTGTGTACATCGGCGACAATTGCCATGCGTGAATCTGTTGCACTGGTTAATAGTTTATTGAGTTGTTGTGGCAGCGTTCTTATCCGCTTTATGGTGTTACCGAAACCAGCAATATAACTGCACTCCCTTCCACTCAACCTTTTGCCTTCTATCTCGTGATTGCTTATCTTTATTAGTTCGCCGAGAAGATCCTCGAATTCGTTGATCTTTTGCATCAGTGAACCATTCTGACCCACCAGACATTTGAGTTTTTCCATCAACATAATCAGGCTGAAGTAGTAATTTGGGTAGGGCTCAACATAACCGCAAAGCTCTTTTGTGAACAGTGGTTTACTTGGCATGGCAGCTTTCATCATCAGTGTGTAGCTCTGCTTTGCATACAGGATTGTATCGTGCCTTAGTTCAACCCAGCTACCCAGTGCACTTTGCAGTTTCTTGTAACCATAAAGGGTTGAATCAAACGGTTTTAAGCCTATTTGGTTGCTGGTAAGTAGCTGTTCAATTGCATTGAACCAGAGCCAATATAGGCTACCGGTTAACGTATGCATCTTTCTTGATTTAAACCACATCTTTAGGGCGTTTAAATTCTCGATGTATTTTTCGTAACTTGAGTTCTCTGTACGGTTAAGTATATCTAAAGCCAGCTTACTGCCAAGAGCTGCCATTACATCCAGACCCATCGGTAGAACCCGCACACAACCCACCTCCGGTATGCAACCGAGGGTAAACGGATGGTCCTTACCCAGAAAACGTCCTACCCTGTCGAAAACCAGATTCTGGAAGATGTACGAATCGGGAACGAAGCGCTGTCCTATAAGACGGAATCCCTTTGTCGTTTTTGTAAAATCGCCATCCTCTTTAAATGCTGCACCAGAAAGTATCCTCGGGGAGCGCAACCTCATGGCAAGCTCTATGAAACGCGTGAGCTTCTTTTTGTTATTTAGCTGATCGGGCGAATCCAGGTTACCGTAGATGGGTTTGAGTATGCGCATGTACTCGGCTGGTGTTAAATCGTCGCTATCTCCCGATATTAGCCTGGTCTGGGAGTATATGCGTCTGTAAAGCTGCGTCAGATCAGGATGCTTGTAGAGTGTATATACCATCAGCAATGCTTGAAGTGTCATTAATCGACCATCGTGTATGGCCTGGGCTGACTTGCCAGGTTTTAACATGAAAGCCCTGCGCCCATAAAACATCATGGCAAGGAAGTATCGCTTCAGCGTTTCCGTTCGTGTGTAATGACCGCGTGGAATGTACTGGGAGTAATCATCGTAGGCATAAGGCGTTTTATAGAGGGAAGGGTGCTTGATATAGCTCAGGAGAACGCGAAACTCAAGCCCTTTGTGTTGTTTTATCAGGGTTAATTCCCTGTTTACTGCACTCTTCACAATGGAGGGTATCTTGAAGGTTGGGTCAAGTAGCTTTAAAGCTGTGCTGAAGAATGCCACATTTGATCTGGAGAGTTGTTTTATCAACTTGTCCTGGGATTGCTGATAGATGCTTAGGCTTGCCTTTAACATTCCTTTTGTGAAACGCTTTAGTTCTGGATAGAGTGTTTTTGTCTCGACGAGTCTTATAGAGTAGTCGGTAATCAAATGTGCAGTATCGGCAACAGCATCTGTTGTAATGAATACGGGAATATTCTGTTGTGTGAGCTTTTCATATATTTCCACAACAGATGATGCGTGGGATCTGGTTTCTACAAAGCCATGTTTTATGAGAAAGGCTTTTTGTTGCTCGCTGATATGCAGCCTCTCTAAATTGGCAATCGATCCGGAATAGGCAGCGCAAACTATCAAAATATGTAACGGGATGTATAGGGCAAGGATCTTTATTGGCAGTGATTTGTTCATGCTAACCTCCTTTTTTATGTTCTTTTAGTGGAAAGGGAGGTTTTTGTCAATCCATTGAGTGTTTTTATGCAACTACTATATAAACGAGACAGAAAGGAGACAAACCGAGTAAGATGCAATACCTTATTTTATGCTTTGTCTTACGAATAGATAGGTAAACACAAAACAAATATAATAGCTATTTTTATGGGTATTTGAAATAAGCTTCAAAAGGCAGTTTTTCTACATGAAATCCTCTCTTGGCGGTGAGAATACCTCCACTATCAATGACTTCTCAAGCGCCTCTGCCGAGTGTTCAACACCTGATGGTATACACCAGCTATCACCTGTCTGTGCAATAATCTCCTCATTATCGACCACAAATTTCAGTTTGCCCTTTATCAGGTATCCTATCTGTTCGTGAGGGTGGCTATGCGTATCCACCTTTGCACCCTTCTTCAGCTCGAATGCGCTCATTAACATTCTCTCCCCGTAGGTCAGGGTTCTTTGTTCGACACCTTCAGCAAGGATGCGTGTCTTCGTTTCGCTCCATCTTCTAAACACTGTTTTCCTCCTTAATCATGACTGGCTTTTTTGTACAGGGCTATGTCTTCTTCAACCCATTTCCTGAATAGCTCTATTGCCCTTTCGAACTCTTCCTTTGAGAGTTTTCCATTTGAGGTAACAACATTGAGGAGTTTTTCGGGTAGCTTCAGCTCCTCGAACCTGAATCCGCAGGCAATCTTGTATGAGTACTTCATCCCGTGTATCTTACGTGCGATCTTGTAAAGCTCTTCGTCGTTGTCAGAACGGATGTTCATGTATTGGAGCATCTGCGGTATAAGCTCCTTTTCGCGGTAGATGTGTCGGGAGAATAGACAGCCTGCCAGGCTTGTGAAAATTATTCTCCAGATACCCTCCCTATAGAGCTCTTCCATTCTTTCTTCAAGTGGTGTTTCGTTGTTTTTGAGCCTTTCGTCTATGGAGTAACCTGCATTACCGAGATGTGAGTGACGGGTATCTGTGGCATATCCTATAAAAGTCATAATGCCCGTCAGATAGCCAGGAGCTTCGTTTTTGTTAAACACGATGGCGAAATCCTCACCACCGTACTTTCTGCTTGCGTGGTAGGCACCATGTTCAAGGTCTCTATAGAACTCATTTTCGCCTTTGGATATTCTCTCAAGTACCCTAAGATAGGTCTCACCGTCGCCAAAACTCAGAATTTCACCGTTTGTGTGCTTTTCGTTTATAATGCCGCGTTGAAAGGCTTCTGTTGCCCACGCCAACGTCACACCCATGCTAATAACATCCCATCCTTCCCTTTCAACCCTGTGTAACAGTTTCAGCACCATATCGGAGGAGTTTATGGAGAGGTTGGATCCAAAAGCATACAGCGGTTCATGATCGTAAGAGACCCGCTTTGTTTTGTACATGTGGTGTTCTTTTTCAAAAAGTTCTCTTACATCTCCCAGATGAATGCAACCTACCTGACATCCTGCACAGGCAATCTTCTGTGCAAGGTGCTTATCCGCCATTGCCTCTCCAGAGATGAGTGGCGCTGATTCGAAGAAACCCTGGGAATAGTTTCTGGTTGGCAGGCCATGGATATTGCTTAGAGGTATCACATTTGCAGCTGTGCCAAGATCGTGATATTTGCGCATCAGTTCGGATGCTGTGACCTTTTTGTATAACTTTGAGTAGAGTGTTACGTACTTTCCTTTGGGCATATTCAGATAGTTGTCGCCAGATATAACTATCCCTTTGATGTTTTTTGCACCCATTACAGCGCCTATACCCAATCTTCCAAAATGACGTGACGCATCAACACTGATACAGGCTATAGGGGATAGCCTCTCCCCTGCCGGTCCTATTCTCATCACGCTGATGAGTCTGCCTTTTTTGCCATATCTGTCCAGCAATATGCGGCGTACCGCAGTGGCACTCATACCCTTGAGGGAGTCGCATCTGACTATATCGACCTTATCGTTTTCTATCACTATGTATGAAAACTTTTCCGCTTTTCCTCTGATTCTCAGCACATGGAAACCTGCCTGATACATGGCTAAACCCAGATTGCCACCTGCGTGTGATTCGCCGAAATCGCCTGTAAGTGGGGATTTAAATGTGGCTATGGTCTTTGTGATCACCGGGTAGTGGTTGTTGAGTGGTCCAATCGCAAATATAAGCGCGTTTTGCTCGGATAGTGGATCCGTCTGGGGTGGAACACTCTCAACGAGCAGCCTTGTGGCAACCCCGGCTCCCCCTATCCAGTCTTCAAAGTATTTTGTAACATCAACCTTTTTCACCGTTTCTTGGCTCAAATCTATATCCAGCATAAAGAATTTGTTAGCCATTTTCCACCTCCACAAGTTTCAAGACGTCATTGGGACAGTAGTTAACACACACGCCGCAATGATAGCAGACAAGCGGTATCTGTTTCGTTTTGTCCCAGACCAGTGAGGCGGTCGCACATGCTTTCACACACTCCTGACAGTGGATACATTTTTCAGCGTCAAACTCAACCCCCCCACCTTTCCTTTTTGTAAGCGCCTCTGTAGGGCAGCTTTCAGCACACTCGGGTTGTTGGCATGCATAGCAGATACGTATGGAGAATGCCCCTTCCTCATCTGGATAGGGCCTAACCGTTAGCCTGGCAAGTGCGGTTGTTAGTGCCTTTGACCATGTTCGTGAACATGCCATCATGCAGCTCAGACAACCAATACACTGATCCCTATTTATCACCTTAAGCACCTTTGCCATCTTCTCTACCTCCATAAATAGAACTCAAACAGCGATCCATTTTCGTGGTGCTCTTTATTACTTTAGGGCTTTTTCCTTATATGACAACCCTTTTTGCGGTTGATTGCAGTTTGTGTGTAACTTTTTCGCTTGACATCCGATATAACAATAGGATAAAAGTGGTGAAAAGTGGGTGTTAGTGGATGTTTAGAGGCAGATTTGAGTACTCCTTGGATGATAAGGGGAGGGTGAAGATACCTCCTAAATTCAAAGAGCTTCTAAGGGGCAGGAATATCAACACGCTTGTAATGACGATTTTCGACGATTGTATCTATGCATATCCGCACGATGTGTGGGAGGAACTGGAGAAGAAGGCTGTTAATCTGCCTCTAACAAATAAAGCGGCCCGCAGATTCAAACGCATGTTCTTCTCGTCCGCGCAGGATGTGAATATCGACCGCCAGGGCAGGGTACTTATCCCTCAGGTGCTCAGAGAGGATGCTGCAATAGAGAAGGATGTTGTGGTGCTGGGCAATCTGGACCACATCGAGTTCTGGTCCAAGGAGCGCTGGGAGGAGGAATCCAGAGCCCTGCGTTCTGATGAGGAAGAGCTTGTAAGTCAGATTGAAGAGCTTGGTATCTTCTGATGAAGCATAAGAGCGTACTGCTGAATGAGACGATTTTCGCTATCTCTCCCAGAAGTGGAGGTGTCTATCTGGACATGACACTTGGGGCTGGTGGACATACGCGAAAGCTGCTTGAGCTTTCCTCGCCCGATGGTGTGGTTATTGCCTTTGATAAGGATAAAGCTGCAATAAAGAATGCCCAAAAAACGCTGAAGGAAGAATACGGAGAGAGACTGGTATTGATTCATGACGACTTTGCAAATTGTACGGAGCATCTGGAGAAGCTCGGTTATGAAAGTGTAGACGGTGTTGTAATGGATTTAGGTGTCTCTTTGGATCAGCTTACATCGAAAGAGAGGGGCTTCTCCTTCATGGTCGATGGTCCGCTGGATATGAGGATGGACAAAAGTAAACCGTTAACTGCTCAAAGAATAGTAAACACGTGGGATGAAAACGAACTTGCTAACCTGCTTAAGCTGTACGGAGAAGAGCGGTTTGCCAGCAGGATTGCAAGGAACATTGTCAGGCACAGACCCATAACAACTACGCGCCAGCTTGCTGAGATAGTGGAGAAGAGTGTGCCGAGAAACTTTTATCGACGTATCCATCCTGCAACGCGCACCTTCCAGGCTTTGAGAATAGTGGTAAACGACGAGCTGGAGAGTCTTCAAAAGGGTCTCAAAAACGCCATAGAACTATTGAAAAAAAGCGGTGTTATCTGTGTGATTTCGTTTCACTCGCTGGAGGACAGAATCGTGAAAAACATCTTCAGAGACATGAAAAACAGGGGTGTTCTCAGGCTATTGAACCGAAAACCCATAAGGCCATCTCGAGAGGAGATTGAAGCCAACAGAAGGGCGCGTAGCGCAAAGCTCAGATGTGCTGTTAAAAATTAACGTGCGGTGGTGAACTATGATGGATTATGCTCACGTGACAGATGCGAAGGCTCAAGGCAGGGCGAAAGAAGATGTCAGACCGCTTGCTATCTGGGTGCCATCGTCAATGCTCATCATGGTAATTGTTATTGGTTTGGTTGTGTGCTGTCTTGGTTATCAGAATATGACCATTGCTCGTATGGAGCACGCGATTAATATGAAGAAAAGCAGGATAGAGAAACTCTCTACAACTGAAGAGATATTGCTTGTTGAGAGAGCCAAACTTTTCAACTCCCGACGTCTGTTGAGAGAGGCTACCGGTCTGGAAGTAGCCAAAAGCATACAAGTGTCGTCACATTGAATGCAACACGATTCAACTTTATACGTCTGATAATTCTGATCCTTTTTGCCCTGGCGCTTTTCAAAGCCTACCGAATAGCAATTGTAGAGCACAACTATTATCTGAAGCGCTACACGAAACGCATCATCAGAACCGTAACAAAGCAGGGAAGGCGTGGAGCCATCTTTGGTGGTAGAGGTAGCGCGTTTGCCTTGGACTATCCTGTATATACGCTGTTTGTCGATCCCGTTTACTTCAAGAACGACATAGCCTACCG
Organism: uncultured Desulfurellales bacterium; assembly: GCA_964544085.1. GTDB lineage: Bacteria > Campylobacterota_A > Desulfurellia > Desulfurellales > Hippeaceae > CAZIZT01. Next base: position 197,028 of record CAZIZT010000003.1, read on the forward strand.
CGTGAGGCACGGCCATCCTGAGTATCCTGAAAGGGTGAAACGCTTCATAGATAAGCTTGCCAGAATTCTTGGGGTGAATGCTGCTGTGATAGATCGAATGATAGATGAGCACCCATCAAGTCACTACGTGGTTATCTCGAAGCGCATCTCGCAGGCTACCTACAAAAAGATAGTAAATGCCGATATGCCACCGAGTTTTGGGTTCATACGGCGGTTCAAGCGTTACTACCCTGACGGGGAATACTCCGCACACAATATTGGTTTCTGTTTCTCAAACAGCCACGGTGCCGAAGGACTTGAACGTTATTATGACAGGTTTCTCATGGGTAGAAGGATCTCCGACTCCGTTGCCCTTGATGCTTTTAAAGGTTTGCCTCTTCCACCGCTTAAGCCCGGTTATGATCTACACATATCGCTAATAAAAGGCATTCAGGATTACGTGCATATGGAACTTGCAAAAACAGTAAAAGAGCATGATGCAAAAAGCGGTACTGTGATTGTAATGGATCCTTATACCGGGGCAATAATTGCCATGGATTCTTACCCTTTTTACGACAATAATCACTACTCGAGGTATCCTTACAGCGATATAAGGAACCGCGCAGTGGCTGATGTATTCGAACCCGGTAGTGTATTCAAGTTGATAACCATGTCTGCTGCGCTTGACTCTGGCAAGTTTAAGGGTAACGAGATTGTCTACTGTGAAAACGGTAGGTGGAAACTTGGTAGAAGGATCATCCACGATGTGCATAGATTTGGCTGGTTGAGTTTTCGTAACGTGTTTGTCTATTCAAGCAACATAGGGAGCGCCAAAATAGCCCTAAAGCTAGGAAAGAAGATTTTTTACAGGTATCTTTATCTCTACGGTTTTGGTAGTAGAACAGGTATAGATACAATCTCCGAAGCAAAGGGGCTCCTTAAAGACATAATGGGAATTGGCAGAATAGATCTTGCCACAATGGCTTTTGGTCAGGGGATAGGGGTTACAGAGATTCAGCTTGCAGTTGCATATTCTGTAATTGCAAATGGAGGCTATCGAGTTAGGCCGCACTTTATGGAGTGGCTTAGTCTGGATGGCAAAAGGAGTTTGAGCTGGAAGGTGCAGAAGGTTCGTATACTTAAGCCTTCAACTGTCAGGATAATACGTTCAATTCTCACTGATGTGGTGAAAAGGGGTACAGGTAAAAGGGCAGCGCTTAAGGATTATGTGGTTGCGGGTAAAACTGGAACAGCTCAGATACCAAAGCACGGTAGCTACAATACACGTCAGTATGTGGCGTCATTTGCCGGTTTTGCGCCGGCGAACAGACCCCGCCTTGTGGTTGTGGTATCCATATTCAACCCTGAAAAAGGCGGATTTTACGGTGGTGTGGTTGCAGCGCCGCTGTTTGCCAAGATCATGGAGTACTCGTTACACTATCTGGGTGTACCACCAGCTTCACGGTAGTGTTTTTCGAAGCTTTTTGTATAATTGTTTTGCTATGAATACCGTAGAACTTGTTTCTCCAGGTGGCAGTCCTGAAAAGATAAAATTTGCTATAGAGTACGGTGCTGATGCAGTTTACTGCGGCTTGAAAAGCTTCTCGTTGAGGTCAAGAGCACACAATCTGACGCGAGAGCAGTGGAAAGAGGTTTTACGCTATGTAAAAGGCCAGGGAAGGAAAATCTATCTGACACTTAATGCCTATCTATTTGACAGGCAGATGGACGAATTGCTTGAGTTACTTGAATTTCTTAAGAACTACCCACCGGATGCATTTATTGTTTCTGATCTGGGCGTCTTATCTGTTGTAAGGCAGGTGATGGATATACCTGTTCATATCAGCACTCAGGCAAATATAACAAATGCGGATGCGGCGAATCTACTTTCGCAGTTCGGCGTTAAAAGGGTGGTGCTTGCCCGTGAGATGTCGCTTGAGGATATTCGACGGTTTGTAAAACGCAGTGGGGTTGAGGCTGAGGTATTCATACACGGAGCGATGTGCATGGCTTACTCTGGGAGATGCTTTATGAGTGCGTTTATGACAGGACGGAGTGCAAACTCCGGCGACTGCGCCCAGAGTTGCAGATGGCGTTATCGGCTGGTGGAGGAAAAAAGACCCGGAGAGGTTATAGAGGTAGAAGAGCACAGTGAGGGATCGTTCATATTCAACGCCTACGATCTGTGCGCATTGCCGTTTCTTGATGAGCTGATTGATACTGGTGTTAGAGCATTCAAGATAGAAGGGAGAATGAAGAGCGTCTATTATGTAGGCGTAACCACTGCTATTTATCGTAGAGCGATCGACGATATACGAAGCGGTAAGGATTTCAGAAAGCGCCTTGAGTTCTACTACAGTGAGCTTGAGAAGGTAAGCCACAGACCTTATTCTGCCGGTTTTTATAAGGGCAGAGCAATGCAGTATGTCTATTCTGGATCCTATATCAGGAACTGCTGTTTCTGTGCGGTATTTGATGGGCTTGGCGATAAAGCACGACTGCATGTAAGGAATAGGCTCACACCGGGCGAATACGAGTTGTTTTTACCTGATGCTACCGTGATGAAGCTTGAGCTGAGTGAGTTTTACGATGAACAGGGTAATAAAAAAACGGTTGGCAATCCCAATGAATTTTTGTATATTAAGTGCCATGCTGGAACAAAAAGGGGATTTTTGAGAAGATGCGTATCCTGGCGGGAAAATTCAAGTACAAAAGGATAAATTATAAGAAGGATGATAAATTGCGTCCCACAAGAAATGTGGTTAGAAAATCGTTTTTCGATACTGTGGCACCAATGGTGAGGGAGAGCGTGTTTCTGGATCTGTTTGCAGGTTCTGGTACTATGGGCCTTGAGGCACTCTCTCGTGGCGCTAAAAGGGCAATCTTCGTGGATAGAGCGAAGAGGAGTATAGATATAATCAAAAGAAATGTCAGTGAATCCGGATGTGAAGGTAGTGCCCTTGTTATCAAAGATGATGCCTACAACTTCGCAAAAAGCGATTTATTAAAGAGTGTTGATCTGGTGTATGTGGACGCTCCCTATGAGTTTGAGATTGAGATATTTCTGGATGAGTTTTTCAAGTATGTTAATCCACTCGCCGTCGTCTGTGTAGAGCATGAGCGTTCGCGTATAATGCCTGATAGGTTTGGTAGGTTTGTTAAATTCAAGGTTAGAAACTTTGGAAAGAGTACACTTTCCTACTTTGGGGTGCCTGAAGATGAGTAATGACATTGCGATTGTACCGGGGACTTTCGATCCGATTACAAACGGTCATGTGGACATTATCAAAAGGGCAAAGAAGATCTTTGGAAAAGTAATTGTGGCTGTGGCTGTCAATACAGCCAAAACTCCCATGTTCACCTTTAAGGAACGTGTTGAGCTTACCAGGGAAGTGGTGGAGTCGATGGATGAGCTTGAAGGCGTAGAGGTGGAGGGCGTGGAAGGGTTGCTTGTAGATTTTGCAAGGAGGGTTGGAGCGAGAATCATCGTTAGAGGTTTGAGAGCTGTCTCCGATTTTGAGTACGAACTGCAGATGGCATTCATGAACAGGAGATTGCATCCAGAGATTGAGATGATATACATGATGCCGTACATAAAGTATTCGTTTTTAAGCTCATCCATCGTAAAAGAGGTGTTTCTCAATGGTGGCAATATAGACAGGTTTGTTCCAGCCATTGTTGTACAGCGCATGGAAGAGAAATTTTTTAAAGAAGGGGGGAGATTAAATGGGAGCAGGAAAGCTTAACAGACGTATCGGTCAGATCGAACCATCCATGACCATAGGTATCAGTGCAAAGGCAAAGGAGTTGAACGCATCCGGAATAAGGGTACTGACTTTTTCAGCAGGCGAGCCTGATTTTGATACGCCGGAGAACATCAAAGAGGCAGCCATAAGGGCTATAAAGGAGGGCTTCACGAAGTATACAGCTGCCGGTGGTATAAATGAGCTTAAGGATGCGATTATTGAGAAGGAAAAAAGAAAAAACGGACTGGAATATAAACGTGAAGAGGTGTGCGTCTCTGTTGGTGCAAAGCATGCGCTGTTCAATATTGGCGCTGTTATGCTTGAGGAAGGCGATGAGGTAATTATTGCTGCACCGTATTGGGTAACCTACGAGGCGATAGTGAAATACTTTGATGCTAAACCGGTGATCGTTCATACGCAAGAAAAGGACGGCTTCGTATTAAAACCGGAGGATTTTGAAAAGGCTATAACAAATAATACAAAAATGGTATGGATTAATAATCCATGCAACCCCACAGGTGGTACCTACGAGAAGGAAGATCTGGAAGAAATTGCGAGGATAGCTGAAAAACACGGTATCTGGATTGTGTCCGATGAGATTTACGAGGATATAGTTTTCGATGGTTACAGACCGGTTAGTATAGCAACGCTTTCGGATTACGCTTATGAGAGGACACTTGTTGTTAACGGTGTAAGTAAATCCTATTCAATGACCGGCTGGAGGATAGGATACACCTGCGGAGATAAGGAGATAATTGCAGCAATGACAAAGCTACAGTCTCAGAGCACCTCAAATCCAACTTCTATTGCTCAGATTGCAGCTATTGAAGCCATAAGTGGACCACAGGACAGCGTGGAGATGATGAGAAAAGAGTTTGAAAAACGCAGGAATTACATTGTTGATGCGCTCAATTCCATAGATGGTATTAGTTGCTTCAAGCCCAAAGGTGCTTTTTACGTGTTTCCAAACATATCGAGCTTCTTTGGCAAGGAGTATCATGGCAAGAAGATAAACGGCTCAATGGATTTTGCCATGACGTTACTTGAAGAGGCCAAGGTGGCGGTTGTGCCTGGTATTGCGTTTGGCGATGACAACTTTATAAGGGTATCGTTCGCTACCGATTTGGACACCATTAAAGAGGGTGTAGAGGCTATCAGGCAGTTTGTCTCCGAGTTGAAGTAATCCTATGGCTGATGAGGAGAAGGACGAACAGGTCATAGTAATCGAGGATCTCGAGGAGGAAGAGGAGGGGGAAGAACTCAAGGATGAGGGAGCCCCCGAAGAGGAACCCGGCGGCGAGAAGGAAGCTGAGAGGCCTGCTGCTGAAGGTGCGCAGGAGGCTACCATCTCGCCGCGGTCTCCTAAAAAGAGTCTAATCTTTGCTCTTCTTGGTGGAGTTGTTTTTCTAAGTGTTATTGTCATTGCCTATTTTGTTTTCTTCAAAAAACCGCAAAAGCCTCAAAAAGTAGCTCATCCTGCAGCAAAGCTTGTGCATAGAAAGGTCAAAAAGGTCAGGGTTGAAAAACAGAAGGTTAAGCACATTGCTAAAAAGAAGAAGGCTCCAGCAAAGTACAATCCCACGGTAGATGTTCATTTTATTCAGGCTATGAGGCTGCAGGCTACAGGCAACTATAGGGCAGCAATCAACGAGCTGAAGCAGGCAAGCCTGGATCTGTATCTATCCTATTATAACATTGGCTATCTTTACCTTAAGATGGGCATGGTTAAGAAAGCAAAGGAGTATCTGCTCGACAAGACCGAGGAGTATCTAAAACTTACGATAGAAAATAATCCGGATTTTATCGATGCCTATGTCAATTTGTTCAAAGTCTATATGGCAAAGGGTGAGTACGGCAAAGCACAGAAAATTATAGATCTGCTTGAGCACAAGAACGTGCCTGTTGAAGAGCTTGAAACAATGAAAGCTTACTACGGTTTTGTTGTAAGCAGAAATCGAAAGGGTGTTGAGGAGCTGCTACAGCGTTATCCAGATTCACCGCTTTTGAACAGTCTTGAAGGTGAGGTTTTGCTCACCGAAGGAAGAATTTCCAAAGCACTTGAGCATTTCAAAAAGGCACTTAAGACCTATCAAATGGGCAGCGTCTATTATAACACCATGCTTGCTGATGTTGAGGCTGGACATTACTCAAAGGCTCTTAATAGCATAAACAAAACCACTTATATGGATTTTTCTCGCATTAATTGCAGGGATTTTCTGTCTTTCTACCTGTTATTCAAAGCGTATAAATTCACTGCAGCGCACGATTACCTTTTACGAGCACTCAAACAAGATAATGCAACCTGTTTCTCCCATTTCAGAATTGTGCCAATATCTGTTAGCAGACTATCGACCAAAGATCTGGTTGTTCGCAGAAATGTGCCTTACATGTTGGCAGCTGAAATTATGAATATGTATTTGAGACCTATTAAGTTTGTTTTAAAGGGTGCAGTTAGCGGTATTAAGCTGGGAAAACTCTATGAAAGGCTTGGTTTACCGGCGAGGGCATTTAAAAGCTATGCCTCGACGGCAAATTTTGCACAGGCGATGTTGCTTTCTGAACGTGCTGTTGCGCTGTATTTAAAGGGTAAGTATGCTGATGCTTTAGCCTATTACAAAGAGGCGTCTAAACGTCTGGGCGAAAGTGATCCTATTGTTCTATACAACATAGCAATTATGTATCTGAAATTGCATAAACTGAACAAGGCAATGCCAATTATTGAGCGTTTGAACAATGCCTATCCAGACTTTCCTCTTCCCTACCTGTTGCTATTTATAGCCCAGCAACTCTCAGGAAAACATGAGAATGCTATACAACAGCTTGGAAACTTTGTTATAAAGGCAAATTCTGTTAAAGGCGCCAACAGAGAGCTTAAAGGGTTGAGCATAATCGCCGATTTTGTTGCCAACAACAGGGTGGGTAATGTAGCCTCTCTCTCCATAGAGCAGCGCCGTCTGTTTCTTGTGATTCGTGCGGCACTAAACGATGACCTTGATTACATCAGGCTCGAGAGTGCCTTTTTGAAAAGCTTTGGTCTTGCCATAGATGCTACAAATAACTTAAGCATAATCAAGTATTTTGCCAGGTACTATCCAACAGATTTCATAAGACGTACCCTATCGGATTACTACCTGATTGAGAAGGATTATGAGGATGCTTACAGGGCACTGTTTGGGATACCCGTTTATACCGCTGTGGACTATTATAAATTTGGAATCGCCTATCTTTTGGACGGCTATCCGGAGGTGGCAGATAACTTTTTTACAAAGTCTATCCTGAAAAGTGCTGGTATGTATGATGGTTATGTTGCCAAGGTGATACTACAGGCAGCGAAGGGTGATTTGAAAGGCATAGAGTACTATCTAAAAATCATCCTTAAGCGGGAGAGGGCCTGGTTCAATTCTGATGTTTACCTCAGCTATAAAATCACGTTTAAATAAAGAGTTATGAAGAAGATTCTCAGGCTGCTTGGTTTTCTGTTTCTTGCTGTTTTTATAGTGGGTTTTGTTGTACTGGCGATTTACCTGGGCTCTATCTACGTCAGCGTGCAAAAGGACTTTAACAGGGCGGTTTCTGTTAAAGTGCTACCGCTTCCAACACGTGTCTACTCCTCGGACGGCAAGCTCATAGGTAGTTTTGGGTTACAAAACAGGATCCCGGTTAAATTGAAGGATATCTCAGTTAATATGCGCTATGCCATACTGGCAAGTGAGGATGCCAGATTCTATGAGCACGGTGCTATAGATATTGTGAGCATTATAAGGGCTCTGATTACGGATCTTATTCACAAAAGGGTGCTGCAGGGAGGAAGCACTATCACGCAGCAGCTTGTTAAGAACATTTATTTGACACCCTCTCGTACAATAACAAGGAAACTCAAGGAGATCATCCTCGCCTATAGACTTGAAAGACAACTGACGAAGAATCAAATACTTGAACTCTACCTGAACACTGTCTATTTTGGCGCGGGAGCCTGGGGTATTGAGTCGGCTGCAAGAACGTATTTTGATACACATGCTAAAGATCTGACCATACCACAGGCTGCGCTTCTTGCTGGTTTGGTCAAAGCTCCAAGTGCATATAACCCTTACAAACATCCACAGGCAGCCAAAAGGCGTATGATGTATGTGCTCAGAAGAATGTATGAAAACCATTTCATTACGCGAAAGCAGTACGAAGAAGCCATGCATAGCAAGATTGTACTAAAAAAGAGACCCCCCAACTTTTTTGGTCTTATCATTGCACCTTATTTTACAGACTATATAAAAACCTGGCTCATAGATAGATTTGGTGAGGATGTTGTCTACAAAAGTGGCCTTAAAGTCTATACAACACTTGATACCAGATTGCAACGTTATGCTTTTATAGCAGTAAAAACAGGGATTCTCAGGCTAAAAAGGCCTTATGATGGTCTTCAGGGAGCTCTACTTGCCATGGATCCTAAAACGGGTTACGTAAAGGCTATGGTGGGTGGTTTCAACTACGAACAGAGCCAGTTTAATAGGGCTTTGCAGGCAAGAAGGCAGCCTGGAAGTTCATTCAAACCGTTTATATATCTGACCGCTATTACTCAGGGCTATATGCCCACCGATACAATCAAGGATGAACCTATTGTTTTCAGATTTAATGGTAAACAGTGGAGACCCAAGAATTACGAGGGAGTCTTTCATGGAACAGTGACACTAATGTATGCACTTGTACATTCTATAAATGTAGCAACAATTAATCTGCTTAACGCAGTGGGCATTGACAATGTTATCAGACTTGCTCACAGGTTTGGCATAAAGGAGAAGATTCCTCACAATCTCTCCATAGCGCTTGGATCGCTGTCTGTTAGGTTGATTGAGATGGTCAGAGCCTATGCCGCTTTCGATAACTACGGCCTGCTTCCAAAGCCCATATTTGTAACGAAGGTTGTGGATAAATACGGCAGGGTTATCTATCAGCAAAAACCCCAGCTTAAGAGGGTTGCAAACACCATTGATACGTTTATCCTAACCGGTATGCTTAAAAACGTAATCAACTATGGAACAGGTAGGAAGGCAAGGGTGATTGGCAGACCACTTGCAGGCAAAACTGGTACCACGAATGACTACAGGGATGCCTGGTTTATAGGCTTTTCGCCCCGTCTTGTGTGTGGAGTTTGGGTTGGTTATGACGATAACAGACCTATTTTCCGTGGTGCAACAGGGGCGCGTGCAGCATTGCCTATCTGGATAACCTTTATGAAAAATGCGCTGAGCAATCAACCGATAAGAACCTTTCCTGTTCCACCGGGTGTTACCGAGGATGTTCTAAAAGAACTTGGACCTCCACAGAAGCCGTCGCAGATAAAACAGAAGCCCACCATTCAGACGCTCTATGAGAGATTCTTCCGTTAGGGTGCGTGTAGACAATACGCTTGAGGGTAGACGTATAGATAGCGCTCTTACTGAAATGCTGGAGATATCGAGAAATCAAATCCAGCGCTTTATATTGGAAGGTTTCATAAAGGTGAATGGTTTGCCCGTTAAAAAGAATTATCGTCTAAGGCCGGATGATACCATCGATGTGGAGTTCCCACCCCCATCTGAGGTGGCAATCGAGGCTGTTGATGCACCTATTGAGATTGTTTATATGGATGAGGATGTTGTTGTTGTGGATAAACCGGCTGGATTAGTAGTGCACCCTGGCGCTGGTCGAGAGCGCACAAGTGTGCTCTCTGCGCTGAAGTTTAGGGGGATAACCCTTTCTGAAATAGGCGCACCGTTGAGAGGGGGCGTTGTTCACAGAATAGACAAAGACACGAGTGGTCTGATTGTTCTTGCAAGAAATGCTCATGCCCATTTTATACTTGCAAAACAGTTTTTTTCCCATACCATAGAAAGAAAGTATCTTGGTGTAGTGCATGGACATTTGGAGAAGAAAGAGGGGGTTGTTGATGCCGCGATTGGACGGCATCCGGTGAGGCGTAAGGAGTTTTGTGTGAGGGAGAATGCAAAAGAAGCCAGAACCGCTTACCGTGTACTGAGGAGACTTGCCGATTACGATGTTGTGGAGTTTAGACTCTACACAGGTAGAACCCATCAAATCAGGGTTCATATGAGACATCTGGGCCATCCGCTCGTTGGGGATGTTCTCTATGCTAAAGGCAGAAAGGATCCTATAGATAGACAGGCTCTCCACGCCTTTTTGCTTGGTTTTATCCATCCAGCAACCGGCAAAAACGTGCGGTTTTATTCGTCTTTGCCTGATGATATTAGAAGACTGATCAGGAATGGAGGTTGATAGGAATGAAAAAAATCGTTTTTCTCTTGATGACGATGTTTGTTTTGAGCTCATGTGCAACCGTATTTGGTCCAAAACCCACCGTTGTTGCCAATCTGCCTGTAGTTACAGGTGTGAAGGCAGAGGGTGGCATCAGGAGTGTTCGCATAAGCTGGAATGTGGTGAATGATCCGCGCGTGATTGGTTATGTTGTGTATCGGGCTACGAGCAAAAAGGGTCCCTTCAAGGAGATTGCAAGAATCAGGGATAGGTTCAAGAATGTGTATGTGGATAAGGGTGGCTTGTTATGGCATCTTGGTGATAATATGGATTACTTTTACAGAGTTGCGGTCTATTCAAAAAAGGGTGTAGGTGAGCCTTCAGCCATTGTGGTTGGTCATACACAGCCACCACCCATCTCTCCAAAGAAGATTACCGCAACAAGCGGCTTGCCTCGTATGGTTACGATAAAATGGGCTCCCTCCAGCGACAAGAGTGTTGTTGCTTACAATGTTTATCGCAGTCTTTCCCCTAAAGGTCCATTCAAGAAAATAGGCAGAGTAAATGGCAGGCTGAACACATTTTACATTGATAAGGGCCTTAAAGATGGTACCACGTATTACTACTCGGTGACGGCTATAAACTTTGCCGGTGCAGAGGGTGATATACTTGCTTATGCTAAGGCTACAACGAAACCAAAACCAATGCCGCCCGGCCATCTAACTGCGAGAATTGCTGGTGCTGGTAAACTGCTTATATCGTGGTGGCCGAGTCTAACGGCTGATGTGGTTAAATACAGGATTTATAGAGGCTTAACTCCAAAATCGCTTACTGTAGTAGGTGAGGTAAGCTCGGCAAAGCTCAGCTACCTGGATAGCGGCCTTGAGCCTGGGACCACATATTACTATGCCGTTTCAGCAGTGGATAAGGATGGAATAGAAAGCCGATTGAGCAAGATAGCGGCGTTCAAAACGAAACCAAGGCCACAACCACCAAAGGGGATTGGTGTTAAACAGATAGGCGAGAATGCTATACTGATAACATGGGATAGGGGCTCCCCCGATACTGTTTCGTATCAGGTATACAGGCGCTACTACCTGATCATTACGAAGATGATTGCAAAAACAACCAAGACCCAGTACATAGACAGGGATGTAAAACCGAATACCACCTACTATTACTGGGTCAGAGCCGTTGATAAGTATGGTCAGGTTAGTGATCCCTCACCCGTTGTGAAGATCAAGACCCGTTGATGTTTGTAAGATTAAAGAGTGCTATTGTTATAGGTATTGATGCAAGGGGCGTGGATGTTGAGGTTGATGCTGCGAGAGGTTTGCCCTCAGTGAATATCATTGGACTGGCTCAGGGTGCAGCAAAAGAGAGTAAGGATCGGGCTCTCCATGCACTGGCAAACAGTGGAATAAAGGTTCCAGCCAGAAAAATAACCATTAACCTTGCACCTGCAGAGCTAAAAAAGCAGGGCTCGTTTTTCGATTTGCCTATCGCTGTGGGTTTGGCACGTTTGAGCGGACTGGAGTTTGATGTGGGCAATTATATCTTTGCCGCTGAACTCTCACTGGATGGTCGTTTAAAAAGGATTAATGGAGCTTTTCCCATAGGAGTTTACGCAAAACAGAGCGGGTTAAAGCTCATAGTGAGCAAAGAAAATGAAAGAGAGGCTGCAATAAGCGGTGCGATAACCTATAGTTTTGATAATCTACTTGAGGTTATCAATTTTTTGAAAGGGGCTTATACTGTTGAACCGGCGAGCACGGCTGTTGATACTGTTAAGGCTGCAGATTACGGTGTTGACTTCTCTGAGGTAAAGGGTCAGCATAGGGCTAAACGTGCGGCTATGATAGCTGCTGCGGGGTTTCACAACATGTTGCTTGTAGGGCCCCCAGGAGCTGGGAAAAGCATGATAGCCAAACGTTTGCCCACTATTCTACCGCCTATGAGTGATGATGAGATACTACAAACTACAAAGATCTACAGTGTTCTTGGAATGCTTGATGAAGAAAGGCCCATTATGGTCACAAGGCCCTTTCGTTCACCTCACAGTACGACTAGTGATGCAAGCATGATAGGTGGTGGTGTTAATGCCCTTCCGGGCGAAATTACGCTCGCTCACAACGGCGTGCTGTTTCTCGATGAGTTTCCTGAGTTTAAGCGCAACGTAATCGAGGTTCTGAGGCAGCCGATGGAGGATGGTAAGATAACAGTTTCAAGGGCATCGGCAAAAATAACTTACCCAGCACGCTTTATGCTTGTGGCCTCCATGAATCCGTGTCCATGTGGCTACTATGGATCTCGAAAGAGGGAATGTACTTGCACAGTAGCCCAGATAAAAAAGTACAGAGCAAAAATATCGGGACCCATATTGGACCGTATCGATATACAGGTGAACGTTTCTGAAGTGGAGTATGAGAAATTGAATGATGAGGCGGAGGAAGCCATTGACTCGCAGACCATGAGGCAGACCGTAGAGAAGGTTTTTGAGATACAGAAGAGGCGTTTTGCATCGACAGATATAAGTTACAATTCTCAGATGGGTGAAAGTCAGCTGAGACGTTACTGCAAATTGGATGGTGAGTCCAGCATGATGCTGAAAATGGCAATGGAAAGATTCGCTTTCTCTGCGAGGAGCTACTCAAAGATTTTAAAAATTGCTCGTACTATAGCGGATATTGAAGAGAGTCAGCACATTAATGCTCAACACATTAAAGAGGCTATATCCTATAGAATTCTCGATTGGGAGGTATAGTTCAAAGGACACATTCGATGAGTTATTTGGACTGTCCAATATGTCAGAATAAGTTACAAAATTAACTACAACAGATTTTTTTGGTTGACAAAGGCTTTTTTTATGGTTTAGTATGTGGCTAAAAGTTTCTCTGGAGAGAGGAAACGAATGGGTAAGAAGTCGCTGGTCGGTGTTGATATTGGCAGGCATTACACGAAGATTGTTGAGCTTGAGAATAAAAAAGGCATTGCTACGATAAAAAGAGCATTCAAGGAAAGAACACCTGAAAATCTCTTCAGTGAGGATGAATTTGACAGTGATTTGATGACCGAGTTTCTTAAAAGCCTGTTTCAGGACTACAAGGTGCGGAACAGGAATGTTGCAATTGCTCTGAATAGCTCAAGGGTTATAACCAAACTTGCAAAGATGCCGCTTGTTGTTGATGAGGAAATTGAGCAGGCTGTGATGTGGGAGGCGGAGCAATACGCCCCTGTTGCCATGGATCAGGTGAATGTAAGTTACCAGATTATGAGCAAGGACAAAGAGAAGAATGAGATGCTGGTATTGATTGTTTTGACAAAAAAAGAGGTTGTGGATTCATACGTGGATGCTTTTCATAAGGCGAGACTCAGGGTTCACCTGGTTGATGTCGATATTTTTGCCGCTGCGAATGCTCTTTTGAAAAACGAGCAGGATGTTTTGAACCGACATGTAATGTTGGTGGATGTGGGTTATTACTCAAGTAAACTTGTTTTTCTAAAACAGGGTATCCCACAGTTTAGCAGGTTTCTTGAGTTCGGTTTCGGATCAGTCATAGAGGACGCAACGGACGTGCTCGAAATGCCTAAACAGGAGGCGTTTTCTATACTTGAGAATATGGAAAAGGCAGATGAGTCGAAACGCTCCCTCCTTCTTTCTTTTCTAAAGGACAAAAGTGTTCGTCTTTACGGTCAACTTGAGAATTCCATGAGTTTTTACGAAACGAATGTTTTGGATGTGGCTGAAGAGATTGAGGAGATATACTTCTGTGGGGCTTTTGGGGCTCTCTTTCCGTATATTGAGGATAGCTTTCCTGATGAGTTTAAAACAAAAGGTGTGCGGAGGTTGAACCCGTTTGGTGCTTTTGTGAGTGAGGTAGCTGAATTCCCGGATGTTGCAACGGAGGCTTCGTCACTGTATTCGGTTGCTGTTGGTTTATCGGTGAGAGGCTTATGATAGAGATTAATCTACTTAAAAAGGATAAAACCAGACGAAAGATAGATTTTAGCTCCTATTTAGGTGGAGCTATTGTGCTGTTTGTGGCGCTTCTTATTGTTGAGGTGGCATTTCTGGCTTATTATACGATGAGCTTAAATACTCAATACAATTCATTGAGCACCACACGTGATAAGTTAAGGAGTGTTGAGCGGGAGGTAAAAAGAATAAGGGCGAAACTAAAGGAAGTTCGGGTAATGACAGCTACCATCAAGAAGCTGGGACAGAACAGGGGAATGGCTTACAGAATCCTGAAGGATGTGGCTGATCTTATGCCCGATGGATTATGGCTTGTTAGACTCACAAAAAGGGATAATGTATTGTTTATTGAGGGGAAAAGCTTTACCACTGAGGCTGTGGCTGAATACATGACAAATCTTGGTAACCTTAAATATGTGGCGAATGTGAGATTCAATGGAAGTGGGCTGGTTCGGTTGCAGGTGCCGAAAAAGAGCGTAAATGTATATAAATTTTACATAAAAGTAACGTTGAAGGTTTGATTATGGCTCTATTTGAGAACACCTCCAACTCTTCAAAGATAGCGGTTGTGATTGTTATAATGATCCTTGTTGGTGGTGGTTGGTACTACTTTTATTACATGGACATGGCTCAGAAGATAGATTCTCTGAAGCGAGAGATTGATACACTGTCTCGCTACAAAAGGGAGTTACCGGTTTTGAGGGTTAAATACAAGCAGGCTCAGAAGGAGTTCAATGTATATAAAAAAGAGCTTCCGTTAAAGGAAGAGATTCCATCTTTGCTTGTTAAACTTACGAACATAATAAAGAGCCAGGATGTGTCTTTAGTTGCTTTTACGCCCGGGAAGGCCATACCTAAAGATCTCTACTTTGTGAAGCCAATTAGTGTTAGGCTGACGGCAAACTATACGAGTTGTGGAGCGGTGTTTGAGGACATTGCTCACATGAAACGACTTTTCAAGGTAGTAAACTTTTCACTTTCCGATCCCAAGATCATCAATACCCATAAGGTGCTTTTGGATGTGAAATTTGAAGCAGAGACATACTACTTCAAAAACAAAAAGGAGCCTGGAAAGAGAAGAAAATGATAAGGCATCTGATTTTCGCTTTTGCTTTTTTCTTGCTTGTATTTGATTGTAATGCTTTTACAATAAAGTTGAAACGAGACCCATTTATGGATTTAATTAAGCTGCAGGAGTTAAAGGCGCAAGAGAATGTGGTAATCAAAAAGAACAGGAAAAATCAGGAAGAGGCTATTAAGCGCATGATAGAGTCAGTCGTCAATTCAATAACTGTGAAGATGGTCGTTTATAGCAAAGAAAATCCTGATATGGATGCGGCTTTGATTGTGGGGCCATCCGGGGAGCCTATCGTAGTGAAGGCTGGATACAAGCTTTCAAAGGACGTATATGTGTACAAAATAACCAACGGAGGTATCGTGCTCTCCTTTAAAACTCAAAAAGGAACAAAATATGCTACTGTGAGGATGAAAAATGAGTGAAAGGTGGGTGATGGCCATGCTGAAGCCGCTTTTGATGAGGATTATAACTGCTTTTGCAGTGATATTTGCCATAGGCTTTTCTGGAAATTCAGCTTTTGCTGCCGTGGCTGACTCGTATGAAATAAACGGAAGCACATTTGTTCTAAACTACACCTCAAAAAATGGTGTAACATACAACAAAATGCTCCTCGACAAGCCCTCACGATTGGTTGTAGATGTGATTGGTGTGGATAAATGCAAATTCTGCAAACCAGGTATAATGGTGGTTGAGAAGAGCGCTAACTCGAAGATAAAGATGGGATACCATGACAGTAAAAAAGATTTTCTTTATAAACTTTACAAAAAGCCAACACTCAGGATTGTATTTGAGTTTGATACGAAGAATAAGATTCCACAGTACAACCTGATGAAAAGCAAAAATAGGCTTATTGTGTCTTTTGCCGGTATAAGCAAAAAAGATACTATCATAGAGAGAGTATCTTTCAGAAAGTTTAAAAAATACGAGATGATTGTTGCTCTTCTTAACAAAAAGCCTGTTTATCAGGTTACCAAGAACGATGGAACCGTCTATCTCACGATTAAGGGAGCCGTTCCATTGAAGGCTGCCCTCACCGGCCAGAATGTATCTGGTGTTTCGGCTACCATAGAGTCTTTTACGGCGAAAAAAATAGGTTCTGAAATTGTTCGGTACGCGATAAAGCTTAAACCTTCAGCACACTTTTTAAAGGCCTATTCTGACAAACGACACATTTATCTGATCTTTAATTCTCCCGCCCTGTTGGCGTCGACGGGTGGTAAAAAACAGATTAAGCCTGCAGAGGGTGGTACCGGCGAAAGTGGTGGACTACCCAGAGCTGCAGCAACCTCCAAAGAGAAAGCGACCCCTGTTATCTCTGGTGGTACCTCTGAGAAGTCGAGTGTAATTATAAGCGCAAACACGAAATTAAAGAAAAAGAAAAAGTATACAGGCAAGAAAATCTCGTTTGATGTGAGGAATGCCGATATCAAGGATATTTTCAGGGTTTTTGCAAAAATCAGTGGTTTAAACTTCATAACAAGTGATGATGTCCACGGTACGCTAACCATGGAATTACACGATGTCCCCTGGGATCAGGCTTTTGATCTGATATTGCAGCAAAAGGGCCTTGTTGCAGAAAGGGAGGGGAATATCATCAGGATTACCACAGCTGCCAAGTATCAACAGGAAAAGAAGCAGGAGCTTCAGGCTATCAGGGAGAACCAGGCTTTGGAGAGAGCAAAGAATGCGGTTACGGAGGTTATCAATCTGAATTATATCACGCCGGATTATGCGATTAAGATAATAAATGACCTGCTATATGGTAGACAGACTGGTAAGAATACTGTTGGCTTTATAGTGGCTGACGTGAAGAATAACTCCTTAATCTGTCATGATACACCAAAGAATATTGAGAAGATCAAAAGGATCATAGCTGCAATTGATAGAAAGAAACGTGCAATAGAAATTGATGCGCGCATTGTTGAGATCAACAAGAGCTTCGAGAGGCAGCTGGGCATTCAGTGGGGTGGTTCGTTTGAAAACTTCTATCAGGTTGCCTCATCAACGCATACCTTTATTGGTGTGGGTGGAGCTACACCCCCCACCAACCCCTTCAATCCGGGGTTGCCACAAGAGAACTTTATTGTAAACTTACCAACAACGTTGAGTGATGCGCCGACGGCTGGGGTACTAAGCTTGCTTGTTGGCAAATCCAATTACAATATAGATTTGAAGTTAACGGCTGGCGAGATCGAGGGTTATTCAAAGGTGCTTTCCTCTCCAAGGGTGATCACTATGGATAACGAGCCCGCCAAGATAGAAAGTGGTCAGCAGATTCCTTACCAGCAATCTGCCGGTGCTTCTGGTGCAACAAGCGTGACGTTCAAATCTGCAACGCTGTCACTTGAGGTAACGCCCCACATCACAAACAATAACAAGATAATCCTCAAGATTAAGGTAAGCAAGGATTCAGCGGACTTTGCGCATGCCGTAAACGGAGAGCCTCCAATTAATACCAATAGCGTTCAGACAACAGTTGTGCTAAACAACGGTCAAACAGTGGTTCTGGGAGGCCTTATTCAGAAGACGAACCTTAGAACCACAAGCGGTGTACCGGGTTTAATGAGAATACCATTGTTGGGTTGGTTGTTTAAAACAAAGCGCTACTACAATCCGGAAAGTGAGCTGTTCATATTCGTGACACCTAAAATTGTTCAGTAGGTCTGGGCGTGCTAAATTTAAACAAAATCTATCGGATGTTAAGGAGTTGAATGTATGTATAAAGCTATGATGAGAAGTTTCTTGGTGCTTGTGGCTGTTGGTTTTCTCTTTGTGCTTGGTGGTTGCGGAAGTGGAGGTAGCCTGACGACAAATCCGGCCGATGAGCCTGCTACTGCCAGCGTTTCAGTTCCCAATCAGTATCAGGTGGTTGAACCGGATGGCAAAACGATCATTCCTGTGACGGTCTACGTTTTCAAGGGGGATGGTTCTCCTGCCAACGATGTTAAGGTAGAGATCTCAGCTGACCCGGACATAGGCACGTTCGACTCCTATTCAAAAAGCACGCAAGATGGAAAAGCCGTTTTTTACTATACAGTGCCCTCTTATGATGCTGTAGAGCAGTACGGAGAGAATAGTGTTACCATCAATGTTACAGTGGCAGGTACAACGGTTGAGGGTAGCACGGAGATTTACTTTAAAGTGTATACGTCCAAGTTGGTTGCCACGATACCAGATAACTCAACAATATTGCCTGCTGACAGTGATATTGTGGTGCCGGTTACGGTATATGCCTTCGCTGCAAATGGCAGACCTGTTTCTGGTGTCGATATCTTTGCAACGGCTACGCCAAATATCGGTTCTTTTGATTCTACTGTTGCCACCACATCTGATCAGGGAGTAGCGACATTCAATTATAGGCTTCCATCAAGGGATGACGCTGATAAAGCCCAGGCAACCAGTGTTACTTTGAGTTTTAGAAGCGCTGATAACTCCATGGTGGATAACGTTACAATAGCATTTGACAATGTTGAGCTGGGTAATGGTGTACCAAGCGCTCTTCTGTTATCTGCCTCGCCTTCTGTTATTTATGTGAGTGGCATATCAGCGGGTCCTAAAATCGCTCAAGTTACAGCGAGGGTTGTTGACTCTGCCGGTAATCCTATTTATTCGGGTTATGAAATAAGATTTTCTCTTGTAAACGCGCCTTATGGTACGTACATATCACCCTCTGAAGTTACGCTAAAAAATGGGACAGCTATTGCAAACGTTGTGCCGGGATCCGAAGCGGGTACTGTGCTTGTAAAAGCCGAGGTTGTTGGTTATCCTTCTGTTGCAGCCTCATCAGCCATAGTCAACATAAGCGCTGGTGAGCCTTCAAAGATAACACTAACCGAAAGCGGTAGAGTTGAAGCGCAAGACGATAACGGTACACGCAGTATTAGAATATTTGCCCTTGTCAAGGATGCGGATGGTACACCCGTGCCCGATGGCACTGTTGTCTATTTCTCGCTGTATGACACATGCGGTGGTTTGCTGCAACCACAAGGTATAACGAGCAACGGTGTGGCGACAGCAACACTGGTCTATCCGGGTGAATGTATCTGGAAGGGATATACGGTTTATGCCGAGACGTCCGGTGGTGATGTACGTGGTAGTTACAACGGTAGTTATCCAGCCGTTGCGCCTGTGTCTCTTGCTCTATCTGGACCTACCAGTATTGGCCCTTCTGGTGGTTTTGTAAGAATATACGCTACCTTGAAGGATGAGAATGGAGATGGTTTGCCAATAGGTGATACACCTGTAAGGTACTCCTCATCCGCTGATAATGTGACATTTACGCCCAATCCTTCAAATACTGATGCAAATGGTATATCTGTAACAGATGCTTACATACCTCCCCTACCTGCTGGTACCGATAAAAGAACGGTGAGTATCACCGGCCAGGCTGGCTCTGCTATTGGAACGCTAAGTATTACACAATCGAGGTAAACCTATCCACAGGTGGCTATCGGCTTTGATGGCCGATGGCCATTTTTTTGTTGCAATAACAAGCCACGATAATATAAACTCTCTTGAGGTTATGAGAGAGATTGTAAATAGAAAAGCCCGGCACAATTATGAAATCCTTGAGACATACGAAGCGGGCATCCAATTAAAGGGCAGTGAGGTTAAATCCATACGCATGGGTTCTGCAAATCTCAAGGATAGTTATGCTGAGATAGATGGCGGAGAGGTCTACCTAAATAACTTCCATATAAGCCCCTACAAATTTGCTTCAGCACACACCAACCACGATCCTTACAGGCGAAAGAAGCTGCTGTTGCATAAGAATCAGATAAGGAAGCTGATTGGAAGGGTTCAGGAGAAGGGTTTAACGCTAATTCCGCTGAGGGTATATTCCAAAAAAGGGAAAATAAAAGTGGAGCTTGCCCTTGCGAAGGGTAAAAAACTATATGATAAACGCAGGGATATACGAAAACGTGACCTTGAAAGGGAACAGGAGAGACAGCTAAAAGAGATGTTCTGACCATCCACTAAAAGGGCATCAATACAGTGAAAACTCAAAAGCAAAATGTATGAAAGGCAGGGTTGAGCTATGCCAAAACGCACAGATTTGAAAAAGATTATGATAATAGGTTCGGGTCCTATTGTAATAGGACAGGCCTGCGAATTTGATTACTCGGGTACTCAGGCGTGCAAAGCTTTAAAGTCCGAGGGGTATCAGGTTGTCCTTGTCAACTCTAACCCGGCCACAATTATGACAGACCCGATGCTTGCCGACAGAACGTACATCGAGCCCATAACACTGGATTTTCTCGAGAAGATAATTGCCAAGGAACGTCCGGATGCGATTCTTCCGACGCTTGGTGGTCAAACTGCGTTGAATGCTGCTATGGATCTGGAAAGAAGTGGTGTGCTAAAACGCTACGGTGTTGAGATGATAGGTGCTAATGCCGAAACGATTGAGAGGGCAGAGGACAGGGAGCTGTTTAAACGGGCTATGGAAGAGATAGGTTTAAAGGTTCCTGCATCCGGTGTGGCACACAGTATGGAGGAAGCCAATCGTGTAATCGATAGTGTTGGTTTTCCGGTCATCGTAAGACCTTCATTTACACTTGGTGGCACCGGTGCTGGTGTTGCTTATAACAGGGAGGAGTTTGAAGGTGTGGTAAAATGGGGGCTTGAGCAGAGCCCTGTTAGTGAAGTTTTGATAGAACAATCTGTTCTTGGCTGGAAGGAGTACGAGCTTGAAGTAATGCGAGATAAGAACGACAACGTTTTTATTATATGTTCCATTGAGAATTTTGATCCCATGGGCGTGCATACAGGTGATTCTATCACTGTAGCTCCCGCCCAGACCTTGACGGATAAGGAGTACCAGCTGCTCAGGGATGCAGCAATAGATATAATCAGAAAAATAGGGGTTGAGACGGGCGGCTCAAATATCCAGTTTGCAGTGAATCCGGATAATGGTGAGTTTGTTGTAATAGAGATGAATCCTCGTGTTTCTCGATCATCTGCACTTGCATCAAAGGCGACTGGATTCCCTATAGCCAAATTTGCTGCACTGCTTAGCGTTGGCTATACGCTTGATGAAATACCCAACGACATAACGAAGAAAACACCCGCCAGTTTTGAACCCATGCTCGATTATGTGGTTACAAAGATACCGCGCTTTACGTTTGAGAAATTTAACACCCAGGATGAGCTGGGCACGCAGATGAAGAGTGTAGGCGAGGTAATGTCCATAGGCAGGACATTTAAGGAATCTCTGCAAAAAGCGATCTGTTCGCTGGAGTATGGATGGGATGGTTTTGTCGACATAGAGTGTACTGATGACGAGTTGAAGGAAAAACTGATCAGACCCAACTCCAGAAGACTGCTTTATATCGGCGAGGCCTTCAGGCGTGGGTACGATGTGGATCAGGTATTCGATTTGACGAAGATTGATAGATGGTTTCTTCACAACATAAAGGAAATTATAGACAAGGAAAATGAGATAAAGATGGAGGGTGTAACCTTTGATAACATACGCCATTTGAAGGAGTTTGGTTTTAGTGATTCCAGATTGGCACATTTGACAAACACGGATGAGGCTCACATAAGGCAGCTAAAAGAAGAGGCTATGTGTGCCTGTGTATACAAGATGGTGGATACCTGCGCAGGAGAATTTGAGGCTTACACACCTTACTTTTACTCCACCTATGAGGATGAAAACGAATCCGTACCAAGAGAGTCAAAAAAAGTTGTTGTACTTGGTAGCGGTCCAAACAGGATAGGTCAGGGGATTGAGTTCGACTATACGTGTGTTCACGGTTCCCTTGAGCTGAAGAAAGAGGGTTTTGAGTCAATAATGGTGAATTGCAACCCAGAAACTGTTTCTACCGATTACGATATATCCAACAGGCTTTATTTTGAGCCGCTCACTTTTGAGCATGTAATGAATATTATCGAAAACGAGAAGCCCTATGGTGTAATTGTTCAATTTGGTGGCCAGACTCCACTCAAACTCTCTTTGCCTCTCAAGAATGCTGGAGTGAAAATACTTGGAACGGATCCAACAAGCATAGATATAGCCGAGGATAGGGAGCTGTTTAGGGATCTTGTGAACAGATTAAAATTATTACAACCCGAAAGCGGTGTTGCAAAGTCTCAAGAGGAAGCCATAAAAGTTGCCGAACTTATAGGGTATCCTGTGCTTGTTAGGCCTTCATATGTGCTCGGCGGCAGGGCTATGGCTATAATCTACAATAGAGATCAATTGAACAGTTATATTGAAGAAGCCGTTGAGGTAACCGGCGACCACCCGTTGCTCGTGGATAAATTTCTTGAGGATGCCATTGAGGTAGATGTTGATGCGGTTAGTGATGGGCAGCAAACAGTGGTTGCCGCTGTAATGGAGCACATTGAAGCTGCAGGTGTTCATTCTGGCGATTCTGCATGTTCAATACCGCCCCGAACACTCAAAAGAGAAATAATTGATGAGATCAAGCGGCAAACTCGCCTCCTTGCTAAGCATTTAAAAGTAATTGGATTAATTAACATTCAATTTGCCATTAAGAATGAGAAGATTTATATTCTTGAGGTAAATCCGAGGGCGTCAAGAACGGTACCGTTTGTGAGTAAAGCAACGGGGGTTGCTTGGGCAAAGATAGCCACTCAGCTCATCATGGGCAAGAAACTCGACGAGCTTGGCGTTAAAGAGGTTGAGCCGACCTATTATTCGGTCAAAGAGTCGGTTTTCCCATTTGTCAAGTTCCCTAACGTGGATGTGACGTTGGGACCGGAGATGAAATCGACAGGTGAAGTAATGGGTATTGCAGAAGACTTTCCAACGGCTTATTACAAGGCGCTTCTTGCTGCGGGCATGAGACTTCCACAGGAGGGAAGTGTATTTATCTCGCTTGCCGATCATGATAAACCCCAGGGTGTTGTGATAGCGTCGAAGCTGACAGAACTGGGTTTTAGGGTGTACTGTACAAAAGGCACTTACCAGTACTTGAAAGGTGAGGGTGTAAACGTAGAGAGAGTCAATAAGGTAAGTGAGGGAAGACCCAATATTCTGGACATGATGAAGAATGGAGAGATTCAGTTTTTAATTAACACACCCTCAGGGAAGCGCTCAAGGACCGATTCATTCTTTATTCGAAGAACCGCATTGACTATGAATATTCCTTATTGTACAACAATATCTGGAGCTATAGCAGCTACGAGGGCTATAGAGGCCAGAGTTAAAGGTAGAACAATGGAGGTTAAATCCATTCAGGAGTACTATTCAAAGAGGGGTTAAAAATGGCGGATAAGATTTTAATGACACCGGAGGGATATCAAAGAATTGTAAAGGAGATGGAGGATCTACAGAAGAACCAGAGACCCGCAATTATCAAGGAGATAGAGGAAGCCAGAGCGAAGGGTGATCTTAGCGAAAACGCTGAGTACCACGCTGCAAGAGAAAGGCATGCGTTGATTGAGAGAAGAATATCTGAGCTTTCGAAAAAGATAAACAATGCACAGGTGGTCGATCCAAGGAGCGTACCTAAGGATAGGGTAGGTTTTGGCTGTACAGTGGTTCTCTACGATGTTGATAACGATGAAACGGTAGAGTATATGATCGTGGGTGAAGATGAGTCGGATCCCAATAACGGTAAGATATCTATCAATAGTCCTATAGCACAGGCACTGCTTGGTAAAGAGGAAGGCGACGAAGTGGAAGTTAAGGTACCTGCTGGTAGCAGAAGATTCGAGATAGAAGAGATAAGATGAGACTAAAGATAGTGTCTAATCGGCAGATTGCCTGCGGGACTTTTCGCCTTGATCTTGAAAACCCGGGTTTGTTCAACGTTGCACCCGGCCAGTTCTTTATGTTGCGTATCAATGAGCATATTTGTCCTACGTTAAGACGCCCGCTGAGTATAGCAGATTTTAAGGATAAATCTATTGGTTTTATATATAAGGTAGTAGGTGAGGGCACGCGGATGCTCACAGAAAAGAGAGCCGGTGAGTTTATTGACGTGCTTGGTCCACTGGGCAGAGGTTTTGATCTTTCGGATGCTACTCTCGGAAGAGTTGTGCTTGTAGGTGGGGGAATAGGTGTAGCACCACTTTTGTATTTAAAAGAGATTCTACACAATTACAACAATGTGGAGTACTCGTTTTTAGCAGGGTATAACACCTCCTGTGAGATCTTTGCAGATTTTGGTAATGTCGCAACAATGGACGGTAGTCGGGGTTTCAAAGGAAGCGTGGTTGATTATGCAAAGCAATGTATAGATGAGAATACTCTTGTGTTTGCATGTGGTCCTTATGGTATGCTTGGTGCCCTTGCTAAATTGTGCAATGAAAGGGGTTGCAGGATGCAGGTTTCACTGGAAGAGCGAATGGGCTGCGGTGTAGGTGCATGTTTGGGTTGTGTCGTTATGTGCTCAGATGGCAACTACAGAAGGGTCTGCAAAGAGGGGCCTGTCTTTGATTATAGGCGGATAAAATGGCAGTGAATCTCTCGGTAAGATTGGCCAATCTAATATTTAAAAATCCTGTACTCGCCGCCTCGGGCACATTTGGGTATGGCGTGGAGTATGCAGAATTCATAGATGTAAACAGGCTTGGTGGTTTTGTAACAAAGGGTTTGAGTCTTAGAGAACGTGCTGGCAATCCACCGCCGAGGATAGCTGAGACACCATGCGGCATGCTGAACGCTATAGGACTTCAGAATCCCGGGCTTGAGCATTTTTTAACAAACGAACTACCAGAAATAGAGCATCTCTCATGCCATATAATCGTTAATATCTATGCCCACAATGCCGATGAATTTGCCGAGCTTGCACATAGGGTCTCTTCTCAGGATGGTGTTAGTGCGCTTGAGATAAACCTTTCCTGCCCAAACGTGTCTAAGGGTGGTGTGTTGTTTGGTAAAAACCCGACTGATGTGTACGAGCTGACAAGAACGGTTAAATCCGCATCTAAAAAGCCGGTTATCGTTAAGTTGACGCCCAATGTTGCCGATATCTGCGATGTTGCTGTAGCGGCTGAAGAAGCTGGTGCGGATGCTATCAGCCTGATAAATACGCTTACGGGAATGGTGATTGATGTTGAGAAAAGAAAGCCGTTGCTGGGGAACCGTATTGGTGGTTTGAGTGGCCCTGCTATCTATCCTGTTGGCGTTAGAATGGTGTATGAGGTGTTTGAGTGTGTGAGTGTACCAATTGTAGGTATGGGTGGTATCTACAATACGGATGTTGCTCTACAGTATATAATGGCGGGGGCTTCCCTGATTCAGGTAGGTACGGCGAACTTCATAAAGCCCGATACCATGCTTGACATTATCAAGGGTTTGGAGAGATACTGTGAGACGCATAATATCGATTCTATCTCTGATATCGTTGGTGTTGCTCATAGCTGAGGTTGTTTGCTCAGCCTCAAGCATTGACCACTTCTTTCATTTTTATAACAACAGACCTCTAAAGTTGAAATTTACGCAGATATCCGTGAATGGAATGAGCGGGCAAAGGATATCCAGAAGCGGTATACTTATCGTAAAACCAAAACAAGAGCTCGTTTTTGACTATCCTAAAGAAAGGGTAATAATCAACGATTTTGAAGTTGTGGATTACAAGAATGGTAGCAGATACGTTTATAAACTTACAGGATTCAACAGGGTCCTCTTTCACCTGTTCTTGGGCCAGAAAAAAATAACGGATCTGTTCAGGGTAAAGAAAACAGGGAACAACACCTTTGTGCTTTTGCCGCGCTACAAAAGCAGCATAGACAGGATATATGTGCGTTTTGACAAAAACAGGATTGTTGGCCTGACCATAATCGATATCTATTCCAACCGTATTATTTACGCCTTCCATGATACTGCTGCTAAGTGAGTATGAAGGCGAAATTTACGGATTACTTGAAGCCTTCAGCTTCCATAAGTATGGCGATCTTTATAAGTACAGGAATCTGCTTGTCTATGTAAATAGAGGTGCTGGCTCGTTAAATTTAGCATTCAGGGCAAGGCAGATACTCGACCAAAACAGTGTGAGCGTTGCTCTTCTATTCGGCCTTGCTGGTGATGTTACGCACAGGTTTGAGAAAGGACAGTTCGTATCGCTAAAACAGGTAAAGCTTATGAATGCAAAAAGACCCCTTTTCAATCCGATAGACCTGAGAACGCTTCAGGGGTTTACAGAGGCCGTTGGCGTAACATTGCTGGACGAATTTGATTTTGATAGCGATTACCTGTCTCTGTTCGGCGATATTGTGGATAGGGAAAGTTATCTGTTTGCAAGGGCTCTTTGTGGCGATTTTGGTGTTGTTTTGAGGTGCATAAGCGACGGAAATGAGCAGGAAGCTATTGTGCGTATAAAAAAGGAGGGATTTAACTACGAGCATGGTAAACTGCTTGGGGTTGCTGAATCTCTGATGCGTGCCGATGGCGATGAGCTTTATCTGGAGATAGTAAGGTACACTGGTCTGTTAGAGGAGAAAACGGTTTTGGCTCTGAAGAGATTCATACAGAAGAATAGGCTGAGCTTCACCATGAGGCAGTCCCTCTACAGAAAGATACGAAAGAACACGATATTGCGAAGGAAACACGCACACTTTGATGACGATAAAAGGGGGTTTCAAGCCATCTTTGTTGAGAAAGGGGTCTCTCTATCGGATAATGTTCGCAAAGGGTTTAAAGCAATTTACCGTGTGGATGAGTATCTGCGCTACTTTCATAA
>CAZIZT010000004.1:0-1778 GCA_964544085.1 uncultured Desulfurellales bacterium
AACAGGATCAGACACCACAAAGATGGTTAGATTCATGTGTAATGACGATATTCTATCAAAATTAGAACAAATTGGTGAGGTGCCATTGCCACCTTACATCAAAAGAGACTATTCGAACTATGACAGGGAGAAGGATTTTGAATACTATCAAACCGTTTATGCGAGAAAGAAGGGCGCTGTGGCTGCACCCACAGCAGGATTACATTTTACTGAAAAACTCCTTGAGGAAATAAAAGGTTCTGGAGTCAATATTGCTTACATAACGCTACATGTGGGTATAGGCACCTTTCAACCTGTAAAGGTAGATAAGGTGGAGAACCACAAAATGCATCAGGAGTTTTTTTCTGTTGATGAAAAAACCGCTTATCTCTGCAATCAAACAAAGAAAACGGGTAACAGGATAGTTGCAGTTGGTACAACAGTAGTCAGAGCTTTAGAATCAGCAGCAACCCAAGAGGGAAGAGTTGAAGCCAGAAGTGAAAGAACATCAATGTTCATATATCCCGGTTACAGATTCAAGGTTGTTGACGCCATCATCACAAATTTTCATCTTCCAAGATCAACACTTCTTATGATGATAAGTGCTTTCTACGAGAGGGAAAAACTCCTTGCTTGCTACAGGGAAGCAATAGAAAAAGGCTACAAATTTTACAGCTTTGGCGATGCAATGTTTATCTACTGAAACCAATTTGCCTTATCGCCTCATACAACACTATCGAGACACTATCGGACAGGTTGAGCGATCTTACAGCATCCGTCATGGGGATATTGGCGCAGCGATCCATATTTGAAATAAGCAATTCCTCCGGCAAACCTGCACTCTCAGATCCAAAGACAAATGCATCACCCCGTCGATACTGAAAGTCGTATATCGTTTTTTGAGCCCTTGTAGTAAGGTAGAAAATGCGCCCCGCTCCAAAACGTATAAAGAAATCCTCCAGGCTATCGTACACTGTGAGCTTCAGTTTGCCCCAGTAGTCCAGACCTGCCCTTCTTAGGCGCCTATCGCTAAGGGAAAAACCCAATGGTCGAATTAAATGAAGGTGGGTAGAGGTGGCAACACATAAGCGTGCAATATTACCGGTATTGGGTGGAATTTCCGGTTGATATAAGACAACGTGGAGTCCAAAACCATCTTTGAGGAAAAAACGTCTGTCCATAAAAAAATAGTCCCCTGGCGATACCTACTCTCCCACGGGCTCTCCCGCAGTACCATCGGCGCATGCAGGCTTAACTGCCGTGTTCGGAATGGGAACGGGTGTTTCCCTGCATGCTATCCTCACCAGGGGAATGAATTGTTTGCACCTAACCATTAAAGAACAGGGATAAGCCTAAGCCTCACGGTCTATTAGTACTGCTCGGCTCCACGCGTTGCCGCGCTTCCACCTGCAGCCTATCAACCTCGTAGTCTCCAAGGGACCTTCAGTCGAGCAAAGCTCGAAGGGAGACCTAATCTTGGGGTGGGCTTCCCGCTTAGATGCTTTCAGCGGTTATCCCTACCGCACATAGCTACTCGGCGCCTGCGGCTGGTGCCACAACCGATACACCAGAGGTGCGTCCGTCCCGGTCCTCTCGTACTAGGGACAGCTCCCCTCAAGTCTCCTGCGCCCACGGCAGATAAGGACCGAACTGTCTCACGACGTTCTGAACCCAGCTCGCGTACCACTTTAATCGGCGAACAGCCGAACCCTTGGGACCTGCTCCAGCCCCAGGATGTGATGAGCCGACATCGAGGTGCCAAACACCGCCGTCGATGTGAACTCTTGGGCGGTATCAGC
>CAZIZT010000005.1:0-65413 GCA_964544085.1 uncultured Desulfurellales bacterium
GACGCAAACTTGCAGGAAAAGGGGTGTGGCTGAAGATGGAGTTTACCTATTTTGCTCCCTTAAGGATCCATTTCGGTTGTGGCAAACTGGATGAACTTGCAAAACTAACACTGCGAAACGGCAACAGGATATTGCTTGTTACTGGCAGAAAACATCTAAAGGAAAAGGGCAAACTGGATTACATCATGAAGTTATTTGAGAGATCGCCAAAAACGGAGGAGCTTGTTCATTTCTCAAATGTGACAGAAAATCCGGATTCTGATGCAGTTGATCAAGCTGCATCTTTAATAAACCAGAAGAGGTTAAACGTGGTTGTCGCTATAGGCGGTGGCAGCGCAATGGACCTCGCTAAGGCGGCGGCTCTTGCTGCAAAACAGAGATGTTCTATCTGGGATTTAGTGGGGAACATAACACCGGCAATGGATGCCTATCCGGTAGTATGTTCACCAACTACCTCCGGTTCCGGTAGTGAGGTTACACGCTACAGCGTCATAAACAACATCCATAAAAGATTAAAGGTTGCCATAGCCAGCGAGGCGATCTATCCAAAGGTCTCTTTAATTGATCCCAGTTTGACCTATACAATGAGTGACTGGGTGAAGGCCAATACCGGATTTGATGCCCTGTCACATGCTATTGAAGCCTACACATCAAGGTCTGCCTGTCCAATAACAGATGGATACTGCAGGCAAGCCATATCACTGATCCGGGAAAATCTCAGGGCTTCTATCGATGGAAAAAAGAAAGCAATGGACAACATGTCCCTTGCCGCTATGCTTGCAGGTATGGCTTTGAATGTTGGGAGAGCTTCTCTACCGCATGCAATGGAACATGCCCTGAGTGCATACAACAGGGATCTACCACACGGCAGGGGACTTGCAATGGTCATGATACCTTTTTTAAAAAGGGCGATTAAGTGTGCACCGGAGAGGTTCGCCGATATAGCCTATCTGATGGGGAAGAACATCTCGAATATGCCACTTGAGAAGGCAGCTGAGCTTGTTGTTGATGCCGTGTGTGAGCTGAAAGATGAGGTGGGCTTAAACGATAGGCTCTCGCAGTGGGGCTTTGATAAGGATCTGATTAACGAAATGGTGGAGAACACGTTTCACACTATGGAGCATGGCATCGCAAATTCACCGTGCACTTTTGATAAGGAGGAGATTAAGCGCATGTACCTTGAGATACTTTAAAGGGGTGCTCAAGATGAAAAAGTTTGTAGCGTTCGTAGGACTCTTCGCCATCCTGTTTGCAGGCGCCGGGTGCACGCCACTTGTTGTTGGTGGTGCTGCTGCAGGTGGGGCATACGTTGGATATAAACTCAGGGATGAGGGCTACAAAATAAGCATAACAAAAGAGATAAAAGGATCAAAAACATCAAAGAGTAGCGACAACGCAACGAAATGAGATGTCTTGTTGGAGTAAGCGGCGGCCTGGATAGCTTTGCTGCATGTGTTATGCTCAAAGAGAAGGGTTTTGATGTAGTCGGTTTGCATCTGAAGCTAACAGGAGAGCAGCCCTTAAACGAGCTTGTAAAAGAAAGACTTAGACGATATGGGGTGGAGATTATAGAAAAGGATGCTATTGAGCAGTTTAACAGCAGTGTTGTTGAGTATTTTATTGACCAGTATGCTGCCGGCTTAACACCCAATCCCTGTGTGGTATGTAACAAAGAGGTGAAAATTCCGCTGCTTGCAAAAGCGGCGGATGATCTTGGTATATATCTGATAGCCACCGGACATTATGCTGCAGTTGATAGCGATGGATATCTGAAAAAACACAGGAGTCAGAAGGATCAATCCTATTTTCTTGCATGCGTGGACAAGAACTACCTCAAGAGGATGCTTTTTCCACTTGAAAACACCACAAGGGAGGAGATAGAAAAAAGGTTCCACCTTGAGCTTCCAAAGAGTTCCGATCTTTGTTTTGTCAAACACAACTATAGGGACATACTGGCAGAAAAACTGGGTAGAAAGAGGGGCAGAATCGTAAAGGGAACACAGGTGGTTGGTTACCACGATGGCTTTTTCAACTACACCATAGGACAAAGAAAAGGCATAAAGGTAGGTAATGTTGCACACTATGTAACAAGGATAGATGCAAACACAAACACTGTTTACGTTAACACTGACGATGCGCTATTCAGTGATAGATTTGAGTTGAACAACCTGAAGCTGTATATCGATGAAGTAGAACTAAAAAGGCTCAGGGTGTATGTAAAGGTACGCTTCAGTGCCCAGCAAAAGTATTGTAAGCTTGATGCGGACAGTAAGAGGGTTTACCTCTTTGAGAAAGAAAGAGCCATAACGCCAGGACAGATTGCCGTCTTCTACGATGATAAAGACCGTGTAGTGGCCTGCGGAACGATAGGAAAATGGGCATAACTCAGTGGATAATCAACCTGTCCAACAGCAGGTTTGCAAGAAGGTTCCAGTACGAACCATACATTATAAAGTCTGTCGAATATATCGACCCAAAACCGGAAGACACCCTCCTTGTTATCTACAAAGAAGCCGACTATCTAAAATCTCCGATTCACCATTTTGCGCGTGTTAAAACCTATGAAGCCTATGAGGTCTCCAGTCCATTTGAGCTTGACAAGCTTTTTGACAAGGTTGTACTATACTTTTCGATATTCGACTTGAAAGCGGATCAGATTAGCCTACTATCTGATCATCTAAAAGAAACGGGCAGGCTCTACAGCATATATTATCTGCCGGGTGGCGCCTTCTTTGATCTGACTTTGAAGCTAACCGACAGGCAGGCTTTTGACAATTGCAAAAAAGGAGAGGACCCTTTAAGGGTAGCCGGCTTTGAACTGGAGGATTCCCTGTTTCTGAAACGTCACCATGTTAGTGTTTACCGCTACAGAAAGGGAGGGCTAAATGGGGCTGAAGGTGGAGAAGGAGAGACATAAAGTCACGATAATTATGGACAATCTAAAGGTGCGCGGTTACATTCATCTAATGCCAAAATCCCGATTAACCGACGTTCTGAATTCTACAAACATCAAGGATTTCATACCCATAACAGAGGCAGAGCTGACACACGACGGAGAGACTGTGTATCTTCAGTTTGTTGAGATTAACAAGCATAAGATAAATGCCATTTACCTATGCGATGATAACGTTATCGTGAAATAGAAACCTAACCGTTTGAAAAAACCTTGTTTTTCTGGTATAGTTGCATGATCAAAATTTGTGGGGGTATTTATGGTAAAGGTTACCGTTGAGGATGCCAAACCTTCCGCCAAAAAACTACATATAGAAGTACCGGCGGAACTGATTAAAAAGAAGAAAGACCAGATCATATCCGGACTAAAAAAGAGTGTAAAGCTTAAAGGTTTCAGAAAGGGTAAGGTGCCAAGATCCTTAATAGAGCAAACCTACAAAAAGGAAATTGAAGAGGACCTGAAAAGAGAGCTGATGAGTGAGGCTTACGAGTATGCCATCTCTTCAAACAAGATAACCACTGTTTCTGATCCTGTATTTATTTCTGTCGATTATAAAGAGGGTGAGTATCTGAAATTCGAAGCACGTGTGGACGTGAAACCCGAAATAGAGCTTAAGGAATACAAAGGTATTGAGATAAAGAAAAAACCTGTTGAGGTGACTCAAAAAGAGATCGATGAAGCCATAGAGCAGATAAGGGAAGCCTTTGCCACGCTTGAAAAGAAGGATAAAGAAGCAGAGAAAGGCGATGTGGTGACTTTGAGCATAAAAACCTTCGTGAAAGAGACGGGTTATCCTATCAAAGAGTTCACAAGCGACAACCTCTATGCAGAGCTTGGCAGGGGACAGTTGCTGGAGGAGATTGAGAAAGAGATATATGGCATGAAGCCGGGAGAAACGAAAAAGATAGAGGCGAGCTACGACGATAACTATCCCTTGAGAGCGCTCAAAGGCAAGAACATAGTGTTTGAAGTAACACTGAAGGAGATCAAACAGAAAAAGTTGCCCGAATTGAATGATGAATTTGCGCGTAGAATCAACAAAGAATTCAAAACCGTTGATGATCTGATTAATGATGTTAAAAAACACCTTCTTGAGAACAAAGAAAAGGCTGAAATATCAAGACAGAAGGAGGAAATTATCTCCAGACTTCTCGAGGAGTACGAATTTGAGTTGCCAGAGAGCATCGTTAACCAGGAAACCAATCAGATGATTATGGAATATGTGAAAAACATGTACTACATGGGTGCCGATGTTAGCTCAGACGAGTTCAAACCAAAGGTGCTTAGAGAAAAGTTTGAACCGGAAGCTAAAAGGCGTGTGAAAGCAACCTTCATACTCCTTGAAATTGCAAGGAAGGAGAATCTACAGGTAAGCGGCGAGGAGATCAAAGACGAGATAGCAAGGCAGGCTCAAGCACAGAATAGAACATTCGAGGAGCTCTACCAGGAGTATCAGCAGAAGGGTATGATCCCGGTAATAGAGATAGATTTGCTGGGCCAGAAGGCGCTTGACTTTGTCCATAAACATGCGAAAATAGTGGAAGAGAAAGAAGAAGATAAAGGTGAATCTCAACATGAGGCGGAAGGCGAAAAAGAGATCGAAAGTAAAAAAGAAGGAGAGTAAATGAGTCTGGTTCCCATAGTTATTGAAAAAACACCCCAGGGTGAGAGAGCCTACGATATCTATTCAAGACTCCTTAAGGATAGAATTGTTATGCTCAACGGTGAGATTGATGATTATCTGTCCAATATAATTGTAAGCGAGCTGCTCTTCTTAGAGTCAGAGGACCCTGATAAGGATATATTCCTTTATATCAATTCCCCCGGTGGGAGTATTACAGCCGGTCTTGCGATCTACGATACAATGCAGTATATCAAGTGCGATGTATCAACAATATGTCTCGGGACTGCTGCATCAATGGGCGCTGTTTTGCTTGCCGCCGGTACCAAGGGGAAGCGGTTCTCCTTACCGCATTCGCGCATCATGATTCATCAGCCGCTGGGGGGTATTACCGGACAGGCAACAGAGATAGAGATACACGCCAAGGAGATACTGAGGCTCAGGAAAATTATCAATGAAATTATGGCAAAACACACGGGAAAACGAGTGAAAACTATAGAAAAAGACACCGAAAGGGATAAATTCATGGATGCCAAGGAAGCGAAGGAGTACGGAATTATAGACAGGGTCATCTACTCAAGAAAGGAAGAGGAGAAAAAGAATGATACCAGTGGACAGTAAGGGCCCATTGAGATGCTCCTTCTGCGGTAGAACGCAGGATGAGGTGAGAAAGCTCATTGCGGGGCCCGGCGTTTATATCTGCGATGAGTGTGTTGCTCTTTGCGAGGATATACTCGCCGAGGATATGGAGCTCTCCAAGAACAAGGATAAGGATTTCAGGTCACTTACACCAAAAGAGATAAAGAAACAGCTTGACGAATATGTAATATCACAGGAAAAAGCAAAGAAGATTCTATCCGTTGCCGTTTACAACCATTACAAACGCATCTCTTCAATGAGCAAAAAGGCTTCGAAAAAGAACGACGTTGAGCTTGAGAAGAGCAATATCTTGCTGATAGGACCAACAGGTACCGGTAAAACCCTCCTTGCAAAGACACTGGCCAAGATCCTCAACGTTCCGTTTGCTATAGCCGATGCAACAAGCCTTACCGAAGCAGGTTATGTGGGTGAGGATGTGGAAAACATCCTTGTAAGGTTACTTCAAGCTGCAGACTACAATGTGGCTTTAGCGCAAAAGGGTATCGTCTATATCGATGAGCTCGATAAAATCTCAAGAAAAAGCGAGAATCCCTCTATTACAAGGGATGTGTCAGGAGAAGGAGTGCAACAGGCTCTCCTGAAGCTGATAGAGGGAAGCGTTGTCAATGTTCCACCATACGGCGGCAGGAAACATCCCCAGCAGGAGTTCATTCAGATCGACACATCCAATATCCTGTTCATATGTGGTGGAGCATTCGAGGGGCTGGAGGATATAATAGCCAAGAGGTTGAACAAGAAGAGCATAGGTTTTACCAATCCTGTAACGCTCAACAAGAAAGATAAATCTAACATCATAGAACATGTAACACCTGAAGACCTGATGCATTACGGGTTGATACCTGAGTTGATCGGTAGGCTGCACGTCGTCGCAACGCTTGAAGATCTAAAGGAAGATGAACTGATCCGCATACTGACCGAACCCAAGAACGCGCTTGTGAAGCAATATGTTGAGATGTTTAAGATGGATGATGTGAAGCTTACCATTACCGATGATGCACTGAAAGCCATTGCCCAAAAGGCAATTGAGAGAAAGGTCGGTGCAAGGGGTCTAAGAAGCATAATGGAAAGCATAATGCTGGATCTTATGTATAACGTGCCCTCGATGAAGGATGTGACCGAGTGCATAATTGACAAGGATGTCGTCCTGAACAATAAAAAGCCAATTCTGGTAACAAAAAGTAGTCAGAAAAGCGCATAAAATGGAGATAAAAGCCACAACTGTTCTGCTTGTAAAACGCAACGGTAGGGTTGCTATAGGCAGCGACGGTCAGGTTACAATGGGTGCTACTGTCGCAAAATCCAGCGCAAGGAAGATTAGAAGACTCTACAACGATAGGGTCTTGGTAGGGTTTGCCGGCTCTACCGCCGATGCTTTCACCCTGTTTGAGAAGTTAGAGAGCAAGCTAAACGAATATGCCGGAAACCTGACACGTGCAAGTGTTGAACTTGCAAAGGATTGGAGAACAGACAGGGTTCTGAGAAGACTGGAAGCACTATTGATAGCTGCTGATATAAACAACCGTTACCTGATATCTGGAAGCGGGGATGTAATTGAGCCAGATGAAGATATTCTTGCCATAGGCTCAGGGGGAAATTATGCTCTCGCAGCCGCCAAGGCACTGGTAAAATATACCAACCTGGAGGCAGAGGAGATAGTTAAAGAAGCCCTGCGTATCGCCGCTTCGATCTGTATCTATACAAACGACAATATCATCGTGGATGTACTGGAGGGCTAGCGCATGGAAAAGGAACTCACCCCAAAACGCATAGTCGAGCTGCTGGATAGGTATATTGTAGGGCAAAAAGAAGCCAAAAAAGCTATAGCTATCGCCCTGAGAACGCGCTACAGAAGGGACATGGTGGACGATGACATAAAAGAAGAGATAATACCGAAAAACATACTCATGATAGGTCCTACTGGTGTTGGAAAAACGGAGATTGCAAGACGAATTGCACGAATCACGAATGCTCCTTTTGTCAAAGTGGAGGCAAGCAAGTTCACTGAAGTCGGCTATGTGGGCAGGGATGTGGAGTCCATGGTTCGTGACCTTGTCAGGATAAGCTACGAGATGGTAAAGAAGGAAGAGCTCGCAAAAGTGGAGGATAAAGCTATCAAAGCCGCAGAGGATAGGATACTTGAGATCCTCATTCCATCGATCAAGCGACCTAAAACGATATACGACACACCAGAGGAAGAAGAGCGTATTAACAGGACAAAGGAAAAATTCAGAGAAAAACTCAGGAACGGCGAGCTTGACGATAAAACAATTGAGATCACGATAAATCCCCAGAAAAATGCGCAATTTATGCCTTTCATTGAAATAGCAGCAGCGCCCATTGACGAGATGGATTCAAGCCTGAAGGATATGCTGGACAATCTTCTACCACAAAAGAAAAAAACAAGAAAGGTAACCATAAAGGAAGCAAAGAAAATACTTAAAGAGGAAGAGGCTCAAAAGCTTATTGATAAAGACAAGGTGAAAGAGCTTGCTTTAGAGCGCGCAGCAAACGACGGAATAATCTTCATTGATGAGATTGACAAGATAGTCGGGAAAAGTGGTGTTTCGTCCGGTCCTGATGTCTCACGGGAGGGTGTTCAGAGAGATCTATTGCCCATTGTCGAGGGATCAAGTGTATCCACAAGGTACGGGGTGATAGATACCGATCATATTCTGTTTATAGCTGCTGGAGCCTTCCATCAGGTCAAGCCCAGCGATATGATTCCCGAATTGCAAGGTCGTTTTCCCATCAGAGTTGAGTTGCAGCCGTTAAAAAAGGAGGAGTTTGTCAGGATATTGAAAGAACCGAAAAATGCACTCATCAAGCAATACGCTGCCCTTCTGAAGACCGACGGTGTGGAGCTTGTCTTCACAGATGATGGTATCGAGAAGATTGCTGAACTTGCTGAAAGGATAAATCAGGAAACGGAGAACATTGGTGCTCGTCGTCTTCACACGCTGATGGAGAAATTGCTGGAGGATGTCTCGTTCGAAGCACCAGATGAGAAGCTGCAAAGGGTTATTATTGACGCTGCTTACGTTGAAGAGAAACTGAAGGATATTGTTAAGGATAAGGATCTAAGCCGCTATATCCTCTAAGGGCAACAGAGAGCAAACAGGTATTCAAGAAGCTTATCTATCCCCTTTCTTTTGGTCGATGAAACTGAGAACCATTTAATCTTGCCAAACCTCTTCTCAAGCAATTTCACATTCCTGCTTATATCGCTCTGCTTTGCCTTATCCGCTTTGGTAAAAACAACGCTATACTCCTTGTTATAAAACGTGAGCCACTCAATCATCCGCATATCGGACTCCATAGGCTCATGGCGAGCATCAATCAACACAAAACAATGGACGAGAAGGTTGGCATTCCTAAGATAATCCTCAATTAAATGTTGCCACTGTCTGACCATAGCCTTTGACCTATGGGCAAACCCGTAACCCGGTAGATCTACAAGATAAAAACACTCATTCACAAGATAGGCGTTTATTGTGGTGGTTTTGCCAGCTTTCTTACTGATCCTTGCTATCTTGCAACTGCAAAGAGCATTTATAAGGGATGATTTACCAACATTGCTTCTGCCACAGAAAGCCACCTGCTTTAGCCCGAGCCTCAAGGGGGCCTCTGTATAGCTGCCTTGTAGTTTTATATGCCTGATCAAAGGTCTATCAGGTCTGCCTTGTTGAGCATCGTATCCAGAATTACAACCGTTCTTCTGCCTGTCAGATAGCCGCATAATTCGCCCGGACTGATTATGTGACCCCTATCGGTTTTTCTGATGTCTATCACATGCAGATGGCCATACAGCACATAATCGTACTCTCTTGCAAGTTTATCAATTCCGAATGGTTCATGCATCAAAACAAAACTCTTACCATCCAGCTCCAATTCATAAGGCGGTTTATGCAGGCGATGTCTCGCTTTCTCTTCAAGGTAAAGCCATTCGCCATCGTTATTGCCAAAAACACCGATGAATTCCATTTTCAATTTATCAAACACATCGAAACAGAAAGGCGAGACAATATCACCCAAGTGAACAACAAAATCGGCTCCCACAGCATTGAAGGTTTCGACAGCCTTCTCTATTGCGGGTATGTTGTCGTGGGAATCTGACATTATGCCGATCTTCATGCCACATCTCCTATCGCCTTAGCTATTAGGTTACCCATCTGATCTGTATTAACCAGCTTCTTACCTTCACTCATGATATCCGGTGTTCTGTACCCCATTGACAGAACAAGCTCTACAGCCTTTTCTATCGCTTCAGCCTCCCTATCCAGATTCAGCCCATATTTTAGCATCATCGCCGCTGACTCTATCTGCGCTATTGGATTGGCTATGCCTTTGCCGGCTATATCGGGTGCAGATCCATGTATTGGCTCAAACATCCCTACCCTGCCACCGATACTTGCACTGGGTAGCATACCAATAGAACCCGTTAGCATGCTTGCCTCGTCTGAGAGTATATCTCCGAAGATGTTGCCCGTGACAATAACATCGAACTGCTTGGGATTACGCACAAGCTGCATAGCTGCATTATCAACAAGCATGTGGTTGTATTCAATGTCAGGAAACTCAGATGCTACCTGATTTACCACATCTCTCCATAGCTGAGACACCTCAAGCACATTAGCCTTGTCAACACTGGTTAGCCGCTTTCTTCTTTTCCTTGCAAGCTCAAAAGCAAGTCTGACGATGCGTTCTATCTCGCTATAGCTGTACACCATCGTGTTGACTGCCTTTTTTTCGCCATTCTCTTCAAAAATACCCTTTGGCTTTCCAAAATAAATGCCACCTGTAAGCTCTCTAACAACCAGAATATCTATGCCCTCCACCACTTCAGGTTTAAGGGTGCTTGCATCAATAAGCTCGCTGAAAACCTTTGCAGGTCTGAGATTTGCAAATGCACCAAGAGCCTTTCTGATACCAAGCAAACCAGCTTCCGGTTTCTTATCGTGAGGGAGATTCTCCCATTTCGGCCCACCAACCGCTCCGAAAAAGAGAGCATCTGTTGAAAGTATTTTTTCTACCTCACTGTCTGGGAGAGGCTCACCAAACCTGTCAATAGCACACCCTCCCACATAGACCTTCACATATTCGAATGTGTGGTTGAATCTGGAGGCTATCTCATCAAGCACCTTCAGTCCTTCAGCCACTATTTCCGGGCCAATACCGTCGCCTTCCATGACGGATATTTTGTAACTACCCATTGCTTCCCCCTTCTTCTTTTTTAAGTAGCCTCTGTGCATAACCAAACAAGCCGCCA
This sequence comes from uncultured Desulfurellales bacterium, assembly GCA_964544085.1. Lineage (GTDB taxonomy): Bacteria > Campylobacterota_A > Desulfurellia > Desulfurellales > Hippeaceae > CAZIZT01. The sequence goes on from CAZIZT010000005.1 coordinate 10,501, forward strand.
CTTTCGATAAGCTGCATCATAAACTCGGGAATCGGCGTCACAGCATACTTTCTGTTCTTTGTTGTATTGATAATCTCACCCTTCTTAAGGTCTACCTCTACCACGTCACCAGATTCTATATCCTCTGCAGCCTCTGGGCTTTCGAAGATGGGTAAGCCTACATTGAAGGCGTTCCTATAGAAAATTCTGGCAAAGCTCTTGGCGATCACGCAACCCACACCGCTTGCCTTAATAGCTATGGGTGCATGCTCTCTGCTTGAGCCGCTGCCGAAGTTTTCACCTGCAACTATAATGTCGCCGGGCTTGACCTCCTTTGCAAAACGCTCATCGATGTCTTCCATACAATGGCGGGCAAGCTCTTTATCATCGGATGTATTGAGATACCTTGCGGGTATTATCACATCCGTATCAACATTATCACCGTATTTCCACACCCTGCCCTTTAGTCTCATTTTACCACCTCCTCGGGAGAGACGATCTTACCGGCAACGGCACTGGCTGCTACAACCGCAGGTGATGCAAGATAAACGAAGGCTTTTTTCGAACCCATTCGCCCGACGAAATTCCTGTTGGATGTGGATATACACACCTCGCCATCTGCTAATATGCCCATAAAGCCGCCCAGACAGGGACCGCATGTTGGCGGTGAGATCACTGCACCGGCATCAAGGAAGATGTCAAAGAGACCTTCCTTTAAAGCCTGTCTGTATATCTCTACGGTTGCCGGGATAATGATAAGGCGTACGTATTTCTCCACTTTGTTGTTCTTCAGCACCTCAGCTGCAACCCTTAAATCGCTCAATCTGCCATTTGTACAGGAACCTATAAACGCCTGGTCAATCCGTATATCCTTTTTTATTTCACTAATACCGACAGTATTTTCAGGTAGATGTGGAAAAGCAACCTGTGGCTCAATCTCCGATACATCGATCTCAATTACTTCGGCATATTCAGTATCTGGATCGCTTTTCATTACATTAAACTCAAAAACACCCCTCTCTTTTAAATACTCTTCGGTGATTGCATCGGGTTCAATTATGCCATTCTTTGCACCTGCCTCGGTCGCCATGTTGCATATGGTTAACCTGTCATCCATGGGAAGCTCTCTTATTGCTTCACCAGTAAACTCCATGGATTTATAGAGTGCACCGGATACTCCGATTTGCCCGATTGTATAGAGTATCAAGTCCTTGCCACCAACCCACTTATTTCTCTTTCCTGTATAGACAAACTTTATACTCTCTGGCACCTTGAGCCAGGTTTTCCCCGTTGCAAAGGCAAAGCCAACATCGGTAGACCCCATTCCACAGGCGAAGGCGCCCAGTGCACCGTGTGTACATGTGTGGGAATCGGCTCCAACCACAAGCATTCCAGGTTTTATGTAACCCTGCTCTGGCAAAAGCGCATGCTCTATTCCCACTTCACCGGTTTCCCAGTAATGGATAAGCTCATGTTGCCTGACAAAATCGCGCATGATCTTGCACTGATTGGCAGACTTTATATCCTTGTTCGGTGTAAAGTGATCCGGTATCAACGCAACCTTTTGCTTATCGAACACACCTACACCAAGCCTGTTTAGAAAATCAATTGCTATAGGAGCTGTAATATCGTTGGCAAAAGCAAGATCCACATCGGCAAGCACTATCTCATTGGGTTTTACAATATCTCTGTTGCTTTTTGCAGCAAGTATCTTTTGAGAGATCGTCATTCCCATAAGCGTATCTCCTTTATCTTACCTTGAGTATTTTCTCGCCCAGCAGCTTACCTGAGGAGTCAAGCACCTCAAACCTCCATATACCGGGTGCAAATAGCAGCTTATCGGAGTAGGTTCTAAATCGTTTGTATGGTTTTATACTGAGCTTTATATCGTAGTTGTGTCCACGGAAAACATACCTGTGAATAATGTATGTGGGTTTCTGTATGTGGACAAGTTTCGTTAGACAGTAAACCCTCTCGCCTGCAGTAAAATCCGTTTTGGGGGCAATGATTTTGAGATCTTTCACGCCTGTTCCGCATTCTATTGACTTCAGCGTTAATGCGTGCGCAGACAACGAATAGATGAGACTCGTAAGAAGCAGAAGGACAGCTAACCTCACGGCAACCTCCCTTCGGTTTATTTGTTCGATACTATAGCAAATATGTGTACTTTGTCCACACGCTTTTTGGGTTCGGATTTGGCACGAGCTTTGCTAACCAATGGAAAGGAGGTGTAAGCTATGTTCAACGGTGTTTACGACTGTGCGGGTGGCATGATAGTAGAGCTAAACCGTCTAAACAATATCACAAACAACATTGCCAACGCCGATACGGTGGGATTTAAAAAGGAAAGAATAAACATCAAGAGCTGGTCAAGGGTATGGGGCGAAGCAAATGCTAAGCTACCGATACCACCCGATACCAAACAGGCTGAGCGGTTCATCAACGAGACTATAAACTCCACGCCCCATATGGACACAAGCTATATTGACTTTTCAGAGGGTCCATTTAAACACACCGGAAACAGGTTGGATTTTGCAATAGAAGGCAAGGGATTTTTTCTTGTTCTAACCAAAAAAGGGATTATGTATACCCGTGATGGACAATTCAGCATAGCAAGCGATGGTACACTGGTTCAACGCAGCACGGGCTATCCAATAGTTGGTGAAAATTACTTCAGAAACGGGCAGCTGATAAAGTTGAACGGCAAGCACGTTACAATAAGATCCGACGGTACAGTGATTGTAGACAAAAATAAAATAGACAGGATAGCCATAAGGGACTTTAGGAACTACTCAAACCTCAAAAAATGGCACGACCACCTGTTTAAAGCAATAAACAATGAGCCCGCTATGCCTGTTGCCAACTTTACGCTTGCAGAGGGTTATCTGGAGATGAGCAATGTGAGTATAGTGAAAGAGATGGTTAATCTAATACAAACACAGCGTTCATTTGACAGGTTCCAGCGGGTAATCGATGCGCTGGGCAACGAGATTATGACGGATGTTGTCAAAAACGTAGGCAGAGTAACGTAACCCGACAGGAGGTAGGAACATGATAAGAGCGCTTTGGACGGCGGCTACAGGCATGGAGGCGCAGCAGCTAAACATAGACACCATTGCCAACAACCTTGCTAATGTTAACACGGCGGGATTCAAACGAAGTAGAGCAGATTTTGTGGATCTCCTCTACCAAACGGTGAAAGAAGCTGGAGTTGCATCAACGGCAAACACTATGGAGCCAACGGGAATTCAGGTAGGTCTTGGTGTAAAACCCGCCGCTGTTGTAAAGAACTTTGCACAGGGAAACTTTAAGGAGACGGGCAATCCACTTGACGTTGCAATAGCAGGACACGGTTTTTTCCAGATAACCATGCCGGATGGAACCATCGCATACACAAGGGACGGTGCATTCAAGATCGACTCGACCGGCAGGATCGTCACCAGTGAAGGATATCCGCTTTCACCGCAGATAACGATTCCAGGTGACACAGTCAGTATAAATATCGGCAATGATGGAACTGTATCTGTGTTAGAAGCTGGCCAGAATACACCTACACAAATCGGCCAAATTCAGCTTGCCAATTTCATCAACCCAGCCGGGTTGAAATCTATCGGCCACAATCTCTACAAGGAAACGGATGCATCCGGTGCGCCTACAGTAGGCAATCCAGGAACAAATGGCCTTGGCATGCTTGAGCAGGGCATCCTTGAGATGAGCAACGTGAGTGTCGTGCAGGAGATGGTTGAGATGATAGCAGGACAGCGTGCTTACGATACAAATGCTAAAGCTATTCAGACAAGCGATGAGATGCTCCAGACAGCTAATAATCTCAAGCGTTAGCATCATACTGACCCTTGTTTTTGCTTTACATACCTTCGCCTGTGATATTGCATTAAAAAAGCAGGCAACGGTCAAAGGCGATCAGGTCTACCTTGAGGATGTCACGTCGAAATGCCCCGATGCACTCAAGGATCTGTTCATTGCGGACGCTCCCTATGTGAACGGTTCCATAACCGTTACAGCCGATCTTGTTCGTTCCATTTTAAAAAGCACCCATCATTCACGCTATTCGGTCTGCGGCAACGTGTGTATAGTTAAAAGGCAAGCCTATTACATAACCCGCAAGAGCATTGAGAGGATTACCGGCATTAGTCATATCAAGATCTTAAGGCACATGCCGATAGTACTGCCCTATGCCAAATACACGTTGAAACTCAAAAGAATAAGCAGGAACAGGGATTTTGTATGGATAGAGATTGATCTATTGAAAAACGGGCGTTATCTGCGCACACTGGGAATCAGCGCAAGAATCGACAGAAGCTATTACTATCCGGTTGCAGCAAGGGATATATCCCGCGGTCAAACCATAGAGGAATCAGACATTACATACGTGAGACTAAAAAGAGCACCTGTTGCCAACGCTCTAAAAGATACACACTCCATTGTGGGCAGGGTTGCTGTAGTAGACATAGCAAAAGGTAGCGCGTTTACCCCTTCCAATGTTCGGGTAATGCCACAGGTGAAAAGGGGAGATATGGTCAGTGTCATTGTGGTTGATGGCAATATCCGCATAACAACCGTGGCTAAAGCATTGAAGAGTGGCTTTTTAAACAGCGTTATACCAATCATGTATCCACGATCCAAACGCGTTGTTATGGCTACTGTAATAGGAAAGAAAACTGTGGAGGTACAATGAAGATAGCTCTGGGCATTAGCGGGGCAAGCGGTGCTCCTATAGCAGAGAGGCTGATTCAGGTGCTGTCCGAGAAGGTAGAGGAGTTACACATAGTCATATCGGATACGGCTAAAGCTATATTCAAAGAAGAAACGGGCAGTGAAATTGTTGAGTTTCTTGAAAGGCTAAAGTTTACAAAGGCAATCCTGTATCAGAATAATGACATGCATTCACCGTTGTCCAGTGGATCGTTTAAAATAGACGCATGTGTAATTGCACCCTGTTCAATGAGAACGCTTGCTGCAATAGCACACGGTATATCCGACACGCTCATTGCGCGTTGTGGCGATGTTGCCATAAAACAGAAACACAAGCTTGTCCTTGTCCCACGCGAAACACCGCTTTCACCCATACACCTAAAAAACATGCTTACCCTTGCCAATCTTGGTGCAAGTATCGTTATTCCTGCCCTAACCTTTTACAACAAACCTAAAAGACTTGAAGATGCCGTGGATTTTGTGGTAGGAAAGGTACTTGATGAGCTCTCAATAGACAATGAGCTCTACAAAAGGTGGGGGTATTAGCCTATTAGAAGAAACGCCGCATTCAGAGGCATAAAACGCCTGAACGAGATAACCAGAATACTGGTCAGATTTGGGCTTGGCGAACTTGTTGGTTATACAGGTATCCGATCAAAGCGGCTTGATGAGACAACCGTAGCCTACAGATTCAGACGCATGCTTGAAGAGCTCGGCCCAACTTTCGTAAAGTTTGGACAACTAATGAGCACCCAGGAGGGTATACTACCACGCTCATTCATAGAAGAGCTTAAAAATCTTCAGGATAATGTTGAACCATTTGGTATAGATGAGGTCAGAAAGATCGTTAAAAATTCGCTGAATCGAGACATAGAAGAGATATTTGAAGAGTTTGAGGAGGTGCCAGAGGCAAGTGCATCGCTTGGTCAGGTACATAAAGCAAAGCTCAAAAACGGCGAGTATGTAGCGGTAAAGGTGCAAAGACCCGGCATCAAAGAAGTCATACAGTCCGACATGTACCTCCTACACAAGCTTGGAGCCATACTGAGAAAACGCATTAAGGAATACTTTCACTTCGACATTGTTCCCCTGATAGAGGAGTTCGACAAAACCATAAACAGGGAACTGGACTACGAGATAGAGGCTCACTTCATAGAGGTATTCAAAAAGAATTTTTCCGTTTTTTCGTACGTTTATGTGCCCACTGTCTACTGGGAGTACACCACAGAGAAGATCATCACAATGGAGTACATATTCGGCTATAAAGCCACCAACAAACAGGAGTTGATAAAAGCCGGATTTGACCTTAAAAAGCTCGCCGTAGATGGAGCCAAGGTTTTCTGGTATCAGATATTCGATGTTGGATTGTTCCACGCCGATCCACATCCAGGCAATATCATCATAATGAAGGATGGCAGAATATGCTACATCGATTACGGCATGGTGGGCAAGATTACTGACGAAGATAAGCTAAATCTCATCGAAATGATATGGGGTTTCATTGAGAAGGATGCTGATAGAATGCTCTATTCCCTTGAAAACTTCGCTGCCACAAAGGACGAACTTAACAGAGAGGAGTTGAAGGGTGATATTGATGAGCTTATAGAGCTTTACCACTCCCTGCCCCTGAAACGCATGAGTCTTTCCCGAATGCTCAAGGACGTATTCACAATCCTCAGAAAACATGGCATCATCGTAAAGCGCAGCTCTTCAAGATTGCTCAGGGCAGTTATGATAGCTGATGGCGTGGGCCGGGATTTCTATCCGGATTTCAATTTTGTAGAGGTTGCGCGTCCCTATTTCAGGCGATTTGCAAGGAAATACTATTCACCGATAAGTATCTTGAAACTGTTGTCAACTCCCAATCCAAACTATCTATTTGCGTTAAAGAAGCTCCCCATTGTTGGCAGGAAGATGCTCGATGCCCTTGAAGACGGCAATGTTAAAATTAGAGCTGAAATGGATGGGCTGGATAAAATGATAAGCACCTTCCGCTACGTAATGCGGCAGGTTGGCATTAGCCTGATTATTGGTAGCATAATCATAGGCAACAGCATCCTGCTTGCCAACGATGTGGGCCCAAAGATTCACTCCATACCGGTGGTTCTGATAATCAACGTAATCCTGATCATCCTGCTTCTAATTGGAATAATTAACGCTGAAAAGAAACTATAGAATAATACCGGATATGTTGATGTGGGGATTGGCGGCAAGATCGATTTCAAAAGGCTCAATTCTCTTCTTGCGAGAGTCGTACATAACCCTGATGATGGGCCTCGATAGATTCTCCCTATTGACCTTTGCCACAACGCCAATGTAATTCTTGAACTTTCCAGAGGTTAGAATAACCGTCGTGCCAACCGGGTATGCTGGAACAATCTCGAACATCACCCTGAGGACCTCTTTGTTGATGTGCGTACCAGCCATGCGTCTCATAATAAAAAATGCCTGATCAGGTGTATATGCAGCCCTGTAAGAGCGTGGTGATACAAGTGCATCGTAAACATTTGCCGCATAGACAATCTCAGCAAGTGGCATGATGTAGCCCTTTTTAATCTGCTTGCTCGGTATAGGTAGTGTATTATCCCCTTTCAAACCCCTTGGATACCCTTTGCCATCCTGTTGCTCATGATGCTGGTAAACAATATGCGGAGCTATCACACCTATATCGGCTATATCTTTAAGCACCACATACCCCAGCTGAGGGTGCTTCTTTATCAGTTCAAATTCCTCAGGCGTAAGTTTTCTCGGTTCATCATACAGACTTCTGTCTATGAGCATTCTGCCTATATCGTGCAGGAGGGTACCCCGCGCAAGTTCAACAAGATGGTTCCTGTCGTAGAGAAATTTGTCAGCAAGTGCTATGGACAAAACAGTAACATCAACGCAGTGCTTATAGGTGAAGTCACTCTTCCTTTTGAAGCTCACAAGACCACTTAACATCTTGCTATCCATTACCTCATCAACAATGGTATGCGCAACAGCGGCAATATTCCTCAGGTATCGAGAATTAGCAAGCTTCTTCTTAATTTCCCCCTTCTCTATACTCTTTGTTATCTCTGAAACTGTATGCTTTTTAACATCTTTCATCTCTTTAAGGGGGATGGAAAAGAGGGCGCTGACACTTTTGACGGCTCTGATGCGGGTCTGCTCATTGATGTCATCCTCAACGTGGATATCAGAAGTATCAGCATCCTCTATGAAAACCGTGTCGTAGCCCAGCTTCTTAAGCTGCTCAATATAGAATTCGTTGAGCCTAACACCCTTGTTGAGTAAAACCCTGCCCGTCTCGCTGATAATGGGTTTCCCAAGGATGTCGCCCGGCTTTACAAAATCCAGGCTAACCCTGTACATCAGCCGCTTTTGCGCTTACCTTCCTTGATCTGTTCATAGACCATCAGGAAGTTTGTTATGCTGTCTCGGATGTTTGAGAGTACCGCTACCCAATCCTCAAGGCTCTCTCTGCCTTTCTCCGTTATGCGATAGATTCTCTTCGCAGCGCCTTTCTCTTTAACATTCCAGCGTGAATCCAGCAGACCGTCTTTCTCCATGTTCCTCAGGGTCTTATAAACGTAGCCAACCTCGTAGGTTTCGTATTTCACGCCCATGTTCTTAAGCTTTTCAATCAGCTCATATCCATGAGCCTCTCCCATCGACAGAAAAAGCAGCAGAAAAGCCCTGAGAAATCTCGGCGGCCTCTCACCTGGATAGTTCTTGCACCAACCCTTAATCTTCAGTTCAACCTCAGACATAGACTACCTCCTTACCCCCCTTCTGTTCTCTTATGTAAGATACTAATTTAACTGTAGCAAGTCAATATAAAATTTATTCGTAAGGTAAGATAAGCCTATACTTAACAGCTCTGCCCTTTTTCTCAACAACAGCTACCAGTCTGTTACCCACAAGTACTCTATAGATACCATCGTTTAACACCCTGCAGTCGAATAGCCTGTCAAAGGGCACGCCGTTTTCTATGCTTTTCAAATGATACGCCTCAACACGGAGACTGGGTAGATGCGATATTGCCTCGTTTATTTCAATGCAACCGGGGTTCTCAAGCGTACTTGCGTCTTCTATGCTGAACGGGAAGCTGAAAATCCTGCGTAACCTCCCAACGCAGGCATAGGTATTCAATGCCTCTCCTATATCGTTGACAAGAGAGCGGATATAAGTGCCTTTTGAACACTTAACCGTGATTGTGGCTCTGTTTTGCTCAAAGCTGTCGAGCCTTATGCCGTGAATAGTTACCTCGCGCCTGGGTAGCTCCACCTGTTGATTTCTAACTGCGTAGCTGTAGAGCCTTTTGCCATTAACCTTCACGTTTGAGTAAGGTGGTACCTGCTGGGTGATCCTTCCGGTAAATCTTTCAAGAACGCCCTCAAGCTCCTCTTTCGTCAGACTAAAATCACGTTTTTGCGCTATAACTCTTCCTGTTGAATCGTAGGTATCTGTCTTAATTCCAAATATTATTTCTACCACATAGATTTTGTAGCCGTCCTCAAATATGGGTATAAGTTTTGTTGCCCTCCCTGTTGCAAGGACGAGCAAACCGGTTGCAGGCTTATCAAGCACACCGGCATGCCCAATCTTTTTAATCCCAAGGGTTTTTCTCAAACTCTTAACCACCTCGAATGAGGTTATGCCAGCTGGTTTATCTATTAATATGATGCTATCTTTACAACGCTTATCCAAGGAAGGAAAACGCCTCTATCAGCTTGTTTTTTACTTCCTCAAGCGTGCCGTGAATTTCACATCCGGCAGCATTCTTGTGGCCGCCACCGCCAAAGGATTCAGCAACCCTGCTTACGTCTATCTTGTCCTTGGATCTTAGGCTTATCTTAAAATAATTCTCTCCGTCCTGACGTATAAGTGCTCCCACTTCAGCACCCTTTACACCACGAGCGTAGTTTACAAACCCTTCGGAGTCCTCACGTGTGGTGCCGGTTGAATCAAACATCTCTTTTGTTATCCATACAATGGCAAGCTTACCGTTATGGTAGGTTTCAAGCGTGTTCAATACAAGGCCGAGCAGCTTGAGCGTATTAAACTCCATCATCTCATAGATATTGTAAGCAATATGCCAGGGCTCAACGCCTCTTCTTAAAAGGTCAGCGGATATCTCGAAGGCTCTGGGCGTTGTAGATCCGTACCGGAAAGAGCCCGTATCTGTCAAGATACTAACGTATAGATAAGTTGCAACCCTCCTGCTTATATCAAAGCCGTTTCTGGTAAATATATCCCACAAAAGACAACCAACGGCACTTGCGTCAGGCTCAATGAGATTGATGTCTCCAAAGCCTGCATTTGTTTTGTGATGGTCTATATTTACAACAGTTTTGTCTTTCAAAAACTCCCGATCCACACCACATCGACTAATCTCAGCAGTATCCAGAATAAATACCACATCCACATCTTTGGAGTTGGTTACAGGCTCAATCTTTGCATAATCATCAAGAAAAGCAAAAAGCCTCGGTGGGGGTGATGTTGGATTTTCAACATAAACGGTTTTACCCATCTCTTCAAGCAGAGCGTACATGGCAAGTGAGGAACCTATGGCATCACCGTCGGGATCCTTATGAGAAACAACAAGGAATCGCTCATTTTCTTTTATCAATTTACCTATCTGTTCTATCATCCGCTATATCCCTCAAAATTTTATCAATCTTAAAACCATAATCTATTGAAGAGTCATACTCAAACGTTAATGTCGGCATGTGTTTAAGACGCACGTACGCGGACAGATTGCGCTTAATAAAACCCTTTGCTTTCTCAAGCAGTCGCATCACGTCCTCTCTTTCGCCACCTGTTAGACTAACACCCACATAGATTCGTGCATGTCTCAGGTCATCGGAAAGGGTTATGTCAGTTAGGGTTACCTCCTTTAGCCTCTCGTCATCTATCTCGATTTCAATGATGCGAGAAATAGCCTTTTTTAGCTGACTGGCAACCCTATCCTTTCTTTTGAATGGCATGTTTCGTTTAATCATAGGAAATCCCTTCTTGCATTTACTATTTCTATGTTAAAGTTGGATTGGCAGAACTCCAGAAACTTATCCAGGACAGAATCCAGAAACCTTCGGCTGTTGGATACACAGGTTATTCCTATTGTCGCATAGTTGTGAATGTCGTTATGATCCACCTCAGCTATCGAGATGTTAAAATTCCTGCGAGCCCTCTCAATTAGCGCCTTTAACACCTTTCTCTTCTCCTTGAGTGAGAAACTCTCGTATAGTTTCAGCTCAAGTACAAGAATACCGACAATCATTGCCGTTAGCAGTTTCAGTTAAAGCTGCCTTTCTATTTTGACGGTTGTATATGCCTCTATCTGATCACCGGGCTTAATATCATCAAATTTCTCTATACCAAGACCACACTCGTAGCCCTGTTGAACCTCAGTCACATCATCCTTGAACCGCTTCAGGGAGGCTATTTTGCCTTCATGGATAATTACACCATCTCGCAGAACCCTTACATTTGCATTCCTTGTTATCTTGCCGTAGGTTACATAACAACCGGCAACAATCCCCACCTTGGGCACCTTGAATGTTGCTCTCACCTCAGCCCTGCCCAGCACCTCTTCCTTCTCCTCAGGCGCAAGCAGACCCGAAAGCGATTTCTTCACGTCGTCTATTATTTCATAAATCACCTTGTATGTTCTAACATCCACGTGTAGATCCTGGGATAGCTTCAATGCCTCCTGCGTTGGCCTTACATTGAAACCTATGATTATTGCATTGGATGCCCTTGCAAGGTGCACATCTGTTTTCGTAATGGCACCTACAGCAGAATGGATGATCTTGACCGCCACTTCTTCAGTTGAGAGTTTGGAAAGCGCATTGGATATAGCCTCTATTGAGCCGTAAACATCGGTTTTTAGAATGATCGGAAGCTCTTTTACCTCGCCGCCTTCTATTTTTGAGAAGATATTCTCAAGTGTTATACTCTTTTTGCTCAGGATGGCTTTCTTCATCTCTTCCTGGCGTTTGTGAGCAATCTCCTTGGCAACGTGTTCATCCTTAACCACAACAAGCGTATCTCCTGCCTCAGGAACACCGTGCAGACCGATAATCTCAGCAGCAAACGAAGGTCCAACCTTCTTGATCTTCCTTCGCCTATCGTCAAAGAGCGCTCTCACCTTGCCGTACTGCGTACCCACTATAAAAGCATCTCCCTGTTTGAGAGTACCTTCCTTGACAACAACCGTCGCAACCGGACCTCTGCTTTTATCCAGTTTAGCCTCAACGACAACAGCCTTTGCGCGCTTATTGGGATTGGCTTTAAGCTCCATCACCTCTGCCTGAAGCAGAATAGCCTCAAGCAGATCCTCTATGCCTATCTTTTTCTTTGCACTAACGTTGACAAATATGTTCTCACCGCCCCATTCTTCCGGGACTATGCCGTAGTTCGCAAGCTCCTGTTTGACCTTCTCAGGATTTGCGTTTGGCTTATCTATTTTGTTTATGGCTACCACTATCGGAACACCAGCAGCCTTTGAGTGGTTTATTGCTTCCACTGTCTGCGGCATTACACCATCATCCGCAGCAACAACAAGTACAACTATGTCGGTTATCTGTGCACCCCTTGCCCTCATCTCCGTGAAAGCTTCATGTCCTGGTGTATCCAGGAATGTTATGTACTTGTCTCCCACCTTTACAGAGTAGGCGGCAATATGCTGCGTTATACCACCGGCCTCACGAGCGGCAACGTTGGTGGCTTTTATGGCATCGAGAATGGATGTTTTACCGTGATCAACATGACCCATGACGGTAACGATAGGTGGTCTTTCCACGAGATCTTCAGGATTGTCTTCGATATCCAACAGCTCCTCAATCACCTCGGATTTCTTCTCTTCTTCCTTAAGCTCGTACCCATATTCTTCTGCAATGATCTTAGCAGCATCAGGATCTATCATGTCGTTCTTTCGAACCATTATGCCAAGCTGAAAGAGTTTGCTCAGCACATCAGAGAAATCCACCCCAAGAGCATTGGCAAACTCAAAAACGGTCATCCCTTCCTTGAACTCAACAACCCTGGCTTCCTGCTCATCCTTGCCTTTCTGTTCTTTGTCACTCTTTTTATGTTTTTTTCTCCCCTTTAGTTTCTGAGGTGTGGCCTGCTCTATGAACTCCTCCTTCTTAAAACGCCTCTCGGGCCTTCTGTGGTGCTCTTTCGGCTCATCCTTTTTCTTCGGTTTCTCGCCAGCTTCCTGCTCGACGCTTTTCTTTGAGTGAGGCTCTTCTTTCTTTTTGTCCTCTTTCTTTTTCTGCTTATGTTTCCTTGCTTGCTTTATCAATTCCTTCTTGCTTTTATTCCACTCATCTATGAACTTTTCTGCTTCCTTCTCATCCACGCCACTAAAGTTACTCTTCACATTTATACCAGCATCGTTCAACTTTTTTATAACAACACTGCTCTTCGTATTGAGCTTTCTTGCTATTTCATAAACCCTGACTTTACTCATACCACCTCCACGTTACCATTAAGAAGAGGCCTCTTCTGCCTCAAAGCTTGCAGTTTCTCCAGTATCGCCGCCCTTTTCCAACTGCTCCTTTTCGGAGATTTTTACAATGTCTATGTTGTAGCCGGTTAGCTTTGCAACCAGCTTTGCGTTTACACCGCCCTTGCCTATCGCCATGGAGTACTCCTCGTCATCCACGTACACCCTTGCCCGTTTAAGGTCTTCGTCAATATCCACCGAGATCACCTTTGCTGGCGACATGGCGTTTCTTATGTAGATCGAAGGATTGGCGCTCCACTTAATAACATCTATCTTCTCATCACCCAGCTCTTTGACTATGGCGGCTATCCTTACACCTTTGGAACCGACACATGTACCTATCGGATCAATGCGAGAGTCCTTGGAATAAACAGCGACCTTGGTTCTTCTTGATGGCTCTCTGGCAACAGCCTTTATCTCCACACTGCCATCCTTGACCTCGGGGACCTCTTTTTTGAAAAGCTCCTTAACAAAACCCGGATGAGTTCTTGAGAGAATGAGTTTGACACCTTTCGGCTCTTCGAGCACATCAAGCACGTAAGCCCTGACATTCTCTCCCACGACGTACTTATCGTTTACTCCCTGCTCCTTTTTCGGCAAAATCCCGATCGCGTTTTTGAAATCCACAACCACATCGTTGTATGCTCCAATGCTCCAGACCTCTCCCACGATCAGCTTGCCGATGTAATTTTTGTATTCTTCGTATGCGGAGTGTTTCTCAATCTCTCTAAAGAGCTTGGAGATAACGTTTTTAATTGATGTTACAGCTATCCTTCCCAGGCTTTTAGCATCTATTTTTTCCTCAACATAATCACCGATTTTCGCCGATTTCTTTATCTTTCTGGCATCCTGCAAACTGATCTCATTTTCATAAACCGGACTTTTTACTACTTTCTTCTTAACGTAAACGTTGAATTCTTCATTCTCGTTGTCAATTTCAACCCTTGCATCTACCTCCTCGCCGTATTTCCTGTTTATTGCAAGCTTTATAGCCTCAGCAAGGGCTTCCGTTACCTTCTCGAGTGGTATGTTATGCTCCTTTGACACCTGCTTTGCTATATCAAAAATCTCGCTCACCGTCTCCTCCTTAAAAGAGCTCTTCGTCCAGTCTTGCACTTTTGATGTTTCCGTAGTCTATCTCATAGCTACCTGAGTTATCTTCAATAACCACAGAGTTTTCCTTGCACTCTTTTATCTTGCCTTTGATGAACTTTTTATCGTTCACCTCTTCGAACGTCTTGACCCGGCAGTTCATGCCCATGGCCCCCTGAAAGTGTTCCGGCTTTCTAAGTTTCCTATTAATACCCGGGCTGGATACCTCCAGTGTGTAGGCGTGTTGAACCGGGTCTTCCACATCCAGCATGGCACTAATATTTCTACTTACAAGTTCACAATCATCAATGGAGACACCGCCGCTTTTGTCTATATAGACGATAATTTTCGATGTGGAATATTCGATATCGTAGAGCTTGAAACCCAGAGACTCCACAATCATAGCTATATCGTCTTCAATCCTTTTACTTAACTGCATAGCTCCACCCTTAAATTTAATAGTTTAGCAAAAACTATTTAAAATTGAAAGCCTTTAGGAACCGCTGGTTTCTACAGCTTTAACTGTATTGAAGAGCAGCATGGCTATTGTCATAGGTCCAACGCCTCCGGGTACAGGCGTAATAAACGATGCCTTTCTGGAAACAGCTTCAAAGTCAACATCCCCCACTACCCTGTTACCCACACGGCTGATACCTACATCAACAACCACACTGCCCTCTTTAACCATCTCAGCACTGATTAAACCCGGTTTACCCACGGCGGATACAACAATATCCGCCTTTTTGGTTTTCTCTGAAAGTCCTTTTGTGTGAATGTGGCAGAGGGTTACTGTGGCAAACCGATTAGTTAACATCGATGCAAGCGGTTTTCCTGTAATATTACCTGCTCCAACAATGGTTACGTCTTTGCCTTTCAGGGAAATGCGATACTCCTCAAACAGCTTTATAATCCCTAAAGGCGTGCACGGATAAAAGAGCGGATTACCCCTTACAAGCCTTCCCATATTATAAGGATGGAAACCATCCACATCCTTTCTGTAATCTATTGCCTCGATGATACGCTCCTCCCGTATATGCTCCGGGAGTGGTAGTTGCACCAGTACTCCATGAACCATTGGATTCGCATTGAGCATCTTTATAACACTTATAAGCTCCTCTTCGCTTACCGACGAAGGCATCCTGTGATTTATCGAGTAAATCCCAGCCTCCTCGCAAGCCTTGGTCTTCATATTTACATATAGCTGGCTTGCTGGATTGTCACCCACAAGTATAAAGGCAAGACCAGGTGTTACACCCTTTTCCTTCAGTTGATCAACCTTCTCCTTGATCTCAAGCCTGATCTTCTTTGAAAGTGATTTACCGTCAAGCAATACCACTTCTTGCACCTACATGGATTTTTCTATTCTTGTCACGATAGAACCGTTCTTAAATATGGTCACATCGCCTGTGGATTCTGAAACCACTATGCTTATAGCATTTGTCAGTGCCGTTATAGCAGCTGCAGCCATATGTCTTGCTCCAAGCCCCTTTGGCAGATCATCTACATTCAACGATGAGGTGGATATATAGGCGCCTGCTGCCTCTATTACACCGTCGGAATTTATAATGATTGCGCCATCCAGCATGCTAAATTCTTTTAAAGTATCATCAAGGTTGGCTTTGAGTATATTCCTCTCATCTGGATCATATCCTTTGAACGGATTGAATATCATCTGCTTGGTGTTTTCCAGTATCTCATCCTTGTTGCCTAACACGAAAATAGCACCGACACTCCTGCCTTCTCTACCCTGGTTGGCAAGCTCAAGCGCTATGCGAAGAACCTTTTCAAACACCTCAGGTTTAACAGATTTACCAAGATCTATATCACCCTTGAAACTCAGAAGCTCCTTTTCCTTCGAGATGTCAATAAAGATCATGCTATCAATTACCTCGCCGGCACCAGACAATGCTATCAAATTGTCGCTTTTTGTTATTTTGCCGGACGATACACACATCATCAGGGCTATCTTTATCTTGTTTATCCTGTTCGAGACGACAAAAGGTGTCACAACAATCTCACCAAAGCGTTTGATCTTCTCAATTAGATCGTCATCCTTTTCCTCTTCTTTTATCACAACAATCTTTCTAACACCGTTGCCCATTAAATCTTCATCGTTAAGAAAATCCTCGGCGTCGCTATAGTAGAACAACACAGCCATCTTCTGGTTGCTATAAGCCTCTGCCATCTCAATGGCTTTTTTGAATATCGCCCTGCTTATCTCCGTTCCCATTGCTCTTTTCCTTTTTTTTCAAAGAAACGTCGAATGTAAAATCTGGACAGTGGAGAGCAACACTGTCGCCCGACGCAAAGCGTTTGGAGCAGGTTGCCCTCCATGCGCAAACAGCACAGCTAACCTTTTTGTCTTCCATGTTTACATAATCATAAGCGCTTTGTTGATAGCGTCAAGGTATGCCTTGGCAGATGCCTCAATAACGTCGGTAGAAACACCCCTGCCAAGTATTGTTTTGTCTATATCCTTGAAGTAAACCTTTACAGTCACTTCACCGATTGCATCCTTTCCTTCGGTTAGTGCCTGAATATCATAGCTAATCAACTTACCTTTTACGTAAGTGATACGCTCAAGAGCCTTGAATGTAGCATCCACAGGTCCGCTACCCAGCGCCGCATCCTCGAATTCTTCGCCGTTTTTAACAAGCTTGATGGTAGCTGTTGGCGATGCTGCATTACCAGCAACCACCTGCAGTGATACAAGTTCGTAGACCTGAGGAGTCATCTTCAGCTTATCTTCAACAAGGGCTCTGATATCCTCGTCGAAAACCTCTTTCTTCTTATCGGCGAGCTTCTTGAACTCGTCGAAAATCTCCTCTACCTGTTCCTTTGTAAGGTTATAGCCAAGCTCCTTTAAGCGCTCCACAAGTCCATGTTTCCCTGAGTGCTTTCCAAGCACGAGCCTCTTGGGATCGATACCGATATCCTCAGGCTTCATGATCTCGTAGGTGGTCTTTTCTTTGATAACACCGTCCTGATGTATGCCTGCCTCGTGTGCGAATGCGTTTCTTCCAACAATGGCTTTGTTCCTCTGTACCTTGATACCTGTTAGCTTGCTGACCAGCCTGCTTGTTCTGTATATCTCTTTGGTATTGATGTCCGTGTAGCAGCCTTTATAGAAATCAGATCTTACCTTCAGAGCCATTACGATCTCTTCAAGCGCAGCGTTGCCGGCCCTTTCGCCAAGCCCGTTTATAGTACACTCGACCTGGTTTGCACCTGCCAGCACCGCTGAGAGTGAGTTTGCAACAGCCATACCAAGATCATTATGGCAGTGAACACTCACTGTTACCTTGTCGATGTTGGGGATTTTGTTCATCAGATAACTTATCAGCTCGTAGTACTCTTGCGGTGTGGTGTAGCCAACAGTGTCTGGTACGTTGATAGTGGTAGCACCTGCATCAATGGCTTTTTCAAAGATTTCACACAGGTAGTCCCAGTCACTCCTTGTTGCATCCTCAGCGGAAAACTCAACATCATCGGAGTAGTTTCTTGCAAGCTTAACAGCATCAACCGCTGCCTCTACAACAGCCTCGTAACTCATCCTAAGCTTTTTCTCAACATGTACCGGGCTTGTAGCAATAAAGGTGTGAATCCTCTTTCGCTCTGCCTTTTCAAGAGCCTTTGCTGCCGCCTCTATATCGCTTTTTTTTGCCCTTGCAAGAGAGGCTATAATCGGACCCTTAACCTCCTCTGCTACCTTGGAGACCGCTTCCATATCCCCCGGTGAGGCAGCCGCAAAACCTGCTTCTATAACATCGACACCGAGTCTGGCGAGCTGGTGGGCAATCTGTAGTTTCTCCTGAGTATTCAGGCTTGCACCCGGTGACTGCTCACCATCTCTCAGTGTCGTGTCAAAGATTAATATCTTCCTCTCGTTCGCCATGACTGACTCCCCCCTTTATCCTTTTTAAAGTTTTAAACAGATACTCCACAGGACCCGATGCCGCATAGCCTATTGTTGCGGCGGGAATAAATAGATAAGGCTTGAATGCAAAAAGCAGAAAAACAAGAACTATTAGTGCAAATGTTCGAATTGAAATACGCTTGGTTGTGCTTGCACTCTTGAAGCTTCTGTACTTCAGCGTGCTTATCATTAAAAATGCAAGCAGGTATATTGCAACAAGAAAAACAACGCTGTATCGTTGAAAATTAAAACCATAGTAGTCGCAAATAAGCACAAGGGATGCAACAACCGAAGCAGCGCCTGGTATTGGTAATCCGATAAAGCTTTCTCTGTGAGCCGTCTGCACATTGAACCTGGCGAGCCTTAAAGCACCTGTCAACACAAACAGAAACGAAGCTATAATACCCAATCGCCCAAAATCCTGCAGCACAAAAACATACACAAGGAAGGCGGGAGCCACACCAAAACTTATCAGATCGCTTAACGAATCGTATTCTACGCCAAACTGGCTCTCCGTATGTGTAAGCCGTGCCACCTTACCATCAAGATTATCAAACAGCACAGCCAGCATGATCACCCATGCAGCCGTGATGTATCTGCCAGCGTGCGCAGCGAGTATGCTGTAAAAACCCGCAAGTATATTCGCCGTAGTAAAGAGATTGGGTAGTATATAAACCGCTCTTCTGTTATGTCTGCTTTTCATTTATAGCGCCAAGTATAGTCTGGCCTGCTTTGACCTTTTCTTTCAAGTCCACGAAGTACGTTATACCCGTCTCAGCGTAAACATCAACACGCGAACCGAACCGTATCAAACCTATGATCTCACCTGCACGAACTGAATCATCAGGCTCCTTATAGCACGCTATCCTTCGAGCAACAAGACCCGCTATCTGAACCACAACGATGCGTCTGCCTTTCTTATCTTCCATGAGGATTGCGTTCTGCTCGTTATCGAGCGATGCTTTCTCTTTGTAGGCGGGAAGATATTTGCCAGGGTTGTAGTGTGTATCAAGCACCCTGCCTGTCACGGGAGATCTGTTCACATGAACGTCAAAAAGGGACATGAAAATACTTATTCTATCCACTTCCTTATTTAAGAAATAGCGCTCAAACGCCCTGTCTTTTGCTATAACAACCCCGTCGGCAGGGCTAATAATGGCGTCCTCCGCCTCAGGCGGTTCTCTCCTTGGATTCCTGAAGAAAAAGGCACTGAACGCACCAAACAAAAGGGATCCGCGGCACAACCATCTGCTTTTTGGTCTCAGGGCAAAGGCTGCTGCCACGGCACCGAGAATAAATGGATACCCCTCTTTGGCTATTCTATCATTTTCCGTTGTTCTCAGTTTAAACATCAATTCTTGTCCCTGTTTATTGCCTTCGACTCAGTGATCCATGGCATCATCGCCCTTAAACGTTTACCAACTACCTCTATCGGGTGATTCTCGTCTTTTTTAAGAAGAGCATTAAACACGGGTCTGTTGGATTTGTTCTCAAGAATCCACTCTCTTGCAAACAAACCGTCCTGAATCTCCTTCAAAATTTCCTTCATTCTCTGTTTGACACTTTCGTCAATCACTCTGGGTCCTCTTGTAACATCCCCATACTTTGCTGTGTTGGAAACCGAGTACCTCATATCAGAGATGCCACCTTCATACATCAGATCTACAATCAACTTCAACTCATGGAAAGTTTCAAAGTATGCCATCTCTTCAGGATATCCAGCCTCAACAAGCGTTTCAAAGCCAGCTTTAACAAGCGCAGTAATACCACCACACAAAACCGTTTGCTCACCGAACAAGTCTGTCTCGGTTTCGTCCTTGAATGTAGTCTCAATAACACCAGCCCTGGCACCGCCAATAGCTGCGGCATAGCTTAAGGCAAGCTCCTTGGTGTTTCCAGTGTAATCGTTTGCAACAGCTATGAGCATGGGCACTCCCCTGCCCTTTTCGTATTCCCTTCTAACCAGATGGCCCGGACCTTTTGGGGCAACCATCATCACATTTATGTATTCTGGAGGTACAATCTGACCGTAATGGATGTTAAAACCATGACCAAAGCCTATTGTGTCTCCCTCTTTCAGATAAGGTGCTATGGATTCCGCATAGATGTCAGCCTGTTTCTCATCCGGCGTAAGTATCATTATCACATCCGCCCACTCTGCTGCCTGGTGTGTTTCCATTACTCTCAAGCCTGCACTTTCAGCCTTCTGCCAGGATGGAGAACCTTTCCTCAATCCCACAACCACATCGCATCCTGAGTCTTTCAGGTTGTTTGAGTGGGCATAACCCTGCGAACCATAGCCAATAACAGCAACCTTTTTTGATTTTATTATAGATAGATCTGCATCCTTTTCGTAATAGACATTCAGAGCCACGGTAAAACCTCCTACTTTTTGTTCTCCCTAATCATAGCCACTTTTCCCGTTCTTGCAAGCTCTTTTATACCCAAAGGCTCAAGCAGGCTTAAGATTGCATCTATCTTTCCTGAGTCACCCGTCACCTCTATCGTGTAGGAGGAAGGAGACACATCAACAATCTTTCCTCTAAATATATCCACTATCCTGAGCACCTCCGCCCTTGTGCCAGGGTCTGTGTGCATCTTTATAAGTGCCATCTCTCTTTCCACAAATGGCACATCGCCATACTCGATAACCTTTATGGTATCGATCAGTTTGTTCAGCTGTTTGCCAATCTGTTCAAGAATGGCTTCATCGCCTTCTGTAACAATAGTCATCCTGGAGAGATTCTGCTCGTTGATTGGCGCTACATTAAGACTCTCTATGTTGTATCCTCTTGCTGAAAACAGATTTGCCACGCGTGACAAAACACCGGCCTGATTTTCAACCGTAACGGAAAATATTCTTTTCATAGATCGCACCTCTCTTTTAGGTCAACAGCATGTTACTTATTGGTGCTCCGGCAGGCACCATAGGATACACATTCTCTTCCCTAACTATCACCACATCGAGCACGTAAGGACCTTTATAACTTCTCATCTCAAGCAGCGCATCCTCAACCTCGTCTTTGTGCTCTATTCTTCGAGCCTTTATGCCGTAGCTTTCAGCAAGTTTGACGAAGCTTGGTTGTACCTCGATATTTGTCGCTGCATATCGCCTGCCGTAGAAGAGATCCTGCCACTGTCTGACCATACCCAGATACCCGTTGTTCAGAATAATAATCTTAACCGGTTTATTGTAAGCCACAACCGTAGCCAGTTCCTGTTCGTTCATCTGAAAACTACCATCGCCTGCTATTACGTAAACTTCCCTATCAGGAAATGCAAATTGTGCACCTATGCCTGCAGGAAAGCCAAAACCCATGGTTCCCAGTCCACCGCTTGTCAGGAGTTGCCTTGGTTGCCTGAATGTGTAGAACTGTGCAACCCACATCTGGTGTTGACCCACCTCGGTGGATATTATCGGATTCGAATCGGCCGTTATCTCAGAGAGCTTTTCAATTACGTACTGGGGCAGTATACGCTTTTCTTCCCTGTTATATGCAAGTTTGTGCTCATTCTTCCACTTCTCTATCTGCTCAAGCCATGGTTTTCTAACCTCATCCCAGTTGATATTCGAATACTCATCGAACATGGGCAACATCTCTTGCAACACAAGCTTGGCGTCGCCTACAAGCGGATAATGAACCTTAATGTTCTTGCTGATGCTTGTGGGATCGATGTCTATGTGAACCACCTTGGCGTTAGGTGCAAACTCAGATACCTTTCCTGTAATCCTATCATCAAAACGAGAACCGACAGCTATCAATAGATCACAGTATTGAATGGCCATATTTGCCCTGTATGTACCATGCATCCCGGCCATACCGAGGCTCAGCTCATCATCCTCCGGGTATGCTCCTATTCCCATGAGGGTTGTGAACACCGGAATTTTGAGTTTCTTAGCGAGCTTTTGAACCTCTTTATGAGCACCGGATATAATTACACCGCCTCCAACGTAGAGCAATGGTTTCTTGGCTGACGCAATGGCTTTCACAACCTTTTTCATCTGCTTCAGGTTTCCATGGTAAGTGGGGTTGTAACCTCGTAGATGAATCGTTTCAGGATAGCTGAACTCTGTCTTGGCAACCTGAACATCTTTGGGAAAGTCTATCAATACCGGACCTGGCCTGCCGGTAGTTGCAATATAGAACGCCTTCTTGATTGTATAAGCAAGGTCTCTAACATCCTTAACAAGGAAGTTATACTTTGTGCACGACCTTGTCATACCTACTATGTCTGCCTCCTGAAAAGCATCGTTACCTATCAGAGGGGTTGGCACCTGTCCGGTAAAGACAATAACAGGCACAGAATCCATGTAGGCCGTAGCAAGACCGGTTATACCATTGGTGGCACCGGGACCGCTGGTTAGCAGGGCAACTCCAGGTTTACCAGAGCTCCTTGCATAGCCGTCTGCAGCATGAACCGCAGCCTGCTCATGTCTGGTTAGCACAAATTTTAAATCCTTCTGCTTGTAAAGCTCATCGTGGATGTCAATTATGGCTCCACCAGGAATACCGAAAATGTACTCCACACCCTCTTTTTTAAGGCTTTCGATAAAAATCTGTGCCCCGCTGAGTCTCATTAAACCTCCTTACAAAACCGATATAATTTAAGTGTTTAAACCACTCCCCCCTTACTTTGAATGTGCATTATAACAACTGAGCTGTTTAAATCAAGAAAAAAAGGCACTTATGTGAAGATTCAACCACTATAATCGTTTGACGACAATAACTATCCTTCTGTTAACAGGGTCGGTGGGGCTTGTACCCGGCATAGGCCTGGTATCACCGTAACCCACAATGCTATCAAACCTGCTTGAGGGTATTCCATTGGCCTCCAGCTCACGTCTTGCGGCATTGGCTCTCATGGTTGATAGATCCCAGTTGGATAGATTACCGCGCTTAAATGCGTACGCATCCGTATGGCCCTCGATTTTTATCTTGTTGGAGATTTGCTTAAGCTGTTTGGCGATTATATCAAGGATTTTCTTTGCCCACGGCTCAAGCTGAGCGGATCCAGGCGCAAACATGGGCCTTTTGTTTCTATCAAATATAACGATCCTTAAACCCTCTTCTGTTATCTCCATCTTAATCTGGTTACGGAACGGTGCCAGCTCCTTGTTGGCAAAAATAGCCTTCTGTATTCTTTCCATCAGAGCATACAGATTCATGGCGTTCTTATGTTTGCCTGTGCCGCCGCCGGCCATTCGTGTTATCTTCGGTATAAGGCCACGATTGTGGACTCTTCGCTCTCTTTTGTTGGAAGGCAGCGGCATCTCAGGCAATCGCGTGGTAACAGTAAGACTCCTTGAGCCTATGTCAAAAACACCCTTAGAGGGCAAACCGGTTGATCCTTCCGTTAAGTTTGTAGCTCCCGGATTGGTGAAATAGGTGGAGAGTATCTTTCTCTGCTTCACATTGGTGGCGGCAATCAACCACATAACGAGAAAAAACGCCATCATTGATGTCATAAAATCGCCGTATGCTACCTCCCAGGCGCTGCCACCGCCCTCCGGACACTTCTTCTTTTTGCACTTCTTTACAATGCCACCTTCGTTCTCTTCAGCCATAGCTACTTCCCTTTCACAGCAGCTTCAGCCTCATCGAATTCCGGTCTTGCAAGTGGCGGTATCTTCTCCCTTACAGCCTCCATCGCTATAATTGGGGCATCGCCCTTGGCTATGTAGATAATGCCTGTCTTGAGAGCCTGTAGATAGGCTATGAAGTCTTCGTTCTTAAATTCAGCATATCTGGCCATGGGTCCAAAAATACCGTAACACAGCAAAAGACCAAGAAACGTACCGGTCAGCGCCGCTGCAATGTGTTCACCGATCACCAGAATGGAGCCCCCAAGCGCACCCATTGTAAGAATAACACCCATAACTGCTGCAACGATACCCATACCGGGCATCGATTCGGCGAGAATAGCCACCATTTTAGGCGGAGCTGAGATCTCTTTTTCAATAGACTCGATATTATCATCCAGCATCTCGTCGAGTTTCTCCACCTCAATGCCAGTAACTACGTTCCTTAAGGCGTCTATCATCAGGTTGCGTGCCTCTTTGTTTTTCAAAAAGAAGGTTGCATCCTGCAAAATCGGTGATGATTCCGGATCATCAACTATTGCTTCGAGCGAAAGAATACCGTCCTTTCTCACTTTGGTTGAGAGATCGTAGATGATCTTCAGCAACTCCAGATACACTTTTTTGTTGTAGGGATCCGGTTTAGCTATGCCCAGTATAACACCAAAAGCTCCCTTCAGAGCACTTGGAGAGGCGGTGGCAAGCAACATTCCGAAAAATGCACCCAGCAAAACCATGTACTCGCCAATCTGGATAAGCACAGCCGGGTTGCCGCCCTCGTATACAAACGCACCCACAACCGCAAGCAGTGTGAATACTATGCCTCCAGCGTTCATACCACCTCCGTTTTCAAATCAAGCCTATTAAGATAAATCGGCAGCCTGCCCTATTTGTTTAATCATTTTTTTCTCTTGTCAATAACTCTGACAGCTTTCCCCTGCGGTCTCTCTATTGTTCCCTCAGGCACTATCTGCAGCTCACAGTGAAAACCGAGAAAATCGTAGAGCTCCTGTCCAAGTCTTCTAAGCTCATCAGGGTTCAACCTACCCCTGCGCTCGGCGACAATGGTCATTGCCCCCTTGCCTTTTACCTCTTCCAGAACGATATGGTAGTACGGCGAGAGCTTTTCGTACCTCATCAGTATCTTTTCAATCTGGCTCGGATAGAAATTAACGCCCTTAACCTTCAACATGTCGTCTGTCCTGCCCTTAAGCCTGTCCACCCTTAAATGTGTTCTTCCGCAATCACAAGGCTCTCTGGAAATTATGCTTGTTATATCACGCGTTCTGTAGCGAATTAGTGGCAGTCCTTCTCTAGTCAATGTTGTAATTACCATCTCACCTTCTTCTTTGTCTTCCACAACCTCCCCTGTCGAGGGATCGATAATCTCCACGTAGTAGTGATCTTCCCAAACGTGTATACCATTTTTCGCTTCGCAATCTATGCCAAGACCAACGCCACCGCTTTCTGTCATGCCGATTATGTCGTAGGTATCTACATTCATCTCCTCCTCGATGCGTTTTCTCATCTCGTTACTCCAGGTCTCAGCACCGAGTATGGCAACCCTCAGCCGGGTTTTTGAGAAATCAAAACCGATCTCATTGGCAACCTCGATCAACCTCAATGGGTACGAAGCAATGGCACCTATAACAGTGGTATGAAGATCCTGAATAAATTTAAGCTGCAGACGTGTTCTACCTGCACCTATAGGTATGATAAACGCACCTATCTTCTCTGCACCGTAATGAAATCCAAAACCACCGTTGAACAGCCCGAAAGATGGTGTAATCTGAATCCTATCCCTATCTGTCACACCAGCAGCATAATAGCAGCGGGCCATCACCTCACCCCACTGCTCTATATCGGATCTTGTCATCACATTTATTACCGGTGTACCCGTTGTGCCAGAACTCATGTGCATGCGCATCCATTGTCTGTCGTCATCTACCGTAATGTGTTTAAACGGATAGGCTTCTCTAAGATCATCCTTGGTTGTAAAGGGTAGTTTTTTTACATCATCCAGTCTCACAATGTCTTCCGGTTCAATGCCCTCAAACTTTTTCTTTAAGACGGAATTTGAGTTTTTGATGCGCCTAAGCGTCCTTCTTATACCTTCAAGTTGTAGTTTTTTGAGTTCCTCCTGCGGGAGCGTCTCCATTTTAGTGTTAAAAATCATTTTTCAAACCCCTCTCAAAACACTTTTTATTTTCAATGGCATTCTTAAAGCCATCAAGCACTGCTATAGCATCATCCTTTCCAAAAAGCGAGTTTTCAACAACAAATCTGCCCAACAGGTATGAACTGGAAAACCTGATATCCCCACAGCTATTGACTATTTTTAGCTTTTCCTCGTCCGAAAGCCGGAGTAGCTTACCATCGGGCAGAAGAAAACCCCTTGCATATTCGAGATACTCATCGGAAAACAGAAGCACATGGTGCGCTTCGCCTGGCAGGATAAAGGGGCTCATTGATGCCCCGATCTTCATATAGATCTCCACCATGCCACCCTTTTTTGCCATGCCGTGAATCTCCGTGGATATCACCTCCATCGATCTGTTCATGGCCATAGCGGCTATCATGTGAGAGAGCGAAACCGCCCCCATTCCCCCAACACCAATTATGACAATCTTCATTCTCTCACCTTTATCGCATCAAATGGACATGAGTATACACATTGACCGCACATGATACAGGTTGCCTTATCTATCCTGACCTTGCCTTGATCAAAAACAAGCGATGGACACTCAAATTCGTCTATACAGAGCTTACAGCCCCTGCATAGCCCCTCGTCCACGTATACATCGCTAAACCTGACATTGCCCTGGGGGTTGTATACACATTGATGTCTGAGAATCAAGCATGCCACACCGGAATCACTCGTGATGTATTTCTTGGCTCTTGTTAGAATCTCCATCACAGACTCAACGTTGTACGGATCTTCAACGATAACAAACTGAACACCACAGGAGCGTACTATATCTTCTATGCTAACGGGTTTTACCCTTTCGCCACTTGAATTCTCCTCATTCTGGGGCGTTTTCTGTTGTCCCGTCATTGCAACGGTTGAGTTATCGAGAATAACAAGCAGAAAGCTTGCATTGTTGTGTACAGCATTGATTAACGGTTGAATGCCCGAGTGAAAGAATGTTGAGTCTCCTATCGTTGCCACTATGGGTTTCCTCTTCTGCCCAAGCCTGTAGGCTGTATCAAAACCAAATGCAAATGAGACACTTGCACCCATGCAGTGCACTGTATCCACAGCTTTCAGGTTCAGCCCAAGCGTGTAGCATCCTATATCGCCGGTGTAGATACAGTCATCACCAAACACCTTCTTTATGGCAAAAAAGGCACTCCTGTGACCACATCCAGGACACAGTGAGGGCCTTTTAAACGGTTTTGACGCTGTCTGGTAGGTTCGTTTTAAGGTGATTAAACCCAGCTTCTTCAGTAAACCCTCTATTACATCTGGCGTTAACTCACCTGCAAATGGCACAAAACCATCCAGTCTTCCTCGCAGACTGCTTCTATCTGTAAGCTGCATTTCAACCACAGGGTAGCTCTCTTCAACCACCAGATTGCAGCACCCCTCATGATCCTTGAGCATTCTTTGTAAGGGCTCTACATTCAACGGATAGGGCATCTCAACCTTTATGAGTTTTACATCTGCCTCAAGGTTATACTTTTCCACGATATCAAACAGGTACGAAAAGCTGATACCCGAAGTGATAATAACACTCTCACCGTCAAAAAATTCAAGCAAACTACTATTTGTCTGCCTTATTCTTTCTATTTTCTCATTCAGTTCCCTGTGGAGAATGTAGCGAAAGTGCGGCGTAGCCGCGTACCTGTCGGTCTGCTTCTTAAAGTTCACCTCTATTTTTCCACCAGAGATACCTGATGTTTCAATATCCTGTCGCGAGTGGGAGATCCTCGTAAGCGTCCTTAACATGACAGGAATTGAATACTCCCTGCTCAAATCAAGAGCGCGTTTAGCCATCTCATAAGCCTCTTTAGGCGAAGAGGGATCCAGCACAGGTATCTTGGCAAACATGGCGAGAAACCTTGAATCCTGTTCCGTTTGAGAAGAGTGGGGTCCCGGATCATCAGCACTGACAACAACCAATCCCCCGGGTGTACCCACCATGGCGGTATTCATAAACGGATCCATGGCAACATTCAAACCCACCTGTTTGCAGGTAAAAGCAGAAGGAACACCGGCAATAGACGCAGCCGTTGCCTCTTCGAATGCACTTTTTTCGTTTACCGACCACTCAAAATAGGCATCCAGATTATGCATCTTTTTGAGTTTTATGGCGGTGGGTAAAATCTCACTCGATGGTGTGCCAGGGTATCCGGTCAGAAAGCGTACACCAGCCTCAACCAATCCGAAACCAATAGCCTCGTTGCCCGATAGAAAGAGTTTCACAGCTTCCTGTTAACCTCCCGTATCTGTGTAGTCTGCCTTATAGTAATCGAAATTGTGTACAACATCCACAAGGAGTCTGGCAAGATCTGGATTGCTTGAGGGTAAAACGCCATGACCGAGATTTACAATGTGAGCTATACCAACAGTTGTTCCAAGTAGCCTCTCCACATGCTTAATCAGGGTCTCCCTATCCGTCAGCAAGAGCGTATTATCCAGATTTCCCTGCACTACCTTGCCAGTTTCTCTATGTAACTCCATTAGATCCTCACGCCAATCCACACTCAAACAATTCACGCCCAACTCCTTTATAGCATACCTCAAATGGCGCGAATTCTTTATGTAGTAAATGGTTTTCGCATCAACAGCCGTAGCAATTCTATCCACATAGGGGAAAACGAACCTGGAATATACAGTATCCGTCAGAATGCCTGCCCAGCTATCAAATATCTGAACAGCGTCACAACCGGCTGCAACCTGCATCCTCAAATACTCAACAGTCAAGTTGCTCAAACGATCCATAAGAGACAAAAAGGCATCAGGGTAGGCATATATATATGCTCTGATGGCTGAAAACTCATCCTGAGAACCAAAGAGGTAACAGGCAAGTGTAAAGGGTGAAGCTGCAAACCCAATAAGTGGATAGTCAGGAGCCAGGCTCTTTACAAGCCTGATAGTTTCTGCAACAAATTCAATTGATTCAAGATCCGTCTGAGTACCAAGGTTGTTTATATCAATATTCTCCACAATCGGCGCATAACCGTCTGCGTATTTGAGCTTTGCACCAATGGCAAGCAGGGGTATAAGAATATCCGAAAACAGAACCAGCGCATCAACACCTAACTCCCTCTGCGGCATAACCGTTACCTCAGCTGCAATCTCAGGAGTGGTGCACATGGTCAAAAAGTCGTACCTATCGCGCAGGTCACGATAGGGTTTCAGAAACCTGCCAGCCTGCCTCATGAGCCAGACCGGTCTTGGATATATTACCTCGCCATCAAGCGTCTTTAAGAAGAGCGTTAATCTATCCATGGTCCTATTTCGCATCAAGCCAGTTGTCAGCAGCCTGTATGTGAACCTTCAGTGGTACTCTGAATTTTGCCACATTTTCCATTGTTTTTCTCGTCAGCTGAATAGCCTCATCCACGATCGACTCATGTGCTTCAATGAGCAGCTCGTCATGGACCTGCAAAACCATGTGAGCATCCAAATCTTTAAGTAAATCACCCAGTCTTACCATGGCAATTTTGATTATATCGGCTGCAGTGCCCTGTATAACAGCGTTAACTGCAGCTCTTTCTTCGAAGCTGGCAACCCTTTTGTCGGGTGAATTAATATTTGCGAAGTATCTTCTGCGTCTGAAGAAGGTCTCAACATAACCATCCTTTTTGGCTTTCTCTATAGTCGAGTCAATAAATTCCCTGACTCTTTTGAAACGCTCAAAGTAACGCTGTATGATCTCCTGAGCCTTTTTCCTTTCAATACCAAGCGTTCTGGCAAGGGAGACATAACCCATGCCGTAGATAATACCGAAGTTCACCGTTTTGGCAATGCGGCGAAGGTTGTGATCCACCATGGAGGGGTGAACACCGAATAGCCTGACAGCCGTCTGGGTGTGTACATCCTCATCCCTTTCGAAAATACCGACAAGCTCCGGATCTTCCGACATGTGTGCAAGCACCCTTAGCTCAATCTGTGAATAATCCGAGCAAACAAGCTTGTAACCCTTCTCTGCAACAACAGATCTGCGAATACCGGCATGTATCTCATCGTCCCCTGCGGGTAGATTCTGCAGATTCGGATTTGATGATGAAAGCCGACCGGTAGAAGTAGCAGTCTGGTTGAATGTTGTGTGCAGTCTGTTGTTTTCATCCACCTTTTCTATAAAGGGCACAACATATGTGGAAACAACCTTTACAATCTCCCTATATGCAAGAATCAGGGTTGCTATCTCGTGATCCTTGGAAAGTGCAAGAAGGGTCTCCGAATCGGTTGAGTAGCCGGTTTTGGTTTTCTTGAGTGGTTTTATGCCGAGCTTTTCGAAGAGTATGCGTTGTAATTCCTTCGTTGAGTTTATATTGAATCTCTCACCCGCAAGAGCATATATGCGACTCTCATACTCTTTCTGCTTGTTTTCAAGCTCATTTTTGAATTTTATCAGATAATCGACGTTTATCTTGACGCCACGTTTTTCCATCTTGTACAGAACAACTGAAAGTGGTGTCTCCACATCCCACAACAGGCTGCTCATGTTGTAGTTTTCAATCAGTTGCTGGCTCTTACTCAGTGCAAGTGACAGTTTACCCGCCAGAGATGAGACGCTATTTACAGAAAGGTGCATCTTCGGATCTGCAAGCTCGAAGCAGCCATCTGGATTGCCCTGGGAATCTGAGTGAATAAGGTAGCACGCAAGCTTGATATCGTAGGGCAGCCGATCAAATTCGCATCCCAGCCATAGTAATTCCTTCAAACCGTAAACGGCAAAATCACCGCCAAATTGCCCCGGTTGAGCCCTTTTTAATTCTCCGTTCTCAATAAGCTTTAATTCACCATCGTAAAAAAGAATGGGCCTGTCTGTTTTAGCTACCTGCGCATCCTGTGGATGTTCATCGGCAAACTCCTTCAGAAGGGATTTAAAACCGAAACGAATAAAGAATTCCCTGATTCTGTCAACATCCTTTCTCTTGCGTCTGAGCCTTTCCACATCAATCTCGATTGGTACATCACATCTGATCGTTGTCAGTTGCTTGTATAAAAGCAGGTTTCCATCATCTTCTATGGCCTTCTTTAGTCGTGGTTTCAACTCAGAGAGATGCTGCAAAATGCCCTCGCAGCTATCATATCTGGCAAGTAGCTCCCTTGCTGTCTTTGGTCCTATGGACTTAACACCCGGCACGTTATCTATCGAATCACCGACAAGCGCCAGATAATCAGCCACCTGAGACGGCTTCACACCCAACTTCTCATAAACAGCGCTTTCATCATAGGTAATCTTTTTAACCGGATCGTACAGCAGCACACGGTTGTTTTCAACCATCTGAAACAGATCCTTGTCGTTAGCCACAATGATGATTTTGAATTCATTCTTTAATCGAGCTGCGAATGTTGCAATTAGATCGTCCGCCTCATAGCCATCGAGTTCCACTATCTCTATCCCGAAATAACCTATGAGTTCCTTTATGGGCTCCACCTGAACAGATAATTCATCCGGCATGGGTGGTCTGTTTTCCTTGTAGTGCTCGAATAGATCAACCCTGAAGGTCTTCTGTTTTGTATCGAACATAACCGCGATGTACTCAGGGTTTTTCCTATCAAGATCCAGTAGCATGCGTGCAAACCCAAAGATAGCACCGGTAGGATGACCATTGTACGACAAAGAGCCCATAGCATAATGAAATCTGTATAGGAATGAACTACCATCGATAAGATAGAGCATCTTCTCCTTCATGGGCTACAAACTACAAAATTTTGCACAATTAGTCCACAGTGAAATTTGGATGTTGCCTTCGTATTGATTGAAGTTCACGTTTAAATTTGCTATCTATTCAAACGATGAAAAAGAAAGGAATAGATCTGCTGTTCTGGTTCAGCGTATTTTTCATTGCTTTAATCATTATTAGCGCTATCTTTGCGCCCTACATCGCACCCTACAATCCGTATGCAATCAATCCGCATGCCATACTACAACCGCCCAGTGCCGAGCACCTGTTTGGTACAGATAGAATCGGCAGGGACGTGTTCTCAAGAATGGTTTATGCAAGCCGTATCTCTATCGAGGTTTCCCTTATAGCTGTTGGCATATCAACGGTTATAGGCGTGTTTATTGGCGCCATAAGCGGATATTTCTCCGGCTGGGTTGACAGCCTGCTTATGCGATTCACCGACATCATGCTGACCTTCCCCGTGTTTTTCCTTATTCTAACTGTGGTTGTCGTAATAGGCCCAAGTATCTTCAATGTAATGGTCGTGATAGGTCTTACCGGTTGGATGGGTGTGGCGAGAATAGTGCGAGCAGAGGTGTTAAAGATCAAAGAGATGAACTACATACATGCAGCCAAGCTGCTTGGTAAGAGCGATTTCTATGTGATCCTGAAACATGTCATACCCAACGCCCTTTCACCTGTCGTGGTCTATGCCACATTGGGCATAGGCAGTGCAATACTGACAGAATCTGGATTGAGCTTCCTGGGCCTTGGTGTGCAGCCCCCGACTGCAAGCTGGGGTAGTATCCTCTCAGAGGGTAAGGATGTTATCGATATAGCCTGGTGGATCAGTTTCTTTCCGGGCGCTGTCATCTTTCTGACCGTGGTTAGCTTCACAATAATTGGCGAAAAGTTGAAATAATGCTTCAGATAGACGCTAGGAAACTCAAGCAATTCGATTACACCCTCTTTCTTGCGGTTGTGGCAATCAGTCTGCTTGGTGCATACACCATTTCCACAACGGGAAAAGGCGACTACTACGCCATCAGACAGCTGTTCTGGGTTGGGGTTGGTGTCGTACTTTCGCTGTTTGTTGCATTCATGGATACACGGAAGCTCAAATCGCTGGCAAAACCATTCTATTTTGGATCCATTGTCCTGCTTTTACTTGTTTTTACGCACGGGGTTTTAAAGCACGGAGCCAAACGATGGATCGCCTTTGGTGGTGTTCATCTTCAACCTTCTGAGTTTGTAAAGATAGGTGTTATCTTAATGCTCGCCTACTATCTGGATGAAAACCCTAAAAACGAGCCGTATGACTTAAAAGACCTGATCATACCGTTTCTAATTATTGCTATTCCATCGGCACTTATCGTTGTTCAACCTGATCTTGGAACTACGGTTGTTATTGTAACCGTTGCCTTTGGCATACTGCTCTTTGCCCGCATCAGAAGATCCCTTCTTATCAAACTCATACTGCTTGCCATTATCTTCTTTCCATTTGCCTGGTCCAATCTAAAACCATACCAGAAAGACAGAATCATGGCTTTTATAAATCCATACTCGGCGCCCACCACCTATGGTTACCACATCATTCAATCAGAGATAGCCGTTGGCTCTGGAGGACTTACTGGAAAGGGCATTGCCGGAGCCACCCAGACAGCTTTAAACTTCCTTCCAGAATGCCATACGGATTTCATATTCTCCGTTTTCAGCGAACAGCACGGCTTTGTTGGTGATATGGTATTGATTCTGCTCTACCTGTTTATCATCTTCAAAGCAATACGTATTGCAAAAAAGGCACAGACCAACTTTGAGCGCTTCGCAAGTATCGGTATAGCTGTGATGATCTGGATTTCATTTGTGTTTAACATAGGTATGACCATCGGACTGCTTCCTGTTGTTGGCGTCCCATTAGTATTTTTCAGCTACGGTGGTAGCGCCATGTTGACAAACTTCCTGTGCGTGGGTATCCTGTTAAGCATAGAATTAAGGAGTCACCCATGATCCGCCTTCTGATCTCTTGTGATCCATTCATAACACGGGCAGCCAAAATAGACGATGGCAAGTTATGTGTTTTTACCATGCGCAGAAAAAGCGATGCGATCCTTGTGGGTAACATCTATAAGGGCATCGTTGCCAATGTCTCCCGCAGTCTGAATGCTGCGTTTATAGATATCGGCATAGGCAAAAACGCATTCCTTCCGCTTGAAAAGAGGGAACCGTCGAATCTTGCTCCCGGTGATGAGGTAATTGTACAGGTCTTTAAGCCACTTATCTCAACAAAAGGACCAAAAGTCACAACCAATATTACGCTACCCGGAAACTACATTGTGCTTTTAAGAAACAACAATTTCATAGGCATCTCGCGGCAGATAAAGGATCAACAGAAAGCTGAGTGGTTAAGGGATCTTCTCAAATCAAGAAGCAATGCCACAACAGGTTTTATCGCCCGTACAGCATCTCAGCTTGCCTCCTACGATGAGCTTGTCAACGAGATAAACTACCTCATCTCAATCAACAGAACAATTGACGAGAAGATTCGCACAACCAGGGCTCCCGGGCTGGTTTACGAAGAACAGCCGCTACCAACCTGGGTAATCAGGGAGTACTGCGACAAAATGACCGACGAGGTTTATATAGACAACCCCGTGGCTTACAAGCATACAAAAACCTACCTTGAAAGAACCAACAGCCCGTATCTGGAAAAGTTGAAACTCTATGAGGGCAAAGAACCCATTCTCCGTCATTTTGGCATAGAGGAGCAGATAAAAACGCTGGAGTCTGGTCGGGTGACGTTAAAAAACGGTGCGTATATAACAATCGAAAAGACAGAAGCGCTCTTTGCGATAGATGTAAACTCCGGTAAATGTCAGTACAGATGCGATGTGGAAGATGCGATCTTTGAAATTAACAAGGAAGCAGCCTACGAGATATTTAACCAGATAACCCTGCGGGATATGGGCGGCATAATAGTGGTTGACTTCATTGATATGGAAAACGAAGAGCACAAAAGACAACTTGAAGCGATCCTTGAGGAGCTGGCTGCAAAGAACAGACGCGAGACCCACGTAAGCAAGATAAGTCCGTTTGGACTCGTGGAAATCTCAAGGAGAAAAAATGACAACGATATATTCGACAAGATGTTTGAAAAGTGTGAGTGGTGCTCCAACAGTGGATTGGTTAAAGGAGCACCGCTTATTTGCTCAGAGATCTACGAGCAGATAAGGTATTCCAACCACAAACGATTCAAACTGACAGCAACGGCACACGTTATCGAACATTTCAAGCAACGCATAGGTGATATGGACGGCAGAATTATCTACAAAATCAAGGATGGGTGCAATGCCGAAGACTATACGTTAGAGGTGATAGAATGATAGAACGCTATACACGCAAACAGATGGGTGCTATATGGACCGAAGAGGCCAAGTTTAAGCGCTGGCTGGAAGTGGAAATAGCCGTTGCAAAGGCATGGGAAACAGTAGGAAAAATACCGAAGGGAACCGCCGAAAAGATTGAAAAGAAAGCGCGATTCGACATAAAACGAATAAACGAGATTGAGCAAAGAACAAGGCACGATGTGGTGGCTTTTCTTGAAAATGTCAAGGAGTATCTGGGGGCTGAGGGGGATTATCTCCATTTTGGCATTACCTCCTCCGACACGATTGATACAGCAATGGCTATAGCCTTAAAAAGGTCCAGTCAGATAATTATTGACGACATCAAAGAGCTGCTTGAAACATTGAAAGCAAGAGCAATGGAGCACAAAAATACGCTTATGATCGGCAGATCGCACGGTGTCCATGGTGAACCAATAAGCTTTGGATTTGTCCTTGCGTTATGGTACGACGAGTTCAAAAGAAACCTGAAAAGGATGGAAGAGGCAAAAGAAGTTGTTTCATACGGGAAAATTTCAGGCTCTATGGGAACCTTTGCAAATGTCGAGCCTGAGGTAGAGGAGATAGCATGCAGACTATTAGGTTTAAAACACGCACGCATCTCCAATCAGATAATCCAGAGGGACAGGTATGCCCAGTATTTGACTACACTTGCCATAATTGCCTCAAGCATTGAGAAGGTTGCCACACAGATCAGACACTATCAACGGACAGAGGTCAGAGAAGCCGAGGAGTTTTTCCACAAGGGTCAAGCGGGTTCCTCATCTATGCCACACAAGAGGAATCCGGTTTTGAGCGAGAATCTATGCGGTCTTGCACGTCTGATACGAGGCAATGCCGCTGTGGCGCTTGAGAATGTGGCTTTATGGCACGAAAGGGATATAAGCCACTCATCCAACGAACGCATAATCCTGCCAGACTCAAGCATAGCCATAGACTTTATGCTGTACCGGTTGAACGGTGTACTGAAGAACCTAACGGTTTATCCCGAGAAGATGCTCGAGAACCTCAACCTGACAGGCGGACTCATCTATTCTCAGAGATTGATGCTCAGGCTTGTAGAAAATGGGGCTGATAAGATTGAGGCATATAGAAACGTGCAACGCCTTGCCATGGATGCCTGGGAAGGCCAGAAGAACTTCAAGCATCTGGTTGAAAACGATGGGTTTATCCACAAATACCTCGACAAGGATCAGATAGAGGATTGTTTCAATCCACACTACTACATCCGCAACATGGACAGGATTTTTGATAGAGTTTTTGACTAAAAAAGCTCGTTACTGTAAAATAAAGAAAAACGAAAGGAGGCATTGTGACGGATATAGTTGACAAGCTCTCCGAATACATAGCTATTGCAAAAGAAGATGGAACTCTAACCTATGTTAACGCTTCGTTTCTCAAAAGATTCGGCTTAAATAAAGGTCAGAACATACTTACCATATTCAAAAAGGATGATCAAAATATCTTCTACAAAAACCTCATCAAGGTTGTTAAGGAAAGTGGCTCATACAGCAACTACATGCGATTTCTTTCATCTGATGGTACAATTGTCTTTTGCTGGCTGCATGTATTTGAGCATGACAACCAGCTGGTCTACGAGATATTTGATCTGGAAAAGACAAAATCACACACGATAAACATAAACGATGAAAACTATGCAAACCTATTGAAATACATGTCAGAGGGACTGGCGCACTCCATTAGAAATCCGATCATGTCAGCCGGTGGAATGCTGAAAAGAATAAGAGAGAAGCTCCCAAAAGATTCCTACGACAGCTTGAAAAACTACCTGGATATTGTTGAAAGGAGCCTCTATCGTATACTCAACATAATCGCAAACATCGAGGTTGTAACTGGTGCCCTACCCACTTCACTCAAACGTGTCTCTCTTGCCGAAGTGCTGTGGAATCTCAAGTACGACCTATCAACCGAAGAGATTGAGATTGAGCTTGCCGTTGATGAGGATGTAGAGCTGTATGCCGACTCATTGCACCTGCGCTTTGTCTTTGAAGAGATCGTTAAGAATGCCATTGATGTGCTTCAGGAAACGGGTGGCAAGATAGAGATACACCTCACCAAAGAAGGCAACAACGCCGTCATATCTATAAAGGACAATGGTCCTGGAATTGATAAGGATAAGCTCCCGCTTGTGATGATTCCATTTTACTCCACAAAGCCAAGTAACATGGGCATAGGACTCTCTCTGGCAAGGTTCATAGTGGAAGGGTACGGTGGAACTATACACATAGAATCGCAAAAGGGAGAAGGCACCACTGTCAGGGTGGTTCTGCCTATCGAAAAGCGCAATATCCTGCGAAGAGAGTTGCTTTAGGTGAGAATCGGTCTCAATAGCATTTCAAAAAAAATCATCGTTTATACAACGCTTGTGGTGCTTGTTACGGCAATGGTATTCACCATAATTACGATAGCCACTATGCTTTCGTTTAAATCCTATATCGTCTCTAAAGCGAGTCAGAGAATAGCCGTAAATTTCCGCTCGAGTCTGGTAAACGGCGTCGAATTCTACTCAAAACTCCTGAAGGAAGCCATGAATGAGCGTAGAAGCCTCGTATTTCTGTTTGGAAAACTAATAGATAAGCGTCTGAGAAATGAAAAACCCTCAGAGGGGATAATATCAGACATTTTCGAGGAGATGAACGAGTCGCTTGACATTAGAAAAATCCTTATCATAGATGATAATCTCAAAATCGTCTGCCACTTTCCTGGCTATATCGAGACCCTTTCCGCTGTAAAGTTCCTAAAGAAAAACATGAAAATCATTCAATCTACAACGCGAAAGGTGGTTTTTATAAACTTCCATATCAACAATGACGGCAGCGTCTCATACTCATTCGTCTACTTAACACACAATGCATCAAAGAAACCCCTTTATATCTACTTCGACTTTAGACCCTACGAAATCTACTCGCTGATCAAGGAGGCTCAACCCGAGCCCTACTCCCAGAGATGCCTGTGGCTTGTTAATCGTGATGGTTTTATAATCTACGCACCTGCCACAAAGAATCATCCAGAAATCACATTGAAGGATCATATAAATCTGTTCAAGGTAGCAAAAATTGAAAAACGGCAATCAGCAGGCATAAAATCCGCTGAAATAATAGCCTATACCTTCAGAAATATTGACAAAATCGCAGCTTACACATATATTAAACAGTTGGGATGGGGGCTTGGTTTAACCCTTCCATACGAGGCTTTAAGTGCCCCTATCAGTAGACTGGAAACGGATATAAAACGCAGAGTGATATATGCCATCTCTCTGCTGAGCCTTGTAAATGCACTGGCAATAATTGCCGCTATTCTTGTGGCTATGTTTGCAGCGGGCAGGTTCTCTGGAGCTATCAACAGAATCAGGTTGGCGCTGGATGAGGCAATGGAAGCAAAAGAGATCGGTGGAATGCCGGTGGAAAGAAACGACGAGATTGGCGCTCTTGCACGCTCAGCTCAGGAGCTCATAAGGGTATTTATTAAGGTGTGGAAGAGTACAGGTAACCAAGAAAAAGGGGGTAGGAATGGCTGATAATATCGGTGAAATGGACGAGATTGTACAGGATTTTCTGGTTGAGGCAGACGAACTACTGGAGGAACTTGACGAAGATCTCGTAAGGTTAGAAAACGAAAGCACCGATGCGGATTTACTGAACAAGATATTCAGGGCATTCCACACAATAAAAGGCTCTG
The DNA here is from genome assembly GCA_964544085.1 of uncultured Desulfurellales bacterium. GTDB lineage: Bacteria > Campylobacterota_A > Desulfurellia > Desulfurellales > Hippeaceae > CAZIZT01. The sequence goes on from CAZIZT010000005.1 coordinate 49,221, forward strand.
CGAGCTTTCTGGGCTTTGAGAAGCTAACCACACTCACACACAGGCTGGAAGACGTCCTGAATAAGCTGAGAAAATTCGAGATTACCCTAAATAGTGAAATGATGGACGCCATCCTGGCGGGTGTGGATAAGGCAAAGGAGATAATTGATATCATCAAATCGCAAGGAGACCCTGAAAGCGTTGACATAGAAGACAATCTGCGCATGCTCGACAAATTTCTGAAAAGCGACCAGCCTTCAGAACAAGAAATCTCTGAAGAGGAGCTCATCAAGGCACAGCAGGAAGAGATAAAAGAGGAAGAAAAAGCCGAAGCAAAGCAGGAAGAGGTCACAGAAGAAGCTCAGCAGAAGGAAAAAAAGAAAAGTGATGAAGAAATAGAAGCCGAAATCCAGCGACTCCTGATGCAGCGAATGGAGGAAGACAGACGCAGAAGACAACAGAAAAAGCTACAACAGCAGCAACAGCAGCAACAAGAGCAACAAGAGCAGGCTAAGGAAGAGGCTACAACACCACAACCCACACAAAAGCAGCAACCTACTGTAAAGAAAAGCAAGCCGGTCGTGGAGCAAACAATCAGGGTTGATGTAAAAAGACTTGACGACCTGATGAACCTTGTTGGGGAGCTGGTGCTTGGCAAAAACAGACTGGTCAGTGTAGCTCAAAAAGCTGAGGAGAAATTTGAAGGTGACGATATTGTCGAGGAGCTATCCGGTGTAGCTTCTCAAATCACACTTGTCACTACCGACCTGCAGATGGGTGTAATGAAAACAAGAATGGTGCAGGTTGGCAAGGTGTTCAACAAGTTCCCGCGTGTTGTCAGGGATATAGCAAAAGAGCTAAACAAAGAAGTTGAGCTGATTATAGAGGGTGCCGAGACAGAACTGGATAAGAGCGTTGTTGAAGAGATTAACGACCCGCTTGTTCACATTATAAGAAACGCTATTGATCACGGCATAGAACCCAAAGAGGAAAGGATCAAACTGGGCAAGCCGCCAAAGGGCAGGATTGTCCTGTCCGCCTACCATGAAGGAAACTACATTATCATAAAAACGATGGATGACGGTAGGGGCATCGACCCTGAGAAACTAAAACAGAAAGCACTGGAAAAAGGCTTGATATCCGAAACCGAAGCAAAACAGATGAGCAGAGACGAAGCACTGGCACTAATCTTTAAGCCTGGCTTCTCTACGGCAGAGAAGGTTAGCAACATCTCCGGCAGAGGCGTCGGAATGGATGTTGTCAAAACAAACATAGAGAAACTTAATGGCACCATAGAGGTCCAATCCGAACCCAACAAAGGAACAACAATAATCCTGAAGATACCATTGACGCTTGCAATTATTCAGGCTCTGCTTGTAAAAGTTACAAAGGAATTCTTTGCAATACCGCTTGTTAGCGTTGTAGAGACTGTTAAAATAACAAAAGATGACATTAAAAAAGTAGAACACAGGGATGTGTTGCGGTTAAGAGATACCATCATACCACTTGTATACCTTGGTGATGCACTCGGCATAGGAAAAAACAAAAAAGCCATAAACAGCAAGGAGATATATGTCGTTGTGGTAGCTGTAGCCGAGAAGAAGCTTGGCCTGGTGGTTGACAAGCTCATTGGCAGGGAAGAGATTGTTATTAAATCGCTGGGTAACTATCTCACCAACATAAAATCGATTTCGGGCGCCACAATCATGGGCGATGGATCGGTCACGTTGATACTGGATATACCCTCAATCGCCAGCGAAGCATCCAACGTAACCACTAACATAGAGGATCACTTTGCTGAAAAAGCAGCTAAGAAAGAGAGATACCAGTGTCTGGTGGTTTCAGCCCACGATGATGTCAAAAACCAGATCAGACATTTCCTGCAGGAGGGCGATTTTGACATAGTTGAGGCAAGCACCGATAAGGAAGGCATCGACAGGGTACTTGAAAATCTATTTGACGTAATCTTTGTAGATCTGGATATACCGATTAACGATGGATACAACTTTGCAAAAGCGGTGAGGGATTTTCCAGCATATAAGGATGTGACAATCGTGGGTGTCTCTACCGATGGCACATTCGATAGAGAGAAACTCAAGGAAGCGCATATCAATCATGTAATATTTACGCCGATCGACATAAAAAGCATCGACAGCGTTATCGAGATTCTGTCAAAAAAGGTCGCTTAAAGGAGAGTGAACCATGAAAGAAGATGTGGATCTTTTTGATAAAAGCCTTGCCCTTGCCGAAGAATACGAGGAAGAGATAGTAAAAAAGAAGAAGAAATCCGACGCTCTTATACTGAAGGATGAGTTCGATCAGGTGGTGGGATTTATTTTGAGCGGGGAGTTATTCGGCATAGACATCCTGAACGTTGAGGAGATAATCAAACCTGTGGATTACACTTACGTGCCCAACACAAAACCCTTCGTAATGGGTGTCATCAATCTTAGAGGTAAAATAATACCCATCGTCAACCTCAGGTTGAAATTCGGACTTGAGGATAAGCCAGTGGATCCAGAAACACGTATTATTGTAACGCACATGGATGAGTATACGGTTGGGTTTATCGTGGATAAGATAGAGCGTGTTTACTACATAGAAAAGAAAAATATAGAACCACCACCCCCAAATATACCAAAAACTATCGAGAAGTATGTAAGGGGCGTAGGTAAAATGGAAGATAAAATCATGACGCTACTCAACATTGACGCCCTGCTCAAGGAAGGTGGCGGACTAAACAGTTAAAAGTAAAAACGGTGAGGGAGTAGCCATGGAAGACAAGATCGATATATTACGTGTCGGCACCAACCAGATGGAACTGGTGGATTTCAGAATGTACGAAGAGAAAGAAGATGGCACGATCTATGAAGGCATCTACGGCATAAACATAGCAAAGGTCAAGGAAATCATCAAATATCCTAATCTTATTCGCATACCATCCAAAAATTCGCTTATTGAAGGTATCTACAACCTGCGAGGTGAAGTAATACCCATTGTAAGTCTTGCTCGCTGGTTGAATATTAAAGAACCAAAGGATATCAAAACAAAGAAAGTCATCATAACGATATTCAACAATATAACGGTAGGTTTTATAGTACACGATGCAAAACGCATAAGAAGGGTATCCTGGCGATTTGTCAAGCCTCCAAGTGAGGTTCTCAGGCACCAGTACGGCAACAAGATTATCGGAACAATCAATCTGGATGAAGAGCATGTGATGATAATCCTCGACTTTGAGAGCATCTGCGAAGAGCTGGGCATCTTCTCCGAGGAGGATGTAAAACGCATACAGGAGACAGCTGAGCGTATAAGTGAAGGCAAAAAGAAAGCAAAGATCCTCATAGCTGACGACTCTACTACAGCAAGAAAGATCATCAAGCAGGCAGTTGCTCCACTCGCCGAGAAAATCATAGAAACAACCGATGGTCAGGAGGCGTGGGATACGCTAAACAAACTCTACGAGGAGACCAACGGCGATATTAGCAAAGCCGTTGACATAATCATAACGGATGTTGAGATGCCCAATATGGATGGGTACAGGCTGACAAAGCTCATCAAAAACGATGAGCGATTCAGGCATATCCCGGTGGTGATGAATACTTCCCTATCGGGCAACGCCAACCTGCAAAAGGCAAAAGAGGTAGGCGTTGATGATTTCTGCACAAAATTCATTGCAGACGAATTTACGAAAGCTGTCGCAAAAAATCTTCAATTAGAGAGGTAGGGTATGGCTAAACTGAGTGTTGAGTGGATCAATCCATTTATTGAGGCAACGGAAGAGATACTTGAAACGGTAGCAATGATACAACCAAAGAGAGGTAAACTTCAGCTTAAGGAGAACAGTACAGTTGCCTACGATGTTAGCGGTATAATTGGTATTACCGGTGAAGCTGTAGGTTCGATTGCCTTATCCTTCCCAAAAAAAACCGCTATCACCGTTGTAAGCAACTTTATTGGTGAGGAGGTAATTGGTATAGACAGCGACACTACTGACGCCATTGGCGAGCTTACTAACATGGTGGCAGGACGTGCAAAAAAGATATTCTCGGAGAAAGGAATAAAACTGAAAATATCCACACCAAACGTGGTTGTTGGCAAAAACCACACAATAGTTGCACCCAAGGGAACCCCAAGCATAGTGATACCTTTCGAATCAGAAGCTGGAATGTTTGCCATTCAGGTAGCCCTAAGGCCGGCAAACGGAGAATAAAAATTTTTCAAGGAGTGGTAAGGTATGAGAATAATAACGGTTGACGACTCCTCCACAATGAGAAGGATCATAAAAAACACTTTAAAGAGGATCGGCTACGGTGATGAGGTGCTCGAAGCCGGTGACGGCAAAGAGGCTCTCGAGATCCTTCAAAATACCGATGTTGATTTAATTATCACAGACTGGAACATGCCAGTCATGGACGGTTTGACATTCGTAAAACACATAAGGTCTAACAGTAAATTCGATGACGTACCTATCATAATGGTAACAACTGAGGCGGCAAAGGAAGACATAATCACGGCTCTAAAAGCCGGTGTGAACAATTACATCGTTAAACCATTCACGCCGGATGTGTTAAAGGACAAAATAGACACAGTGCTTGGCAAAAAAGACTAAGTGATACGTCTGCAGAACGTTTCCAAAAAATACAGAAAAGGCGGTTTTTTTGCTAAAAGCGATTTCTGGGCACTAAAAGGCATTAGTGTTGAGATAAACCCGGGTGAGCATGTAGGGATTATCGGTGAGTCAGGTGCCGGAAAAACCACACTTGGACGGATCTTAAGCCTCATAGAGCTACCAACCGACGGTCTGGTCGAGATTGAAAACACCACAGCTACAAAGAAAAACCTAAGAAAATTGAGAAAATACATAGCTGCAGTGTTTCAGGATCCCGGCACCTCTCTCGATCCCCTCTTCCGGGTTGTTAATACACTTAAAGAAACAGGTGCCTCTATGCAGAGGATCATGGAGGTAACTGCAAACCTCAACATTCGGCCTGAGCTGCTCCAGAAGTATCCATCCCAACTAAGTGGCGGAGAACAGCAGAGAATAGCCATTGCACGCGCTATTCTGTCAGATCCAACATATATAATCCTTGATGAAGCTACAAGTGCCCTGGATGTATCAACACAAGCAAAAATCATGAATCTACTCTGCGATCTAAATGCCAGCAAACGTTACGCCTATGTATTCATCTCGCACGACCTGAGCCTTGCCAACTTTATTTCAGACAGGATCTATGTGATGCATGGCGGAAGTATTGTTGAAGAATATGACGTACAAGAGAAACCGTTACACCCATACACCATCTCACTACTCAAAGGCACCGGAAAACCAATAAGAAAAAAACACAGCGGGTGCTTCTTTTATGAACAGTGTCCATCCAGAACAGAGAAATGCAAGAAAGAGACACCACAGCTAATCGAGCTTGGTAAACACAAAAAGGTGCGATGTTTCCTGTATGATTGATATAGTCGATCTCACTCTGGAAGAGCTAACACAACAGATAGTTCAACTGGGACTTGAACCCTACCGTGCACGTCAGATATTCCTGTTTATCCATCGCCACCACGTAGAGAGCTTTGAAAAAATCAGCGTTCTCAAAAAAGGGATCAGAGAACAATTGGCGGAGTTGTTTTCGATACCAAGACTCAAATTGGTCAACGAGGTAGATGCAGAAGATGGTACAAGGAAATTCCTTTTTGAACTGGATGATTCAAATAGAATAGAATCCGTGCTCATACCCATGCGAGACGGCAAAAAAACCATATGTGTTTCAACCCAGGTAGGCTGCAGGATGCGCTGTAGATTTTGTGCAACCGGACAGATGGGGTTCAAACGAAATCTGAGAACATCCGAGATTGTGTTGCAGGTTTATCAGATTATGGATCTATGCAACATCAAAACACCCAACATTGTCTATATGGGCATGGGTGAGCCACTCGACAACTATGAAAATGTTATTAAATCACTGAAAATTCTGACGAATCCAGAGGGAGCAAATATCTCAAAACGACGCATAACGCTTTCAACCTGTGGCATAACACCAGCCTTAAGGCGACTGAAAAAGGATATGCCGCATATCAATATGGCGCTGTCACTACACAGCGCCATTGATGAAAAAAGAAGCCTGCTGATGCCCATAAACAAAAAATACCCCCTCGGTGAGATTTTAAAAGAGCTTAAGGACTTCCCTATACCACGCAGAAAACGAATAACATTTGAATATGTGATGATCGACGGCATTAACGACACAAATCAGGACAGAAAAGCACTATTAAAGCTGTTGTCAAACTTCAAAAGCAAACTCAACATCATCCCTCTCAACAGACACGACTCTATCGATGAAAGTCTCCAGCCAACGCCTGAACAACGAATAGAAGAATTTGCAGATTATCTGAGAAAGAAAGGCATGTTCGTGACGATCAGGGATTCAAAAGGGTCATCGATAAAAGCTGCGTGCGGTATGCTTGCAACGAAGGGCTCATCTGATAGTGTAAAAATGCGTAAGGGCAACAGCTAACGCATCAGAAACATCCAACGGTGCATTATCAAGCTTTATGCCAAGTGTTTTTTCCACAATAAAACGGATCTGCTCCTTGGAGGCATTTCCATAACCGCAAACAGCCTGCTTTATCTGCTTTGGTAGATACTGGTGAACCCTGAATCCCATATCCATTGCTGCAACAACAATTGCAGCTCTCACCTGTGCAAGCAGCAGCGCTGATTGAATATTGACAGAGTAAAATGATCCCTCAAGCGCCACATCGGTTACGGGATACTTCTCCAGCAGTCGCTTGATATAGAGATAAACATCGTACACACGTTCATCATGGCTCTTTTTGTTGTCCAATTTTTTATAGTCGTAGAAGATTTCTTTCTGTTCTGTTTCGATAAAGCCACAGGCGGTGAGAGTGCTACCGGGATCTATGCCGATTATAAGCATATTTGTTGTTCAAGTTAAGCACGCGCTTCACAGCAACAAGCCTTTTCCTGTAATAGCTGTTCAAACGAGAGATCTTTATGCCGCTTCTTCTGCCCGCTGCATGAATGAAGCGGTCGTGGCCCACATAGATGCCCACGTGAGTGACTTTTGCATAATTCATGGTGTGGAAGAACAGAAGATCGCCCACCCTGATCTGGCTCAGCGGCACAAAAACACCGGCTGTTCTATACTGCTCCTCGGCTGTTCTTGGAAGATATATGTGGAATTTGCCGAAAATCTTTTGAACAAAAGCCGAGCAATCTATTCCATGCAACAGGCTATCACCACCGAATTTGTAGGGTCTACCTATGAATCGCTCAGCATAGCTTACAAGCGCTCTTCTTTTCTCCTGAAGAATGGAGTATTCAAGCTTCAGTCTATCCATGCCAGGAAGATTCTTTTCAGGAACAAAGATAATTTGCCCTACCCTCAGTCGGTTGCTGTTTAAGTTGTTCAACATTTTTATCATGTAAATACGCGTGTGAAACTTCCTCGCCAGCTTCCACAGGTTATCACCGCGCTTCACGCGGTAAGGCTCTGAGTAGAGAAGGTACTTTATGGGAATGTAAAGCCCCTCCCTTCTCGAAATCATTATTTTCTGGGTGAGTTTACCGGGAAGCACAATGATATCCCCGGGTCTTATAAAACGACGTTTGCCGGGGTTGAGCTCCTCTATCTCTTTCAAAGAAAGGCCAAAGCGTCGTGCTATAGAACTCAACGTATCGCCCCTTGCAACAACGTAGAAACCATCCCCGACCTCGCCGGGCTTCAATTTCTTTCTGTTTTTGAAGATCTTTTTCATCAGGCGCTCATTTCTGGCTTCAGCGGTCTGCTTCTTTCTGGGAGCCTTGCTTACAGAACATGATGAGACAACCAGACCCTTCAACAACTGTTTTTCCACCGGTTGTGTTTTCTGGCGCGATGAAAACCTGTTCAACACAGCACTATTTTCAATTTTCGACCAATCTATGTCTGGGTTAAGCTGCTTGAACTCTTCTATTGAACTAAGGGGAATATTACCGGCATTCCGGGATTTGCTAACAAGGGTTTTTGGTTGGCTGCTAACGGAAGGGCTTAAATGTGTCTTTTTAAGGCTACCCTTCACAGAAGCTTCTTTTTGTTTTTTGCCCTTAAAAGCGATTCTTCGTCTGTGTTTAAGCGGCAGCAGAATGGTCTGGCCAGGCCTGACTCTACGCCAGTTGACATGTGGATTGTATGCCTTAATTAATCGATACGAAATCTTGAACCTTTTCGCTATACCGATAAGTGTATCACCTTTTTTGATTGTATACTTTACTGTTCCATGACTGTCTGGAACGACTATCTTCTGGCCAGGCCTGATTCTACGCCAGTTGACATGTGGATTTAGCGCCTTGATAACGTAGGGTTTAACGCCAAGTTTCTTACTAATGAGAATTAGAGAATCGCCTTTTTTCACGGAGTAGTAAGCAGACCACGAGCTATTGGAGCTTAAGAGAAGAAAAACAACGAAGCCGGTCAGAATGATAAGCACTCGCATGTAATTTTTATACAGAAATTCAGATTCGATTTCAAGAAAAATACAGGTGGATATAACTAAATTAAAGTTAATTCCCTGCTCATCTGCTGCAAAATTGATTTTTTTCCCCACATCAAGTATGATACTTAACTTAAAGGAATGATGTGCGGGGGTTTGTATGTACTCAATCGACATTATCATCGAAAAAAAGCACAGATGGAATTTCAAAGAACTGTTGACTAACAGAAATCTCGACTACATCGAATGGTTCGTGGAATTCTCAAGTGAACGCTCTATTATCTCATGCGATGTTCATACAAGGGAACATGTAACAGAGATCGTGCGGTTCTTGAAGGACAACTCACCCGGCTCTCGCCTCGTTTTACCAAACGGTAGCAACATCAACCCGGCAAAAGAAGAGTTTGACCGTATTGTCGAGCTTATACTTAAAAAAATTAGCAGGGAGAGATAAATGGCTATAAAGCAGCTCAAGTACAGAGATTTAAAGTGGGATATAAGGGTCAATCTTGACGATATAGAAGACAAAGATCCCGGACTAATAGATCAAAAACGCATCGAAGTGGCAATCACAAAACTCACATCGATACGCACCAACGACTACAACATGTTTATCTGTGGAAACTTATCTCCAGCCCAGAAAGAGACTGTGAGACGCATGATAAAAGAAGCCTCAGGCAACGGCAAAGGGGATATCTATGACTTTTGCTACGTCAACAACTTCAAGAATCCTAAAATGCCAAAGGTTCTGAAATTACCATCCGGCAAAGGCAAAAAACTTGCAAAGCTCATGGATGAGCTTGTTAACTATCTCAAAAAAAGCGTACCGGATCTCTTCGAAAGCAAGGAATACGAAAAGCGTATCCAGGATGTGGTGAAATACTACGAAAAAAAACAAAAAGAGCTCTACGAGGAGATACAGAAAACAGCGAATGAGATGGATTTTGTGCTCAAATTTTCCCAGATGGGTATATCCATTCTGCCTATAGTGGCAGGCAAAGCCATATCGGAAAGGGAGTTTGCAAGTCTCTCAGATGAGCTCAAAAAAAGCATTGAGGAGAAACGTAGAAAGTTAGAAGAGCATATAAACGAGTTTCTCCGAAAAAGCAAAGAGCTGGAGAAGGAAAAACTCGATAGGATTAAAAAAATTAACGATGAGATGGGGTTGTTAATCGTAAGTCAGAAGATCGATGAAATAAAGGCGCAATTCAAGGGATTGCACGATGTTGAATCGTATCTGGATCAGGTTGAAGAGTACACCCTGAATAACATCGCCATTTTTCTGCCTCAAAAGAACCAGCCCTTCCCCTTTTTGCAGCTACAGAACCGCTATGTGGAGTACAAGGTAAATGTGTTTGTTGACAATGAAGAAACCAAAGGTATTCCTGTAATTTACGAGGAAAATCCAACTTACTACAATGTATTCGGTAAGATTGAAAAGCAGGCTTATCTTGGTGCATTTATAACCGATTTTACACATATAGTTGCAGGGAGCATTCACAAAGCAAATGGTGGCTATTTGATACTTGACGCCTTCAGTGTGCTCACCAGCCCGGGTGTATGGGATACTCTCAAGAAATCATTGCTTGCAAAGAAGAGCACAATCGAAGAGTGGAGCGAGAAATACGGAATAATAGCCTCAGAGACATTAAAGCCCGAACCAATAGAGCTACAGGTTAACGTAGTTATGGTTGGCCCCGAGTATTTGTATGATCTGCTATTCTACTACGACGATGATTTCCAGAAACTATTCAAACTGAAAACCAATTACAACCATGCAGTTCCAAAAACAAAGGATAATGTGAGAGCCTTTGCCGCAAAGATCATGGCATACTGCAAAGAAAATAATCTAAAGTTTCCCGACAAAGGTGCTATTGTCTCACTACTTAAATATGCCGCACGCTTAAGTGATGATAAAGAGAAGCTCTGGGCATATCATGATGACATAACAGACATAGTAAAAGAAGCAGACAGAAACACACAGGGCAATTACATACAGCAAAAGGATGTAGAACTCATAATCAAACAGAGGCAATTCCTGCGCGATCTATGGCGTGAGAAGATATATGAAATGATAGAGACTGGTCAGATAATAATCGATTTAAAAGGCAAGAAGATAGGTGAAATTAACGGACTCTCGGTTATTGACCTTGGAGATTTTTCGTTTGGCAGACCAAACAAAATTACAGTAAAGACATTCCTCGGCAAGGAGGGTATCATTAACATCGAACGTGAGTCCAAACTATCTGGCAAAATATTCGATAAAGCATCCATGATCATAGCAGGTTATCTTGGTTCGATGTACGGTTTCAACAAGCCACTCGGTTTTTCAGCCACCATTTCATTTGAGCAATCCTACTCCTACATCGAAGGTGATAGCGCATCCGTTGCTGAAACGGTGGCACTACTTTCATCACTTGCTGGTGTGGAGATTAAGCAAAACCTTGCCGTCACCGGTTCCATGAATCAAAATGGTGAAGTTCAACCCATAGGAGGAGTTAACGAAAAAATTGAGGGTTTCTACGATATATGCAAGCTGACCGGTAACCTCAAGGGTAGCGGCGTTGTCATCCCCCACAAAAATACGCGAAACCTCGTTCTTCGCGATGACGTTCTTAATGCTGTAAAGAAAGGTGATTTCTCCATATACACCATAGAACACATAGATGAGGCTATTGAACTCTTCAGCGGTATGAAAGCCGGAAAGCGAACAAAAAAGGGGTTCGAGAGAGGAACTTTTCATTATCTCGTGGATAGAAAGATTAAACAAATGAATGAATTCTATAGAAAAAACGATGAGGGGAATGAGTAGATGCTCAGAGTATTAGATGCGGGTGAGTCACACGGTAAGGCACTTGTAGCAATTATTGAGGGCTTTCCTGCAGGATTAAAGATAGATATTGACTACATCAATAGAAACCTTCAGCTAAGGCAGTCCGGGTACGGCAGAGGTGGAAGACAAAAGATAGAAAAAGACAGAGTGGAGATCTTAACAGGTGTGAGATTTTCTGAGACGCTTGGATCACCTATAACAATGCTCATCAAAAACCGAGATTTTGTAAACTGGAAGGATATTATGAGCGTTGATGGCGACAAAACAGCACAAAAGCGGGTATCCTCTCCAAGGCCAGGCCATGCGGATCTTGCTGGGTATATAAAGTATGACCGAAGCGACATGCGAGATGTGCTTGAAAGATCAAGCGCAAGACAAACAGCAATCAGAGTGGCTGTAGGGTCATTGTGTGAGTATGCTTTAAGAGAACTCGGTGTCAGAATTGTTTCTTACGTAAGATCCATAGGTACCGTAAAGGCAAACAGGATACCAAGCAACTGGGATGATCTGGAGAGCAAAATACTGTCTTCTCCTGTTTTTTGCCCCGACGAAGATGCTACCTATAGCATGATTGCTGAGATAGAAAAGGCAAAACTTGCCGGAGATTCACTCGGTGGATGCGTTGAGGTCAAGGCAAAGGGTGTGGTTGTTGGAATTGGCACCTACGTCTCATGGGACAGGAGACTCGATGCAAGATTGGCAATGGCTCTTATGAGTATACAGGCCGTCAAAGCCGTCGAAATTGGCGATGGATTTGAGAATGCATACAGGAGAGGAACAGAAGTCCACGATGAGATATTTTACGATGAATCAGGCTACTTCAGGAAAACAAACAGGGCTGGTGGCATAGAGGGCGGCATGTCCAACGGTGAGGATATTATCGCAAGAGCCTATATGAAACCCATTCCAACGCTTGTTGCTGGCTTATCTTCGGTTGATATTGATAGCAAAAAACCAAAAAGAGCCGCTTTCGAGAGGAGCGACGTGTGCGCAACACCTGCCCTCAGTGTTGTTGCTAAGGCAGCTGTAGCCTATGAGTTATTTAACGGTTATCTTGAAAAATTCGGATCCGACACCTTTGAGGAATTAAGCGATAGGGTAAAAAGATACAAGGAGTACGTAAAAACAAAATGAATATCGTGCTGGTTGGCTTCATGGGCAGCGGAAAAAGCTCAACCGCATGGTATATATCGCAGAACTTCGGCTATAGATACGTTGACACCGATAGACTGATAGAAAAGGAAACGGGCATGAGCATCAAGGATATATTTGCTCTCAAAGGGGAACAGTACTTCAGAAGACTGGAAAAAACAATCATGTTGACACACATACGTTACTGCGAGGATTGCGTTATAGCAACGGGGGGTGGAATGCCATGTCACTCAGGACACATGGAGCAGCTTAAGCGCATAGGATGGGTGTTTCATCTTGAACTCGATTTCGATGAAATAATAAGACGCATAAGCAATTTCGACCATAGACCACTGTTCAACGATATAGATAAAGCACGTCAGCTGTATCAAAGTAGAAAAGCCTGTTATGAAAAGGCACATTTTACAATTGATGCTTCTGGTGATATCGAGCATATTGCAAAAAGGATACTTTCTCAAATTAACACTTGACATTCACTCAAAAAAGGTTATAAATGTATTCGCTTGGCGCGGGGTGGAGCAGTCCGGTAGCTCGTCGGGCTCATAACCCGAAGGTCGGAGGTTCAAATCCTCCCCCCGCTACCATCCTTCTTCTTTCCACAAAAATCCCTACAAACTATAACGATAGCCAATGAAAGCAAAAGCGATTGCAGTTTTTGGCACAGCATCTGACGTTGGAAAAAGCCTTATAGCCACAGCTATCTGCCGTTTATTGACCGGGCTTGGCATATGCACAGCGCCATTTAAAGCCCAAAACATGTCCAACAATTCATACGTTACAATCGATGGAGGAGAGATAGGACGGGCTCAAGCATTACAAGCTTTTGCCTGCAAAAGAGAACCAACTGTGGATATGAATCCAGTTTTGCTTAAACCAACAGACAACCTCACCTCACAGGTGGTCGTGCTTGGGAAACCCATAGGAAACAGAAATGCGAAAACTTACTTTAAAAATACGGAGATCTTTTTCGAAATAGCCAGAGAATCGCTGGATAGATTGATGAAAGAGAATGACGCTGTTGTTATAGAAGGTGCGGGATCCTGTGCTGAGGTAAATTTGCGTAATGTGGATTTTGTAAACTTCAAAGTTGCGCTGCATGCATCTGCAGACGTCATACTTGTCGCCGACATCGACAAAGGTGGGGTTTTCGCGCAGATTCTCGGTACCATCGCCTGCTTAACCGACAAGGAAAAAAGCATGATCAAGGGCATAATAATAAACAAATTCAGAGGAGATATAGGTCTTCTAAAAGATGGCATAGAATTTATCGAGAAAACAACCAACATACCGGTGCTGGGTGTCCTTCCTTTTTTTGATAACATCTTGCTTGACTACGAAGACTCTCTACCAGAAACCTACAAGCGGAACACAGGCGCTTCAAACGCTGCAATTAATTTGGGAATAATTGCCCTACGCCATATGTCTAATTTTACCGATTTTATGCCATTTTCCATCGAACCGGATGTGGATTTGACATACCTCTTTAAACCCCAGAGGCTCGACGGATTCGATGCAATATTGCTACCCGGCACAAAGAATGCGATAGATGACATGCTCTATCTGAGAAACAGCGGCTGGGAACACTATATAAAAAATTATGCTAAAAAAGGAGGCACTGTTTTTGGAATATGTGGTGGTTATCAGTTGTTGGGCAGGAAGATACACGACCCGTGGCACGTAGAATCAAACATGGGTTATATTGAAGCCCTTGGGTTGCTCAAAGCAAATACGATCCTGATGAAAACAAAGAGGATTTACAGAAGCTCAGGCATATTTACCTCTCAACAAATCCCGGTAAACGGTTACGAGATCCATGTCGGCAACACATTTGCCCTTGAAGCACCTGCAATAAATATTCGAAAAAGAAACCGCAGACAGAGAAATATTTTAGATGGCGCTATCTCAAAAAAGATAACCGGAACCTACCTACACGGCATATTCGATGGCTATAGATTCAGGCACCACTTCTTGACTCACATTTCAGCCAAACAATCCTTAAAGCTAAACAAAGTAAACTTCTCTGATTTTAGAGACACCCAGATTAACCGCCTACTGGACCTATTTATTAGACACGTCGATATAGAAAAATTCCTCAAAGCCGTCTTCCCTACTTAAAAATTCCCAAATTAATAATCAGCTCTGCCAACAACAAATAGGATCAAATGACATTGATTGTTAATTTAAAAAGGCTTGAAAAGTTACTTTATATATGTTAAGTATTTGACAGGGGTTTATAAATGGGAGAATTAATAAAACGATAAGATGGGTAAATAAATGAGAATTAGAATAGAGCTGGTGGGGCAAGATTACATTGTACTCAAGGCTGGCTTTAATAGAGCTTTACAAGGTCTTATTTACTCCATGATAAGAGATGAATGGCTACACGAAGTTGGTTACACGTATGGCAAAAGGAGCTTTAGACTGTTCGTCTACTCATCAATTCTTGAGAAAGGCAAATACAAAAAAGAAACAAAAACCTTTATCTTCCCGAAGAATGTTAGCTTTCTTGTAGCTTCGCCTCTAAACTGGATCCTTGAAAAACTCGCATACGGAATCATAAGTAGTAACAAATTAAGGCTGGACAACAATATCGTGGATGTAATATCTATCTCAGTGTTGAAACAACAAAGTATCAATTCAGAAAAAATCCTCGTGAAAACGATAACACCAATAGAGGTTCACTCTACTTTTGAAAAAAAAGGTGTCAAGAAGACACTGTATTACTCAGCTTACGATCCGGAATTTGCTGAAATGATAAACGCCAACATGAAGAAAAAATGGGAGGCTTTTTTTAAAAAGCCCTGCCCTTACAACATATACATAAAGCCTGCTGGAAAAAACAAAGAAAGAATTGTCAGATTCGGCACCAACGAACGTTATGTAATTGTGAAAGGCTGGAGTGGCTTCTTTGAGCTCACCGGACATCCGGAGTTTCTGAGCTTTGCTCTCGACGCAGGACTGGGCAGCAGAAACGCTCAAGGTTTTGGCATGGTGGAAGTGGTAAGGGAAAAGAAAAGAGAACAAAAAAGAAGCGTTAAAGGTGCGTATAGTGAGTGAAACTAAAAAATGGTATAGGCTTGTTTTCAAACAGGTTCAGCCCATTCACATAGGTGCGGGGAGTTACGGTGTAATTAATGAAACACGGATTTTTATTCCCGGCTGGACAATGTGGGGAGCTTTAACAAAGGCGTATAATCTGCGTAACGGGGTCAATTTATCTGCTAATCAAAATTTATTTGAAAATATTTCCTGCTTTTATCCCTGTTTTAATGAAGATGGGAGTGGTGTTTTATTTCCCAAATTTGAAAAAGGTAAATTTTATATTGACAATTATTCGGAAGACAAATTCAGAGCAAAGTTTGTTGATACTTTTGTATCCACCGCAATAGATTCCCGAACAAACACTGCAATAGATGAAAGTTTGCATGAGCTAAACATAATCTTACCAGGCGTAAAAACAGATTACTACGAAGATGAAAAAGAAAGACAACTTTACTGGGCTGGAATTGTTCAACTTGAAGAAAGTCAGCAGAGCAGTTTGCCTGATGAAATTTACATTGGCGGAGATGCAAGATACGGACTTGGGAAGATAAAACTTGTTAAAAAAGATGATATTGGTGAATCTTTACCAGATGATTGGAAAATAAAAGACGGCGTATTGATAAATTATTTTCCCGTAGGGGCGTATTGCAATACGCCCCTACAATCAAAAATTGAACTTCTTGTTGAGATT
>CAZIZT010000006.1:0-24774 GCA_964544085.1 uncultured Desulfurellales bacterium
TTGACAGGGTAAGAAAAAACACTTCTATAGACTGGACGATAAGAGAAAGCGCGCGAGCAAGATTACGGGTAATTGTAAAAAGAACGCTAAGGCAGTACGGTTACCCTCCTGATATGCAACAGCTTGCAACAGAAACAGTGCTCAAACAGGCAGAGCTTATTGCTGAAGAGCTTTTATGAACGTCCATTATCAACGCTTGAGTTTGAATGGTTGTGTTTTGTGTCCTTTTTGTGTTAGAACCGCTTTTCAATCAAACTGTACCCAAATCACACCGCTTTCCACCACCGCAGGCGGATCGGGTGAGTGCATGGTTGAGTGTGCTCTCAGACAAGCCAATTTGTTGTTCAAACCCTACCCACGCTTACGATTCCGCAAACACTTCGTCACTTCGTAATGCGTCACCTTTTCTTCAGGCTCCAGCAAGAAGTCTTTATCTTCTGGGTAGCATTTCGCCTTCTCGTAACCTTCTCCTGTAGATCTACTTTATTCCAAGTCTCTCTCTGTTCTTTTTGTCGTTCCTATTTGTTGCCGTTTTGCAGAACTCCATAAAAGTAAAGGGCTTTTTGGGTAGTTTTGAAATTCTATTGGTTTATTTGCATTTTAAACGCAGTATCTGTTGACAAAGGCGGTAGGCTGAAGATAATACGTTCTCATGGATATAAGAGAGGTTTTCTATAGTAACAGCACCAGTGCGCGTTACTTCAACGCCTTCATGGAGCTTTCCATACTTGCTTCTATCGTCTCCATTCTCGGCTACGATCAAGCTATACCGGTGAATATAGGCTCTCCGCGCCTTTATCGATTTATTGAAATAATAACCATCTTTATCTTCCTCTTTGAGATGATAATCCGGTTTATTATGACACTTGAGGAGTGTAAAAAACGGAAATCCAACGCCATTGCCCGATACTTTCTTTCTTTTGAAACCTTTATCGACATTCTCTCTGTGATTCCTTACGATTTTATGCCATATCCCTATAGAATTGCTGTTCTGCTTGCACGAATATTCAAGATTGCTCGTTTCAACTCAAGCATACGTGAGATGGCAATTGCAATAAACGAGAAGGCTTTTGAGCTTACCACAGTCTTTTTGATTTTTGCATTCTTTGTTTTCGGTGCTTCGATAGTGATGTTTGTGGTAGAGCACAGGGTTAATCCGCACATAAACAGCCTGTTTGACGCCTTCTGGTGGAGTATTGTAACGGTAACAACGGTGGGCTACGGTGATGTAACGCCTGTTACAACTGCCGGCAAGGTAGTTGCTTCTTTTCTTATGGTTATAGGAATATCGAGTATCGCCATACTCACAGGTATTGTGACAACGGGTTTCACAGATAGATTGCTGAAACTCAAACTTAATTTCGGAGGTGTTATGGAGAAAAAGATAGCCAAACTTACGGGCCATTATATCATCTGCGGCTATGGTAGGGTTGGTAGAATTGTAGCAAGGGAACTCGAAAAGGCACGCAAGCCCTTCGTTGTTATAGAGGAAGATCAGGAAAGCATTCAGGAAGCTCTGGACAGCGGTTATCTTGTGATAAAGGGCAACGCTACAGATGAGGAAATCCTTAAAAAAGCCAATGTGAAGGAGGCAAAGGGTATTGCGCTAGTTATGGATTCAGATGCCGATAATCTGTATGCCCTGATAACAGCCAAGGATGAGAATAGGGAGATTCTTGCTATAGCCAGAGCCAACTCGGAGGATTCCATAAAGAAGTTTGTCAAGCTGGGGGCAAAAACCGTATCGCCATATCAATCGAGCGGTTACGATATCTCGCGCATGCTTATTTCTCCAAGAACTGCGGAGTTTGTTTCTATCATAATGCAGGCAGATAAAACCATAGAGATGGGCGAATTCTACATAGCGCGCAACTCTATCTACGCCAACAAACGTATCAGGGATACGGACATTCGGAGCAGATACAACATCATCATTATAGCCATTATGACAAAGAACCAGGATACGATTTTTAACCCCAGGGCTGATTATGTGATAGAACCTGGGTCCACGCTGATTTGCGTAGGTACGAAAGAGGATATGGAGAAACTGGAAAGGGTAATCTCGGAGAAAGCCCGGTGATAGAACTCAAAGGTTCAAGGCTTGAGCTTTCTGGATTACTCACATACCGTGATTTGCCACGTCTTTTGCGCCTTGTTGGCAAAAGAAGCATCGATACTATAGACCTCTCCAATCTAAAGAGGATGGATACCTCCGTTGCCATATTTTTGCTCCACTTAGCAGAGAAGCACAATGCAGAAATCATAGGCTGCGACAGGGTGAGTTCTATTGTTGAAATAACAAAAAAGCACGGCAAGGAAAAAGACCTAACAAAAAAGGGTGAGGGTTTCTTTTACAGGCTTGGTTATGCCATTGTTAGCAGGGTCGTTGAACTTGTCTATTTTTTTGGTTTCCTTGGTGAAGTGCTCACAGATATGCTGCTTGTTCTGCTCCATCCACGGAGGATAAGATTCAAGGCTATAGTAAGCGACATGGAGCGCATGGGTGTTAACGCAATACCGATCATAACCGTCCTTTCCTTTCTTATTGGCATTGTCATAGCTTACCAGAGTGCTGTTAAACTTCAGGAGTTTGGTGCCAATATCTTCATTGTTGACCTTGTAAGTATCTCAATCTCGCGAGAGTTGGGTCCATTAATAGTAGCAATACTTCTTGCTGGCCGAAGCGCAAGCTCCTACACGGCTCAGATCGGTATAATGAAGGTTACAGAAGAGGTGGATGTTATACGCACCATGGGTTTAAATCCTTTTGACGTGCTTGTGTTTCCTAAGATTGTTTCCATGCTCATCTCGCTGCCCTTATTGGTTGTGCTTGCAGATATTATGGGTATACTCGGAGGCATGCTGGTTGCCTATCTGTCACTTGGTATTTCGTTTTATGACTTCATCATGAGGCTCCACACTGCAATGGGGATAAACACGTTTGCAGCCGGGTTGATCAAGGCGCCGGTATTTGCATTCACCATTGCCCTGATTGGTTGCTACAAGGGCTTCAGGACACAGAAGAATGTGGAGAGTATTGGTAAGAGCGTGACAGTCAGTGTTGTTGATAGTATCTTTGCCGTTATTGTTATAGATGCCATTTTTTCGGTGTTGTTTCGATGGGCAGGGATATAATCCGCGTAAGGGACCTACGGGTACAATTTGGCAGCAGGGTTGTGCTGGACGGCGTTAATATAACGGTGCGTGAGGGTGAGATATACACAATAATAGGCAAAAGTGGGTCAGGAAAGTCTACACTGTTTCGAAGCATATTAATGCTACAGGAGTTTAGCGGTACAATTGAGATTATGGGGGAGAATATTGGTCAGCTTGATGAATGCCAGAAAAACACCATACGCAGGCAATGCGGTGTTATGTTTCAGGCTGCATCTCTGTTCACGTCCCTAACTGTTGGCGAGAACATTGCCGCGGTTTTGAATGAGAATGTGAAGCTGCCTCAATGGTTGAAGGATAGGATTGTTCGATTCAAGCTTTCCCTTGTTGGTCTGGATGAGGATGTGTACTATCAGTACCCAAGCGAACTCTCGGGTGGTATGAGAAAAAAGGCTGCTCTCGCACGTGCTCTGGCTCTTGATCCGCAATTGCTTTTTCTGGATGAGCCAACAAGCGGACTGGATCCAGTCAGCGCTGAAGAGTTCGATAAAACAATAAGACAGCTCAACAGGGAGCTGGGTATAACCGTCCTCATGGTTACTCACGATCTTGATAGTTTTTTCAATTTAACGGATAGGGCTTGCGTGCTGGGTAATAAAAAAGTTTTGGCGGAAGGTAAGCCTTTTGATATTATTGATCTTGATGACGAGTGGATAAGAAAGGTTTTTCACGGGGAGAGGGGAAGGAGATTTCACCAATGGAACCGAAGGCAAAGTACACTTTAGTCGGCATATTTGTGACGATATTTGCGCTTGCTGGTCTTGGCATAGCAGCGTGGCTGGTGGGGGCAAATACAGGTAAACAGTACGATGAGTATGTGGTGATTACCTCATCTTCTGTGGATGGGTTGCACAAGGATTCCGATGTGCGTTACAAGGGTGTTAAGGTGGGCAGGGTTGTTGATGTTAGGATAGATCCAAAAAATCCGGAGTATATCAAGATTTATATCGAAGTGGAAAAGGATCTGCCCATCAAGACCGATACGAAGGCCAAGATTACGTCCAACGGTTTAACCGGTATCTCATACGTAAACCTGATAGGTGGTAGCAAGGATGCGCCGCTTCTAAAAAGTGTTTCCCATAGCAAGTATCCGGTTATAAAAACTGTTCCTACTACACTCCAGAGATTATCAGTACTTGCTGCAAAGCTAATGAAGGGCGCCGATAAGCTTGTAGCCAAGCTTTCTGGTTTGATAAACGACAACACCAGCAGATATATAAACGAAACACTTAAGCATCTGCTTGACTCATCTGAGCATTTAGACAGGCTGCTCAAGGGGCTGAGTGTTAGTCGCAGAAAGCTTGACGATGTCTTTGACAATACAAGCGATTTAATCAGAAATACGAACAGCTTTGTTGCTTTATTGAAGAAGAACAGCCTTGCGTTGGAGGGGCTGATAAACAACGCCAACTCCCTTGTTAGTCAATTGAAGGAGTCGGTAAAACGTACTGATAAGGTGATAGATGAAAACGGTAAAAACCTCGACAGGTTCACGCGCAATGGGCTTGAAAACGTTAACGAGCTTGTAAATACATTAAAACTCACGGCTGATAAGCTAAACGGCTTAATCGATGAAATTCAGAACGACCCTTCCGTGCTTGTGCGGGGCAGGGAAAATGGCACAAGAGGCTCAAGATGAAAGATCACGGTGTCCCTTTGCACACAATTGTCTATGCCTTTTTGTTTATTTTCCTATCATCGTGTACACTGTTTAAGCCGCTCCCGGCAAAGAGGTTGTACAACATAGCTCCAGCGCTTGATATTAAACATACCCTCACGGTGGGAAAATCCATAAAGCTTGTCTGTGTAAGTATACCGGTCGGTTTTCATTCAAAGCTTGTTTATCAGGCTAAGGGTAGACACATATTTGTTGAATTGCCCGATTCGTTCTGGATGGACACACCGTGCAACATGATCAAATTGAGCCTTGCGGAAGCCATTTTCTCAAGCGGTCTGTTTAGCTTTGTAAATTTTTCGAATGCATACTACAGCACCGATTATCGCTTGCTGTTTAGTGTTGAGTCTTTCTATTTCAGGTTGCTTAAGCATGGTGGCTTTGTCGATGTAAGGATTCGCTTTATATTGATTAACTCCGCTACGGGAAAGCCTGTGTCAACCTACCTGTTCTACAGAAGGTTGCATTTCTCGCCGCCATCGATCCCTGCTGCTATGGAAACATTCAATAGAGCTGTTGGGCTAGCCATAAAGGGTGTAATTGGATGGCTTGCTTCCGTTGCGGGGTGATGTTCTTGTAATTAAGCCGACGTTATGTTAAAAAAGATACGTTTGTAACACAGGAGGTAGTGGCGTTGAAGTACGGAGAAGAGGCGATAGCACAGGCTGAACTTGAGGTCTGGCAGAACAACCATCCAGAAAACGACTACGAGGTGAGCATCGATTTTCCTGAGTTTACCTGCAAGTGTCCAAGAAGTGGATATCCGGACTTTGCCACCATACGCATTCGATATATTCCAGACAGATATGTTGTAGAGCTCAAATCGCTAAAGCTTTATCTGAACAAATTTAGAGACAGGTACATTTCTCACGAGGATGCAACCAATGAGATCTTCAATGAATTGAAGGAGAAACTGAAACCCAGGCAACTTGAGGTTATTGGCGATTTTACGCCCCGTGGTAATATGAAAACAGTTATCAGGATAGCATACAAGAAAGAGGAGAGATAACCTTGAAGCCGATCAGGAGAATTGTAAGCGGAAATGAGGCTATAGCCATAGGTGCCTATAAGGCACATGCAAGATTCGCAAGTGGCTATCCGGGCACACCCTCAAGCGAGATCCTGGAGTTTTTCAAGGCATTTGACGGTGTGCAGGCACGATGGGCCTCAAACGAAAAAGCTGGATTCGAGGCGGCTCTCGGTGCGGCAATTGCTGGCGTAAGAAGCTTTGCCACGATGAAACACGTTGGGTTGAATGTGGCTGCCGATCCTTTGATGACAAGCGCCTACACTGGTGTTAATGCAGGATTTGTTGTTGTCAGTGCAGACGATCCGGGTATGCATTCATCACAGAATGAGCAGGACAACAGGTTCTATGCCAAATTTGCCGGCATTGCACTGCTTGAGCCATCGGATGCGTTCGAAGCCATTGCATACATGCAGTATGCCTTCAGGGTGAGTGAGGAGTTTGATCTGCCGGTGTTGTTGAGAAGCACTACACGTATTTCCCATTCGCTTGGTGTGGTGCAATATGACCCAAGACCTATTAAGGTGGAGGTAGAACACAAACTTGCCAAGGATTTCAGGAAGTTTGTGATGATACCTTCCAACGCTATAGCAAGACACAGGGTTTTAATCGAAAAGAAAAGAAGGCTTGTCGAGTTCTCAAACGAGACACCGATAAACAAGGTGGAAAAGGGTTCGCTGAATTGGGGCATTATTACCTCCAGCATGGCTTATAACTACGTAAAAGAGGTGGTGCCGGATGCGCATGTCCTGAAGATAGGCTTCTCAAACCCACTGCCAATGGAGAAGATCAGACAGTTTGTAGCAAACCTTGATAGGGTGGTGGTGGTTGAGGAGCTTGAACCGTTTATGGAAGAGCAGATAAAGGCATCGGGAATAAATGTTGAAGGGAAGCGTTATTTCCCTGAAGAGGGCGAGTTTAATCTGGATATAGTGGAGGAGGGCTTAAGGAAAGCAGGTCTGATAAGGGATGAGAAAACCAGGGTATACTTCGAGGATGTGGATCTGCCACCTCGACCTCCAGCGCTTTGTCCTGGATGCCCGCACAGGCCTGTATTTGATATACTTCATTCTCGCAGGGATGCCTACATAACAGGTGACATAGGTTGTTATACTCTTGGTGCATTACCACCGCTTTCTGCCATGCATACAACCGTTTGTATGGGTGCAAGTCTCTCAATGGGCCTGGGTATTGCTCTGCAAAACACCGAAAGCAAGGTTGTCAGCGTGATAGGTGATTCCACCTTTTTCCACACGGGTATACAGCCTCTCGTGGATGCGTATGTGGCAAAAGCCAACATGACAATTATTGTGCTTGATAACAGAATTACAGCCATGACAGGTGGCCAGCCCGATCCGGGAAGCGGTTTCACTATAGATGGTGAGAGGTTTGATCCGATAAGTGTGGCGAAGCTTGCACGTTCAATAGGCATAGAACGTGTGTTTGAAATAGATCAGTACGACTATGCCACCGCAAAAGAGATCATAAATCGCGAGATAGATCATGATGGGTTGAGTGTAATTGTGGCTACAAGACCCTGCGTGTTGATGCCCAAAAAGATAAAAGGTCAACCGCTTGTGGTTACCGATAAATGTACAGGATGTAAAAGGTGCTTGAGGATAGCCTGTCCATCTATAAGCTTCAAGGATAACCGTGCAATCATTGATGCAACAACCTGTACCGGGTGTGAGGTTTGCAAAAACGTCTGCCCTGTTGAGGGAGCAATTATTCTACCGGAGGAAAAGCCTTGAGTATAAAAGTGGAGAGCATTCTATTTGTCGGTGTTGGCGGTGACGGTATAATAACCGTTTCAAATATTGTTGCTGAGGCATTTATGCTTGCCGATTACGATGTGAAAAAAAGCGAAATACACGGTATGAGTCAGCGCGGTGGCTCTGTTTCGGCTTCGGTTAGATTTGGTGACAGGGTATATTCGCCCACAGACAAAAAAGCGGGTGTTGGTTTTGTTATAGCCACAGAGAAGGTGGAGTTTCTGCGCTGGGTTGGCTACTACAGGAAGAATGCGGTATGTGTGGTGAATGACAGATTGGTGCCCATTATTAACAAAGAACTGGATGAGGGCTTCATCGATAAAGCTATAGAGGATCTTAAGATAGAAAAACTTATAAAGCGGCGGTTCCTTGATGATGCACTCAAAATAGGAAATCCACGGGTTGCAAACACCATTATGCTTGGTGTAATCAGTCGTTTTTTGCCTGTTGATGTCTCAACAATAAAAGAGGCGATTGAGCGTGTTGTGCCTGGTAAGGTACTGGAGATAAATCTGCGTGCTTTTGAGCACGGTTTAAATATACAACTATGATTCTTAAGAAGGGGTGAGCGATGGCAGAGGATAAATACAGTCCCGATTTTGAGGAGAAGTGGTATAGATTCTGGGAAGAGAAGGGGTATTTCAAACCGGAAGAGAGCGATGAAAAAGAACCTTATAGCATTGTGATACCACCGCCGAATGTTACCGGTGCATTGCATATTGGTCATGCTCTAAATTCAACGCTTCAGGATATAATGGTTCGCTACAAAAGGATGAAAGGATACAATGTGCTCTGGTTGCCCGGAACAGACCATGCCGGCATAGCCACACAGCACATGGTGGAAAAGGAGCTTGCCAAACAGGGATTGAGGAAAGAGGATCTTGGCAGAGAAGCCTTCATAGAAAAGGTTTGGGAGTGGAAGCGAACCTATGGTGATAGAATCATAAATCAGATGAAGCGTATGGGCTTGAGTTGTGATTGGTCCCGCTTGAGATTTACGATGGATGAAGGTTTATCAAAAGCTGTCAGGAGAGTCTTTGTTCAGCTTTACAATGAGGGGCTTATCTATAGGGACAGGTACATAATCAACTGGTGTCCGCGCTGCCATACTGCGTTGAGCGATCTTGAGGTTGAGTACACAGAGGAGACTGGCAAACTCTATTACATCGAGTATCCCTTTAAGGATGGCGACGGGGGCCTTGTGGTAGCCACAACAAGGCCCGAAACGATGTTTGGTGATACTGCTGTTGCCGTTCATCCGGATGATGAAAGGTATAAAGATTACGTTGGCAAAGAAGTGGTGCTGCCGATCAAGAATAAAGCTATACCTGTTATAGCCGATGAGTATGTTGATCCAACATTTGGTACTGGTGTGGTCAAAATAACACCTGCGCATGACCCCAACGATTTTGAGGTTGGAAAACGACACTCGCTGGATATAGTGGTTGCTATAGATGATAACGGGAGAATGACTGAAGAGGCTCTCCACTATGCAGGGCTGGATAGGTTCGAATGCAGGGCCAAAATGGTGCAGGAACTTGAAGCCAAAGGTTTTATTAAAAAAGTGGTTCAACATAAACACTCGGTTGGTCATTGTTACAGATGCAAAACAACCATTGAACCTTACGTTTCCTATCAATGGTTTGTTAAAACAAAACCGCTTGCAGAACCTGCAATAGAGGCAGTCAAGAACGGCAAAACGCGCTTTATACCGTCCAACTGGGAGAAAACCTACTTTGAATGGATGTACAATATTCGGGATTGGTGTATATCCCGTCAGCTCTGGTGGGGCCACAGGATACCGGTTTATGAGTGTATGGATTGTGGTGCCTACACCGTATCTGAAGAGAAACCCGGCAGATGCTCAAGGTGCGGAAGCAACAACCTGAAGCAGGACGAAGATGTTCTTGACACCTGGTTTTCCTCGGCGTTGTGGCCCTTCTCAACTCTTGGTTGGCCCGAACAGACAGACGATCTGAAGCGCTTTTATCCCACCAGCCTGCTTGTAACGGGATTTGACATAATCTTCTTCTGGGTTGCCAGGATGATGATGATGGGTCTGCATTTTATGGGCGATGTTCCATTTAAGGATGTTTACATACATGCGCTTGTCAGGGATCAATATGGTCAAAAGATGAGCAAAACGAAGGGAAATGTTATAGATCCCATGGATGTAGTTGAGAAGTACGGAGCTGATTCCTTACGTTTTACACTTGCCATACTTGCAGCCCAGGGCAGGGATATAAAGCTGTCGGAGAGTATTATTGAAGGCTATAGGCGTTTCATGAATAAGATCTGGAATGCATACCGATTTATAAAGTTGAACACCCAGAATGGTGATTTTAGCGAAAAACCCGCTAAACTCTCGCCTGCCTCCATATGGATCAAGTCCAGGCTTGCAAAGACGATAAAAGCGGTCGAGGGGGCGCTTGAGGAGTACAAATACAATGAGGCGGCCAGTGCCATATACCAGTTCATCTGGCATGAGTTTTGCGATTACTACATAGAGATGAGCAAGGTGCATATGAACGACGAGTACTCCTATGCTATCAAGTACACCCTGCTTGAGGTATTTGAGAAGATCATGCGCCTGTTGCATCCGTTTGTGCCCTTCATTACCGAAGAGTTGTGGCAAAAGTTACCAAACTCCAGCTATGAGTCCATAATGATTGCTCCGTATCCGGAATACAAAAGCAGCGATGTATCAGAGGATATAGAGTCCGCAATGGAGATTGTTATAGACATTATACGCTCTATCAGAAACTTGAGAAGCGAGAACGGCATCCCGCCGGCGAAAAAGATAAAGATTTACATCGATATTAAGGATGAGCAGCATCTTGCCGTTGTTCATGCATACAAAAGCTACATCCACGCACTCGCATCTGTGTCGGAGCTTGTCATAACAAACAGGGTTACAGAGAATTGCCTTGTTCAATCAACGATATACGGCGATATCTATCTGCCCGTAGAGGGTAACATCGATGTTGAAAAAGAACTTACAAGACTGAATAAACTATTAAAAAAGCAGGAGAAGTCGCTTGCATTTTTGAATAGTAAAATGAACAACGAGGCGTTTTTAGAGAGGGCTCCGAAGGAGTTGATTGAAGAGAAAAAACGGGAGTTGAAAGAGGTAACCGAGCTTTACACGAAGACAAAAGAGCGTATCAAACAGCTTGAAAAAGGATTAAAGCGATGAGAAAACTCCTTTTTGCTGCTTTTTTTCTTATTTTTGCCACTACGGCAAATGCTACTGTTTACAATACCATTGCACACAGGATTGTTAAAAGGCTTACTGTTGTAAAGGGCAGGGTTATTTCAGCATCAGCGGCAAGCGTTACTCTGAATAAGGGTTATGAAGATTCTCTTTACAACCACTCTATTGTTTACATTTACAGGAATCGCGGCAAGATGAAGCTTTTTGGATCAAATAGAGTGGTTGAACTAAGGGAAGGGGTAGCGTTTGCCTGTGTTACAAAACTCTTTGCTCATAGGGCTGTTGCTCGTCTGTGTGCCGGGCTTGAGAAGGAGAGGAAGTATCTAATTGGTCTTGGTATAATCCCCTGGGGTACAAAGGAGATAATCGGAAAGCCGAGGAAGTCAGATCTATTCATAGCCGGCAAGAAGGAATATAGAATAGCCATTATAACCAGAAATCCAATTATTTTCTCATCCTTGAAGAAATCACTGGAGAAGACCGGTAGGTTCTTCGTAATAGATCCTGATAAGCTCGCTGTGGCTATTGTCGAGAATAGAATCAACTACATCTCCGAAGCCAAAAGCATTCGAAAGCTTGCGGAGAGTGTGGATGCAGACCTGGTGCTGCTTGTTAGGCCAAAGAGCGATTTTAAGGATTTTTTTGTTAAGCTCTATAACGGTTACGCTGCAAAAACCATGCTATCCTTTAGGGTACCGGTAGATAGGGATTCCTACCTCGTGCTTGAAAACAACAGAAACTTCAACATACCTGCACGCAATATGGTTGCCTCCAACCTGAGACTGAATCCGAGGTTAACATTCTGGCAAAAAATACTGGGTAAGGTCGGTCTCTACAATCCCTATTCGGGTTTGAAAATGTCTTCGTCAACCTTTAATGTGGCTTTCTTTAAGGATATCGGATACGGGACAACGGCATTTTATGTTGGCGATGTGAACGGCGATGGAGATAAAGAGATTCTGGTTGCGCAGGGGTCAGACGTGAAGCTCTACAGAGTCGGTGGCGACTCATTTTTGCCGCTTGCTCATTTTAACTATGGCCATACCATTTTCAATATAGACGCAGCAAGGTTTGGGTCGCGGGTGCTAATTGCTTTGAGCAACTATAACAGCTACGGCGTTCTCGATTCGGCTATAGGGTATTTTGACAAAAAATTCCGCTTCCACCTGATAAAGAAGGGTTTACCATACAATGTAAGGTTCTATGACCGTTTCGATAAGCCGCAGATACTTGTGCAGCGGGCTGCGATAGATAAGCCGTTCTACGGTAAGATCTACGAATATGATCTTGAGGGTGGTCAGCTCAGATCTTTTAAATTGCCCGTGAAGACAGAGAATCTATTCACATTTGAACGCATTGGGGATTATATAGCTTATCTCAACGGAGCCTCTCAGCTTTGCCTCTACAGTCTGGATAAAGGCAAGGTTGTACAGAGGTTTCCTTATACATTGGGAGATGGTACAAGGCCTATTCGCAGGTACAACTACATGCCATCAGCCAGAGAGTCGCTGGAGGATGTATGGGCTAAGAATCACGTTTTGATAAGAAAGGGTGTGGTTTTCGAAAAAGGGATAAACAACCGTATCTACGCGCTTGCGTATACAAATCACAGGGGCAGGATTATCAAGATTAAAGGTAGCAATTATTCGGCATATTCCTTGTGGCTATTCAGTTTTAATGCAGATAGGTTCAAGCAGATCTACTACTCTGGTGATCTCAAGGGGCATCTCATAGCTGCAGGTAAAGCCGGGCGCTATATAATTTCTGTTATCGGTCTGCCGGCAGGATTTTTTGACAGATTCATACGCGGTATACTGGAGATCGATCGCCTGACGGCTGGCCAGATGGAGCATTGAAGCCGTTAATAGTTGTTTATTACCATAGGATTTTGCCTTTTAAGGGCTACGATTTAGATTTGGATACGTTTGCCTGGCATCTTGATTTCTATAAAAAGTACTTTCACGTTGTTGATCCAGAAGAGCTCCTCGCGATGCAGGAGAGGATTGACACCAAGAGAGCGTCTGTTCTGATAACCTTTGATGATGGGTTTTTCGATAATTACGTGTTTGCCTATCCGATGCTGAAAAAACACGGATTGAAAGCTCTGATATTTGTAC
Source organism: uncultured Desulfurellales bacterium (assembly GCA_964544085.1). GTDB lineage: Bacteria > Campylobacterota_A > Desulfurellia > Desulfurellales > Hippeaceae > CAZIZT01. The sequence continues at coordinate 12,980 of CAZIZT010000006.1, forward strand.
CTACCTCGAAGATCACAGATGGTGAGAAACGTGCAACCCTTGAAGATTACTGGCAGGGTAAGGTCACTTTCGAGCAACTACACAAACCACACAGAGAAGAGAAGGCTCTTGCTGATTCCTTAAACGGTGTGCTGGATGAGTTTGTTAGATGGGATGAGCTTAGAGAGATGCGCGAAAGCGGCACATTCGCTATAGGTTCTCACGGCCATATGCATGTGAAGATATTTACTTCCGATAAGGTAATTGGGGTTTACGGTCTTTCGAGTGTACACTGGAGTTATCCTTATGCAATAGGCAAAAAGCCGCAGGCAGGAATGCCTGTTTTTCAGATGCAAAGCTCACTTGCCGGCAGAAGGTTTATTGTCTCTGATGAGTTTATCGACTACTCGCTGAGGATCTACAACAGTGCAGCGGACCGCAGCCTCTCTGAGCTTGTAGATATGCTTGATAGGTATCCCAACAAAGGTAAATACGAGGAGAGTTTTTGTAAGCGCATACTGGATGAGCTTGAGATTTCAATAAAGCTTATAGAAGAAAACATTGGCATTAAGCCGGTTTTTCTATCATGGCCCTGGGGTGAATACTCATCTACCGGAAAACAGCTTGCAAAAAGGGCCGGTTTTGAATTTTGTTTCAATACAAAAAAGGGAGCATTTCTTGGTGGTAGCCTCTGTTCTATTGGCAGGATAAAGGCACCGGCAAACAGGGGAGCTTTCGTCCGAAAGATGCTTTTGAACCGTTATACATTCGCTGCTAAGCTGTATAAATGGGCACACGAAAAGTAGTATTTGTGCTTGACGCCTTTGGTTTTTTTGGTGGCCCTGAAAGAAGAGCCTTCAGGCTCGCAAAGGGAATGAGAGCCTCGGGCTTTGCTGTGGATATTGTTTCCATCATGAGGGCTGATCAAAAAATGCTTGAACGTGCCCACCTGCTTGGCATAGGTGCCTATCAACTGACGGACAGGGGCAACAGTGTACTGAAATCCTACAGGATTGATGTGTTTTTGAAACTCAGGAGGTTGCTTGGAAAATTGGATCCTGACATGGTTTTCACCTTTGAGTTTCTTGCTGACTACACGGCGAAAATGGCAATGCTGGATTCGGATATACCTTTCTACACATTTATTGGTAGTACACGCTGGAAGTGGGAGAGGAAGCGCCACAGGCGTTTTTTTATGAGAAGATTTGTTGGAAAAAGCAGGGCGTACATAGTCAACTCCCGCCAGGTGATGGAGAACCTTGTGCGGGTACTACCAGAGTCTGCTCATAAGGTTCATCTGCTTTACAATCCTATAGAGACGGATATTTTTCATCCGCTTGACCAACAGGCTAAGATGGAGGCTAAGAAACGGTTTGGTCTTGATGATAGCTTCAAGGTGGTAGGTTCGGTTGTGCGCTTTTTCAACCCCAAAGGGGCGGACGTACTGATAAAGGCATTCTCCCGGTTGAAAAGGGAGCCGTGCAAACTGCTTCTTGTTGGTGATGGATCCATGCGCGGCAGGCTTGAGCGTATGGTGGAGGAGCTTGATTTGAAGGGTATGGTGATCTTTGCTGGAGCAATGGAAGCTACATCAGAGGTGTATGGGGCGTTCGACATCTCTGTTGTTCCATCCCAGAAGGGTGGTTTTGACAATGTGGTGGTGGAGTCGATGGCGTGTGGTTTACCTACGGTCGCTACTGCTGAAACGGGTATAGGAGAATTGGCTAAGGATGGAGAGCATCTGTTGATTACTAAAAAGGATGCAGATTCCATTGGCAAAGCTATTCAAAGATTGCTTTCCGATGAAGGTTATGCAGAAAGGCTGGCTATAAATGCAAGGAAATTTGTTGAGGATCAACTCTCTTTAGAGAGGGTAACCCAAAGGTTAGTGGAGATACTAAACAGATGAGCGCCGTTAGCGTGGTAATACCAACGTACAACAGAAGCCAGCTACTGAAGCGAGCAATAGAGAGTGCTCTGTCTCAGGATGTTGATAATATTGAAGTCATTGTGGCAGATGATGGCTCTGATGATGCTACCCCTGAGGTGGCAAAGCAGTATGGTGTAAAGTACATACGCCTATCCCACAGGGGTGTTAGCCATGCTCGAAACGCCGCTATTAAGGCTTCACGCTACCCAATAATAGCCTTTCTCGACGACGATGATTATTGGCTGGATGGGTATCTTAAAACTGCCCTTGAGCGGTTGAGCAGGGATGATGTGTGTGGTGTTTTCACAAATTACTACAAAGTTTATCCCAACGGTGAGAGGCAGCTTGGCTATAAGGATGGAAAAGTTCCTGCGCGCGTGGGATTAAAATGGATCCTGAAGGGTAGTTTTATTGATCCCAGCATGGTATGTATCAAAAAACAGGTGTTACTCAGGGCAGGTCTGTTTGATGAGTCACTCTCTGTAACAGAGGATTGGGATCTATGGCTAAGGGTTTTGCGTCTATGCGAATTTGCATACATCGACAAACCACTTGTGTGTAAGCGTATTGTGCCTGATGATGGGTTACCGTATAGAACCTGGTATCACAACTGCGCGGTGATAGAAAAGTTCATGTCGAGCCTTGACGAGCGGACAAAGAAGAGCGTTCAACAGACACTTAATAGGACGGCAGTAAAGGTGTTTTCACGCTATGCCACTGCGCTTCTGCATAAAGGGGAGATGTCACAGGCTCGCAACTATTTTAAGAAGGCCCTGAAGATAGACCCGTTGTATGTGAAATCCGTCTTTAGACTATGTTTAACCTACCTGCCTTATCCTGTGGCTCGTATGTTTGATGGTACGATCTTTAGAAGGTTGCGTCTACGAGTCAAGAAGTTAAAATATGGACGGGAGGCTTGAAAATGGAGCTACTGAAAGAGATAAAATTGCCCGGGGGCAAGGTGGCGAGGGTTATACATGGCGATATTACAGAGGAGGATACCGAGGCTATAGTAAATGCAGCCAACTCGCACCTCAAACACGGTGGAGGTGTTGCGGGAGCTATCGTGAGAAAGGGTGGCAGGATAATACAGGAGGAGAGTGACAGGATTGGCTATGTACCTACAGGTAGTGCAGCCATAACAAGCGGCGGTGCGCTTAAGGCAAAGTATGTTATCCATGCTGTTGGTCCTGTTTGGGGAGAGGGTGATGAGGACAATAAGCTCAGAAGTGCCGTGAAAAGTGCACTTGAACTTGCTGAAAAGAAGGGCATATCTTCCGTTGCCCTACCGGCTATCAGCTCTGGTATATTCGGATTTCCAAAGGATAGGGCGGCGCACATTATCTTTACCACTGCAATGGAGTTTCTGCAAAACTCCAAAAATGTGAGAGAGATACATTTCTGCAACATAGATAGATTGACTTCAGACCTCTTTGCAAAAGAGGCAGAGGCCTGGGAGCAAAACAATAGCTGAGTTTCTACAGTTTTTTATAAACGGTGTCATATCGGGCTCTATCTATGCCCTTGTTGCCATAGGGTTTAACATAATCTACTCTACAACACGTATTGTTAACTTTGCACAGGGTGAGTTTTTGATGCTTGGCGGTATTATTGAGTATCTTCTTCTGTGCAGGCACGTTCCAATAGGGTTAAGCCTTCTTGTGAGTGTTATTTCGGTGGCCATTATCGGCGTTATATTGCACAGGCTATTTATAGCACGTACAAAAAATGCCACTGAGTTGTCTCTAATTATTATGACAATTGGTATTTCGATAACTTTAAGGGGTATAGTTGCCGTTGCTGTCGATAAGAATGCACACCCTGTTAAACCTTTTTTGAGCTTTCAGTCCGTAACTGTAGGCGGATTGACGTTTTCTTCTCAGTACCTAATAGTGATTTTTGCCATGCTCGCTCTCTCGATTTCTCTATTTTTCTACATGAAAAGGACACTTAAAGGAAGGATAATGCGTGGCGTTTCCATGAATGCACTTGCAGCGAGGTTGTTTGGCATTGATGTGGAGTCGGTGCAAATGGCCTCCTTTGCCTTGAGTGGTTTTATCGGGGCTCTTGCAGGTGCTGTGATAGCCCCTATCAGCTTTGTTCAGTACGATATGGGGCTCATGTTTGGCTTGAAAGGCTTTGCAGCATGTGTCGTAGGTGGTTTTGGCAACAATTCAGGCGCTATAGCTGGTGGTTTAATTATAGGCATAGCCGAATCACTGGCTGCAGGTTACGTATCGTCCAGTTACAAGGATCTGATAGCGTTTCTCATAATGATACTGGTGCTGTTCATCAAGCCTTCTGGTCTATTCAGCTCAAAAGACGTGGAGCGTGTATGAGTAAGAGATTGTTTCTTCTGATTTTGTTTGTTGTGACAATGATAGGTGGTTTTGTTGTTAAAAACCCTTTCGTTCTCAATATGCTCTCATTTGCAGCCATATCCGTTATAGTTGTAACTGGCTTGAATCTGTTACTTGGCTTTGCGGGCCAGATTTCGCTGGGTCATGCCGGCTTTGTTGCACTGGGTGCCTACATCTCCTCGTTGTTGACCGTTAAAGCTGGAGTGAACCCGTGGCTCTCCATTGCCATAGCTGTCTTTGCAACTTCGCTATTTGGCGCTATTATTGGCTATCCGACATTAAAGCTAAAAAGCCACTACCTTGCTATGGCAACATTAGCCGTCGGTGAGATCATCCATATTGCAGCAAACAACTGGGTGAGTCTTACAGGCGGTCCTGAAGGCTTCTCCGGTATACCCATGCTCTCCGTCTTCGGCTTTGTCTTTGACAGTGAAAAGAAGTTCTACTTTTTCATTTGGACGCTTACCTTTCTGATGGTGCTTTTATCCATTAACTTTATCGATTCCCGATTTGGCAGGGCATATAAGACGATAAAGTCGAAAGAAAACGCTGCGTACGCTTTTGGCATAAATGTCCATCTATATAAAGTTTTCGTCTTCACTGTCAGTGTTTTTTACGCGTCGGTGGCGGGTGCTCTTTATGCCTTTTATATGGGATTTGTTTCTCCAGCTTCGTTTGGGTTGTTGCAGTCTATCGATTATATCGTGATGGTCGTCATTGGCGGGATGGGCAATTTCTTCGGTGTTATCTTCACCACTGTTATACTGTCTGTTTTACCAAATCTTCTAACCTCACTTGAGGATTACTGGCCCATTGTAAACGGTCTATTGCTTATTGCAGCAATGCTGTTTATGCCTGATGGTTTGAAGAGGTTCTTCTCATGGATAAAATAATGTCGATCGAGCATGTATCCAAGAGTTTCAAGGGCATTGTAGCGGTAAACGATGTCTCCTTCGACGTTAAACGCGGCGAGATAAAGGCGCTTATCGGTCCCAACGGTGCTGGCAAGACAACCCTTTTTAATATCATTACAAAGCTTTATACAAAGGACACAGGCAAGATTTTCTTCAATGGTATGGACCTTGAACCCTATCCGGCGCACAAATTAGTCAGACTCGGCATAGCTCGCACGTTTCAGAATATCCAGCTTGTTGATGAACTGAGTGTTCTTGAGAACGTAATGCTGGGCTACCATTCGCGACTGAAAACCACTCCCTTTGATGCTTTTTTCAGTCTCCCCCGGAACAAGAAAGCTGAACAGGAAGCCACAGAAAAGGCGATGGATGCGCTCTTTTTTCTTCACATAGACTCCATTGCCCAAAAATATCCATCCGAGATTCCATTTGGTTACAAAAGACTTGTGGAGATAGCACGGGCATTGTGTGCAGAACCAACCATGCTTCTACTCGATGAACCGGCGGCGGGTTTAAATGAATCGGAGACATCGCAGCTGCTTAAAACGATATTCAGAATATGGGAAAGCGGCGTAAGTATACTTCTAATAGAGCACGATATGAGCCTTGTAATGAATTGCGCCCACTCTGTGGTTGTTATGGACGAGGGCAGAAAGATCGCTGAGGGGCCACCCAGTTACATCCAGAACAACGAAAGGGTGCTTAAAGCCTATTTTGGACGATGAGCCATGCTCAGGGTTGAGAATGTTACGGTCTATTATAACAGGGCTTTAGCCATAGAGAATGTTTCCATAGAGGTAGCCGATAGGGAAGCGGTCTGCGTACTTGGATCAAACGGAGCAGGTAAGACGACACTGTTGAATGCGATCTTTAATATCGTCCCAAAGCAGGGTAGGGTGTTTTTTAAGGATGTGGAGATAACACACACACCAACACACAGAATAGTGGAAATGGGTGTGGTGTATGTGCCCGATAAGCGTACTGTTTTCAACGAGCTTACGGTTTTTGAGAATCTTGAAATAGCTGCATGGCGCATCATCAAGGAAAAGGGCAGGGCTTATTTTTTGAAGAACCTTGATGGCATCTTTGAGCATTTCGCCAACCTGAAAGAGAAGAGCAATCTTCAGGCTGGCTATCTCTCCGGCGGAGAGCAGCAGATGCTATCGGTTGCTCAAGGTCTTATCCGGGCGCCGGATATGTTTGTTATGGATGAACCTACCGCCGGGCTTTCACCCAAACTGATGGATGCAGTATTTGAGTTTATCTCTTACATGCGAACCCAGAAGATAACAATCCTGATTGTTGAACAGAATGTTAATAAAACTTTGAAAGCGACTGATAGAGCATATATAATGGAGACTGGAAAAATAGTTGAGATGGATAACTCGGAGAAACTGTTGTACTCAGAGACAATAAAGAGAGCCTATCTTGGGGGTTAGCTTGTTCAAGCGTGTTGGGATCATAGCCAAAAGCAAAGTAGAGAACCTGTCTGAGGTGGTAAAGCCGCTGGTTGCATATTTGAGAAACCTCGGTGTGGAGCCAATACTTGGTTGTGAAGCGGCAAAGAGGATAGGAGAGAAGGAATGCGTTGATAGGGAAAAACTACCCCTTTATGTGGATCTTGTGCTGGTACTGGGTGGGGATGGTACGTTTATCGCAGCAACCAGAGCCATCAATCGCTGCAAGCGCGACGTACCCGTTATGGGTGTGAATCTTGGCAATATGGGTTTCCTGACTGAGGTACCTATAAGCAGAATGTATCATGTGCTGGATGATATCTTTTTGAGGGCTCATTACGATATTGAAGAGCGCATGATGATAGACGTTAAGGTGCTTAGAGATGGTAAGGTCAAATGCAACCAGACGGTGTTTAATGATGCGGTTATAAACAAGGGCACGCTTGCCAGAATCATACGGATCCGCACAATGGCAAAGATAAACTCGAACACCGAGAATCTGGTTGCCGTTTATCATGCCGATGGACTGATTGTGGCAACACCTTCTGGTTCCACAGCGTACAATCTGGCAGCGGGAGGGCCAATTGTCTACCCCACACTGGATTCATTCATCTGCACACCTATCTGTCCGCATACACTTTCAAATAGACCGCTTGTTTTACCAGACAACGTTGAGCTTCTATTGAGACTTGAAGGCGAAAGTGAGGATGTTATGCTGACGCTTGATGGCCAGATAGGCTATCCGATAGATGAAAATGATCTTATTATACTGACCAAATCGTCGCGTCGGATAAAGCTTCTTACCGCAAAGCAAAAGAACTACTTTGAGATACTCAGGGAAAAGCTTGGCTGGGAAGAGAGAAAGATTCGAAATGTGAAATGTTGAAGAGGCTCAGAATAGAGAACTTCCTGACCATAAAAAACATCACTCTTCACTTCAGTCGGTCACTGAACGCCATCCACGGCGAGTCTGGAGCCGGGAAGTCTCTTATACTCAAGGCTCTCGCTTCCCTTTTCTCTCAACGGATGACATTCAATCCTGTTGGAAACTTTGCCGATACTTGCCGTGTTTCAGCGCTTTTTGAGATATCAGGGAGCCAGAGAAAGCTATTGGAAGAAGCAACCGGTATTGATTCCGATGAGCTGTTGATCGAGAAGGTTTTCAAAAACGACAGGAGCAGGCTTTACATAAACAGAGAGCCGGCTTCAGCGAGGGTGGGCAAACTTATTGGTGATACGCTTGTAAATATACTCTCTCAGGATTACAGGTATACTGCTTTTGATTCACAGAATCTCATTGGTATCCTTGATCGTTTTATTGATAGATCGGTTTTGGAGAACTACAAAGGAGTCTATGAGCGCTACACGGAATCTCTGAAACAGATTGAGTCGCTTCAGAGGCGTCTCGATAAGATAAATTCTCTGCACCCTGAGATACTGATTGAAGCCATAGAGAAGGTCAATCCTCAGGAGGATGAGTATGAAAGGCTCCTTGAGGAATCGCGCCGTATGAAGGCTCTTGGTACTGTAAAGGATGAGCTATACAGGCTGATCAACGAGCTGTATGAATCTGAACATTCTGTTGAGACCACTGTTGCAGTTGCGCAGGGTAGGGTGGAGAAGATAGCGGCTGCTGGTTTTCAAATGGATGAGTGTCTTGAAGGCATGGAGCAGATTGTGCAGCTGCTCGATCAGATGAAGGATAGGCTCTATCGGATGACAGATCTGGATGTTACTCAGGAAAGAATAGATCAGGTGGAGTCGCGCCTGTTTGAGTTAGAAGAGCTCCAGAGGAGATTTGCCAAACCTGTGAATGAGATTGTGAAGGAGAGAGACAGACTCAAGGCGCTAATAGAGGACAAAGAGCTCTTGAAGGAAGAGTTAAAAGAGTTGGAAAAGAAGAAGCAGAACCTTTACGAGGAGCTGATAAAGCAGTCAGAGACCTTAAGCCAGCACAGGAGAGCCGCTGCTGATACTCTTAGACGAAGGATGCTTGACTTTCTTACCAGAATGGGTCTTGAATCAAGCAAGGTAGAGTTTCATTTTGAGAAAAAGTCGCCCTCTGAGGATGGTTCCGATCGTATTAGTGTTATGTTTAGCGCAAATCCAGATCTTGCGCCTGGACCCATCGAAAAGATAGCATCAGGCGGAGAACGTGCGCGTTTCATACTGGCGATGGAGGCATCCGTATCCAGAGACAGCAGGCAGGGAAACACGCTTGTGCTGGATGAGATTGAGTCGGGCATAAGTGGCAATACACTTGATAAACTCTCAGCCCTGATAAAGGAGCTGGGCCAGGGACTTCAGATTGTCATGATTACACACACCTCCAGGCTTGTTGAAATTGCTGATAAGGCTTTTGAAGTAAAGAAAAGCATCAAGGGTGGACTCACGGAGAGCTGGGTAGAGAATACGCGATGAAAAGAGTGGTTATTGCCGGTGGTGGCACAGGTGGACACATCTTCGCCGCAATTGCCCTTGCCGAATACCTTAAGAAGGCTTCCCTGGAGCCCATACTTGTTGGATCAAAATCCGGCATGGAGAAGGAGATATTTCCCGCATACCCGTATGATTATTATCTATTGCAGACAAGCGGATTTGCAGGCAGAGACCCGTTGAACAAGATAAAAAGCCTGTTGGGGTTGACTGTGTCCACAACGCGTTGCTTGGGTCTGTTTGGTAGTATTAGACCCGTGTTCTGTCTTGGTTTTGGTGGATATACCTCACTTCCTGTTATCGTTGCATCCAGAATACTCGGTATAAAGAGCGGCATACTTGAACAAAACGCTGTAATGGGTAAAGCCAATAGGTTTCTATCCCATTTTAGTGACTACCTCTTTTTGAACTTTCCATCGGCGGGCAGGGATGTAAAGCACCCCAACAAAATCGTAACGGGCAATCCTGTAAGGGAGGAGATATTCAGGATCAATCGAAAGAGCTTTGATGGAAAGTTAAGTATAGGCGTTCTGGGTGGCAGTAGAGGAGCTCGAAGTATAAACAACGCCATGATACAGTGGGCACAGATCACTAAACTTGATGTAGATGTAATACTGCAGACGGGCAGGGAGGATTTTGAAAGGGTTAGGGAACTAATCGGCAGGCGTAAGCCCACATGGAGGGTTGTCCCATTTATTGATGATATGGTTTCATTTTATGGTAGCATAGATTTTATCATATGCCGGTCCGGAGCCAGCACCTTGAGTGAGATAGCCTGTGCAAGGCTTGGGAGCATGCTCGTTCCGTACCCTTATGCCATTTATGACCACCAGTATTACAACGCACTCGAGTATGAGCGTGCGGGAGCAGCGGTTTTAATTAAGGATAAAAATTTATCTGGAAAAATAATTGAGACTGTTGTATCATCTCTCAACGGTGATAGGCTTAGATCGATGTCTGAAAGTGCCGGTCGTTTATGTAAAAGGGATGCCTGTGAGAAAATCCTCAGCGTCATCATCGGTGGAATAACGCAATGAAGGTAATTGCGATAACCAACCAGAAAGGTGGTGTGGGTAAAACCACTACCGCTATAAATCTTGGTGCTTCGCTGGCCGTTTACGGTAAGCGTGTTCTTATCATCGATATGGATCCTCAGGCAAATGCAACAAGCGGTCTAAACGTGGAACGTGAGATATGCATCTACCACGCTCTTATAGGTAAAAAACCGATAACAAGCCTGATAACGCCAACCGATACTGAGAATCTGTTCCTTGTGCCATCAAACATATCCCTTATAGGTGCGGAGGTTGAGCTTGTTGACCACAAGGATAAAGAGAAGATGCTTAAGAAGCTCATCAAGGATATAAAGGATTTTGACTATGTGCTGATTGACTGTCCGCCATCGCTTGGTTTGTTGACAATAAATGCACTTGTTGCGGCGGATTCGGTTCTGGTGCCAGTGCAGTGTGAGTATTTTGCCATGGAGGGCCTTGCTCAGCTGTTGCATACAATAAACCTCGTCAAAAAAACCTTTAACCCGGCTTTAAAGATAGAGGGTATTCTGCTTACCATGCACGATAAGAGGAACAATCTCTCAAAGCAGGTAGAGATGGAGCTCAAAAGGCATTTTCCAAAATACATATTCAAGACGCTGATTCCACGTAATGTGCGTCTCTCGGAAGCTCCCAGTTTCGGTAAATCTATTCTTGCCTACGACATAAAATCCAAGGGCAGCAAGAGCTATCTCTCGCTTGCAAGAGAGGTTTTGGACTATGCCTAATAAAAAGGGGTTAGGTAAGGGGCTCTCTGCTATCTTTGGCGATGTTAAAGATATAGACAGCGAAGAGCGCATTGAGACCATATCTGTTGAATTAATCGTTAGGAATCCATACCAGCCAAGGGAAAACTTCGATGATGAGTCACTGCGGGAACTGGCCAGATCCATAAAGGAGAAGGGTGTTATTCAACCTATTGTTGTAAGACAGAAGGGCGATAAATACGAGCTGGTAGTGGGTGAACGCAGGCTCTTGGCAGCCAAAAGGGCTGGTCTGGGCGCTATTCCTGCGATAGTTAGGCAGGTTAGCGATGCTGAATCGGCTGAACTTGCGCTGATAGAGAACCTGCAACGCAAGGATCTTGATCCTATAGAAGAGGCTCTTGCCTATAAGCGATTGATGGACCACTTTGGATACACACAGGAGGAGGTGGCAAAGCGTGTGGGGAAGGATAGGGCAACCGTAGCAAATGCGCTTAGGTTGCTTGCTTTACCAGATGATGTTAAAGCACTCCTTAAGCAGGGCAAAATAACCGCAGGACACGCAAGAGCTCTACTGGCATTAAAAAATGAAGCTTCTATCAAGAGGGTTGCGCAAGAGGTTATTGAAAAGAGGCTCAGTGTGAGAGAGACCGAAAGGGCGGTTAAATCCTCGGAGAGATTAGAACTTTCTGAATATGAGGAGCGCGCCAAAAAATTTCACTCCAGGGCAAGAATCGTGTTTCGAAACAATAGCGGAAGGCTTGAGATACCTTTCTCCTCTTTAGAGGAGCTCAAATCAATTCTTGAGAGGATGGGAGTATGAAGAAACCCTTTTTAACACTTTCTCTTGGTTTGCTTTTTTTGGTTTTTTTTGTTGGTACGCTTCCCGCCGCCACCCTTAGAGTAGGCGGCTTTGTCAAGAATCCCCATGGTGTTGGTGTTGATGAGGTACACATAGACATT
>CAZIZT010000007.1:0-160947 GCA_964544085.1 uncultured Desulfurellales bacterium
GCTTTAGCAGATCGTAAAGGTACTCAAGCGCCTCTTTAACCTGAGGCTTCAAATGCTTCTTTGCAGCTTTCTGCTCATAGTGCTCTGGTTCAACGCAGTAGAAGCGCATACCGTCTGCAAGCTCTTTAAGCGTGGATGCACGCGGCTGCATTGTCTTGATGGCTCTCAGAAGATACCCATCGGGGTACGATAAACATCTCTTATCAAGGAATGGTTTTGTATACTCAAGTAGTCTGTTTGGATCCATTGCGCGGATATGCTCAGCGTTTACCCAGAGCAGTTTATCCGGGTCGAATGTGGCTGCGGCTTTATTTAAGCCCTCAAGCGAGAAGCATTCCAGGATCTCCTCCTCCGTTAAGAAAATCTCTTTATCACCACACGACCAACCAAGCCTTATGAGGTAGTTAACAAGCGCAAACGGCAATATACCCATTTGCCTGTACTCAAGCACGCTCTTTGCGCCGTGTCTTTTCGAAAGACGAGTCCTATCCTGACCCAGAATCAACGGAACATGAGCATATTCAGGCGGTCTCTTACCAAACAACCTGTAAAGGACAATCTGCTTTGCCGTATTGGTTAGATGATCATCGCCGCGTATCACGTGCGTAATACCGCACTCTATATCATCAACAACATTTGTGAAGTTGTAAACGAAACTCCCGTCTGATCGCCTGATAATAAAATCATCAAATTCCTTATGGGAAAAGTGCATTCTACCATGTATATGGTCATGAAACTCTATATCTTCCAATGGCAGCTTGATCCTTATAACGTGCTCCCTTGTCGGGTCATCAACGTTTAAATTTCTGCAGTGACCATCGTAGTGCGGGTTTTCACCGTTTCTTAATTGCTGTTCCTTCAGCTTCTCCAGTCTCTCTTTGGAACAGTAGCATCTGTAGGCTTTGCCTTCCTCAAGGAGTCTCTTTGCATACTCTTCATAGAGCTCCTGCCGCTTGCTTTGATAGCATATCTCATCCCACTTAAGAGAGCACCAGTCGAGTGCTTCCAGTATTGCCTTTGTATACTCCTCCTTCGACCGCTGTGCATCGGTGTCTTCTATTCTTAAAAGAAATTCACCCTTGTTGGCTTTCGCAAAATAGTAGTTGAATATAGCTGTGCGCAAACCGCCGATATGAAGATGACCCGTAGGTGAGGGGGCAAACCGCGTCTTTACCATCATTTTTTCTCCCTTTTCAACAGCTTTTTCTCCGGGTAGATGGTAACCTCTACCCTCCCTTTACCAGACTGTGCAACCGCATAATCACGATCCAAGTAATAGACGATAATCTGCGACTTTATGCTGTTTCGAGCGCTCTTTACAAAAGCGTTACCAATCAGTGTGACCTTCTGCTGCTTCTCGTTGTAGATAGCCTTATCAGCCGTAGCTACGCGGGAGTCCTTTCGCATAACCACATGACCCAAACAGACGATTTTCACAAGCTGTCCGGTCTCTGGATCTCTGTACACATCCATTTTGTCTGCACTCAAGCGCATATCACCACGTGTTACAACAACGTTGCCTGAGAGCTTATAAAGCCCCTTCTTCTCAAAAGCTTCAAGCTGGCGGGCCTTTATGTGAATAGGAATATGCCCCTTTTTCAACAATCCCTCCAGCTTTGTTGCGTTGGCACTGCTTACAAACAGCAAAGCCAGCAGAACCAAGATCCACCTCATAGCAGCTCCTTAAGTGCCTCTTTTATCGCTTCAAGCGCTCTACGTCTATGTGAAATAGCATTCTTTTCCTCTGGTTTCATCTCTGCAAATGTCACATCGTAACCATCTGGCACAAAAACCGGATCGTAACCAAAACCACCTTTACCTTGCGGGCTGGGTGCTATTGTACCGTAAACGTAACCGGTTCTTTCAACCATCCTGTCACCTTTGACGGCAACCATGCAACACACAAAACGCGCTCTTCTGTCCTTCAACATGTGCATTTTATCGAGCAACTTCTTAACGTTTGCTTTATCGTTCCCATGCTGCGCATAACGGGCAGAGTAAATACCCGGCTCCATACCAAGCGCAAAGACCTCCAGGCCAGAATCGTCAGCAAGCACAATCTCATCTGTGTATTTGGCTAACGCCTGAGCCTTGATACGAGCATTCTCACAAAAACTCTTTCCGGTCTCATCCACCTCGAAATGCTCAACCAGGCAAGATGCCGGTCTCACGTCGAAATCTGTTAATATCTGACGAATTTCACTAATTTTATGGTCGTTGTTGGACGCAACGTATATAACTTTAGCCACCGAAAACGCTTCTGTAATCCTTTAAAAACCGCTCAAGACCTATATCGGTTAGCGGATGGTTGAACAGCTTATCCATGACAGCCGGCGGAATTGTAGCTATATCCGCACCGTAGATAGCAGCATCAACCACATGCTGCGGGTTTCGTACGCTTGCAACTATAATCTCACAATCGAAGTCGTAGTTGTCAAATATTGCGCGTATATCCCTGACAAGGTCCATACCAACGTGAGAAATATCATCAAGCCTGCCCACAAAGGGACTCACGTAGCGAGCTCCTGCCTTTGCTGCCAGCAACGCTTGAGCCGGAGAGAAGATAAGCGTCATATTAACTCTGATGCCTTCCTGGGCCATCCTGTTAGTGGCTTTTATGCCCTCCCTTGTCATGGGCACCTTAATTACAACGTTTCGATGTATAGAGGCAAGTTCCCTTGCCTCTTCAACCATAGTTTCTGCCTGCGTTGATAGCACCTCAGCCGATATGGGCCCATCCACAATGGAAGCTATCTCTTGAATCACTTCCCTGTAGTCTCTTTTTTCCTTGGCCACAAGCGTTGGATTTGTGGTTACACCATCCACAAGCCCCATTTCCGCATACTCTTTTATGCTCTTTACGTTAGCCGTATCTAAAAAGAACTTCATGCCACACCCCTCTCCATAGAATCAAGCAAATTTTTATCGGCACCAAGCAAAAACATAACCAGCACAATTACTTCGGCGTCGCCAACGTTGTGCTCAAAGATGCCACCAACTAAAAAGGCTACAAAAGCCAGTGTAAGACCAACCATCAGTGCTTTATGCCATCTGCTGGATGCCCGCTTTATAAAAACAGCGTTTCTGTAGAACACGTAAGCCCACAAATAGATCCAGACAACAAGCCCTATTATGCCCCACTTTACCAGTATCTGCAAATATTCGTTGTGGAGTGCGCTAAACAGATGGCTGGAGACATTTTTATGGCCGAAGGTCTGCTCCACTCTCTTAACCAAAAAGGGTTTCAAGTGTTCATACACATTGCCACTTCCACAGCCTATCAGCTTCTGTTTCCAATTATAGTGTTTGAATAGATCAAGTCCCGCCTTCCACAAAACTATCCTATCCATCGAAGAGACATCCTGCCTGTAGTGAATGGTAATCCAAACACGATGGCGAATAGAAGGCATTGCAATATACAACACTCCAAAGACGCCAAGCATAAAAAGCAGGGTGGTTACAGATTTTTTGCTTCTATGAATCAGGGGCAACAAGAGAATGGCAACAAATGCGCCAACCCAATAGGAGCGAGAAAAACTCAGAACAAGACCCAAGAACAGAAGAAAAGCAACCACTGAGGCGTAGATTTTCCATGGTCTTTCCTTGCAAAAGAGTGCCACACCAAAGTAAACGAGAAAAAGCATTGCAGCGATACAGCCCGTTGTTAAATGCGTGCTGAAAAAACCAGAGGCAATTAGCGGGTGGTGCATTACCTGAAGCGTTTTGATACTGAGTATATCCTGTGGTTTCACTCCGGTGAATGCTTCAAATATCACAGCTATTGCACCCACGGATGCTGACAAACCCAGCATGACAAACAGAACAGGTAGCTTCGTGCGTTTCATGCGCGAGATAATGAAGTAAGGCAAGAAGTGCCACAGGTAATGGCTGTTGCGCAAGCTAAAAAGAAACCTGCCCGAAAAGAAGCTTGAAAAGAGACCTACAAAGGAAACTGCAACAACGCGCCAATCCAAATCTTTGGGTTTCAGCGCGGAGAGCATCGAAAGCAAACCAATGGCACCAACGGCAATCGCAATATGATCTCCGACAATTGAGATAGGCATTGAGAGGCTCAAAAGAATGCCGGATAGTATTAGAAAGGCCATGGTTTAATTTTTATACTCTTCCTTGCACTTGTCGGAGCAGAAATAAAGCGGTCCCTGTTTCAGTCTCAGTTTTCTGACAGCCTGGGATTTGGGTACATAAACACCGCAGTTGGCGCAACGCACCAGCTCTTCCATCTCATTTGAGTTGGCAGAACCCTTCCTTGCCTCCTTTGACGGAAAGAGTGTATCAAGAATGCCGTCTATACGTTTTTTGAATGAATACACCGTTATAAAAAGAAACAAAATAAAAAGGAAAAAGAGCAGTTTCAGCATAAGATTGGCCCTCTTCTTAACTCAGCAAACCGTTCACTATAAACTCTGCTGCCTCGTCTTCCGTTAAACCTTTTGCCATTAATGTCTCAAGCTGCTCCTGTTTGATTCTTCCCACACTGGCTTCATGAGTGAGCTCAGCCTTCTCGTTGTTAACTTTCAGCACCGGTATGGTGGAGACGGACACACCGGATCCCTTCACAACTTCGTTGCATTCTATATGACCCCTTGAGTAGGCTGCATTACCGTAAGCCTCGTTTATAACGTGTGCCTGAGCACTATCCGTTGCAAAAACCGTGGATGTAGCAACACCTGATGCATGCTCCCCGTTTAGACGCATAATCTCTTTGATATCAATTATATCATTTTTTCTTCCGTAAATCTTGCTTTCGAGATTCACCTTTGCATGAGCGGCAAGTTCTACATCCATAACCACGTTTATTCTGCCTACACGTGTCTTTGTTTCATAGAATTTACTGCCAAAGTAGGCGTGTTCATCCACCTTCATATGTGTTATCGTCTCCACAAACACGCCACCCCCCTCATCGTGAAAGTGCTCATCCTCATAGACAACATGGGAGTGCTTGCCTATGTACATCTCGCTGACCATATGGTGATGCAACTTCTCAACCCTTGTAAGTATACAGTGAGACTTGAATTTAACCTTTACGTTGTTGCCTATGATGTAGTTGAAACGCAGCAGCTGCTCCCCTTTTTTCTCCAGAAAGCCTGTACACAGATGAACCGGTACAGGTATCACAGTGTTGTCCTCAATCTCCACATCTATCATAACAAGCCCGTCGCTACGAACACGGGAGGTTACATGCATGCCGTTTACGCTGTTCAAACCTACAACCCTGTTTCCACTTACAATAATGGTAGCAACTGCAGGATTCCTTAGACTCCTGTCGTTGGTGTTTTTCTCGTATATCTCAACAAGCTGATCGAACTCCTTTTCGTAGCCCTTGACTATATCCATCAATTTTCCTCCAGGTAGTTAATGTGTCCACAGGTATCACAGGTCTTTTCGTAATAACTTACTATTCTCTCACTCTTACCCTCGAGAAGCACTTTGCCTGCACAGATAAGATAGGAGTACTCGCAACGTTTTGCTATCTCTTTTCTGTGCGTTATGACGATTACGCCTGTCCCGTTCTCTTTAAAATGGCGAATCACGTTTACAATCATGTCCAGACTCATTATATCGATCCCTGAATCAGGCTCATCCAGTATCAGATAGCGCGGTTTTAAAAGTATACAACTTGCAAGTTCCACCTTCTTTCTTTCTCCCCCCGAGAGTTTCTTATCAACCATACGGTTCAGGTAAAACTTTGGATCAAGATTTACAAGCTCGAGTGCCCTTTCCATCTCTTTTTGCGGTATTTTCCTATTCAAACTCAGGTAGCTTTTCACCGTTATCCCCTCAAATCTGGCAGGTTCCTGCCAGAGGAGGGTTATTCCTTTTTTTGCTCTTTCGGTCACGGATAGGTTTGTTATATCCTCACCGTCGAGCAGTATTCTACCTTCGTTGGGTTTGTAATCGCTTAAACCCATGATTATATAGCCAATAGTGGATTTTCCGACACCATTGTTACCGATAATGCAGTGTACCTTTCCCTGCTCAAACTTCATAGAAACACCCTTGATGATATCGTTAGAGTTGCGCGAGTACCTTATGTTCTCCAGAACCAGCATCTTTCCTCCGATTTTGCAAAAGTCTTTTTAAATGATATTGTTTTAGCTCTCAAGGTCAAGCTTTTTAAGCCTTTCAATCTCATCTCTGTAAACAATCGCGCTTTCAAAATCCATCTTTTCGACTGCCTCTTTCATTTTCTGCCTGAGCTGCCTTATTCGCATCGGTATTTGCCTTTTATCAACCTTCTCTTCAATTGCACCCTCAAGCGGCTTCAGATAGTCCAGATTACACATCTCAAGCATCCTATCATCAATGGATTTGGTTATGCTCTTTGGTGTTATGTTGTGTTTCTTGTTGTATTCCTCCTGTAAGCTTCTACGCCTGTTTATCTCCTTAATAGCCGCATCCATTGAATCTGTAATAGTGTCCGCATAAAAGATAACCTTGGACTCCGCATTCCTTGCCGCTCTGCCGGCTGTCTGAATCAGGCTTGTTGTGCTTCTCAAGAAACCTTCCTTATCTGCATCCAGTATGGCAACAAGCGCAACCTCAGGTATGTCAAGCCCCTCTCTGAGCAGATTAACACCAATAATACAGTCAAACACGCCGCTTCTGAGCTCGTTTATCAACTTAGAACGCTCTATGGCATTCAGCTCAGAGTGCATATAGCGGGTTTTCAGGCCAAGATTGTTGTAGTATTCACTCAAATCCTCCGCCATTCGCTTGGTTAGGGTCGTAACAAGTGCCCTATATCCCTTCTCCACAACCCTTTTAAGCTCACCGTAGAGATCGTCCACCGCATTTTTCATGGGTTTCACCTCAACAGGCGGCTCCATTAGACCGGTAGGTCGCACAATCTGCTCTACAATATGAGGCCTTGATAGCTCAATCTCATACTCAGCCGGTGTAGCAGAGACAAAAATCATCTGTTTCATCCGTTCCATAAACTCTTCAAACCTCAGCGGTCTATTGTCCAGAGCACTCGGTAGCCTGAAGCCATAATCAACCAGCGTTTTCTTACGAGAATAATCGCCACGATACATGCCCCTTAACTGTGGTATTGTCACGTGCGACTCATCGATAATTGTAAGAAAATCATCACCGAAGTAATCTATCAGTGTTGCCGGCGGCTCACCGGGTTTCCTGTTCGAGAAATGCCTGGAATAGTTCTCGATGCCCGAACAGGTTCCCACCTGCTCAATCATCTCAAGATCAAAGTTCACACGCTCCTCTATACGCTGCGCCTCAAGGAGTTTTCCCATTCTTTTGAAATAGGTTATACGCTCCTTGAGCTCCTCACGTATACTCTTCAGTGCACGCTCCCTGCGCGCAGCACTTGAGATATACTGGCTTGCAGGGTATATGACAACACTATCCTTCTCTTCAAGCACTCTCATTGTGACTGGATCAAAAAGGGTTATCCTCTCTACAGCATCGTCAAACAGCTCTATCCTGATGGCAAGGTTTCGCATGTACGATGGATAGATATCTATAACATCACCACGCACACGAAAGGTGCCACGCTGAAAATCTATATCATTTCTGGCATAGAGCAGATCAAGAAAGCGTTTCAGTATATCACCCCTTGTGAGCCGATCCCCAATACGAACTCTAAAAGAGGCCGCAGCATACTCCTCCTTTTCGCCAATACCATAGATGCAGGATACACTGGCAACCACTATTACATCCCTTCTCGTAAGAAGACTCATGGTGGTCTTCTGTTTGAGCCTATCTATTTCATCGTTTATGGAAGAGTCCTTGGCAATGTAGGTGTCCGTGCGGGGGATGTAGGCTTCCGGTTGATAGTAGTCGTAGTAGCTTATGAAGTACTCAACGGCATTCTCCGGAAAAAAGCGGGAAAATTCGTTGTACAGCTGTGCTGCAAGTGTTTTGTTGTGCGATATGATCAAAACAGGCTTATCCAGCTGCTCTATCACGTTTGCCATTGTAAAGGTTTTGCCACTGCCCGTTACACCCAGCAGGGTCTGGTATTTAACGCCCCTCTTTATGTTTTCAACCAGCCTTTTTATTACCTCTGGTTGATCACCGGCAGGCTTGTAGTCGCTAACCAGCTTAAAGAGCTTTCCCATTACCTGTAATTCTTCCTTCTGAACAGATCCGTGGTCTTCGAGATTATCCTGTCGATAAAAAGTATACCATCAAGATGGTCTATCTCGTGCTGTATAACCACAGCCTCGAAACCTTCGGTATCAAATCGCCTCTGTCTGCCATCCAAATCTATATATTGAACCGTTATCTTTCTTGCTCTGTTCACATTCCCCGTGTAATCTGGAACACTCATGCAACCCTCGCGGGTCTTTATAATGCTCTCCCATGCAACAATCTCAGGATTTATCATGATAAGCTCACCATGGTTTATCTTCTGGCCCTTTTTGTTTTTCGATGCATCAATAGCTATGATACGTACAAGCTCCCCAATCTGCGGCGCAGCAATCCCTACAGCATGTGAGTAATGTCTCATTGTATCAAGCAGATCCCTTGCTCTATCAAGCGTAGCCTGGTCAATATCCGCTATTGCCTCACACACCTCTTTAAGTCTTTTATCCGGATATATCACAATGTCTCTAACAGCCATTTTTTTCGTTTCTCCTACAGCTCGTATGTTTCGACTTTTCTTACGGAGTAATCCACCCCAAGCCGTTTACAAACACCTTCAAGCAGCTCATTTATCCTGCTTTCGTCATAGCCAGCGGGCGCTTCAATCTCCATTATCATCACATAAAGAGGTGTATCGGTTTTTGTTACACGTGTGCGCAGGTCAACGATGTTTATATTTTCCCTGGCAAAAGCATCAGATACACCGTAAACAATACCGGGCTTATCCGAACCGTACACCGAAACCATAAACCGGTTCTCATGATCCTTGCTCTGCTTGAGATTTTCAGATTCTATGCGCCTTACCGAAACGCTCATATTAAGGTCTGTCC
The DNA here is from genome assembly GCA_964544085.1 of uncultured Desulfurellales bacterium. Taxonomy (GTDB): domain Bacteria; phylum Campylobacterota_A; class Desulfurellia; order Desulfurellales; family Hippeaceae; genus CAZIZT01. The sequence continues at coordinate 8,961 of CAZIZT010000007.1, forward strand.
TGACTCTGTAAAAGGCTTTCTTTAGCTCCAGTATGCCAACCTTCCTGTCTGTGGAAACTATCAGTATCATGGAAAATTGATCCCTGAGGAGTGTTGATGAGGAATCCTCTATGCTAAAGCCCATCTCGTAAAGCACCTTTGCAACAGAAGCAACTATACCCGGCTTATCCGCCCCTATAACCGTTATGGCATAGAAATACCTTTTCATCGCAAGTCTACCTCCTACATCTACCTTACAGGTTCGCCATTTTAGCCCTTATACAGTTTATTATCAAGGTGTCTATGCAAAAACACATGTTCTGTTTCTGCCCTTTCTTTTAGCTTCATACATAGCCTTATCGGCCCTTTCAATAAAGCTCTCCGGCGTATCCTTACTCTTCAGCTGCGTAACGCCAAATGAACAGGTAACGCTACCCACCTTACCCATCGGAATAGCGGCTATGGAACGTCTCAAGTTTTCAGCAATCCGATAAGCACCACGAATTGTCGTGTTGGGTAAAACAAGAAAGAACTCCTCTCCTCCCCAGCGAGCGAGGGTGTCCGTTGAACGGATGTGGTGCTGCACAAATAGAGCAATTCTCTGCAGCACAACATCACCGGCCCTGTGACCATATCTATCGTTTACCTTTTTGAAATGATCCAGGTCAAACATAATTAGCGACAGGGGCATACCGTAACGCCTTGACATGTTTATCTCGTGCCGCAATATTTCGTTGAAGCGCCGTCTGTTATAAATGCCCGTAAGCTCGTCATGCGAGGCGAGGTTTGCAAGCTTGCTCTTCTGCAGTTCTATTTCCGATCTGTAGTGGTAAAACAGACGATTAACCCCCCTTGATACACCCAGAAAAACAATGCCCACAAATATAACAACCCCCGCCGAGAAGCCCAGCATTCTGTTCCTGTACGCCACAAACCGCCTCATATAGCTGCTCTTTGCCCTCTGGATGGCTGCTTCCATGGCGCTTATATCGATTCCGCTTGCCACAAGGAGATCGGCTTCATCAAAGAATCTGTAATAAACCACCTGCATCCTGCCGTTTCTGGTATACCTGATGGAACCCCTGCCAGGACCCTTTTTGAGAAGCGTCAGTAGCCTGCAAATGAAATCCTCGCTTTTTATACAATCAAGGGTCCTGGGATAACCATCTGTCGCTGCGAGCACCTCAGCTGAAGAACCCACCAGCTTTGCGGCAACAAAGTACTCTCCGCTTTCGTGTTTTTGTCTGGCATACATTTGCGCAAAGTGCTCAAGGAGAGCGTGCCTCTGGTCACACAGGCATGTTCCGCATCCAACAATCCATCTATTGAAGGAAAGTTTTCCGGCATAGATGAGTATGTTGCGTCTATGCGAACCTGTATCGAGGCTTAACCTAATGAAGCCTTCCTTGTGGGTCGAAAGTAACGTCTTTGCCCTGTTGTAAAGTTGAATCGGCGCAGTCCGTTTAAGCCAGAACGGCGCATCGCCCTCTGGTGGAAATCTCAATACCGCCCGGGAATCAAATACAAAAGCGCTGACACCCTCCTTAAACCTCAGTTCACCTAGTGCCTCAATCGCCGCCCTATCGGCATCTATACCCAAACCAGCAAGCTGTAGTACATTCTCAAGAAGCCTGTAAGTACGACTGAATTCGTCCCTCAATATGGGCCTTAGGAGAACCTCCATATGGATGTAATCCTTTATGACTACACCAAAAGAGCTCTCAATCCTCGACGCCTCCATTGAAAGCGCATGTTCTACGTAGGTATCTTCAATAAAACGTGTGCTATCGTTTAGCTGCCTTTTCTGCTGAAAATTATATGTGACGGCAAGCAGAACAATCGTCACAAGCAGTGAGGCAATGGGCAATATGAAAATAAGAAGAGACAGATCCTTATACCTCATTGGACCCCCTTTAACTGACTCTCTGGAAATACCCAAATATACGCCCTTGCCTTGGTAAAATTATATGTTATTTACTCATGCTTTTCAAGTTTCTCCGTTGAGAGGCACATACCTGCGGATAAGAGATTCGAAGGTCTCAAAGAAACGCTCCTGGGGATGCTTCTCAGCTGTATGTCTTGCCCTTTCCGACATCTCTTTAAGGAGACCCGGGTTATCCATTGCTATTCTCATCTGGCGGGCAATATCTTCAGGATCGGTAGGATCGCTGATCACAAAACCATTTCTCCCGTGCTCAATCAACTCGGTAGTCCCGTTGTATGCACTTGCGATTGGAACAAGACCGCAAGCCATGGCTTCAAGCACCACATTGGATGATGCATCAAAAAGCGTTGGATAGATCAAAGCATCCGCAAGCCAGTAGGCGTATTCCACCTTCTCGAGCTTATTCCTCCAGACAATAAACCCCCTAAGACCAAATTTATCTATTCTGTTTGCGAAGAATGCGTCTATCTTCTCTCCGGCAACAAGCAAAACAAATCGCCTCCCCTCCCGCTTAAGTATCAAGGCAGCCTTCAGCAGGTAGGAAAGGCCCTTGAGCCGATGGTTTGTTGACACAAAGGCGAAAACAAACCTATTGTCACGCAGGTCCAACGCATTTCTTGCGCATTCCTTCTCAGACCGCGCCGGTGGATGAAAACGCTTCAGATCAACACCGTTTCGAATAAGAACGATCTTTGATTCATCAACATTAAACATCGACACTATCTGGCGTTTGACGAATTCAGATGGCACGATAATACACTTCAGCCTGCGACAGCCGAACGTTCTTTTTTCTATCCATACATTGATCCAGTGTGAAGGCGTAAGTAGCTTTCTGGCAACATAGAGAAATCTTGCAACCTTTGACTCGTATTTCAGCTGGGCTCTCTTGAAATAATACAAATGCACACCACCACCCGAGCGGTATATATCGTTAACATAGGTCTTCCCAAAACCAAGGACCGGTATATGGGGCATTCTGGAGGCTCTATGAGCTGCATACAGGGCAAACATCAAGGTTCTAAAGCCCCTTCCGAGATTCGGTACAAAAACCTTTCTTATATTAATCTTATCATTTTCCGGGTGATGTTTGAGTCTCATTGTAAACAGATCCACATTGTAGCCAACTGATGCAAGGCGATGAGACAACCGCCATATAACACCTTCCTGTCCGCCGTATCTGCTGAAAACCTTATAAAAAATAGCCACAGACCTCATGTAAGCCAAGTTTATAAAAACCTGCCAGGCAATGCAAGTGGGCCGTTACGGTAAAGCGCTGAGATAAACAATGTAGAGATAAACATTGAACATTCATTAATTAAAAAATTTGTTAGCTTTAATTGACATCTTGTCACAACAATAACCATCAATTAAAATCTTTATTGACAATTCAAAATTGTTCATGTAAACTGTCTGAGATATAAAATTCCATAGGAGGGGTGGTATGCGCGACAAATTGGAAAAGCTCAAGGAGCTTGAGGCGCAGGCTGAGCTTGGCGGTGGTCCCGAGAGGATAGAAAAGCAGCACGCCCAGGGAAAGCTCACCGCCAGAGAGAGAATCAAGCTACTTTTAGATGAAGGAAGCTTTGTCGAGCTGGATAAGTTCGTGGTACATCGCTGTCAGGATTTTGGTATGGACAAGAAGAAAATACTGGGAGACGGCGTGGTGACCGGCTATGGAACAATCAATGGCCGTCTTGTCTATGTGTTCAGCCAGGATTTTACCGTTTTTGGTGGCTCACTCTCTGGTGCCCATGCCAAGAAGATCTGCAAGATCATGGATCTGGCAGCTAAAACCGGTGCGCCCGTTATAGGTTTAAATGATTCAGGTGGTGCAAGAATACAGGAAGGTGTGGAATCCCTTGCAGGGTATGCTGATATTTTCTTGAGAAACACCCTGTTCTCCGGCGTGATCCCGCAGATCTCCGTGATTATGGGCCCAACTGCTGGCGGAGCTGTCTACTCCCCCGCCGTTACAGATTTCACAATAATGGTGAAAAATACAAGTTTCATGTTCATAACGGGCCCGGACGTGATTGAAGCGGTAACCGGTGAAAAAATAACCAAAGAAGAACTTGGTGGCGCCGATACGCACACGACCAAGACCCAGGTTGCCCACTTTGCAGCAGAAAACGATGAAGATGCCCTGATGCTCGTCAGGGAGCTGCTACAGTTCATACCGCAAAACAATATGGAGGATCCACCATACCAACCTACTGACGATCCACCAAACAGAAGGGAAGAGTCCATCTACGATCTTATACCTTCCGATCCAAATAAGCCTTACAACATGAAGGATCTGATAAAGAAGGTGGTGGATGATGGTTACTTCTTTGAGATTCAAGAAAGCTACGCCAGAAACCTGATTATTGGATTTGCTCGCTTAAACGGCAGAAGTGTTGGCATTGTAGCCAACCAGCCACAGTACTTCGCAGGCGCCTTAGATTACAAAGCAGCAATAAAGGGAGCCCGATTTGTCCGGTTCTGCGACGCCTTCAACATACCGATAATAACATTTGAGGATCAGCCCGGATACATGCCCGGTGTTGCGCAGGAACACAATGGTGTTATCGTGCACGGCGCAAAGCTCCTCTACGCATACGCTGAAGCCACCGTTCCAAAAATCACATTAATCACCAGAAAGGCTTATGGTGGTGCTTACGACGTGCTGGGCTCCAAACATTTTAGAGCGGACGTAAACTACGCATATCCAATTGCTGAAATCGCCGTCATGGGGCCGGATGGCGCTGTCAATATTCTGTTCAGACGAGAACTCGCAAGCGCCGAGGATCCAGCAGCCAAAAAGGCGGAGCTTGTGAAGATGTACCGAGAAAAATTTGCCAATCCATACGTGGCAGCCGGGCTCGGATACATCGATGAGGTGATAGACCCGGCTGAGACAAGGTTAAAACTCATACAGGCATTAGAGCTAACCAAAAACAAAAGGGAATCCAACCCTCCAAAGAAACACGGGAATATCCCGTTATAATCAAGGAGGCGGCAGATGGCTGAGTACAAGGAGTTCAAAAAGGTTTTAATAGCAAATAGAGGCGAGATAGCCATAAGGGTTATTCGCGCCTGTAGAAAGATGGGTATAGAAACGGTTGCCGTCTATTCTGAAGCTGACAGAAACTCACTTCATGTAAGATATGCAGATGAAGCTTACTACATAGGCAAAGCTCCGGCCTCCGAATCCTACCTGAGAATAGACAAGATTGTAGAGGTAGCCATAAAATCCGGTTGCGACGCTGTACATCCGGGATACGGCTTCCTTGCCGAGAACTCTGAATTCGTGAAAGCCTGCGAGGCAAACAACATAACTTTCATTGGTCCCAACACCGAATCCATGTACATACTCGGCGACAAAACGAGGGCAAGGCAGAAGATGATGGATGCAGATGTGCCCGTCGTGCCGGGCATGAGAGATCCGGTGGAGAGCCTGGAGCATGCACTGAAGATCGCAAAAGAGATAGGCTACCCCATAATGTTCAAGGCTTCAGCAGGTGGTGGCGGAAAGGGCATGAGACTGATAAACGACGAAGAGGAGTTCAAGGCTGTCTACGATCTGGCCAAAGGCGAAGCACTCAGTGCGTTTGGTGACGACAGAATGTACATCGAGAAAGCCATTGTACACCCCAGACACGTAGAGGTCCAGATAGCCAGAGACAAACATGGAAACGCCATTCACCTCTACGAAAGGGAGTGTTCCATCCAGCGCAGACATCAGAAGGTCATCGAAGAATCACCATCGATGGCAATCAACGATGAGGTTAGAGAGAAGATGGGGCAGGCAGCTATTAGAGCTGTAGCTGCGGCAAATTACGACAGCGTGGGCACTGTGGAGTTCCTTGTTGACAAGGATATGAATTTCTATTTCCTTGAGGTCAACACGCGTCTGCAGGTTGAACATCCGGTGACGGAGATGGTTACAGGCATAGATATTGTAAAACTTCAAATAGAAATTGCTGAGGGTAAACCCATCCCTTACAAGCAGGAAGACATAAAGCAGGTGGGGCATGCCATTGAGTGCCGTATCTATGCTGAGGATCCAGACAAGAATTTCATGCCATCGCCTGGATTCATAACCGGTTCACGACTACCCGGTGGACCTGGAGTCAGGGTCGATAGTGGCGTTTACTCCTCTGGTGAGGTCCCCATGTTCTACGATCCAATGGTTGCCAAGCTGATTGTCTGGGATGTAGACAGACCCAATGCCATTGCAAGAATGAAAAGAGCCCTGCGTGAATACGTAATCAAGGGCATAAAAACCACAATCCCATTCCACCAGAAGGTCCTAAGAAACGAAAACTTCATAAAAGGAAATATCAGCACTGAGTTCATAGACAAAGAGGTGTTGGTCAAACCGCAACCACGTAAAGGTTGTCTTGAGGTTGCGATAGCAGCGGCAGCCATAAAGGAATACCTAAGAGAGAAAGAGTTACGCTCCAAGCTTGTCGAGTTTAAGGAGACATGCGGTGCAGGAAGCCCATGGAAAGAGGCTGGCAGAAGAGCCGCAATGTTTGGTGCAAGCTTTGGAGACATTTACCGTTACTCAACATAAAAAGGGTGCAAGGAGAGTGCCATGGCATACGTAGTAACCGTTGATAAGGTGGAATACAGGGTAACAATCAACGAGATCGACGCCGACAAGTACGAAGTCACCATAGATGACAAATCGTACATAGTTGATACAAGGCTCTCTGAAGAGAGTGTTTACTCGTTGATAGTAAACGGCAAATCATACGAGGTTGACCTTGAATACAAGGAAGGTGTTTACAACGTGCTCACAGAAGGTGACCTGTTCAAGATCACCGTTATGGATGAGCTAAAGAAAAAGATGCTTGAAAGAAGGGGTGGTGGTGCAGCCGAGGGCAAACAGGTTATCAAGTCCGAGATGCCCGGCGCCATTGTGGATGTCAAAGTAAAGGTAGGAGATCAGGTAAAGGAAGGAGACGTGCTACTGATCCTTGAGGCAATGAAAATGCAAAATGAGATCAGGGCACCAAAGGATGGCGAGGTAAAAGAAATTTTTGTGAAGCCGGGAGAAAATGTTGAAGCGGATGCCCAACTTGTGGTAATAGAATAGGTGACACCTATCCTTCCACATCTCCGGAGTAGAACCTGAGGGCGTCCAGCCAGGCCCTCTGTTCTACTCCCCTACTCAGATGCTGAAAGCGGTAATCTTCCCTTTTAAAGAATTCATCGAGCATAGCAAGCAGTTTTTCTGCTATCTCCGCTCCCTTGCGGAGGAATATTTCACCATCTTTTTTGCCTGCCACCGAGAGGCTCATCAATAAATGCTTTCTGCATAAATACCCCTTTTTTTCAAACAGATCCCTTGCCTCAGAATCCTGCTTTATCAGCATTACAAACTCATTTACAAGCCTTGCCTCTATCTCCTCCTGTTGTATGCAAAAGCGGCACCTGCTTTTGATAAGCTTTGCGGTGTTTCTTTTAAAGGCGAGAGGTTTTAAGGCTTTAAGATGCTCAAACGTTTCAAGATCCCTGGTTAACATAAACTCAAAAGTGGTTGAAAGCAAACTCCCCATCTTTAGCAATCTGGCTCTGTGGGAAGGGCAGATATACGGATCGCTGTAAATCAGATTGAGAGCTGATGCATCGTGATAGCTCTCCTTTTCAAACCACCAAAACAGCTCATCCATCCTTATCTTCACCAGATCGCATATCGGACATCTGTCGATTCTGATATGATCAAGCATTTCCTGTCTCATTCTCTCTATAGTACACCATCACACCCCTTCTATCAATGCGGTTTATTCTCGCAAGTTAATAAATTAATGCCAATTTGACACATGTGATGTTACTATGCTATTGTTTAACCAATGAACGGCAGAAGCTTATTTGCCCGATTCGTACTTTTCCAGTTAATTGGCATAGTTATTCTTCTGACAATTTCTCTGATTGTTATTCATGCCCTACGAATGCGTACGGAAAGTAAACTCAAATATGAGCTTGCTGGACAGGCCAAGAACATCATAGATATTTATATCTCCAGCCTTGAGAAATCCCTTGAAAACATCATAAACAGCTACGCTGAGTGGACGAAACTCTACAGGAAAACCGTTAAAAACGATGTACGGTGGTTGAAAGAGACCATGGGCACAGACATCCAGATAAATTCTCAGTTTGCCTCTTACGGAATAATAGGCAAAAACGGGCAAATTATTTTCGGCAAAGATGTTATTCTTACCAAAAGTGAAAGAAAAAAACTGCTGCAGAAGATAAAAAAGCACTTCAAAATCTCATCCAAGATCAAGCACCCTCTCGTATTTTTCTGCACAAAAAACGGCAAATACTTCCTTGTTGCCGCAGCACCCCTATCCAGCGACACTGGCGTTGTTCTTTCATACATAACAATGTTTTTTGCCAAGGATATAAGCCATATATCCTCCACCATACACAGATTTAACCATTTCTTAAGCGGCAGATGTTCCTCAACAAAGGTTACTGCGCTGTACGTCAAGCCTCTTTTAAACATCGACGAACAACCAATCGGATATATAGCGGTTGAGGCATCCAATGCGTTCTATACCTTTGTTAGCAGACTATCAGGTATAACCTACTATTTCATTGCGGGCGTCCTTGCATACTTTCTATTTACCGTGGCTGGTCTCTATATCTTCAGGAAGACCGTATTCAACGCATATCAAGGAATGCTCGAATGTTTGACACAGATAGGTATTACAGGCTCAACAACATGCAGACACATTGACAGGTTATCGAAACGCAGCGATGAGCTGGGCGAGATAGCTCGCAAACTCAAAGAAATAACAGAAAGAATCAAGGATAGTATTGTAAGGGATCCACTCACGCGGTTATTCAACAGACGTTACTGTAGAGAATCGCTGAGCATGGCATTGGAGTGGGCAAAGAGATACGACAAGCCCTTAAGCATAGGCATGATAGATATAGATAATTTTAAACGGGTAAACGATACCTATGGACATCTGGTGGGCGATCAGGTGCTAATATGTCTCGCCCACAGACTAAAAAGGGTTCTGCGCAGGTCAGACTACCTATGCAGGGTGGGTGGCGAAGAGTTTGTTTTTGTTATGCCAGAAACAGATCTCGATACGGCATTCAAGGTAGCAGAGAGGCTGAGAAATGCCATTGAAACTTATGTATGCGAAACAACCTCCGGTGGTGTAAAGATCACAATCAGCATAGGTATAGCCACATCCACCAAAGACGACACCTACGAAACACTGATTGTAAGAGCTGACAGAGCCCTTTATATGGCAAAGAGAATGGGCAAAAACAGAGTGTGCACCATCAGGGAGTAAAAATTTTTTATTTTTCGTGGTTTATGACCTAAAAGCATATCTGACTTCAAGCCAGCAGGAATACATCGAATATATAGTTATCGCTTTAATATAGTTTTGTCTCTATTGGAACACTCTCATAATAGCTATTGACATAAAATCTCATTGGTGTAGAATGCGGATGTGGCCCATAACTTGTGTTTAAGAAAATAATGTCAAGGGGGTTGGAGTATGCTTGAATGGCTAACCGCCGGTTTGGTTGTAATCCTTGCTGCTTTGATCTTCGCTCTGATCCTTGTGCTTGCGTGGTATCTCTCCCCCAAAGGAAAGTACTACGTCAAGTACCAGGTTTATGAGTGCGGTATCCTGCCCACACATGAGATCTCCAACTTCAATATCAGATTCTTCATCATTGCTATCCTGTTCACCCTTTTCGATATTGAAGCAATATTTCTCTACCCGTGGGCTGTGGATTTCCAGCAGCTGGGGGTTATTGGTGTTGTCGAGATGTTCCTGTTTCTGTTCTTAGTTTTTATCGGTTGGATTTATGCTTACAAGAAAGGAGCTTTAGAATGGCAGTAGAGGTGCTGGGACCAAAAAATGTGGTGATCACAGCCAAACTCGACAAGCTCATAAGCTGGGGTAGGCGCTGGTCGTTCTGGCCACTTACCTTTGGTCTTGCCTGCTGCGCAATTGAGATGATGGCAACAGCCGCAAGCAGATTCGATATGGCACGAATAGGCGCAGAGGTCTACCGACCGTCACCGAGACACTCGGACGTAATGATAGTGGCTGGAACACTAACAAAAAAAATGGCACCTGTTCTGAGAAGACTCTACGACCAGATGCCACACCCCAAATGGGTAATATCGATGGGCAGCTGTGCCAACTCTGGAGGAATATTCGATACCTACAGTGTAACCCAGAGTGTTGATCTTGTGGTGCCTGTCGACATTTATGTGCCCGGATGCCCACCAACACCGGAAACACTCTACGATGCTCTGCTGAAGCTTCAGGATAAGGTGAGGAAAGGAGGTTCTTTGAATGCTTGATAGCTCCGTAATTGATGCGTTAAAGGAGCGCTTTTCCGACGGCATCGTGGAAGTGACAAACTCGTCCGGTGACGACATAGTGAAGGTAAAGCGAGAGATTCTCCACGACGTACTTGCATTCTTGAAAAACGAAAAGGGCTTTGATTACCTGCTATTCATCACCGCTGTGGACTACCCAAAAAGGGAAAAGCGCTTTGATGTGGTATATCAGCTAAGATCAACCGCCACTTTCGATGAGATAAGGATCAAAGCTGAAGTAGGGATAGACGAAGAGGTGGAAAGCGCCACGGATCTATGGGTATCGGCGATAGGCGATGAGTGCGAGACGTATGACATGTTCGGAATCTGGTTCAAAAACCATAAAGGCGCCGGCGGCGAGAAGCTCAGAAGGGCCTTTATGCCGGATGATTGGAATGGCCATCCGCTCAGGAAGGAGTATCCATTGAAGGGAGACGAGTTCTCCGACAGGTGGCTTGATAAGTACCTGCCTGAGGGCCAGCGTCATCAACCAGAACATACAAGGATGCCTTAGGGGGTAAAATGAGCAGTCCGGATATTAGAGTTGTAGAGTTGAATATGGGCCCCCAGCACCCATCGACCCACGGGGTGTTGAGGCTCATACTGCGCATTAATGGTGAGAAAATAGAGCATATATCGCCACGGGTGGGATACCTGCACAGAGGAATTGAGAAGCTTGCTGAAAATATGACCTACCAGCAGTTTACTCCAGTAACCGACAGGCTGGATTACGTCTTCAGTATGAACAACAACCTTGGTTATGCAATGGCTGTAGAGAAGCTGCTTGGTGTCGAGAACCAAATACCCGAAAGGGCTCAGTGGATAAGGGTTGTAGTAGCCGAGTTGGATAGAATAGCAAACCATCTCGTATGGCTTGGAACCCATGCGCTGGATATAGGCGCTATGACACCCTACTTTTACTGCCTCCGCGAAAGGGAAATGATACTGGACATGTTCGAAGAGATAAGCGGAGCGCGGTTGCTGTACAACTATGTGAGAATCGGTGGAGTGGCCAAGGATATAACCCCCAGATTCCTCGATATGCTTAAAGAGTTTCTCAAGATATTTCCCGAAAGACACAAAGAGTACGATACACTACTCACAAAGAACCGCATCTGGATGAAAAGAACGAAAGACGTGGGTGTAATAAGCAAGGAGGAGGCCATCAACTGGGGTCTTTCTGGTCCTTCCCTAAGAGGAAGTGGCTGGGAGTGGGATTTAAGAAAAAAGAGACCCTATCTTTTCTATTCAGACCTTGAATTTGATGTGCCGTACTTCTCAGAAGGCGACGTGTATGCGCGCTACCTTGTAAGAATGGAAGAGATGCTTCAGAGCCACAGAATCTTGGAGCAATGCATGAAGAAGGTACCTGATGGTCCACACATCATGGATGAATTCAAAAAGGTGTCGAAACCGATTAAACCGCCTGCCGGTGAGGCTTATGGCTATTCAGAGGTACCAACAGGAGAGCTGGGATTCTACATAGTAAGCGAGGGCAAAAACAAGCCTTACAGAATGAAGATCAGAGCACCCTCGTTTCTTCATGCGTATGCTCTGCCGTTTGCTGCAAGGGGATATCTGATCTCGGATGTTGTTGCTATAATAGGAAGTTTCGATGTTGTGTTCGGTGAATGTGACAGGTAAAGGGGTGAAAATATGTACGTTGTGATATGGGGAATAGTAAAGTTTATCGTGCTGCTTATACTCATAAGCCTGTATGTGCTATTCATGACCTGGTTTGACAGAAAGGTCATAGCGCGCATGCAAAACAGAATTGGGCCCAAACTCATCGGATTTCATGGCCTTTGGCAGCCGATAGCCGATACAATCAAGTCTTTCTGGAAAGAGGACGTTATACCCATGGGTGCCTACCGGGTTATGTTCTGGCTTGCCCCGGTGATATTTATCACAGCAGTGTTTGCTACAGCCTTTGTTATACCGTTTGCACCTCCAATAAAAACATCCCATGGTCTGTTCCACTTTTCTGTGGTCCATGTTGATGTGGCGGTGCTATTTGTGTTTGCTTTCCTGGGACTAACATCCTTTGGCGTACTGTATGCCGGCATAGCTTCCGGTGGCAGCAAATACCCTTACATCGGCGCTCAAAGGGAAGGCGCCCAGATGATAAGCTACGAGATAGTGCTTGCGCTCTCACTGCTTAACCCTATTCTCATGAGCCATTCGCTGAGTTTTGAAAAGATTGTAGAGGCTCAGACACATCATCTCTGGTTTGTTTTCTATCAGCCGGTAGCATTTATCACCTATCTTATTGCCATGTTTGCCGTAGCAGCAAAGGTACCATTTGATCTACCAGAGGCTGAATCCGAGATATGCTGCGGCTACTTTGTCGAGTACTCAGGCATGAAAATGGGTCTTTTCCCGTTCGGGCAATACATAGCTGTTTTGGTGCTCTCTGCTATTATGGTCATCATGTTCCTTGGCGGATGGACAGGCCCCTTCTGGAAGGGGTGTTTCTTCGTTGGCTTGATATGGTACTGGATAAAGATCGCCTTCTTTATATTCCTGTTCACATGGGCATGGGCAACCTTCCCGCGCTACAGGTACGACCAGCTTATGGATATAAGCTGGAAGATCCTTTTACCCATTGCTGTTTTAAACATTTTCTGGACGGGCTTTGCGCTGGCGATCGGCCTGCCCATCATCTAACAGGAGGTTAGAAAATGCTCTTTAACGATTTCAGGAAGGGGCTTTCCGTAACATTCAAGTACCTGTTCAAAAAACCCGTTACGGAGAACTACCCTTACGAAAAGATAAAGATGCCTCAACGGGCTCGCTGGCTGCACCACTTCAACCCAAAGAAGTGCATAATGTGCAAGCTGTGTGAAAACATCTGTCCGCCAAAGTGTATATACATGACCGTTGTAAAAAACGAGGAGGGCAAACGAGAGCTTAAAGGTTACGACATCAGGATAGATAGGTGCATTTTCTGCGGCCTGTGCACAGAGGTTTGTCCAACAAAAGCCATTACAATGACGGATGTTCACGAGTTTGCGGACAAAGACAGAAAGAACTTTCATTTCAACATGGAGCAGCTCTCAAAGGTCGGTCAAGAAGAAGAGAAAAAGGTGGGGTAGTCATGGCAGTAATTATGTTTTTCATATTATCGGTCACAACCATCGCAGGGGCTCTGGGCACGGTTGTATCGAGAAATGCCTACGCAAGCGCCCTGTGGATGATTACAGCCTTCGTGGGCATGGCAGGGCTCTTTGTGATGCTGAGCGCTCCCTTTGTTGCCATGCTCCAGATCATCGTCTATGCCGGAGCTATAGCGGTGCTCATTCTGTTTGTAATGATGCTCATGGACAGAAGGGTACTGAGCAACCGTTATCGCTTTAATCCCCAGTACTTCTGGGGCGTTATCTTCGCCGCTGGCATATTTGCCGACATAGCTGTACTGGCTTTTAAGCTCAAAATAAATCTGGCAAACGCTGGCAAGAACCTGGCAGTAAACGGTAGCAATACACAGATGGTTGGAGAGGTGCTCTTTAAGCACTATTTGCTGCCGTTTGAGATCATAGCAATCGTGCTATTGATAGCTCTGATCGGCGCCATTGTGCTCACTAACAAAAAGAGTGAGGAGGCAGAGTAATGTTTACGGCGTATCTAATTGTCTCGGCGCTGATATTTTCGATTGGTGCAGCCGGGGTTATGATGAGAAGAAACTTTTTAGTCATACTGATGTCGCTTGAGGTTATGCTTAACGGTGCTGCTTTGATGCTGATTGTCTTTGCTTATTACATAGGCAATGTCTCCGGTCAGGTAATGTTCATATTCGTTGCGGCTGTTGCAGCATCGGAAACAGCTATAGGACTTGCCGTAGCCATCATGATGTACCGAAAGAAGGGAAGCATAGATATAAACGACTTCTCCATGCTAAAGAAATAAAGAGGGGAATTAACGATGAATGTAGTTCTACTGTTCGTTGTCCTTGCACCTTTAATAGGCTTTCTGATCAACGGACTTTTCGGCAAATGGACCAAGCCTTATGCTGGTGTGATTGCATCTGCGGCGCTTGCTACCTCATTTATCCTGGGTCTATTCCCGATAGCGTCCGTACTGAGCGGACACGTTGTGGAGTTCAACTACTTCACCTGGTTGCCGTTCAAGGAGGTAAGTGTACCCTTCGGCTTAAGGGTTGATGCCCTGAGTGCCGTAATGCTGTTTGTGGTAACATTCGTCTCCACCATGATACACATATACTCCATCGGCTACATGGCGGGAGACAGGGGTTACTCTCGATATTTTGCCTATCTCAACCTATTCGTCGCATCGATGCTGTTGCTTGTGCTGGGCAACAACTACCTGCTGATGTTTGTCGGTTGGGAAGGCGTCGGTCTCTGTTCCTACTTGCTCATCGGATTCTGGTACGAAAAAGATACGGCTTCCGATGCCGGCGAAAAGGCGTTTGTAGTAAACCGAATAGGTGATGCCGGCTTCATTATCGGTATCCTGTTCATCATATACCATTTTGGTAGTGTCACTTATGCTGATATCTTCCCGCGTGCGCATCAGGTACTTTCAACCACAGCAGCAACCACCATCGGCCTGTTTCTGTTCCTTGGTGCTGTTGGAAAATCAGCCCAGTTCCCATTGTACATCTGGCTAACGGACGCTATGGAAGGTCCTACACCGGTCTCATCGTTGATCCATGCAGCAACAATGGTAACAGCCGGTGTCTACATGGTTGCAAGATCAAACGCTATCTATTCACTCGCACCTGTAGCTCAGGAAGTAGTGGCAACAATAGGTGCATTTACGGCGTTTTATGCAGCCACAATGGCACTGACGCATAAAGACATCAAGCGCATACTTGCATACTCCACACTTTCCCAGCTTGGTTACATGTTTATAGGTGTTGGGGTGGGTGCCTACTGGACAGGTATGTTCCACCTTATGACACACGCATTCTTCAAGGGATTGCTGTTCCTTGGAGCAGGTGCTGTTATGCATGCAATGCGTGGTTTGTTGTCCATAGACCTGATGGGAAACCTAAAGAAATACATGCCACAGACCGCCATACTGATGATCATAGCCTCGCTTGCAATCAGTGGCATACCACCTTTTGCGGGATTCTTTTCCAAAGATGCAATTCTTGCCAACGCCCTTGAAATGGGCCATCCCTATATCTGGATCGTGGGTGAAATAACAGCATTCATGACGGCATTCTATATGTTCCGCTTTGTTTTTACAGCCTTTTTTGGAGAGGAGAAGGTAGAGGGGCTATATCACGATCTGCACACACATGAGGCTCCGCCGGTGATGACCATTCCGATGTGGGTACTTGGCATAATGTCCATAATTGGTGGGCTTGTTGGACTACATATCGGCAACGGTATTCCCTTCGAAGAGCTCGTCACCCGCGTTGCACCCAATACACCGGTTCCAAGAGCCGATTATCCTGAGTGGCTACTAATTCTTGTATCGGTAACAATGGGACTTTCCGGTATATTTGCAGCCTGGGCAATATACATCAAGAAGATTATCACGGCAGAGAAGATAGCCAACACCTTCAAACCTATATACACGCTGCTTGCCAATACGTATTATGTTGATGAGTTCGTTTATTGCTGCATAGTAAAGCCATTCTGGTGGATCTCAACCAATTTCCTGTGGAAAATCGTGGATGTTGAGATTATCGATAAAGGCGGCGTCGATGGTACCGGCTGGCTCGCCGGCAGGGTGGGCTACATCCTGCGCTTCATCCAGACCGGCTTTGTAAACAACTATGCGTACTGGATTAGCCTTGGCATGATAATCTTAAGCGGCTGGTACATTGTTAAAATCATCTAACAAAGTAGAGGAGTTTTGGGTATGAACGAGCTTCACTTTCCCATCCTTTCGTTAATAACGTTTTTACCTCTTCTGGGCGCCATTTTCGTGGCGTTTATCGACGAGAAACACGAAGAATTAATCAAGTGGGTGACCTTCGTCATCCTGCTTCTGGATTTCATAATATCGATTCCGCTGTTCTTTGTATTCAACCCATCCACATATCATATGCAGTTTGTGGAGCGCATTCCCTGGATCAAAACCTTAGGGTTCCAGTATTATCTGGGCGTGGATGGAATCAGCCTGTTTCTTGTGCTATTGACAACATTCCTTACACCGATAGCTCAGCTGTCCACCTGGAAAGCCATCGATAAAAAAGTAAAACTATTCAATATCACGCTGCTGCTCATGCAAACAGGCATGCTGGGCGTTTTTGTCTCTTTAGACATCTTTCTGTTCTACGTCTTCTGGGAAGTACAGCTGATACCTATGTACCTGATGATAGGTATCTGGGGTGGCCCCAACAGGGTTTTTGCCACAATGAAGTTCTTTCTCTACACCTTTGCTGGAAGCGTCCTGATGCTTGTGGCTATCATGGCATTGTACTTCCTGCACCACAGCGTAACAGGCACCTACACATCCGATATGGTTAAACTGATGGCAACACCACTGCCAGCCCACCTGCAACTGTGGCTCTTCTTAGCTTTCTTTATTGCGTTCGCAATAAAGGTTCCGATGTGGCCCTTCCATACATGGCTTCCATGGGCACACGTCGAAGCACCAACGGCTGGTTCTGTCATACTGGCTGGCATTCTGTTGAAGATGGGCACATACGGCTTCTTGAGATTCAATCTGCCGATGTTCCCTGATATGACGCACGCTTTTGCCATTCTCATTATCGTGCTTGCAATTATAGGTATTTTCTACGGCGCATTTGTCGCCATGGTTCAGCCCGACATAAAGAAACTGGTGGCATACTCCTCGGTCTCCCACCTGGGTTACTCCATGCTGGGTATGTTCGCTCTGACACAGGCAGGTGTGGAGGGTTCGATACTGCAGATGCTCAACCACGGTATTTCAACAGGCGCACTGTTCCTCGTGGTGGGCATCATTTACGAAAGAAGACACACAAGGCTTATCTCCGAATATGGAGGGCTTGCCGCACTGATGCCCGTCTTTGCCACGTTCTTCATGATTTTCACACTCTCATCCATAGCTGTGCCTGGCACCAATGGTTTTGTGGGCGAGTTCATGATCCTGCTGGGCGCATTCCTTGCCAAACACATCTACGGCATTATCGTTGCCTTCGGCGGTCTCTTCTCAGCTGTTTACATGCTAACGATGTATAAACGCGTCTTTTTCTACAAGGTTACCAACCCGAAAAACCTTGGCTTGCCGGACATGAACTTAAGGGAGTGGATATACATGGCACCGCTTGTGGTGTTCGTCTTCTGGATAGGATTGTATCCAGGGGCGTTTCTCTCCAAGATGCGGGTCTCTGTTGAACACCTGATAAAGCAGGCAAATCGCACTGCCGCCGTCACCACAATCAAAGGCGAGCAGGCAAGAATCGTAAAAACCGTAGTGGTCAAGAAAGGTTAAAGGGGAGTGGCTATGTTCTATTCAGTAAAGGATCTAATCGCCGTTTTGCCGGAGATAACACTTGCTGTCTTTGCTTTCATAATCCTGTTTGTTGATCTCTGGCTCCCTGAGAAGAAAAAGGAGTTTAACGGCCTGCTGGCGTTGCTCGGCGTGCTTGTAGCACTTGGTATCAGTGCCTTTTCGTGGAATCTAAATACATCGGCATTTGCCGGGACAATTGTCGTTGACAGGGCGGCGACAGCTGGCAACATTATCATCCTGCTTGTGAGTTTTGCCTCTATCCTGATGGGGTTCGACTTTCTCAAACGTGAAGGCATAGATAAAGGCGAGTACTACGAGGTGCTGCTTCTTTCAGTGGTTGCAATGCTTGTTCTGTCATCCACCTTCAACCTCGTTAGCGCCTTTGTTGCTATAGAGACTCTATCCATAGGCATGTACGTTCTGACCGGTTTCTTGCGCAACAAAACAGAAAGCATAGAAGGTGCAATGAAGTACTTCATCCTGGGCTCGTTTGCCTCATCCTTTCTTGTACTGGGCATTGCACTCCTTTTCGGCCTTTTTGGTAGCTTTGATCTAACACTCATAGGCCATAAACTATCAAGTGCCGACTCCTTGCACAGATGGGCAAGCATATTAGCGTTCGTGCTGATATTTGTGGGTTTTGGATTCAAGATAGCTGCCTTTCCGTTCCACGCATGGACACCCGATGTGTACGCCGCTGCTCCCACACCTGTGAGTGCATTCATGTCGGTTGCACCAAAGGTCGCAGGCTTTATTATTCTTCTTAGATTCCTTGCGGTAGGTTTAGGCGGCGTCCATATGGAATGGGCTAAGCTGTTGTGGATTGTTGCTGCAGCCACCATGACAGTTGGTAACACTGTAGCATTGTGGCAAAAGGATTTAAAAAGGCTGCTGGGTTACTCCTCTATAGCCCACGCAGGATACATGCTTGTGGGTATCACGGCTGCTAATCAGCTGGGCTATGGTGCCGTTATCTTTTACCTGTTTGGCTACCTATTCATGAATCTCGGTGCCTTTGCAATGGCCGAATTCATTAGCCAAAAGGAGGATAGGGGCACAGAAATCGAAAACCTGCGAGGCCTGGGCTACAGGTATCCGCTGCTGGGCTTATCGATGCTGCTGTTTATGTTTGGTCTTGCCGGCGTTCCGCCGACGGTTGGATTCATCGGCAAATACTATCTGTTCTCTGCGGCAGTCAAATCACACTTATACTGGCTTGCTGTGATCGGTGTAATCAACAGTGCAATCTCAGCTTACTTCTATCTGAACATCGTTGTAACAATGTACATGAAAGGCGAACCTGAAAAACCAATTGCGGTTCTGGACAGCCTGCCGCTTAAGGTTGTTGTGGTGCTTGGTGCCATAGGAGTAACATTTGTGGGTATATTCCCCGGCTCTTTCCTTGATGTAGCTATGAGGTCTGTTCTGTTTTAGTTAAAAAGAGTCTCCAATTAAGGGGTCGAAGCAATCGCTCGACCCCTTCTTTAGCACTTAAAAAATGGTAATTTTTGATAAAAAGGATTGACACATCGGTGCACATGGATTAGTATTGTGGTATCTATGCTTTATCTTGCAACGTTAGCATTACTTGTAGTGCTTGTTCCCCATAATGCCTATGCGTGGGGACCAGGTGTGCACATAGGGGTTTCTCTGAGTGTATTGAGCCAGATTGGTGCTCCCCTGGCTTCGTCCATAATGGCCAACCTGAATGAGTTTCTCTACGGTGCACTCGCTCCTGATTTCATTGTGGGCAAAAAGTTCTCACGCAAAGAAGGACACTCCCATGCCTGGGAAGTTGGCTTCGATATTCTGGACAATGCTGAAACTGACGCGCAGAAAGCTTTTGCTTACGGCTACCTTGCACATCTTGCCCAGGACGCCGTAGCACACGGAATTATGATTCCAAGGGAGGTTGGCAACCTGCCACACAAAAGCGCCAGGCACTTCTACCTTGAAGCTTTTGCTGATTCCTACTGCGACAAAACCTACAAATACCTTGCAAAGGTGATTTTAAGTAAGTATAATGCACCGCTGGACAATCAAATAAAATTTAGAGTTCACAGTGCATTATTCAGTTTTCCTGTGAGTAAGCTTATCTTCAAGGGCTTTGCTCGATTAACGCTGAATAAACGCTTCGTCAGAATTGTTTCAAATAGACACATCGTGGAAATGTTCCATCTACAGGCGGACATGGTAAACAGATATATCCAGCTGTCCAGAGAGTTCACGGTGGATGTCCTTAAGAAGACAAAGGATTCCCCGGTAGTGAAGATACGTGCCATTAGCGAGTAGAAAAACAACAAAAAAGTGAAAAAATAAAGGAGAATATGATTTATGTACACCCGAGAAGAATTAAGCCAGAAAAAGCTTGTTGAGTTAACTCAAATTGGCAGAGAACTTGGTATTCCCACAACCGTGAAGAGAAAGAACGATCTAATAGAAGAGATACTGAAACGTCAACCCCAGGAGAAAAAGGAAGAAAAGCCTCCAGAAGAAACCAAGAAGGAGCAGGCTAAAAAGGAAGAAAAGGAGGCTGTGGCAAACAATGTCAGCCTGATGAAAGGTGAAGGTGTTCTTGAGATCCTGCCCGATGGTTTTGGTTTCTTAAGGTCCTCAAAAAACAACTACCTTGCAGGACCAAAGGATATCTATGTGTCACCCAGCCAGATTAAACGCTTTGGTCTGAAAACCGGAGATTACATCTATGGACAGGTAAGAGAGCCAAAGGAGAACGAAAAATACTATGCTCTGCTCAAGATAGAAAAGATAAACTACAAAGATCCCGAAGAATCCAAGCTTAGAAAGCATTTTGACGACCTGACACCACTCTACCCGATGGAGCGCATCAAGCTCGAAACCACACCGGACAACCTCGCAGTGCGTGTTATGGACCTTATCACACCCATAGGTAAGGGTCAGCGAGGACTCATTGTCGCTCCACCAAGAACAGGCAAAACTGTACTGCTTCAAAATATTGCAAACAGTGTAACAAGAAACCATCCTGAAATTGTAGTAATCGTGCTTCTCATCGATGAGCGACCCGAGGAAGTCACAGACATGAAACGCTCTGTTAAGGCTGAGGTTATAAGCTCTACCTTCGATGAGCCACCGGAACGACACATACAAGTTGCCGAGATTGTGCTTGAGCGCGCAAAAAGACTGGTGGAGCAGGGCATCGATGTGCTCATTCTGCTTGATTCTATAACAAGACTCGCCCGTGCATACAACGCTGTCATACCGCCAAGCGGCAAGGTGCTTTCTGGCGGTCTCGATTCAAACGCGCTCCAGAAGCCAAAAAGGTTCTTTGGTGCAGCAAGGAACGTAGAGGATGGGGGCAGTTTAACCATAATTGCAACGGCACTGATTGAGACCGGCTCAAGGATGGACGACGTTATCTTTGAGGAGTTTAAAGGCACTGGAAACATGGAGCTCCACTTGGATAGAGGCCTGTCCGACAGGCGCATATTCCCGGCAATTGATGTAACACGTTCGGGTACACGCAAAGAAGAGCTCCTTGTGCCGAAGGAATACCTTAACAGGATCTGGATATTGAGAAAGATATTAATCGAAATGAACGATATAGACGCCATGCTCTTCCTGCTTGATAAGCTCTCCAAGACCAAAACCAACAAAGAGTTCCTCGAATCTATGAACAGGTGATCTTAGCGAAAACAATCCGTTTATCAACACCCTATATGCTTGCCCCCATGGCGGGCTATACAGACAAACCCTTTAGGGCTATATGCCGCACTTTTGGAGCCTCGCTAACATTCAGCGAGCTTATCTCTGTTAACGCAATCTGCTACGATAATCCCAAAACAACATTGCTGTATGAACGCCACGAGACCGATTCTCCCTTCTGTATTCAGCTCTTTGGAAGCGATCCGGTTATGTTTGTGGAGGCAGCCAGAAGGGTGGAGGATCGATGCGAATGCATAAACATAAACGCAGGTTGCCCGGCAAAAAAGGTTATCAAAGCGAAAGCGGGTTCTTATCTCCTTAAGGAAAAAACAAGGCTGTTAGCCATTGTAGATGCCCTAAAGAAAAACATAAAAAAACCCTTAAGCGTGAAGATGCGAATGGGCTTTGATTCGCAAAGCATAAACACAATAGACTTCTACAGGGAGTTACAGGCGAGGGGTGTGGACTTCATTGTCATTCATCCACGCCTCAGAGACCAGTTCTTCTCTGGCAAGCTCAACTACGAACACATTGCAAGAGTACGTGAAAAACTCACCATTGATGTTGTTGTATCAGGCGGCATAGACTCACCAGATACACTGAAACACATAAAGCAGCTTACGGGGTGTGATTTATTCATGATAGGGCAGGCAGCCATAGGTGCTCCCTACATATTTGAAGACCTTATAGCCGGTTTTAAAATAAAAAGAAATGCCGATGTGATCTGCAACATCATGAACAATCACTTCAGCGCTATGATAGAGTTCTACGGCAAGAAAAAGGCTCTCCTTGCATTCAGAAAGTTTTTCTGTGTCTATTCAAGAAACTTCGTAGGCGCAAGGCACCTCAGGCGTAGTGCATCCACATGTGAAGACACTCATGAGATGTTCAGCATAATCGAACAGCTAAGGACCATGCCTGTACAAAATCGTGGTTGAACACCATCCTGGTCTGGTCGATGGGGTAGAACCGTCCACCCTCCAAACCAAAAAAGGCATGTTGTGGGTTTTTGCTCTCCCCTGCAGCTATCTCCACAATGTCTATCGCATTCGGTTTTCTATAGATGTTGAGTACCTTGAACAGATACCTGTCGTCAAAAAGGCTACGTTTGGGCAACTCCAGCGGGAAGCGCACTTTTTGGAACTCCTCCTCCGGAGAGCGTTCGGCTTTCTCAAACTCAACGCGGTAAATGATGCGTTTGTACCTTTTCCATTTTTTCTCATACCTTGTGTGGAGCGCTTCATCGTTAATTTGAATGCAGTGTTTGGAAACGCTTCTCAACCACTCAGTGG
Organism: uncultured Desulfurellales bacterium; assembly: GCA_964544085.1. Classification (GTDB taxonomy): domain Bacteria; phylum Campylobacterota_A; class Desulfurellia; order Desulfurellales; family Hippeaceae; genus CAZIZT01. Next base: position 31,621 of record CAZIZT010000007.1, read on the forward strand.
CGTTCAACACCACACAAGAACCCACCGCAAACGCGTAATTATCCGTAACAACGAGGATTCTACCCCCCACCTTCAGCATTCTCGCCATCCTGAGCGCTGTCAAAGGAGTAAGCACAGAGTGCTTAAGACGCCTGATCTTAAACCATGGTTCCGGGAAATTGATGAAGATGCGATTGACACTATTGGGCTTAAACCTGTCAAGCAGTGCCTTTGCGTCGTAGAAAATGCCCTTTACATTCTCAAGACGCGCATTGCTAAAGCGCCTAAGAGCTTTGAGAAAATCACTGCTGGAGATCTCTATCCCCAAAAAAGCCTCTTTGGGGCTTAGTGAGGCAATATTAAGTAGAAACTCTCCCCCTCCCATGCCTATTTCAACGTTTATATCGCTGTAACCAACAAGATCGTTAATCCACCCGGCTCTATTTATAGCATCAAGCCCTATGGCGTATTGCTCAATCAGGGAATACTCCTTGTGTCCTGCACCGTTAAGGTTGTGGTGCACAACTCTACCGCCCGTTTGCCTTGCAAGATCTACAACAAACCGGTACAGAACCTCTTTTAACTCTCCCGTTATAATAGGCCTTGATGCCTTTTCAAGCTTAACCACAAGCAATCCAGCTTTCCTGTTTATACGAACAAAGAACGAGTCGTGGCGTACCTTCAGCGGGTACAGGAGCGTGCCTTTATCGTTAACATAGAAGCGTTTTATATCCGGATCCCTCGTAGTCTCTATAACTGCATTGGGCATATGGTTATACCGAAAAGAGTGGTGATTTAATCCTTACTGTTAGCCTTCTCAACCAGCGCTTTCACCTTTAGCGGCAGCCCCCAGATATAGCAGAAAGCTTCGCCGTATTTATGGTTGAACGTATCTGTCGGATCATACGTAGCAAGCTGCCTGTTATACAGCGAATATGGAGACCTTCTGCCCACCACCGTCGCCTGCCCTTTGAACAGCTTAACCCTCACACTACCTGTGGCTTTTCTCATCATCTCCTTGCCAAAGGCATCAAGCGCCTGTCGCAGATCGCTGAACCACAACCCGTAATAGACCAGCTCAGCGTACTTTTGAGCAAGGTGATCAAGCAAATGCAGGGATTCCCTATCAAGCACAAGCTCATCCAGAGCTCTCTTTGCGGTAAGGAGCAGTACAGCGCCCGGTGCCTCATAGATCTCACGGGATTTTATGCCTACAAGCCTGTTTTCTATCATATCTATCCTTCCCACACCATGGGCACCCGCAATTCTGTTGGCCTCTTCAACCAGAGTCACAATATCCATCCTCTCACCATTGAGCGCCACTGGCTTTGCCTCCTCAAAGGCTATCTCCACATACTGCGGCTCATCTGGCGCTTCTTTCGGGTCCCTTGTAAGGGAATAAACATCCGGTGTGGGCTCAAACTCAGCATCTTCAAGAGGACCAGCCTCCACTGAGAGTCCCCAGATATTTCTGTCTATGGAGTACGGCTTCTCCTTCGTAACAGGTACATCAATACCGTGCTTTCTGGCATACTCAATCTCTTCCTGGCGGGATTTTAACTCCCAATCCCTTACCGGGGCAAGGACCTTAATGTGCGGATCCAAAGCCACCGCCGATACATCGAAGCGCACCTGATCGTTACCCTTGCCTGTCGAGCCGTGGGCTATAGCATCAGCGCCCTCCTTCTGGGCTATCTCAATCATCTTCTTGGTAATCAAAGGCCTTCCAAGAGCAGTGGCAAGTGGATACTTGCCCTCATACAGGGCACCAAATCTGAAGGCACCCATAACGTACTCTTCGAGAAACTCCTTTCTTACATCTTCCACGTAGGCTTTAGAGGCACCTATCTTCAGTGCCTTCCTTCTAATGGGCTCCAGATCCTCGTTCTGACCAAGATCTGCAGTGTAGGTTATTACCTCGCAACCATAGCGATCCATAAGCCATTTAACAATAACTGAAGTGTCAAGCCCTCCGGAGTATGCAAGAACAACCTTCTTGATATCCATTTAATCCCTCCCCAATAACTTCAAGATTAACGCAAGCTGGGCATAAACCCTATTTTCTGCCTCGTCCCACACAATCGAGTGTTCACCATCTATTACCTCAGAGGCAACCTCTTCTCCCCTATGGGCAGGCAGACAGTGCATGAAGATAAAATCCTCGCTCGCTCTCTCGATAAGGGCCTGATTGACCTGATAGCCCCTGAGCAACGCATGTTTAACCTGACGCTGGCTCTCTTCACCCATGGAAGCCCAGACATCTGTGTAAATTACATCCGCCCCTTCAACGGCCCTGTATGGATCATCGGTGAGCTCTATTTTGGCTGCACTCACCTTGGCAAACTCAAGAGCCTCTTTCACAACAATACCAGCCGGCGACAGATCAACAGGTGTGGCAACACTAAGGTTCAAGCCCAGAATGGAGGCTGCATATAGCCAAGAGTTAGCCATATTGTTGCCATCACCGACAAATGCTATCTTCAGGTTGTAGATTCTACCGAAATGCTCTTTTATCGTCACCAGATCGGCAAGCACCTGACATGGATGCAAAAGATTTGTAAGTCCGTTTATAACCGGCACACTCGAGTGTCTGGCAAACTCTATAAGGCGCTGATGCTCAAATGTGCGAACCATGATTATATCAAGGTAAGACGAGATAACGCGTGCGCTGTCCTCTATTGTTTCACCCCTACCAAGCTGAATATCCCTTGATGAGAGAAAAATTGCATCACCACCCAAACGCTTCATTCCAGCCTCAAATGAGATACGTGTTCTTGTGGATGATTTCTCAAACAGCATTCCAAGCAACACACCTTCTAAAGGCTTATAAGCCTCTCTTAAGCGCACCTTTTGTTTTATCTGCAGTGCCTGTTCAACAAGGTTCAATATCTCTTCCCTGCTTAAGTCCTTCAAACTCAAACAGTCCCTTTTCATAAACACTCCCACACAGTTAAATTAATCATCTTTCAACGTATGAACAAAAGACACAGAAAAACCGTTCAAAAACCCACCTGTCTGGAGAACCCAACGGATTCTAACAGACAAAAGTTTTTTGATTGTTTCATTATACAGCTTTTTTGTAGGCGTTCAAGAAAAAGGGGTTCTGGAAGCTCCTCGGATGCACCACATCAAATATGCCCCTTGAACATGTTCCGTCTAACAACCAGCAGATCTAAGACTGCCTGTTCTTATCAGATAGCATTTAGCCGCTCACAGTCCGAATGACAATTCTGCCCGCTTCTTTACACAACCGCTATCCGCAGCTGGCTCTGGAATGGTCAAGCTCAATTTTTACTCTTCAGAGAAACGAGCAGTTGCATCCTCCTGAGAGCGAGCGCATTTTAACATGACCGAAACAGCGCCTTTTTGCGCTCTCAATGTGACCTAAAGCAGAGTCTGCGCAGGCCCATCAATGCATCGATACAGGCTATGGTAGTTCCATAGAATATGACAATTCTATTTTTATTGTCCTTCTTTGATTCCTCAATCAGGGCATCTATGGTGCCATTAACAATTGTGGAACCGCTAACCAGTGCAAGGAAATTGTTTGCAACAACCCTTGTCGATTCTTCATAACCACTCTTGATAATTACACCATCAAAGTTCCTGCCTATATTTTCAGCATCGAGATCGGCTATCTCTACATGATCTGCACCGAAGGTGGATATAAGCGCACTGGCAATGGCTGGTTGCAGCCCAACAAGACCTATGGTCAGATCCTCACCCCACCTTCTCAAAAAACGACGTGCCATCTCTTCGGCACACTCCTGTGGTTCCGTATCCCTACAGTGAACCGTGTTCCTGGCAATACCAAGATGCCGTAAAACAGCATTCATGGCGGCAACCACAACAGCCCTGTTTCTGTTAGTGGCTCTATCAAGTGTGAGTACGTCTGCAAGGGTACCTTCAAAGTTGCTTGGCTGGTCGGTAAATGCCTGCCCTTTGGATCCTTTAAAGTCCGCCTCCACCAGCACCTCTTTTCCTTTGAGGATAGGAAAATCGTCACGCGTAGGATTGCCTATCGCCTCTTCAGGCGAAAGCGGCCTCATCCTTATCGATATCAGGCTCTCTTCCAGCGCGTTATTCCTCACTACAACCCTGAATCGTTCAACAGCCTCATCTAAGATCGACACTGAATACACCCCTTTCTTGTAGCCACTTTCAATTTCTGAGTACCGCCACCCTGACTGATAATCATCTTTGCTAATTCTGCATCTGTAATATAGGAACCACACAGGTGAGTAACCGGCGTGGATGCAAAAATCTCAGGATCCATAACACAGCTTGGGCCAAGCAAAGCAACCCTTCGTGCACGCGTTCTGTCCAACAATACATCAATGGTTTTGTTTATAAGCGTTGTTGCCGAAATCAATGCAACATCACACTGCTGCAACTCAAAGTATGCGGCGTAGTCTGGATAGGTACCATCTTTGCCCGACCGCTCACATATTACAAACCGGGTGCTTTTTTTTCTGATAACAGGCACAAGAGGGGCAAAGTAGCCTATCATAACAACACGACTGTTAGGTTCAATCAGATCAAGCAGGTCAATACCGTCATCCCTCGATGGATCATGGAGCAGAGCCTGAGCTGTAGCTATCGCAAGTGTGGCATCAAGCAGGTTGTACGAAAAGATGCCTTCAAGCAGTTTCCTGGCTTTAAACGTATGTAAAGCGCCAGCACTCTCCAGCGCTGTGCAGTTCTTTGATCCAAGCTCCTTTGTAAAGCTGTAGGAGATACCACAGCGGCCATCTTCAAGCTCAACTATTGTGTAGCCCAACCCTATCCTGACATCCTTTATGAGTGTATCGTTTGCAACTGCAACCGCCTTATCGAAAATCCGTCGATGTATGCACATCAAACCAGCTCCTTGAGTCTGTAGTACCGTTTAACCACCTCTTCTGCCGAAAATACACCCACAAAGCGTGCATACTCCTTTGAGGAGATGTACACCACAACAGCCGGTACGCTAAAAATTCCGGTTTCGCCTTTTAGCTCTTCTAAATCGTCCAGATAAAGCTTTGCCATCCTCTCACCATCCAGGCTTCTCAAAAGTTTCTTCTCAAGCGAAGCACAAACGGCACAATCCCTTGTTACAAACAGCACCAACGAAGGCTCCCTGGAAGAGATAAATTCAAAGAAGGATTGTGCCTTGTCAATTGTTCTCATATCGTCACTAACTTAACAAAAAGGGCCTGGTTTGTCTACAAAAGAAAAAACTAAAATGAAGGTGGATGGTTAACCCAGATAACCTCGCTGGGCTCGTCTGTAGGGTTAGACCATTTGTGCGGGATGGTGGACTTGTAAACCGCCGAGTCGCCTTCTTCCAGCAGATAGCTTTTGCCCCCCACCTCTATCTTGATCTTGCCTTTTATCACAATTGCAAGCTCTTCTCCCTCATGGGTATGGGGCGTTGGACCGCTTGATGCACCAGGCTCAAGATACATGTAGAGGGCTTCAATGCTCGTGTCGGAAAACTGAGGCCTCAATAGCTCATAGCGTACCTTTGAGCGTTTATTCTCGAACTTGCCCCTATGAGCTTTTTTTACAACAATCGAGTCTATAGCATTCTCTTCCTCAAAAAGGCTTATGATATTTGTATTCAGTGCCTCGGCAATTTTTCTCAAACTCGCAATAGTAGGAGAAACCTTGTCTCTCTCTACCTGAGAAAGGAACCCGAGGGAGCAGCCAGATCTTCTGCTTAACTCCCTCAGTGTCATTCTCTTCTGCAGGCGCATATTTCTTATTTTTTCACCGAGCTTCATGGCTTCCACTTGCCTGTGCCCCTTTTTTGATTTTAAACCTCGCCCAGATAAGTCTTTTTTACCTGCTCGTTTCTAAGCAACTCTTTTGCATCATCTTCCAGAGCAATTGTGCCATTTTCCAGAACATAGCCGTAATCTGCAAGCTTCAAAGCCTGGGCAGCGTTCTGCTCAACAAGAAGAATGGTCTTGCCCTGGTTGTTGAGCGCCCTTAAAATATCAAAAACCTCCGAGACTATCTTGGGTGCAAGACCGAGACTGGGCTCGTCAAGCATCAACAAAGAAGGCTCGCTCATCAATGCCCGTGCAATGGCTAACATCTGCTGCTCTCCACCAGATAAAGTGCCGGCTTTCTGGTGGGCTCTCTCCTTGAGAATGGGGAACAACTCAAACATCTGCTCGTAGAGCGGCTCAAGTTCGGAGACCTTTTTGTTGAAGCCACCCATCCTCAGGTTCTCAAGAATGGTCAGGTTCACAAATACACGTCTGCCCTCAGGCACCAGCGCTATGCCCTTTCTGGCAATCTGGTAAGCCTGTTTCTTTGTTATCTCATCACCCAGAAAACGGATGCTGCCTCTGGGCTTCACAAGTCCAGCGATTGCTTTCAAGGTGCTGCTTTTTCCAGCACCATTGGCACCTATCAGTGTAACAATCTTACCTTCTGGAACGTTGAATGAAATCCCCTTTACAGCATGTATGACACCGTAATATACATGTAAATCCTTCACTTTAAGCATTGATGTCTCCTAAATAGGCCCTGATCACGTCGGGATTCTTCTGTATCTCCTCCGGTGCACCCTCTGCTATTTTTACGCCGTGATCCAAGACAGCTATTCTCTTGCACAGATTCATGACAAACTTCATGTCATGCTCTATCAGCAGAATTGTCAGGTTGAACTTCTCCCTGATCTCTTCGATAAAGTACATCAAGCTCAGCGTCTCCTGAGGATTCATACCGGCAGCAGGCTCATCTAACAGCAGCATCTTTGGGCCGGTGGCAAGGGCACGGGCTATCTCAACCTTTCTCCTATCGCCATAGGGTAGCTCGTTTGCCTTTAGATCCGCCTTGTCCTTCAAATCGATACTTTCAAGGAGGTTTAGCGCCATCTCTCTCATCAATCTCTCGTGCTTCTTGAATCGAGGCGTTCTCAACACAGCATCGAGCAAGTTGTATTCAAGCTTATGATGAAAACCTGTTAACACGTTCTCAAGAACGGAAAGATTGGAGAAAAGGCGAATGTTTTGAAATGTTCTTGCCATACCAAGAGAAACGATCTTGTGTGGTTTTAAGCCCACTATAGGTTGATCATAGAAGTAGATTAGGCCAGATGTGGGGTGCAGGTTTCCAGTAATCATATTAAAGACTGTTGTCTTACCTGCACCATTTGGACCTATAAGGCCAAATATCTCATGTTCCATAACTTCAATGGAAAACTCATTGACGGCTACAAGGCCGCCGAATCTCATTGTTATCTTGTCACACCTAAGGACCGCTTTCATCTGCGAGCTCTCACTTTCTTAAGGAAGTTGAAGAATGCATCCCAGGAAAACTCCCTCTGACCCATGATACCTTCGCGTGCAAATATCATGATAACTATCAGAAGAACCGAAAATATAACCATTCTCATTCCCGGTATGCCGGGTATGTGTAGTCCAAATATGTTCATAGGTTGCTCAACAACCCTGAGCAACTCGCTACCCCAGATAACAAGCACCGTTGCAATCACCGTACCGGTCATGCTACCCAATCCACCTACAACGATGATGATCAACAGCTCAAATGTCAGGAAGAAGGTAAACATGGTTGGTGATATGGTTGTTATCAAGTGGGCAAGCAATCCGCCACCAACACCCTCGAAAAAGGCTGCTATAACAAAAGCCGCCATTTTTATCCAGAAGGTGTTTATACCCATTGCGATGGCAGCGTCCTCATCATCCCTGATGGCCTTCATTGCTCTACCAAAGGCAGAGTTAACTATGCGCATGATTATTATCATCGACAGAACAGCCCAACCGAAACACCACCAGATGTTGGTGTAGCTTGCAATACCCTTCAGTCCAAGGGCTCCATTCGTTATTGTTATGGTGTTGTTGGAGATAACTCTGATGGTCAAGCCAAAGCCCAGCGTAACAATAGCCAGATAATCGCCACGCACCCTAAAGACCGGAAAACCAAGCAGGAAGCCTACAAATGCCGTTACCAACCCACCTACCAGTAGTGCAGGCAAAAACGACATATGCAGATGTGCCAGCCAGGGAACCATAGGTTCTATAATAAACATGGCTTCCTTTTGAGCTGGTGTGAGGGTAAGAATTGCAGCTACATAGGCCCCTATAGCCACAAATCCGTTAGGCTCCAGTGAAAACTGTCCGGTTACACCGTTGATCAGATTGTAGCTTGCAGCAAGCATCAGAAATATTGCCGTATTCTCCCAGATCCTGATGGTGTAGGCTGTGAAATGGTGCTCACCGTACCACACAAACAGAAACAGGAGCACTATAGATAAAACGGTCAAAATCGTATTTCTGTTCATATTTTAGAAGCGCCCCCTCTCTAAGTCTTCGCCCATTATGCCAGTGGGCTTGAACAGCAGAACGAAGATTAAAAACAGGAAAGCGAAAGCATCCTTGTACCCTGCAAGGGCAGGGAACAGGGCAACAACGAGTATCTCTGATACGCCAATAATAAATCCACCTATAGCAGCTCCGGCAACAGAACCAATTCCACCTAAAACAGCGGCAGCAAATGCCTTTAGGCCGGGCATGATACCTATTAGCGGATTAATAGCCGGATATCTCATGGCCCAGAATATTCCGCCAAGCGCAGCCAGAAAAGAGCCAATGGCAAACACGATGGATATAACCATATCCACATTTACACCCATAATGCGTACCGTCTCCATGTCAAGCGAAAGGGCACGCATAGCCATGCCGTACTTGGTTTTGTGCAAAATAAACAACAGCATGGCAAGGAACACCATGGCAACTATCGGCGTAATTATAGCAATGTTAGGAAAGATAACACCGTGAATATTGATAGCACCACCAAATACAGAGGGTACAGGAAATGCTTTTGGTACGCCGCCAAACACAACAAGAAACAGATTTTCAAGGAAAAACGAAACACCGATAGCTGTAATAAGGGCAGAGATTCTGCTTGCATTTCTCAAGGGTTTATAGGCAACCCTGTCGATGATAACACCTACAAATGCTGTTGCAATCATCGAGAGAAGAAAGGCTGCCCACCAGGGCAAAAACAGCATAGCAACGCCCACGAAAGCAAAATACATGCCCACCATCATCACGTCGCCGTGGGCAAAGTTGATGAGCCGGATAACTCCGTAAACCATCGTATATCCTATAGCAACAAGCCCGTACAGGCTCCCCAAGGATATACCATTGACCAGCTGTTGTAATACTATTGTTAGGTTCATGGTTCTCTCTTGTTTTTTTGATTATTCAAAAAGCAGGGCAGAAAAGCCCTGCCCAAAGGATTGTTTACGGGTTGACTGTGGTGACATAGACAAATTTACCGTTTTCAACCTTTCTTATAACCGCGCTCTTTATAGCGTTACCTGTTTTAGGATCAATGGTGATAACACCCGTAACGCCCTTGAAGTTCTTTGTGTGCCTGATGTAGTAGTTGATTTTCTTTGGTGTCGCCTTTGCTCCACCAGCCTTGTTAATTGCATTAACAAGAACAAAGTAGGCATCGGCAGCCAGAGCGGCCATAGCATCTGGATCCTCATGGTATTTTGCCTTAAACAGCTTCAGGAACTTCTTGGACAGCGGTGTTGCAGCTGCGTGAGGATCGTAATGAGTGGTGAACGTAACACCGTTTACCGCCTTGCCTCCGATCTTTATAAGGGCATCAGCCTCAGCACCATCACCAGCCATTATGGTCTGCTTAAGACCATACTGCCTTGCCTGGCGACAGAAGAGAGCGATCTCCTGATAGTAGGAAGGCATGTAGATGATATCCGGATTCTTGGATTTGATTGTGGAAATCTGTGCCGAATAATCCTGATCCGTAGACTGGAAGAAAGAGACCGAAACAATCTTTCCTCCAAGCTTCTTGAACGCCTTCATGAAGGCATGGGCAAGACCAACGGAGTAATCCTGATCCTTCTCAATCATCACAGCTGCAGTTTTGGCGTGTAGATTGTTCCAGACGTACTTTGCAGCAACGCTACCCTGGAAAGGATCTATAAAACAGACCCTGGAAACGTACTTCTTGCCCTTTGTAACAAGGGGATTTGTCGCCGAAGATGTTAGCATGGGTATCTTGTACCTTTCGGCGATTGGTGCACCAGCCAGCGTATTGGAGCTTGTGATGGCACCAATAATAGCTTTTACGTGGTCCTCTGTTATCAGCTTACTAACGGCATTTGCTGTCTCGACCTTCATGCCCTTGTTGTCAAGAAGAATAAGGTGAATCTTCGCTCCATCCTTTGCTGTGGGCTCCATGGACTGGGCGAGCTTAGCTCCTCTCCATGCGCTCTGACCAAATGCGGCAACAAGACCCGTCATGGGCCACACAACGCCAACCTTAACTTCCTTTGCCATGGCGCCGGATGCCATAACCGACAACGCCACAACAACGGCAACCAAGAAGCTAAACAATCGCTTCATACATCACCTCCCGGGAAATTTTTTTCACTTTATTTTAAAAACAGAGCCTTGTCAAGTAATTCCATAAAACTTCTTAAACCATTCTACGAATTTTTTAATACCCTCTTTAACAGGAGTTTGAGGTTTATAGCCAAAGTCATTTATTAAGTCAGACACATCTGCATAAGTACTAACAACATCACCTTTTTGCAGTGGCATAAGCTCTATCTTCGCCTTCTTGCCGAGCACCTCTTCAATTGCCTCAATAAACTCGGTTAACCTTACCGGCTGGCTGTTACCAATGTTGTATATGCGATAAGCAGCAGATGATATTGCTGGATCGGGAGAAAGCGGGTCGAAAGCGGCATTAGGCTTGGCAGGTTTGCTTAAGACGCGCACAACCCCCTCTACAACATCGTCAATATAGGTGAAGTCTCTCTCCATATCCCCGTAGTTGTACACCTCTATCGGCTCATCGTTTAAGATATTTTTCACAAACCTAAAAAGCGCCATGTCCGGCCTACCCCACGGGCCATAAACAGTAAAGAAGCGCAGTCCTGTTATGCTAACGCCGAACAGATGACTGTACGCATGCGCCATCAATTCGTTGGATTTTTTTGTTGCGGCATATAAGCTGACCGGATGTTCAACCGGATGATGCTCGCTAAACGGTTGCTTTCTGTTTAGACCATAAACACTGGAGGAGCTTGCGAAAACCAGGTGCTCAACCCTGAATTGAACCGCAGCCTCAAGCACGTTTAGGAAACCGTGAATGTTGCTGTCAATGTAGGCATAGGGATCCTCAAGAGAGTACCTGACGCCAGCCTGTGCGGCCAGATTGCATACGGTATCGAACTTCACATCCCCAAATAGCTTAAGCACACCATCTGTGTCTGCCAGATCCAGCTTTATAAACCTGTAATTGGGAAACTTTGAAGAGACAAGAAAAGTGCCATATTCAATCTCATCCGTATTAAAACCCGATTCGGCAAGCCTGCCCAGCTTTAGGTCCACATCGTAGTAATCGTTAATGTTGTCAAGGCCTATGACCTCATAACCTTCCCTTGCCAACCTTAGCGCAACATGAAAGCCTATAAATCCGGCTGTCCCCGTTACCAGTATTCTGTTCATCCTACACTCCCTCCAGCATCAATCTTGCAGGAACACCCATGCGGGCGAGGGTATCGAGCAACACCAAAGAGGCGTTTACCGTTATCATACTTTGAATGAGATAGGTGTGCTCTTCCTTTTTAAACCTGATAAACAGATTCTTATCGCCCCTGTGCTGCTGCAGCATCTCTTTTATCCTCTCCAAATCGTTGAGTTTCTCCGTGTTTAAGAAGAGTTCTATGCCCTTTACATAACGCTCAATTTCATCCAGCGTGTAGATCCGTTGCACAATAATAGAGGCCTTCTCGCTGCCCACTTCCTGATGCGCAACGATTATCAGTGGATCTTCACTTTCAAGGAGCTCTCTGTACCTTTCGTACGTATCCGGCCACAGGGTCGCCTCAAAAGTGCCTTTTGTATCCATAAACTTTACAAACGCCATTACACTCTTTTTCTTCGTTTTCGTTTTCCTTATACTCACTGGCACGCCTGCCATTATCAGTTTGTCTCTATGAGAAGATGAAAGGTCGTCGCTTGTGGCGTTTATCAGCCCCTCCAGTGTACGCCTGTATTTATCAAGTGGGTTGGAGCTAATGAAAAAGCCGAGCAGTTCCCTTTCGTACTTAAGAATCTCTCTTTGGGATAGCATGTTTGCCTGTTTCAGCTGAGGTGGCGCCTCTGAAGGATGCTGCGTGCCGAACAACGCTTGCATCTTTACACCCTTGCCATTAGCCCTCTTCTGTGCCCACTCAAGCAGATCATCAAGGGATGCAAGCAGACTTGCTCTGTTTGGATGCAGCGAATCAAAACAACCTGCCATTATCAGGCTCTCAATTACCTTTCTGTTAACCTTTCTTAGATCTACCCTTTTCAAAAAGTCGTATATGGACTCAAATCGCCCTTCTCTCCTTGTGCTGATGATGCTCTCTATGGCTGCAGACCCCACATTCTTTATAGCACCAAAGCCAAAACGAATAACCGGTTTTCCATCCTTTTCAGCAACGGCAAAATCCCTCTCACTATCATTGATATCCGGCGGCAAAATACCAATCTTTAGCCTGTTGCACTCCTCTATGTGTTTGGATATCTTCTTTGTATCGTTCTTCTCGCTTGTCAGCAGAGCGCTCATGAAGTAAGCCGGATAGTGTGCTTTTAGGTATGCAGTCTGGTAGGCAATGTAAGCGTATGCAGCTGAATGGGATTTATTGAAACCGTACTCTGCAAACTTCGCCATAAGATCAAATATGTATTCGGCCTTCTGCCTGCTTACACCATGCTGCTGAGCCCTCTCCACAAAGATGCCCCTCTGCTGTTCCATAACCTCCTTTTTCTTTTTGCCCATTGCCCTGCGCAGTATATCCGCCTCACCCAGGCTATAACCGGCAAGCTTGCTTGCTATCTGCATGACCTGTTCCTGATACAGGATAATGCCGTACGTCTCCTTAAGTATATCTTCAAGCTCGGGCAGTGGATAGTCTATGGGCTTATGCCCGTGCTTACGTTCAATAAAATCGCTTACCATGCCGCTGCCCAGTGGTCCTGGCCTGTAAAGTGCAACAAGGGCTATCAGATCCTCGAAACAGGTGGGCTTTAATTCGGCGATCAAACGCTGCATTCCCGATGATTCCAGCTGAAAAATCCCAAGCGTATCACCGCTTTGCAGTAGTTTATACGTCTTTTCGTCGTCCAGAGGTATCTTGGATATGTCAAACCCGTTGCCTATCTGCTTTACGGTCAAATCTATAACAGTCAGATTTCGCAAACCAAGGAAGTCAAACTTTATTAACCCTACATCCTCCAGGTACTCCTTGGAGAATTGCGTAACAAGAGCATCCTCGCCAGCCGGCTTGTAGATGGGACACCTGTTGTAGATGGGCTCTTCAGAAATGACCACCCCTGCTGCATGTGTAGATGCATGCCTTTTAATGCCCTCAAGGGTTCTGGATATCTCGAACAGTTGAGCCACCTTCTCATCTTTTTTAATCTCGCTCTTTATCTGTTCACTCTCAGCGATTGCCTCCTCGAGGGTTGCCCTATCAGGTATCATCTTGGCAATTCTATCCGCCTCTTTGTAAGGAAAACCAAGCACCCTTGCAACATCCCTAACAACAGCCTTGGCAAGCATAGTACCAAATGTTATTACCTGAGCCACATTGTAGGCACCGTATTTCTCCTTAACGTAGTTTATTACCTCATCACGTCGCTCTACACAGAAATCAACATCGATGTCCGGCATAGAGACCCTCTCGGGGTTTAAGAAACGCTCAAAGAGCAAGTTGTAGCGAATTGGGTCAATCTCTGTTATGCCAAGGCTATAGGAGACAAGGCTCCCTGCTGCTGATCCACGACCGGGTCCAACAGGTATCTTGTTCTTCTTGGCGTAGTTAATGAAATCCCACACAATCAAAAAGTAACCCGAAAAACCCATCTGCTGTATTATCGATAGCTCAAGCTCAAGCCTATCCCTGTAGTGTTTCTTCAACTGCTCATCAAAACCCTGTGTACGCCTATCCAGCCCCTCATACGCCAGTCTTCTTAGGTACTCCTGCTCACTTGAACCATCAGGCGTCTTAAAATGGGGTGGCGAAAGTTCACCCAGCGTAAGCTCTACATTGCACATATCGGCAACCAGACGACTATTGTCAACAAATTCAGGATGGTCCTCAAACGCCTGAAGCATCTCCTCTTCCTTCTTGAAGTAGAATTCCTCACTACCCATTCTCATTCTGTTTTCTTCTTCCAGCTTATGGTTGGTCTGAAGGCACAAAAGCACATCCTGCGCAACAGCATCTTCCTTGTTAAGGTAGTGACAATCGTTTGTGGCTACAAGAAGGGTATCCGTTTCCGCTGCGAGCCTGATAATATCCGCATCAATCCGCTGCTGATCCTCAATTCCGTGTCGCATGATCTCAAGAAAGAAATTGTCCTTACCAAATATCTCCTTGTATTCCTGAACAGCCCTTTTGGCGGCATCGTAGTCTCCCGCAAGCAGATGCCTTTGCACCTCACCATGCAAACAAGCGCTGCCGGCAATCAGACCCTCTGAGTACTCTCTCAAAAGATCCTTATCTATCCTGGGTTTGTAGTAAAAACCCTCCGTGTATGAGAAAGTGGTTAACTTCAGCAGATTTCTGTATCCCGTCAGATTCTTCGCAAGCAGCGTAATGTGATAGGTGCCTTTGGTCTGTTTATCCTTGCGGGATGTGGGCGCAATATAACCCTCAAAACCAAGGATTGGTTTGATGTTTCTTTTCTTCGCCTCCTTGTAAAACTCGATTGCCCCGAACATGTTGCCATGATCCGTTAAGGCAACAGCCTCCATCCCGTCGGCGAGAGCCTTATCAAGCATCCTGTCTATCTTTGTTGCCCCGTCAAGCAGGCTATATTCAGAATGGTTGTGCAAATGAACAAATGACATAAGCCACTCCTTTTTAACAATTGAGCATCGAGCACTCCGCTGTTAGTATATCACAAAAGTATTGTTTTTTTAAGGTGCTTAAGGTTGAGTGTTAGTTCTACTTTTCAGCCAAAAGCTCTGCTACCTTCTCTTTGAGCTCTGTTAAATCCGGCGATTTAACGATATATGCATCGGCTGCCCATGTATAAAAGTCCTGTTTGTAATGGGAATATGCTGTTGACATGATAACGGGCGTATCGGGTGAAATCTCCTTCATTCTACCAAGCACATCCAGTCCACTCATGCCCGGCATTGCAATATCCAGTATCACAAGGTCTGGTTTTTCAGCCTCAAAAGCATCAAGTGCTGCCTGACCGTTATCGAAATCTACTACCTCGTAGCCCTCATCTTCAAACTCTTCCCTATAGAGCAACCTTATGGCTTCCTCATCGTCCACGATCATTATTTTTTTCTTCTCACTCATCATCACCCTCCCTCAGGTTTTTGGGCAGTGGCATTCTTATTATCGATTCTAAGCCGTTATGCACGTTTTTAAAGTCAATGGTTCCCCCATGCTGTCTTATTATCTCAGCAACAATTGACAGACCCAGGCCCGTCCCATGCGGTTTGGTGGTATAGAATGGACGGGTTATCTCCTGCAGTTTCTCAGGATCCACTCCGCCGCTGTTGTCTCTTATGCGAATGACCACCTCATCTCCCTGCCTTTTGGCTGTGATCCAGACCTTACCACCCCTTTCGCCACCGTAGGCTTCAATGGAATTTTTCAGCAGATTAAGCAAAACCTGCTCCATCTGTGCCCTGTCGGCATAGATAACTGAGGCCTCATCATCTATCCTGACAGAGAACTCAAAACCGGCATTAAGTATATTTGCCATCTCTATTACCTTATCGACAAGCTCCCTTAAATCCAGAAACTCCTTTACCGGCTTTAAGGATCGGGAGTATCTGTTTATATTCAATGCAAACCTGTACAACTTGTCTAATTCACTTTCAATGATCGAAACATACTTTGAAGCGCGCTCGGACCTATCTGTATGCTCCTTCAGTTTGTTGAACAGACCGATAATAGCAATCAGTGAGTTCTTTATCTCATGTGCAATTGTCGATGCTGTTTTTCCTATCGAGTAGAGCCTCTGATTGTGAAGTATCTCCTCCTCGTTTTCCTCAATAAAACCACGCAACGTATCAATCTGTTTCTGCTTAACAAGATTGGCAAGGGCAAGCCCAAACAAGGAAGCGTACGGTTTAAGGTGCGCCCCGGGTGTATCCTCAGCATCAAAGAGCATAAAACCCACAGTGGAATCAGCCGCAAGGAGTGGTATATAGAGAAACCTCTCCAGTTCCATTGCCTGAAGAGCAGCCCTTATGTGTCTGTTTTTCACATCTTTTCTATCAATGAAACGCGTTTTCTTTGTAGCAAGGGGATTCAGCACAGAGCGAATTATATCACTACAAGGTATGTTCAATGCTCGTATCTTCCTGTTGTAAGCCGTCCTGTAAAACGGTTCAATGTCGAAAGCAAGAAGTCTATCCGCAAGTTCACCAATCTGCTGCGGAGGTTCGATCTTAAACCCATACTCCCTTATCTCGTCAAGCCTTAGACCGCACTTGGGGTCAAAACAGCGCTTTCTGAGGCTATACTTAAACACCACGCCCTTTCTAAAACCAAAAGCCATGAGAATAAACGGCAGTCCAACGAAATAGAGGTGTCTTAAGTCCGTCTCTTTTTGAACCAGTATGGAAAATTCAGCCAAAAGCCTCTGGTCAGCCCGCATAGATCTCCGTGCCTATACCCGATAAAGTAAAAATCTCCTCAAGTAGTGAATGTTGTCTCTTGCCGTTAATGATATGAACCTTGCCAACCCCACTTTTAATGGCCTCTCTGCTTGAGAGCAGTTTCGGTATCATGCCCCCTGTTACCACACCCTTTTCAATGAGCAAATCGATCTCGTCAATATTGATAGAGGATATTAGCGCACCCTCAGCGTCCAATACTCCGTCAGAATCCGTCAAAAAAATGAGTTTCTCCGCTTTCAGGCTTACGGCTATAGCGCTTGCAACACTATCGGCGTTAATATTGTACCGTCTACCCTCATCATCGACGCCAATGGGTGCTACAACCGGAATATACCCATCGTTTGATAGGTGTACCAGCACAGACGGATCTACCTCTTTCACGTCGCCCACAAGGCCAAGGTCCACATCAGTAGTCAGCTTCTTGCTCGCCTTTATGATTGTCGCATCAACACCGCTAATGCCTACAGCCCTGCCGCCATTTTTGTTTATGTTTAACACTATCTCCTTGTTCAGTTTGCCTGCCAGCACCATCACAACCACTTCCATCGTGCTTTCATCGGTTATTCTCAGCCCCTGGTGAAACCTGCTTTCAATGTTCAGGCGACCAAGAATATGCCCTATGTCCCTGCCGCCGCCGTGAACAACAACCGGATTGATGCCAACATACTTAAGAAGGGCCACATCCTTGGAAAAGCTGTTCTTTAAACGCTCATCAACCATGGCGCTTCCGCCGTATTTGATCACTATTGTTTTGCCGAAAAAACGCTTTATAAAGGGCAGCACCTCGACAAGGCATTCGCCTTTATCGAACATGTATTCCTCCAAGTGTTAAAAGTTGGTCTATCGAGTGTATCATTTTGGCTTAAAAAATCAAGAATCGTGGTTGAACGATGCATATTGTAGAGTCTGGACTTTGTTGCAAACGGTGTGTATCATATACTGTATGAAGCTCGACAGAATAGATCTTCCCGGCATACTAAGCAGGATACCACCAGCAATCATTTTCGGATGGACGCTCCTGCTGGTGGCTATCGAGCTGATGCTGCCCCTTCTGGGTTTTGATACCATTATCCGCAGCAGATACACCTCTTTTGTGCTCTACTTCTTGACAGGATTCTTCAGCTATGCCTATCTGGCGCGCTTCCTTAAGCATAGAAAACTGCTCGGAGTATTAAGCGTACTTGCATCGTCGTCTGTAGCGCTCCTGTTGTTCTTTGCCTGTTGGGGACTGCAGGGCACTCCAGCCGACAGCAAATTGCTTGAATCTGCATGCCTTGGTGCAATCGTATTCGGTATTGTTGTATTACCAAAAAAGCCGCTAACATTTAGAGGAAGAAAAATCTAAACAAGGAGGTTGCCATGCGACTTGGCGTGAATATAGACCATGTTGCCACAATCAGACAGGCAAGAAGAACGGTGGAGCCAGAGGTGCTGTATGCTGCATATCTGGCACAGGAAGCCCTTGCCGACGGCATAACTGTTCATCTTAGAGAAGACAGAAGACATATCCAGGATAGGGATGTTTACCTTTTAAAGGAAAACATTAAATTACCACTCAATCTTGAGATGAGTCTGAACGAGGAGATCGTACAGATAGCACTGGATGTAAAGCCACACCAGGTAACACTTGTGCCGGAAAATAGGCAGGAGATAACAACAGAAGGCGGTCTGGATGTTATAGGTGCACAGGCAAGGCTCAAAGATGTAATACCCAGATTCAAAGAGGCTGGCATTCAGGTCAGCCTGTTTATCGATCCTGTGGAAGATCAAGTCGAGGCATCGAAGATGCTCGGTGCGGACGCAATAGAGCTACACACAGGTAATTACGCCAATGCCAGATACGGTATGGAGCGCACAATAGAGCTCAACAAGCTTGCAGATGCTGCCAGATATGCCCACTCGCTGGGACTGCATGTGCATGCGGGCCATGGATTGACATACGAAAATGTTAAACCGGTTGCCGCAATAAAGGAGCTTGAGGAGCTCAACATTGGCCACAGTATTATAGCAAAAAGCGTTTTTGTCGGTATTAAAGAAGCTGTCAGTATGATGAGAAAGCTCATACACGAAGCCAGATGGGAACAGGAATAGACATAGAACAGATCGATAGGATAAGAAAAGCACACCTTCGTTTCGGTGACAGGTTCCTGAAGCGGCTCTTTTCAGAAAGAGAACTAAACATATGTATGAAGCGGGTTGATCCCTATCCATGCCTGACAGGCAGGTTCTGTGCCAAGGAGGCACTTATGAAAGCATCAAAAGCATCGCTCTCCTTCAAAGACATAGAGATACTTGCCGGCGAAGACGGTGAGCCTGTTGCATATATCCGCTCAAGGAAAAGCAGCTTTGAAATATCTATAAGCCACAGCAGAGATTATGCCGTTGCAGTTGCGATAGCGCGATGAACCAGATTGACGCCAATAGAGAGCTAACGAATCTGCTTGATGGGCTCGATCCATATTCGATTGATCTCACCCTGGATCGTGTGGAGCTTTTTTTGAAGAAGCTGGGTAACCCGCAGGCAGACTATCCGGTGGTGCTTGTAGGCGGTACGAACGGCAAGGGCAGTGTCTGTCAGATGCTAACAAATGCCTTCATCGATGCAGGCTACACCACCGCTACCTATACATCGCCCCATCTTATCCTGCTTAACGAACGCATTCGCATAAACAACAAACCGGTGGACTTCGAAATACTGCTTCAACAGGCCAAATTTCTCCAAAGCATCAACTTCGAGGGTTTAACATACTTTGAGTTCTTAACAGCACTTGCCTTTTCCATCTTCAAAGAGTTTCAGGTGGATGTAGCCATCTGTGAGGTGGGTATGGGGGGCCAATTCGATGCCACAAACACAACAGATCCGATCTTGAGCGTTCTAACGAGCATATCGCTGGACCACACAGAACATCTGGGCCGCTCGCTTAAGGAGATAGCCCTAACCAAAGCAGGCATCATCAAGCATCTGGGCGTAGTTGCCCCGAATCCTCCTGTCGTGATAGAAACGGTTA
Source organism: uncultured Desulfurellales bacterium (assembly GCA_964544085.1). Classification (GTDB taxonomy): domain Bacteria; phylum Campylobacterota_A; class Desulfurellia; order Desulfurellales; family Hippeaceae; genus CAZIZT01. Next base: position 51,306 of record CAZIZT010000007.1, read on the forward strand.
AAAATGCCGTTGATGCACCTGTATTTCTAACACAAGAAAGCCACCTGGAGCAGGCACGCCATATCAGGTGTATAACGAATCCGAGCATCGACAATATTGCGGTGACCCTGCTGGCTATAGAACAGCTAATCTCGCTGGGTTTCAATCTAAAGCCTGAGTCAATCAACAACTCTTACTGGCCCGGGAGATTTGAGGTTATAAAGGATCAAAAACGCACAACGGTTCTGGATGGCGCACACAACCCAAAAGCCGTCGCAGCACTCATAAACAACCTGAAAAGAAGCGGCATAAAGCCCTCTCTGCTTGTTTTTGCCTCCCTGAATACAAAACCGTGGAGGCAACATATAAACGCCCTGGAAAAAATAGTGGACGAGATCCATCTGCCTCGACTGAAAAGCAGGCTTGCCGTAGCCCCGGAGACCATTGCTGAGCATCTAAAAGCACGCAAAACAACCAGACCTATCACAATACACAGGGATACAAACAGCTGTCTTGAGTCTATACTCCAGGAAAACAAAAACATACTCATTGCAGGATCCCTGTACCTTGTTGGGGAAGCCAAAGCCTCAAGCTTAAATTACGTGTAACCATACAAGTCAAAAAGCGTTTATACAGACGAAAGGCCCGCAAAGGGGGTCAAGGAGGTGTAACGTGACGGTTCCAGCTTTTAAGAGATTGCTTATCTCGCTGATGCTGGATACAAAAGCAAAAAAACCGGTAATCCCCGTTATTGAAATACAGCAACCCCTTAGCCTCCCTGTGATGCCGGCAGCCACGCCTCCAGAACATACTCTCCTCTATTGCCGCTTCTTTAAACACGACCCGGTACCTGTTTTCAACCCCCTGCCCGCAGGTAAGCATACCAAAAACGTGGCTCCCGGCACGCTTAAAACACCGCAGAACATCATTAAAAGTTACGTTTCCTTCTCACCACAAGGGAGGCTACCCACTTTAGCCAACAACAAACAGGGCGCCAGTGCCACCTTTACATATACTTGAAACCTCCTAAAGCCCTCGCCACCCGGTGAGGGTTTATTCCCTTGCGCTAAAGTCAACTTATTCTTAGAATACAGATATGGACCATACGCAAATAAGAAAACTCTTAAAGGAACAGGGCAGGGTTATACGTATCGGGGAATTCGACAGGGTAGTTTTCGTCGGTGATACACACGGCGATATCGATGCAACACAACGGGTTCTTGACAATTATCTAAACGAACAAACCTGTATTGTTTTTCTCGGTGATTATGTGGATAGGGGACCCCATTCAAGGGAAAACGCGGACCTGTTGCTCGAAACTAAGCTTGCATATCCTGAGAATCTCTATCTGCTGTGCGGCAACCATGAGACATATAGAGTCCTGCCCTTCTGGCCAGCCGACTTCTGGCTGAGTTTAACCCCGGAGGAGCTTGACGTTTACTCCGAAACATTCAGTCTGCTTCCCTTCTGTCTTGTCAGTGATGGTATCCTTGCACTGCACGGTGCCCCACCGGACACAGACTCGATAGACCAGATCAACAATATACAGGAAAACAGCTCGATATGGCGCGCAATACTCTGGGGGGATCTGTACGATAGGCCCGGCGATATTCTGGACAGTCTGGGTGCAAGGGTAGCATTTGGTAGAGACTACTTTTTCAGGGTGAAAGAGAAGCTTGGGTTCAATCTGCTTATCAGGGGACACCAGAGAGACATTGACGTTGTTAGCTTCAATGGCTGTTGCGTTACACTGTTGAGCTCCTACGCGTATGCACCGGTCAGGCTTATAGCTATTGTCCGTAAGGGCGCCAAAAGCGCCAAAGATGTGGAGGTCGTTCCTGTATGAAAAGAAGCGGCACGGCAACGCTGCCACTACACACAGGGAAAGCGCCTGCATGGCTGTTTAACCGCATGGTAAAGCTCGCCGCAGCTATACTGGAGATACTCAGACTCGATTTTTCAGAGGACGAGATACTGTTGAGATTGTCCCACCCTCACTGGTTTCAGGCATTCGGTTGTGTGCTGGGATTTGATTGGCACAGTAGCGGCATCACAACAACCGTATGCGGTGCTATAAAGGAAGCCCTCAAGGACAGACAGCACGCAATCGGTATTTATGTAGCCGGCGGGAAGGGCAAAGCAGCCCTCAAAACACCACAGGAGATAGAGCAGATAGCATCAAGAACGGGTATTGACGCCGAACGCCTGGTCAATGCAAGTCGCCTATCGGCAAAGGTGGACAACTCAGCCCTCCAGGATGGTTATCGGCTTTACCATCACACTATATTCTTCACCGAAAATCATAACTGGTGTGTTATCCAGCAGGGTTTAAATGAAACCAACCGCCTTGCACGCAGGTATCACTGGGTTAGCCATCTTACGAGCTCCTTCGTGAATGAACCCCATGCGGCAATATGTGCCCAGGCAAAGTCAGCTTACGTGCTTGATTTAACCGCAAAAGAGAGCGCAAAAACCAGGGATGCGTGTGTTGAGATAACAACATTTGCCCCTGACAAAACAGTAGACGAGCTAAAGAGGATAGTCGAGTTAGAACTGCCCAGAAGGCATTACATAACGGCAGCGGACATAAACATTGCACGCCTAAAGAAACAGATAGTTGCCATACACGAGGCACACCCACAGAGCTTCGAACAGCTCTTACTCACAAAGGGCGCAGGAGAAAAAACGCTCAGAGCCCTAAGCCTGATCTCCGAACTCATATACTGTGCACCACCAAGCATCAAAGATCCGGCGCGGTTTTCTTTTGCTCACGGCGGCAAGGATGGTCACCCGTTCCCTGTGGACAAAGAAACCTATGACAAAAGTATCGAGATTTTAAGAAAAGCCGTATCGAAAGCGAGAATTGGTCATTACGAAAAGCTCAGGGCGCTTAAACGATTAAGCCTTTTCTGAAAGCTTCTTTTCGATCTTGCTCCACGTATCCTTCAGGGTCACTATTCTGTTAAAAACGAGTCTTTCGGGCGTTGAATCGGTGTCAACGCAGAAGTAGCCTTTTCTCAAAAACTGGAAACGCTCACCCGGCTTTGCCCTTTTCAAAGAAGGCTCCAGCTTACAGTTCTCAAGCACAACGAGGGAGTTGGGATTGATGTTTTTCAGAAAATCACCACCTTCTTCGGGATCCTCTGTGAGAAACAGATGCTCATAGAGCCTTACCTGAGCATCAATGCAGTGGCGAGCGGACACCCAGTGTAGTGTCCCCCTTACCTTCCTGCCGTCGCTTGTCCATCCTCCCCTGGATTCTGGGTCGTATGTGCATCGAAGTTCTTTAATGTTGCCAAGCTCATCCTTTATCACATCCGTGCAGGTTATATAGTAGGCATGTTTCAGTCTGACCTCCCTACCGGGTGCAAGCCTGAAGTACTTCTTCGGCGGATCCTCCCTGAAATCGTCCCTCTCTATGTAAAGCTCCCTGCAAAACGGTACCTTCCTGGTGCCTGCATATTTATCTTCAGGGTTGTTCTCAGCATCCAGCCACTCGACCTTATCCTCAGGGTAGTTCTCAATCACAACCTTTATCGGATCGAGAACAGCCATAACCCTGTTAGCCCTTCTGTTTAGATCGTCTCGTATGCAATGCTCAAGCAACGCATAATCCACAACACCATCAACGCGCGTAACGCCTGTTTTTTCAACAAAATCCCTGATGGCTTCCGGGGTGTAGCCCCTCCGTCTTAAACCGGCTATAGTGGGCATTCGCGGATCGTCCCAGCCATTGACGTAGCCCTGCTCAACAAGCATCGTCAGTTTTCTTTTACTCAACACTGTGTAGGATAAATTTAAACGCGCAAACTCTATCTGTTTTGGTTTATGAATGCCAAGCTGTTCAAGAAACCATTCGTAGAGTATCCTATGGTCGGCAAACTCCAATGTACATAGCGAATGGGTTATGCCTTCTATGGAATCTTCAAGGCAGTGAGCCCAATCATAGGTGGGATATATGCACCATTTATCACCACTCCTGAAGTGGGGCGCATGTATAATTCTGTACATAACCGGATCCCTCATATTCAGGTTGGGATGCGCCATATCGATCTTTGCTCGCAGCGTCTTAGAACCATCAGGGAACTCACCTTTTCGCATTCTTTCAAACAGATCCAGATTCTCTTCCACGCTTCTTTGCCTGTAAGGGCTCTCCTTGCCCGGCTCGGTAAGGGTACCCCTGTAGAGCCTGATCTGCTCTGGTGTCAGGTCGCACACATAGGCTTTGCCCTTCTTTATCAGCCTAACGGCATACTCGTACATCCTTTCGAAATAATCGGAAGCGAAAAAGAGCCTATCCTCCCAGTCAAAGCCAAGCCATCGGACATCCTCAATGATCGAGCGGACATACTCATCGCTCTCCTTCAGGGGGTTGGTATCATCAAAACGCAGATTACACTTTCCATCGTACTTGCTGGCTATGCCAAAGTTCAGGCAGATGGATTTAGCGTGGCCAATGTGCAGGTAGCCGTTGGGTTCTGGTGGAAAGCGTGTGTGTACCCTTCCACCGTATGTACCCAATCTGTTATCGCTTTCGATTATCTCTTCAATAAAGTTCAGCGTTTTTTTCTCATCCATAGGCGACCTTTTGCCACAAGGATAGTAGCAGAAGCCTTCGATCTTTTCAAGAACAAGAAAAACTGATTTGAACCGCGTGAACCATTCGTGTATAGTTGTCTGCCAGTGAAGGCTCATAAGAAGCTTGGCCACCTTTTGGCCTTTGTAACCATACTGATCTGGAGTGTTACGTTTGTTCAAACCAAGGTATTACTTGAGTACCTCACACCCATTGAGATTCTGATCTATCGGTTCGCCGTGGCAGCAGTTATACTCTACATCATGCATCCATCCGCTGCAAAAACATCTCTACGCACAGAGCTCTATCTTGCATTCTCAGGTTTCAGCGGGATATTTCTCTACTACGTACTTGAAAACATTGCCCTTACACTGACCGGAGCTGCTAACGTTGGATTGCTTGTAACCACCTCGCCCATATTCACAGCTCTATTTGCACGCCTGATCCTTAAGTCGCGGATTGGCATCAATCTGTTGATAGGTTTTCTGCTTGCACTTGCCGGAATGCTCCTCATGCTCTTTGATCGCATAGGTAGTATTAGTATTGGAGACCTGCTTGCTCTTCTGGCAGCTGCAAGTTTCGGCATCTACTCGGTAGTCTTAAAGCTGATCCCAGAGGAGTATCACTATCTTTACGTAACAAGGAAGAGCTTCCTCTACGGTCTTGTTTTTATGGTAATATTCTGGGCCCTCACAGACCCAACCCTACATGTAGGTGCCCTTCAAAAACCCGTTGTATTCATCAATCTGCTGTTTTTAGCCGTTTTTGCCTCGGGCGTCTGCTTTGTTTTCTGGCGCATCTGTGTTAACCTGATCGGCTCGGTTGCCACGAGCAACTACATTTACCTCATCCCGCTTTTAAACGGTATTGCAAGCGTGGTTATCCTGAAAGAGCATATCGGTGTAAGGTTTATGGTAGCTGCTGCACTGATTATAGTTGGCCTTATAATTTCCCAGAGAGGCAGAGCCTGAAAGCAAAAACCGACAACGTCAATACAGTGTGCACGCTTGACTATTACGGTACTTAGTGATATATTATGAAAAATATCCCTTATCTTACGCGGTTACCTTTCTTCAGACCGAACGTTGCTAAAAGGACACAGGCAATAGGCACAACCTTCACATAAACAGGCGGGGCTTCTCCCCGCCCCCATCTTTTTTAAGTGTTAACGTCACCAATGTGCCTTTTAACGGATTCGATCTTCTGTTTCATTCTGTTTTTTCGTGATTTCCTTATATCAAACTTAACCGTGGCATATATCCTGTTGCAATCCGGCTCAAGTAATTCATATGAGCGTTTGAGGATGGATAGCGCCTCATCCATTGTTTCCGTCTCAAAAACCGTTCCCATGGGAGTCAATCTATACTCAACGCCGCTTTGTCGTATCATATCTATAATACGACTCACATAGCCGCTAACGCTCTCACCTTTGTCGGTGGGAAACATGGCAAATTCAACCAGCACAGACATGATTCACCCCTTTATAGCCTCTACAACACACTCTGGCAATCTCACAATCTTGAAGGAGCTATCCACAGCTACAGAGAGTATCTCCACATCAGCACAAAGTTCACCCGATGCGAATATCTCAAAAAAGAGAGTAACGGACGTTCTGGTCGATCTCCGAATAGAAACATAAACCTCAACAGATTCTCCCAGCGACACTGCCCTTTTATAGTTTGCCTTAACACTTCTAACGACAAGGTAGAGACCTTGTTTGTGTAACTTGAACAGATCGCAACCACGCGCAAGGAAAAATTCCTGCTTTGCCCTTTCGCAAAATTTAAGATAGTTTGCATAGTAAACAACACCGCCGGCATCCGTATCGTCGTAATATATCCTGCACCGATATGATGCTTCCCTTTTGTTCATGGTAATCCTACTCCTCCTTCAGCGTCTCCCGTGCATAACGCTTTCCCAGCTCCACAGCCGGCTGATCGAAAGCATTGACGCCAAGCACCTCGGCAGCCTTTGCTGTGGCAATCATCAACGAAGCAAACAGAGCCCCGAGTGCGAATTCGCCGTTTTCTTTGATCTGAATATAACCGCATGGTACACCAGAGTTGCGCAATGCCTTCATAGTGGAGCGCTTCTCAACATCCATAATATGTGCAAGGCTTTTCCGCTCAAGATAATTGAACTGTAATGCCTCGTTTATCACCAGATCCTCAGTTGCAGGCGCATCAAGAAATACGATCACCTTATCCTTTGGGCCGTCCTGATAGAGTTGAAGCTGGGAATGTTGATCTGTCACACCCAACGCCTTAACGGGCGTCTGACCCTTCCCAGACTTGCCTAAACTCTCCGCCCAGAGCTGTCTGAACCAGTCGGCCACACTATAGAGCCTATCCTTGTATGCGAACATTACCAGTATGTTTTTACCCGAAAGATACTCTCCCATCGTAAAGCTTGCAAATTCAAGCGGCATTCTCCAGCCATTTCTAAAGGCACGAATGGCATATTTAGCACCTTCTATAAAGGCACCAATATCGTGATCAAAAAAAGCGATCGGTAACAACCCAACAGATGTAAAAACGCTAAATCTGCCGCCTACTTCATCCGGAATAAAGAAACACTTTATCGCGTGCTCTTGAGCAAATTCGTAGAGAAAACCTTTTCTGGAGGTGGTGAAAACCAAGTGACTGTATGCATCATCACCGAAAAGCTTCCTTAAACGCTCAAACACGATAAAAAACTGGGAAACGGTCTCCATGGTAGAGCCACTCTTTGAGACCACATGGAAGAGCGTTCTGGATAGATCTAATTTAAACACGTGGCTTAAACGCTCAGGATCAATATTGTCAAGTACAAAATAGCGTCTCTGACTCTTCTCGTTCAAAAAGATGCCATTCAAAAATTCAAGGGCGGCCGTTGCACCCAGTGCGCTGCCGCCTATTCCCAGCTGAACAAAGTTCACAAAACTGTCATTCAACGATGATACATACTGGAGCACCTCCTCGCCAAGACCTTTTATGCAGACGCTCCTTATAAAGCCGTAGTTTGTTCTGTGATTCAAGGAGAAATCGTGATCGGTGTCGAAGCCATATTCGAATAAATCTTCCATCCGTATAACTTCTGGCAGTTTACGCATTGCACCTTCCTGTTTGGAGTTTTGTTTTCCAAATTATACCCTGAACGCAGAGCCCAGTACCTCCCTGTTCTTGCGCTCGTACATTTTAATAAGCTCTTCCCTTGCCGGGCCAAGGTACTTCCTTGGATCAAACTCCTTTGGTTGTGTCCAGAGTATCTCTCTAACCTTAGCCGTCATCGCGAGCCTGCCATCGGAATCTATGTTTATTTTACATACGGCACTCTTTGCGGCTCTTCTGAGCTGATCCTCCGGCACACCAACTGCACCCTCCAGATTGCCACCGTACTTGTTGATTATATCAACATACTCTTTAAGCACACTCGACGCACCGTGCAACACTATAGGGAACCCGGGTATTCGTTTCTCAATCTCCTCGAGTATATCAAATCTCAGTGGAGGCGGTTGTTCCCCGGGTTTTACCTTGAACTTGTATGCACCGTGAGACGTACCAATGGCAATAGCAAGCGAATCTACGCCGGTCCTTGTTACAAAATCCTCCACATCGTCAGGGTTGGTGTATATCGTCTTTGCAGCCTCTACATCCTCTTCAATCCCTGCAAGCACACCAAGCTCACCCTCCACCGTTACATCGTATTTATGCGCGTACTCAACAACCTTTGCGGTGATGGCAACATTCTCCTCATAGGGTAGATGGCTTCCATCAATCATGACGGATGAAAATCCCATCTCTATACAGCTCTTGCATAACTCGAAACTATCCCCATGATCCAGATGAAGGGCAATCGGTATCTCCTTCAGGTTGTTTGCGCTTGCAATTTCCTTCATAAGCTCCACAGCGCCCTGTGCCATCCACCTCAACAGTGTCTGATTTGCATATTTCCTTGCACCCTTGGATACCTGCAGTATAACGGGCGACTGGGTCATTGTGCATGCTGTTATAATCGCCTGAAGCTGCTCCATGTTGTTGAAATTGTAAGCGGGTACAGCATAACCCTTTTCAAAAGCATCCTTGAACATAGCTCGTGTATTGACGAAACCAAGATCGGAATAGTGTACCATTTACTTAACCTCCTTTGCTATGGTTTGTTAAAAAATTATAACCTCCGGTGGGCCTACAATCAAGCCAAAAGCCCTTTATCCTTTTCGCTTTATCAGTTTCCTAAAGGCTCTTAACTCCAGTGGTGTCAAATGTCTGTATTGACCCGGTTGTAAGGAACCCAATTCGATATTGCCAATGGCTATACGTTTTAAACGCAGGATAGGAATGTTGAAGTGGGCAAAAAATCTCCTAATAATACGATTTCTACCCGTTTTTATACCGATTAAAAGCCATTGAGGTTGCTGGGTTTTCCTGATTTGAACAGGTTTGAAGAAACCATCCTCAAGCTGTACACCACGCTCCATCCTCTTAAGCAGTGCTGCTTTGACAGGCTTCTTTGTTTTAACAAGGTAGACCTTTTCCACCTCATAGGCAGGGTGCATAACCATGTGCGCAAATTCGCCATCACTTGTTACAAGCAGAAGCCCTTCGGAGAGAAAATCGAGCCGTCCAACAAATATCAATTTCCTTTCTATGTCCCTAAAAAAAGATGTAATGAGAGGCTTGCCGTCACTACTGCTATTTGAAACAAGAAAACCCGGCGGCTTGTAAAAGGCAAGATAGAGATGCCCCTCTGGCAGCCGAAGCCTTTTATCGTCAAGGCAAACAAGATCCTTTTGTGGATCTACATCAACAAATTCCCTGACAATACGGCCATTTACGCTGACCCGGCCTTCCTTAATTGCCTCATCGGCTTTCCTTCTTGAGATATTACCACACAGGGCAACGAATCGATTGATTCTCACCTATTCCACAAAGCTTATAAGCTCTCTACTCCTTTTTGGATGTCTCAATTTTCTGATAGCTTTTGCCTCTATCTGTCTTACCCTCTCCCTGGTCACACCCAGCACTCTGCCTACCTCTTCAAGGGTATGATCACAGCCATCCCCTATACCGAAGCGCATTCGTAAAACCTTTTCCTCTCTCTCCGTCAGGGTCTTAAAGACCTCTTCGATCTTTTCTTTCAGACTTTCTTCTATGGCAACATCAATCGGCAGCTTGGTCTTTTTGTCCTCTATGAAATCCTCAAGATGGGTGTCATTGTCATCGCCAACAGGTGTTTCAAGGGATATAGGCTCCTTTGCTATCTTGATTATACCCTTAATTTTATCTGCATCCATCTTCAAATATTCGGCGAGCTCCGCTGTTGTGGGCTCTCTTCCGTATTTCTGAATGAGTAGTTTGGATGCCCGCACTATCTTGTTTATTGTCTCTATCATATGCACCGGAATCCTGATTGTCCTTGCCTGATCCGCAATGGCCCTTGAGATGGATTGTCTAATCCACCAGGTTGCATATGTGGAAAACTTGAAACCTTTCCTGTAGTCAAACTTATCCACAGATTTCATCAGACCTATATTGCCCTCTTGTATCAGATCAAGGAAAGACAGTCCTCTATTTAGGTGTTTCTTTGCAATAGAAACAACAAGCCTCAGGTTGGCCTTTATCATCTTCTGTTTGGCATTCTCAACCTGAATCTTCTCCATCTCTATCTCGGAGAGGGTATTCATAAGCTCATCCCTGTTAGGCATATCTTTACTTTCAAACAACCTCTCCTTGAACGATTCAATCATGTTATGAATAAACCTGTCGCTCAGGGATATCTCCAGGAAATCGTTAAAAATCTTCTCTTTCAACTGCGCCTTTGCCTCTTCATCCTCTGTTTGCCTCAACTGGTCATATTTGTCAACGATGCTTTCTAAGATCCTGATAAAGGTCTCTTTAGAGGTATGATCCTCAACGGATTCATCCTCTTCATCCTCGTAGCTTAAATCGAGAGCGTTGGAGATGTTTTTAACCTTTACATTACCCTCCTGAACATCTTTAATGAGAGCAACAATATGGTCGTAGGTAAACGGTATTTCTATAAGTTTTCTTGTAAGATTACTCTTATGCTTTTCAATCTCTTTGGCGATCTCTATCTCCTCTTCGCGCGTAAGCAATGGGATGTCTCCCATCTCTCGCAGATACATTCTAATAGCGCTGCTAATCTCTTCCCCTGTTTCCTCAATATCAACATCCCTCTTCTGCTGAGTTTTTCCCACAGGCATCTTATCCGTGTCGATTATGTCTATGTCCATATCGTCGCACGTTTCAAGGAGTGTATCGATCTCGTCAACGCTGATTCCCTCTGGCAACAGATCGTTGATCTCATCATAGGTAACGTAACCCTTTTTCCTGCCTTCATCTATCAGCTTATCAAAGATCTTCTGGCTCAATTCCCTTTCCATACTGCACTCCCCTTCAATACAATATCTTTAATATCTGTAGGGTAATTTACGTTCCTGACCGACTGATCTATATTGCAGGTAAAATCCGAGACAAACCTTACCCCTTCTGTGCCAATGGCTTCAAGAATTTTATGCCTTCCACTCTGGACGGCCTTTTCAAGCCTGGGCAAAAGGGATCTACTGTAAAAGGCATGCAATGGATGGTGTTTGCCGTCCGTAACAGGCATTACGCACATATCACCGGGCTCAACAGAACTGTAGAGCTCAAGGATACACTCACTCTCAAGCAACGGCATGTCACAGGCACAAACAAACGATAGGGTGTTTTTAGCACACTTCAAGCCCACCCTTATACCTTCCACAGGACCGAAGTCCTCTCTCTCGTCTTCCAGGATTTCGAGGTTCCCATATTTAGTAATTTGGGCATACTTCGTCCGTTTGTCAACCACAAGTATGATGTTTTCACTCAGTGGCAAAAGCTTCTCAAGGATATGTTCTATCAACATCTTTGAGCCTATTTTCAAGAATGCCTTATCGGTTCCCATTCTTTTTGATTTACCGCCACAAAGAACAATACAGGAAAAGGCCATACCCCACCAGCGCAAAGGGTAATTTTAGCCACCTGCCTCCATTTTTCAACCCTTTTTTTCACAAAGAAGAGGAATTACACTACAAAACATCAAGATGGTAAATTACTGCCAAATTTTGATAGACAAAAACATTAGACGTTATCTACTATCCTGTTTTCTCATAAAAATATCTATCATCCTTCTTTAACTTGCCAATTTATGTTTTATTAGCTATATTGTAGGTGTTATGGTGCAGTTAGATAGCAAAAAAACGAACCCAATAAAACCAGTGTTTGGAGGTGAATTATGTTCAAAAGGGTATTTTTTGTCTTGGTGGCATTACTGTTTTTTGCCTCGGCCGCCAACGCAGCCAAGTTACAGACTTTCGAGCTGGTTGGTACCATCTCAAATCAACCACATGCCAATGTAGTGAAGGCCGTTCAGGACACGCTCTCTAAGAGTTTCAAAATCATTGCAACCTACAACCCGGGCGACTTACCAAATGCAACGGTTATCATTCTGTCCGATCCGTCGTACTACAAGGTAGTTAACAGCGTGGATAAGAATGCCTTTTTTGGTATCCCTTTAAGGGTTGGCGTTCTAACACTAAAAGGCACAACGCAGATCAGTTTTGTCAACCCAAACTACGTGATGGCTGCTTTCTCAAAAAGCGACAAGATGGCTGATGCAGCCGCAAAGGAGTTTAACAAACTGTTAGACACACTGAAACAAACTCCTGGCATTAAGGTGGAAGCCAAACTCTACGGATACTCCTCATCAAGAAGTGTCCTTTCAAGCTGGAATATGATGGGTAAAAGCCTTTATACACTCATTACCATTAAGAAGTTTGACTCCAACCAGAAAGCAAAAGAGGCGCTGGATAAGGCACTCGCAGCTAATAAGAATGGGTGGAAGAAGGTTTACGAGGTAGATCTACAGAAGGCGATCGTTATCGGTGTAAGCAAGCCATCTGTTGAAAAGACATCATTTGATATTGGGGGTATAAACCACCTTACAGCATTTCCCATCGAGCTTCTTATCAAAGATGGTAAGGTTATAGCGTTGCCTGAGATGTACAGGATGTCGCTCTACTTTATGGATGCCGGCATGGGCGCATTTATGGCACACATGTCGATGCCCGGTGAGATAGACGACTCCCTCCAGGAATTACTGAAGTAACCTGCTCCAATAAAGAAACTAAAAAGGACCGACACTGTCGGTCCTTTTTTATTATCTACCTGAAATTTTCCATTGGACACATTGCAAATTAAAACTTAATATTAAGTTAAGGAATATAAATGAAGGAGGTGTGCTATGAGTGAGGAGCTGTTGAAACCGGTACTTACAAGCGGACTTACTGTTTCCATACGCAGCCCTAAGGATTTCGATCAAACATGTAAAGCAATAGAAGAAGTGGTGGGCAAAACACCTGAAAAGGGATGGGGCTTCCCATTTGAAAAATGGGAGTTCTATAAGGTATTTGAATCAAGAAATCTGATACCAGACGGCTTTAAGCGTCTAAGAGTGTACTTTCTATGCAATGCATCTGTAGCAAAAAAACTGATAGAGGCAAATAACAGTATGGTGGGTATCATGCCCTGCTCATGGGCTGTATATGAGAAGGATGATGGTGTTTATATTGCAAAGTTAAATATGCAGTTCTTGCAGGATCTTTATGATAGTCCAATAAAGGAAGCTTTCAAAGAAGTGGAGGAAGCAGAAAGTCGTATGTTGAGACGTGTTTTGAGTTAAATAGCGCCAGAATCTAACGATAAAAGAAAGCGATGTGAGCTGTTGAATATGGCTGTGTAATTTCATATAATCCACCCTGTGTGGAAAGAGGTAATAGAGCGTCTGCGAAAAACGATAGATACAGAAGATCTCGAGAAGATAAACCTCATTGAACCCAAAAATGTGGATTCTAACCTTGTCAGTCTGATTATTCCAACCACCGAAATCAAAGAGCTCATCAGAAAGAAATACTGGAATGAATTTAAAGCCATTCTTGAAGAACTCTTCGGTGTCGTCCCGGATATAAAACTGCTTGTAAAAAAGGAAAATGAAACAAACCTTAATCCGAAGTACTGTTTTGAGAATTTCATAACCGGACCAAGCAATCAGATGGCTTACGCTGCGGCTTACGCCGTAAGTGAGAATCCTGCTAAAGCCTATAACCCGCTGTTTATCTATGGTGGTGTGGGACTTGGAAAAACCCATCTTTTACATGCAATTGGTAATGCAATGGTAAAGAAAAATCCTTCAATAAGGGTACTTTACATATCAACAGAGGAATTTACAAACGAGCTAATCAACTCCATTCAATATAAACGAATGGCCCAATTTAGATCCAAGTATAGGAACCTCGACTGTCTACTTATTGATGATATACAATTCATCTCATCCAAAGAACGCACCGGTGAGGAGTTTTTCTACACATTCAACACCTTATACGAGAATCATAAACAGATCGTCATTACAAGCGATAAACCTCCAAACGAGATCCCGGACATCGAAGAGAGACTAAAGTCGAGATTTGGGTGGGGGTTAACTGTAGATATACAGCCACCGGAATTTGAGACACGTATTGCGATAATCAACAAAAAAGCAGAACTATTCAACCTCAAACTTGAGCCAGATGTGGTTAGATTCATCGCCTCCAATATTAGCTCCAATGTAAGAGAGATTGAAGGAGCATTGATCAAAATATCGGCATATAAATCCATTATGAAACGAAATATCACACTAAAACTTGTAGAGAGTATTCTTCAAGACATAGTTTTAAGAAAGGAAAAAATGCTCACAGCGGAAAACATACAGAAAACTGTCGCAAAACACTTTAACATCTCTGTTGATGAGCTAAAATCACAAAAGCGAATTAAAAAAATACTTATACCACGCGAGGTTGCAATGTACCTGACAAGGAAGCTCACAAAGAATTCACTGCCGGAAATAAAAGCAAAATTCGGCGTAAAAAGTCACGCTACAATTATAAATGCATGCAGGAAAATCGAAAAAGAGATAGCTAACAACCCCGAACTAAAGAAAAAGGTAGAGGAAATAGAAAAAGAGATCAACGATGTCTAAAAGTACATCACAAATTAACACAAAAGAACATAAAAGCAGCATCAAAAGAAAGAAACCACACGGAGTTTTTAACAGGAAAGAGGTGAAAATGACACAGAAATTGACAGGTAAGAAGGTCAAAACCAAAACAAAAAACAGCGGTAGTGACATTCAAACCGGACTTACTACATCTACTACACTACTTTAAGAAAAAATAAAAAGGAGTGTGTGAAATGTCAGAACAGATAAGAATCAAAGTGGATACATCAACCTTCTCAAAAGCAATAATGTACGCAAGTATGACAGCCGCAAAGGAAAAAGAAAACGTACTTTCGAACATTCTAATCTCACCAACCGAATCAAAAATGACAATAATCTCGAGAAACTTCATACTCAAACTTACACAGGAAATCGATATAGAAAGCGATTCCAGCACCTCATTTCTCGTGGATCCTTCCAAACTTTCGCAGATACTCAAAGAACTCAAAAACCCCGAAACAACCCTGGAACTGAACGAAGGAACCTTAAGAATAACCAACGGTTCATTCAAGGCAACACTAAAAACAATAAGCAGCGACCTGTACCCTTACGAAGAACCAGAAGAAAGAAAAGTCGTAACGACAATTGAATTTGGAAAACTAAAACACATGTTCAGAATAGCCTCCGTCTATCCTGATAAGAAGGATCTATCCCGGGAGTTCACCGGTGTTTATGTTGAAACTGCACCCGACACATTCAAATGTGTAGCTACAGACCACTTCAGGTTGATCAATATAAATACACAAAATGAAAATGAACAGATAACAAACTTTATAACGGAAAACGCAATGGCTACACTTATACCTAAGCTGGATATCGAGGGAGAGGTTAATATTAAATTAGGCAACAACACCGCCGAGATCAGCACGGAGAACTTTGCATTGGAGTCCAAAATAATCAAAGGTAACTTCCCACCGTATGAGAGTATTCTACTGAAGGATGACGATAACATAATTACAATTGATCGCGACGAGATGATTGGTGCAATCAGAAGGGTCTCTGTTGCAAATAGTGCAAACGAGGTTAAATTAACAATAATTCAAAGTGATAGAGTAATCACTGTCGAGGCTGAAAACCAGGAGGGTGAAAACGCTAAAGACACAGTAAAAATCGTGGAATCAAATAGCGACAACGACCTCGAAATAAAACTCAACTCAAGATTTCTGCTTACATTCCTTAATCAGGTTCCCACAGAGAGTGTGGAGTTTTTCTATAGAAGCGCAGAAGAACCAATAATGCTTAGATCAAAGGATGAATCCTTTACCTATAATTATGTGATGACGCCTATTACAGAGTAAAACCACAATGCACCTCAAAGCCATACGGTTGATCAACTTTAGAAGCTTCGACCTATTCGAGCGAGCTTTTAATAAGACAAACATTATTTATGGTAGAAATGCATCGGGAAAAACAAATCTTATTGAAGGGATATACACCATACTGAACGGACACTCATTCCTAAGAAGAAACACTCCACTAAAAAAAGACCCAGAGAAAGAAACCGTTCTATATGGATTCGTTGATGAGAGAGAAATAAAGATAAGAATCTCAAACAGGGAAAAGCAAATTAGAGTAAATGGTAAGAAAAGCGACATAATCACACTAAAAAGGGAGTTTCCAACACTGCTGTACTCCATAGAGACATTCCTATCATTTAGAAGCAAAGCTTATATACTATCTCTACTTGATAGAACTGCCTTTATAGACGACGAAACGGTAGCCGATCTGCTGGTTGAATACAGAAAACTCAAACGTGTAAAGCAATCTGCTTTAAGGAGTACAAAAAAAGATATCAATCTACTGGAAGTAACAAACAGACGGCTTATCGAAATCATAAACCGTATATTTGCTCTAAGAAAAGAGGCTCTGGATAATCTTGAAGGATTTATATCTGAAGCATGCGATACACTTAAACTTGGAAACATAAAAACCGTATTTAGTTACTCAACGATTAATACGAACCCCGCAAAAAAGGAGATAGCCACTGGTAGATCGCTCCTTTCACTGCAGAGGTGTGATATTCAGCTAATACTAAACGGCAAAGAGCTATTTGTATTCTCATCTGTTGGTGAGAAAAAAATGGCTCTACTTGCAATAATAGTTGCAATTGCACGCTATTACAACAGAAAAAAACAACCCATCCTCCTTGTGGATGATCTTGAAGGAGACTTAGACGAGGGCTTCAGAAAAAGGGCCCTCGATCTTCTTTTATCCCTTCCAAATCAGCTATTTTTGACAACTCTTGGAGAATATTTGTATAATGAGCACAATATTATAAGGCTTGATGGGGGACAGACACATTGAGTGAATATACAGCAAGTAGCATAAAGGTATTAAAGGGTCTTGAAGCTGTTAGAAAAAGGCCCGCCATGTATATTGGCGGTACGTCTATAGAGGGATTGCACCATCTGGTCTACGAGGTTGTTGACAACTCTATAGATGAAGCAATGGCGGGCTACTGCAGCCGCATCGATGTCTATATAAACGAAGACAACTCGATAACAGTAAGTGATAATGGAAGGGGTATCCCAACGGATATTCACCCTACCGAGAAGATTCCAGCAGCAACACTTGTTTTAACAACACTACATGCTGGTGGAAAGTTTGATAACAAAAACTACAAGGTATCTGGAGGGCTGCACGGTGTTGGTATTAGCGTGGTAAACGCCCTCTCCGAGAGCTTATCGGTAGAAATTAAACGATCTGGAAAGATATACTATCAGGAATTTGAGAGGGGTGTTCCCAAAACGGATCTGCAGGTCATAGGTACAACCAGTGAAACAGGAACGACGATAACATTTCTACCGGATGAGGAGATATTTGAAACAGTAGAGTTCAACTACGAGATACTTTCAAAGAGATTAAGGGAGCTTGCTTTTCTAAATAGAGGCTTAAAGATAACCATCACGGACAGACGAACAGACAAGCATGAAGAGTTTTATTACAGGGATGGTCTTATCTCGTTTATCAAGTACATAAGCAAGAATAAAACAAAACTGTTTGACGAGCCTATCTATTTCAATATACAGGAAGGTGCCGTCTCTGTTGAACTTGCTCTGCTTTATACCGATAGTTACTCCTCGATAATTTATACATTTGCCAACTCGATAAACACGGTTGAGGGAGGTGTACATCTATCGGCCTTTAAGAGTGTACTCACCAAGGTTATAAACAATTATGCAAGAAAAAATAATCTAATAAAGGGCGATATAAGTTTCACTGGAGATGACGTGCGTGAGGGTGTGGTTGCTATACTCTCCGTGCGTTTGCCGGATCCCCAATTTGAAGGGCAGACCAAAACAAAACTCGTTAATACAAACATAAAGAACATAATCCAGACAAGGTTGTATGATAAGTTGAGTGAGTACTTCGATGAGCACCCACAGGTAATACGATCGATTGTGGAACGTGTTATGAAGGCTTACTCCGCAAGGGAGGCTGCAAGGAAGGCAAGGGAGCTTGTAAGAAGAAAAACCGTATTCGAAAGTAAGGGGCTGCCCGGTAAACTCGCCGATTGTCAGGAGCGGGATCCGGAGAAGACGGAGTTATTCATAGTGGAGGGAGATTCAGCTGGGGGAAGCGCCAAACAGGCAAGGGACAGGGTGTATCAGGCTATACTGCCGCTTAAGGGAAAAATTCTCAATACAGAAAAGACCAACCTTGCAAAGATTCTAACAAGTGATGAGATAAAGAGTATTGTAACTGCTATCGGTGCAGGAATCGGTGACACATTCAATATAAACGATGTTAGGTATCACAAAATTATTATTATGACGGATGCTGATGTTGATGGTAGCCATATACAGACGCTCATACTGACGCTATTTTTCAGATACCTAAGGGAATTGATAGAGATGGGTTACGTCTACATCGCACAGCCACCACTATACAGATGTAAGATAGGAAAAAAGGAATTTTATGTTAAAGACGAAAAGCAGATGAAGGAGTTCTTGATTAATAAGGGTATAGAGGGGTTTACTCCTATTGTCGATGGTAGGCGTTTAAGTACAGAGGAGTTCAAGCGCATCGTCAATAGGCTTCTTGTCTATGAGAATATGGTTGAGAGATTGACAAAGAAGTATGGTAATGAGGAGATAGTTCGTTGTCTTTCAATAATAGCATCCTATATCGGTAGCTTCGATGATCTTGAGAGACTCAAGGATCAGCTTAACCGATGCCTGAAGAACAACTCGAACATAACCATAGAAGCAATAGAGGTAAGGGACGATTCCATAGCCCTTGTGTACGAACAGGATAACGAAAAGGGTGAGATGTTTATCAATAAAGATTTTTTTGATTCGCACGAGTTTAAGTTAATAAGCAAATATGCGCCGAGTAAGTCGTTGCTCGGGTCACCACCATTCAAGGTTGATGTTAATGGTGAGATTAAAGAGTTTAAAACAATACGGGAGATGGTAAGTGCCATCGAAGATAGGGCCAGAAAGGGTCTTGAGATACAGCGTTACAAGGGATTGGGTGAGATGAATCCGCAGCAGTTGTGGGAAACAACAATGGACCCGAAGAGACGCAGTTTGCTTAAGGTGACAATAAACGACGCCCAGAGGGCTGATGAGATATTCAATATCCTTATGGGTAACAAAGCACATCTGAGAAAGGAGTTTATAGAACAGAACGCGCGTTTTGTTAAGCACCTTGATGTTTAGGGGGTTGCCTGTAGATGAAGGATCTATTTATGGATAAAAACGTTGTGCCTGTAGATATAGAAGAGACAATGAAGCAGTCCTATCTGGACTACTCCATGAGTGTTATTGTGGGCAGGGCAATACCTGATGCAAGGGATGGGCTGAAGCCTGTTCACAGAAGAATTCTGTACGCTATGAAGGAACTGAATCTTGAGCATAATAAGCCATATAAAAAGAGCGCCAGGGTGGTTGGTGATGTGATAGGTAAATACCACCCTCATGGAGATATGGCCGTTTACGATGCGCTTGTAAGGATGAGTCAGGATTTCTCTATGAGATACCCACTAATAGATGGTCAGGGTAACTTTGGATCGGTGGATGGGGATAGCCCTGCAGCGATGAGATACACAGAGGTTAGGCTTGCTAAAATAGCATCTGAGATGCTTAAGGATCTTGATAAAAACAGTGTTGATTTTGTTCCCAATTACGACGATTCGCTAACAGAACCTACCGTTTTACCAGCTGTTATACCGAATCTCCTTATGAATGGTTCAAGCGGAATAGCTGTGGGTTTTGCTACAAATATACCTCCACACAACCTGAAGGAGGTTATAGATGCTGCCTTAGCCTACCTAAATAGTGATGGTAATATTACCGTTGAAGAGATAATGCACTACATCAAGGGACCTGATTTTCCAACCGGTGCCATCTGTTTTGATAGAAACTCCATACTTGAAGCTTACAGAAGTGGCATAGGGAAGGTAAAGGTTCGTGCATGTGTGAGGGAAGAAAAGATAAAGAACAGACCGGCTCTGATTGTGTATGAGATTCCATATCAGGTCAATAAGGCATTGCTTTTGCAGTCCATTGCTCAACTTGTTAAGGATAAAAAGATTGATGGTATAGTGGATTTGCGTGATGAATCCAACAAGGAAGGCATCAGAATTGTTATTGAGCTCAAGAAAGATGAGGAGCCGCAGGTTGTACTGAATAATCTCTATAAGTACACCAATCTTGAGGTTACCTTTGGTATTAATATGCTTGCCCTTGTGGAGAATGTGCCGCGCCTGTTGAATATAAAGGATGCCATAGGGGTGTTTATCTCTCATAGGATCGATGTTGTCAAAAGACGTACAGCCTACCTGTTGAATAAGGCAAAAGAAAGAGCCCACATTCTGGAGGGTTTGCGCATTACGCTTGATAATATCGATGAGGTTGTTTCAATTATTCGTTCATCAAAGGATCAGAAAGAGGCAAGAAGTAGACTAAAAGAACGTTTCAAGTTAAGCGACAAGCAGACACAGGCGATTCTGGATATGAAGCTGGCACGCCTGGTTGCGCTTGAGAAGCAGAAGATTATTGAAGAGTATAAACAGGTGATAGAGGATATAGCCTATTACGAGAGTATTCTTACCAACAGGCACATCCTCAAGAGTGTGATAGAAGAGGAGTTGAAGCGTATCAGGGATGAGTATGGTGATGAGAGAAGGACGCAGATCCTGGATGAAAACCAGCAAATAGACATCGAAGATATGATCAAAAATGAAAAGCTGCTGATTATCTTTTCGAAGAAAGGCTATATTAAATCTGTTCCGGTAGATACCTATTCAACTCAAAATAGGGGTGGAAAGGGTCGCCTTGCAGCGAGCTTCGCAGATGGCGATTATATCCACGATATCTTTGTAACGGATAGCTTAAACACGCTGTTATGTTTCGCCAATACTGGAAAGGTTTACAGGCTGAAGGCTTACTCTATACCAAAATTGTCGCCCTCGGCAAAAGGAAAGCCCATTGTCAATCTGCTTAAGCTGCAGGCAGGAGAGCAGATTAAGACCATCCTTCCCCTTGAAGATAACTCAAGCCTCTTTTTTGTAACATCCAATGGTATTGTGAAGCGATCCAGCGTAGAACATTTCAAGAATATCAATGCCAGCGGTAAACTCGCCATTAAGCTTGCGGATCAGGACTCCCTGGTTAGGGTGTTTGGCGTTGAAGATAATGATGATGTTGTAATAACCACAAGAAAAGGTATGATTATAAGGTTTGCAGCAACCGATGTGCGCGATATGGGAAGATCGGCTGCCGGTGTGAGGGGTATACGTTTGACAGATTCCGACATCGTGGTATCTGCAGATAGATTTAACGAACAGGTACATACAAAGATTATCTTCGTCACCGCAAAGGGCATGGGCAAGCTGATATTAATTGACAATGTTAGGAAAATCAGGCGCGGTGGCAAGGGTGTTATTGGTATAAAATTAAATGAGAACGATTACGTGGCCGGAAGCCTTGCCTTAAATGATGATGACGATGTGTTGTTGATCACCAAAAATGGGAAGATTATTAAGATAGAATCCAGCGCCATAAGGGTTGCCGGTAGATCAGCGAAGGGCGTTAAACTCATAGACATTGCTGACGACGATGTTGTTGTTAGTGTGGCGATAGCAAGGGGTGATGGTGAATCAGCTGATTAAGGAAGCCCTGTTTAAGGATATTGCCCTAATAGACAAAAAGCTGTCGCAGATAGTGAAGCCCGGCAGCAGGCTGACGGCTGATGTTTACAAACAGGTAATTGAGTCTGGCAAGAGACTCAGGCCGTTAATAGTTCTTTACAGCGCTTTTGCGTGTGGTTTTGATAATAAAGACGAAGCTGTCTTGCTTGGCAGTATTGTTGAGCTGATCCATACAGCGAGTCTTTTGCACGATGACATAGTGGACGGATCCACACACAGAAGGGGCAGGGAGAGCGCAAATGTGAAATTTGGTGTCCTTCCGGCCGTACTGGGAGGCGATTATCTCTATTCACTTGCCTATAATATGGTGCTTGATTTTGATAAACAGATTGCAAGGGAGATATCCAGAGCTGCATACATGCTTGCTGAAGGGGAAATCAAGGAAATTGAGATTGCCTATGATGCTACAGTAAAACTTGATGATTACTACGATGTGATATATAAGAAGACGGCTGTGCTATTGGAGGCCAGCGCTGTGAGTGGTGCTCTTCTTGCAGCAAGCGACTACGATGAGTATCTTGAAATATATGGAAGGAATTTGGGATTTGCTTTTCAGATAAGGGACGATTGTCTGGACTATATGGCAAGTCTGGATCAGATGGGTAAGGATACGGGGGTGGATTTAAAGGAGGGTAAGGTTACTCTACCTGTGCTATATGCGATGCAGGAAAAACCCGATCTGAGGGAGCTGTTGTGTGATTATTTTACATATAAAAACGATGAGAGATTTGAAGAGATCTTCCGGATTGTGAAGCGGTTTGGTCTCGAAAAGGCCAATATGGAAGCTTCAATGTTCTCGGAAAGAGCCAAGGCAGCCCTTCGTCAGCTGCCAGAGAGTAACTATAGGGATTACCTTGAAGCCATTGCCGATTATGCAGTAGAGAGGGAGCGATGAAGCAACCGGTTATATGCCTTGTGGGTACCAACCACAGGTATGCAGATCAGCAACTTAGAGAGAGACTTGCCTTTGAAGAAGAAAAGCTCGGGAGGTATTTGAAGGAACTGAAGGTGTTATCCGAAGCCAAGGAGATAATGATACTCTCTACATGCAACCGTGTTGAGGTACTGGCTGTATCGGATAAGCCTATAGAGGACAGGATAATACGCTTCCTTGCAGATTACTCCGGGGTGCCTGTCGATAAGCTTGAAGAGGTGCTCTATGTAAAACGGGATATGGAAGCTGTAAAACACATATTCAGGGTTGCAAGCAGCCTCGATTCCATGGTTATTGGTGAGCCTCAAATAATGGGTCAGCTAAAGGAGGCGTATAAATGGTCTGTTGAATTTATGACAAGTGGCGCAGTAATCAACCGCATCATGCGTCGGGCTTTTCATGCCGCAAAGGTTGTGAAGAGTGAAACACAAATAGCCAAAGGTGCAGTAAGTATACCGTATGCTGCTTTGATAAAAAGCAAGGAGATTCTCGGATCACTTGAGGGCAAGAAGGTTCTCAGTATAGGTGTTGGAGAGATGAATAGGCTTGCCTGTGAACATTTCCATGAAGCAGGCGCCGCTATTGCCTATGTGGCAAACAGAACCAGATCAAACGCAGAAGCACTTGCAAAGCAATACTCTGCGCGATTGATCTCTCTTGAGGATGTGCCTGTCGCTTTAAAGGATGTGGATGTTGTAGTTACTGCTACATCATCCAGACAACCTGTGATAACGAAGGATATGATCCCTGAAAACAGACCACTGATAATCGATATGGCTGTTCCACGAGATACACAAAGAGGAGTGGAAGGATTAACCAGTGTTGTACTGATAGATGATTTGAAGGGCATTGTCGACGATGCGTTGAAGTTCCGCAAAAAAGAGGCACTCAAGGCAGAACAGATAATAGAAAGAGAACTTGAAACCTACAGGGAGTATGTGGCATCTCTGGATTACGATCAGGTTGTAAAGAAGCTTCGCCTGAGGGCAGAACAGATACGGCAAAGGGAGCTTGAACGTTTCAAAAAGAGCTATTCATCAAAGGTGGACGATGAGTTGCTTGAGGGTGTGGACAAGCTAACCAGAGCCTTATTGAACAAGGTTTTACATGAGCCTACTGTAAACATAAAGCTGTTTATGGATCATCCGGAAGGTGATATGTATATCGAATTGCTCAAGCGTATATTCAAGATTGAGCATTCGAAAAAGGATGTTAAATGCTTCTTCTCCGAAAACAGTTGAGAATTGGCACACGCGGCTCTCGCCTCGCACTGTGGCAGGCCAACCTTGTCAAGGATAAGCTTAAAGCTATTGGTATAGATGCAACACTGGTGGTTATAAAGACAAAAGGGGATAAAATAAAGGAGCCTCTATACGCATTTGGAGGCAAAGGTCTATTTGTTAAGGCCATAGAGGATGCACTGCTTGGTGGTGAAATAGATCTTGCAGTACATAGCCTGAAGGATATGAGTGTTTTTAGCGACGAGCGCTTTGATTTCTGTGTGCTTGAGAGGGATGATTGGAGAGATGTTTTTGTCTCCTACAAGGGCGATATATTCTCTATAGAAAAGAAGGCAAAGATAGGTACAAGTTCGCTGAGGCGGCGCTGCCAGCTTTACAGGCTGAGGAACGATCTGGAGTTCACCGATATGCGTGGCAACCTGGACACAAGGTTGAGAAAGTTGCAGGATGGTATTGTGGACGGTATTGTAGTTTCAATGGCTGGACTAAAGAGGCTTGGCCTGTTCAACGAAGCTTACATGCAGCCGCTTGAATCACTGATACCGGCAGCAGGCCAGGGTGTTATAGCTGTGGAGTTTCTAAAGGGTTTCGAGCTGGCCGATGAGATAGCACGTTTGGAGGATAGAAAGACACGCATCTGTGTTGATGCAGAGAGAAGCTTTGTAGCCCAGCTGAACGCCTCTTGCAACTATCCTATCGGCGCCCACGCGTACTTTGTTGATGAAAAGTTCTGTATGGATGTGATGTACGGTTATCCGGATGATATTACAAGCTTTGAGATGTGCGTTCACTGTTCAAAAAGTGTAATTGAGACATTGAGTTATTGTGTGGAAACCATACGAAGAGGGGTAAGAAAATGAAGATTGCCGTTTCGGCAGATTTGCCGCTTGCGCTTTTTCCCGAGATAGAGGAGCCGGTTCGTTACGAAGCTGGTCTGAAGAGGAAATTCCTTTTGAAGTGCGCATCAGTGGATAGCAATGCCTCTACTGTGCTTGTTGATGACTCGCACAACGACGCAGACATTCGTTTAATTGTTAGGCAGAAGAAGAAATACGCAGCGAGGGTACTGTTTAGCGCAAACAGGGACGATCTGGTTGCCTATACCACGCTCTATGATGATATCTTTGATATCCATCCCGTTGATTCTCTTTCCTTTAGGCCGGTGGATTTTGTTGTGGATGACTCATACAGCTGGTTTGTGTTTACCAGCAAGAGGGCTGTGGATTTCTTTTTCGACAGGGTACCGGTCTGTTTCATATGCACAAGAAAGATCGCTGCAGTTGGTGAAAGAACGGCGGATAGACTAAAGGAGAAGGGCGTAAGGGTAGATTATGTGCCGGATGAGTTCTACGGCGATTCTCTCATTTCTTTTTTGAAGGACAAAAAGTCGATTGCTGTCATATCGCCGCTTAAACACAATAAACGGTTTGATGAGCTGAAAAACGCAAAGGTAATACCTGTCTATGAGAATGTGGTGCCTGAATGGATCCACCACTATGAACCTGAAGGTGTATTTGATTTCGGTCTATTCACCTCCCCCAGCGCCTTCTGGCACATGAAGGAGGCGTTCGGCAACTTCGAGTTTGCACGCCGTATAAAACGTATAATTGCTATCGGGAAAACGACGAAAAACTACATTAATTCCTGTGGTTTTGATGCTGAGATGCCAAAAAGAGCCACAATAGGCGACATGTTTGAATATATAAAGGAGCAGTTATGAGTGATATCAACAAACTTGAAACCATTGCCAGACAGGTCAGACGGGACATTCTGTTGATGCTGAATGCAGCGGGCAGCGGCCATACCGGTGGCTCCCTTAGCGTCGTTGACATTCTCGTTGCTCTCTATTTTGGTGGGGTTATGCGCTACAGGGCTGATGAACCTCAATGGGAGGAAAGGGACAGGCTTGTGCTCTCCAAAGGTCATGCCTGTCCAGCGCTGTATGCTGTGCTTGCAAGGGCTGGTTTCTTTGACAGGGATCTGTTGTTTAGTTTAAGGAAGCTGGGCTCTCCGCTACAGGGACATCCGGATTCAAGGAAACTCCCCGGCGTTGAAGCGAGTACTGGTTCCCTCGGTAACGGTATTGCACAGGCGGTTGGGATGGCACTATCTGCTTCTGTTCTGGGTCGTTCATACAGGGTTTTTTGCGTAATTGGTGATGGTGAGATGCAGGAGGGCATAGTTTATGAAGCCTTGATGGCAGCGTCTCATTACGGTTTGTCAAATCTTGTGGTTATAGTGGACAACAACGGTTTGCAGATTGATGGTGCGTGTAAGGACGTGATGAACATTTATCCGATAGAGGAAAAATTCAAAGCCTTCAATTTCGAGACCAGAACCGTAAATGGACACGATTTTAAGGAGTTGCTTGAGCTGTTTGGTTCCCTGGGTGATTCTAAAAGGCCGGTAGGAATTGTGGCAAAAACCGTTAAGGGAAAGGGTGTTTCGTTTATGGAGAACAGGGTGGAGTATCACGGCATAGCACCCAATGATGAGGAGCTACAAAAAGCATTGAAGGAGCTTGAGTGATGGAAAAGAAGGCAACAAGAGAGGCTTACGGCAAAGCCCTCGTTGAGATAGGCAAAGACAGCAGGGTTGTGGTGCTGGATGCAGACCTGTCAGGTTCTACAAAATCGGCACTTTTTAAAAAGGCATATCCTGATCGTTTCTTCAATATGGGTATAGCTGAATCAAATATGGCGGGTGTGGCTGCAGGTATGGCGCTAAGTGGCCTGAAACCTTATGTTTCCTCATTTGCGATTTTTGTTGCCGGCAGAGCGTTTGAGCCTATAAGGCAGTCGATATGTTACCAGAACCTGCATGTTGTGTTGTGTGGTTCCCACTCTGGCATTAGTGTTGGTGAAGACGGTGGGTCGCACCAGGCTGTGGAGGACATTGCGCTTATGCGGAGCCTGCCAAACATGAAGGTTATTGTGCCTGCCGATTACAACGAGACCATGGATGCTGTGGTTGCAACTTTACAGATGGAGGGTCCCGTTTATATAAGAACCTCCAGAGCGGCATCCCCCATACTGTTTAAGAGGGGTGAGTTTGAGTTTGGTAGGGCAAAAAGACTAAGGGAAGGCGACGATATGTACATCGTGGCCTGTGGCATGCTGGTCTGGGTGGCGGTTGAGGCTGCCAAATTACTGCAGCAGGACGGTATTAGCGCCGGTGTTATAAATATGTCCACCGTTAAACCCATTGACAGGGATGCCGTATGCGAAGCAGCAGCCACCAAGAGGATCGTAACGCTGGAGGAGCACTCGATTATAGGTGGACTTGGTTCTTCTGTTAGCGAGGTGCTCTCCGAAAGCTGTCCTGTTAAGCTTGTACGTATAGGGCTGGAGGATGTGTTCGGCGAAAGTGGCTCCAAAGTGGATCTGTTCTGTAAGTATGGTTTTACGCCGGAAGCTGTGGTTGAGAAGATAAAAAGGTCCTTTGGATGGTCGAGTTCATAGATGTCGTTAAGAGCTTCGATGGCAGAAGGGTTCTTGATGGTATAAGCTTTAGAATAGCCTCCAACACGATCAACCAGATAATAGGCGATCAGGCAAGCGGAAAGAGCACCATACTGAAGATGATATACGGTGCTGTCAGGCCAGATAGTGGTTACATCCGTGTTTTTGATGTGAATGTCTCGGAGTTGAACTACTCAGACATCGTGGTGCTAAGACGCTATCTGGGTATAATCTTTGAGGATATTCGCCTGATCGATACATTGACGGTGCGCGAGAATATTTCGGTGATAATGCGCATGACAAAGAGAAACCTTTACATCTCTGAAGAGATCTTTGATGAGTTGAATATTGGTTATCTGTTGAATAAATATCCCGGGGAACTTTCGCTTAGTGAGCAGTCTCTTGTGAATATAGCCAGGGGCCTTGTTTACAACTTCCCGCTTGTGCTTGCCGATGAACCACTACGTTACCTGTCGCGTGAGTACAGACACAGGGTAATTCGACTCTTTAAGCGCCTGAATGAGAAGAAGGGCATAACCTTTTTGATAGCCTCCCAGAATCCTCTGGATACAGAGTTTAATACGATAAGGCTTGATGAGATATGAGAAGGGATTCGGTGGGCATAGCCTTTGTGTTCATCATAGTGGCGTTCGTGTTAACCATGAGCATACTGATGAGCATATTCTATGGCATAAAGAGCTATGTAGAGCAAGAAAGCTCCGATATTCCAGTTTACGTTTTTTTAAAGAGGAGTGCCGGCAAGGGCGATCTGGAGAGGGTAACAGCGGCTATAAGTCAAAGAAAGGGTGTTATACGCTACAGTGTGATCTCGCGGAAGAAGGCCTTTGATGAGCTTCTCAAGCGCTTTTCGATAGATAGGGATCTGTTCGATACAAATCCGTTTCCCTACACCGTTGAGGTTTTCTTTGAGCCCAAATACAACGATATTGATCATATAGAGCAGTTCAAGAAGAGTATGCTCGCTTTAGGCGTGGTAGACGACGTAAGGGCGCCGGTCAAGCTTATACGCAATATGAACAAGATAAAAAAGCGTGTAAATACACTAAGCAGAACGATACTGGGCATTCTCTACGGTGTGGAGTTCGTGGTTTTTGTCTCTATTATCACCGTTATTTACTCCCACAGAAGGCCCGACTATAATACCCTTAAGTTCTTTGGCATTAGAAGATCACGTATCTTTTTGCTGTTTCTTAAACAGACGTTTGGATGGGCAATGGCTGCCTCCCTGCTTTCTTCCTTTTTTGCCCTGCTTGTCTATTTTCTCTACGACAGGTATGCAAATGTTTACTATATGGCAAGCAGCCTGTTCAAGGCTTCCTTTAAAACCACTTTTGCAATGAATGTAGCTGTGGGTCTCTTCTTTACTTTGATTGCTTCGATTTTTGTATTTTTGGTAAATGATGAGAAGATTTGACGTATTCCTGCTTCTGTCTATTTTACTGTTTTCATCCCACGGTGTATATGCACTGAATCAGAAGGCATTGGAGACAAAGATTCAGAGCCTGAAGGAGAAACTCCAGCAAAAGAGAGCCTCCTACTTGAAAATCCGGGCACGTTATTATGAACTTTCCCGGCGTATGTTCAAGGTGGAAAAGAGTATCAGGGCCCTGAAGCTTCGAATGGCGAACAGTCAGAAGGAACTGGATAAATTGAGCTCAAAGATTAAGCAGTTGCGACAGGAGATAGGGGGTGTCAGTGGTGATCTGCTCAAACAGAAGGAGCAGCTTTACAGGGAGCTGAATGAGTATTACAAGTACCAGTGTGTTAGCAAATACTATGCTCGTGGCATCTGGTATAGCAAGATGAATGGCTACATTGCGGCGTATATGCAGGAGAAAATAAAGCGTTACCTGAAACATAAGGAGTATCTGAAACGGCGAATGGATCGGTTGAAAAACTACATGGAGCGCAAGAAAAAGATACTTGAGAAGATAAAGAAACAGAAAAGCGATCTGAATAGACAGATGGAAGAGCTTGCAAAGCTGAAGGAGGATGCGAAGAGGCAGAAGGAGGCGTACCTCAGACAGATCGATATGTTGAGCAAGGAGCAGAAACGATTACAGTCGATCCTCGCCAATATAATAGCTCAGCAGAAAAAACGTATGGAGCAAGAGAGAAAAAAACGGCTTGCACTAAAAAGGCGCAAAGCTAAACACAGTGCTGTTTACAAAAACAGACCAGGTGCATTCGTTAAGGGCATGTTAATAGCGCCAGTAAAGGGGAAAGTTATTGACACTTTTGGTAAAAAATATGATAATCTCTTCAAGGTCTACACGCGCAACGATGGTATCGACATAAAAGCGAAAGCCGGCAGTTGTGTGCGTGCGGTTTACAGCGGCAAGGTCGATTATGTCGGCCGCCTTCTTGGATATGGGGGAGTGATTATAATCAATCACTTAAACGGATATTACACGGTTTATGGCGGTGTGAAGGCAAGAGTGAGGCTGGGTCAGCGCGTTAAGGGTGGCGAATGCATAGGAAGGATGGAGACAGACAAACTCCACTTTGAGATACGCTGGCATGCAAAAGCCATAAATCCGCTAAAACTCTTAAGCAGGAGGTATCTGAGGTAGCCATGAAAAGGTGGGTTGTATCCTTGCTGTTGGTTTTTATAGGTATAAATAGCGCATTTGCTGCCGGTGTGAAGATCGACAAGTATGAGAAGCTGAAGATCTTTGCGCGGGTGATGACAATTATCAATCAGGATTATGTGGATAAGGTCAACGATGTTAAGTTGATCGATAATGCAATAAAGGGAATGGTTAGTTCCCTTGATCCGCACTCCTCCTACATGACGCGGGACGAGTACAAAGAGTTAAAGATTACCACAACCGGTAAATTTGGCGGTCTTGGTATTGAGATAACCATTAAGGACGGTGTGCTTACTGTAGTTGCACCAATTGAGGATACGCCCGCCTATAGAGCCGGTATAAAGCCCCATGATATGATCATCAAGATAAACGGCAAAAGCACACTGGGCATGAGTCTGCAGGATGCCGTGAAGCTGCTCAGGGGTAAACCGGGTACAAAGGTGACCATCACCATTTTGAGGGGCAAGAACTCAAAACCCTTCAATGTAACTATAACAAGGGCGATCATCCATGTAAAGAGCGTGAAGTTCAAAAAGATAGACAATATCGGTTACCTGAGGATTTCCCAGTTCCAGCAGGGTACCACACAGGAGGTAAAAAACGCACTGAAAAAACTAAAGGGCATAAAGGGCCTTGTTATTGATTTGAGGAACAACCCCGGTGGACTGCTTCAGGAGGCGATTGGAGTGAGCGATCTGTTTATAAAGAAGGGAGTGATCGTCTCCATAAGGGGCAGGAATAAATCCAACACACAGTACTTCTATGCAACAAATGATGGTGATGAGCCTACATATCCAATAGTGGTGCTGATAAATTCCGGTACTGCTTCGGCTGCTGAGATAGTGTCGGGGTGCCTGAAAGACGACAAGAGGGCGCTTATAATGGGCGTGCGCAGCTTCGGTAAAGGAAGCGTTCAAACCATTATACCGTTGCCGGATGGTTCTGCTCTCAGGCTAACCACGGCGAGGTATTACACGCCTGACGGCAAAAGCATACAGGCTGTTGGAATAGAACCTGATATTGTGGTAAAACAGGCAAAGCTCACCGAGGAAACCACCGGTTTCACACTTAGAGAACAGAATTTGATACACCATCTGCTTGGGCCGAAGCAGTCAAAGAGCGAATACTCGAAGAAAGATATAGAGAAAATGCTCAAGAATGATTATCAGTTGCTGAGAGCCGTTCAGCTTGTCAAGGCTCTGGTTAAAGCGAAAAACATCGTATGTCAGGCAAAATAGCGAAACCTGTATTTCTTCTTCTCGCAGCGTTAGTTGTTTTTGTAAGCCCTCTGCATGCAGCCACCGCCAGATGGTGGCTGCACAAGAGACTTGCAATTATTATCGACGATATGGGTTACGATAAGCCTCTGGCATACAGGTTTGCATCACTGGATTTGCCGCTTGCCTTCTCTTTTTTGCCCGATGCTCCCTATTCCGAAGAGCTCGCTCGCTATATGGGTGTGAGGGGTTATGCGGTAATGATTCATATGCCCTCTGAGCCTTTAGACTATCCGAAGGATAATCCCGGCAAAAATGCGATCTATGTTTCCACATCGAAGAGAAGAACCCTGCAGCTACTTGCCCGTGCCTATAAACGAATACCGTGGGCTGTTGGCTTGAACAATCACATGGGTTCAAGAATACTCAAAGACAAGCGGCACCTCGATTATATAATGGAGTTTTTACGCTCCAAACACATGTTCTTTATTGATAGTGCCACCGTTGAGGGGAGTCTTGGTTGCAAGGAGGCGCACAGATACAGGGTGCTGTGCGCAAGAAGAAGGGTCTTTCTCGATAACATCAAGAACGTTGCCTATATTAAAAACCAGATTAAACATGCTCTTGCTCTTTTAAAAAAATACGATGATGTTGTTGCCATAGGCCACTGCGATACGGCAACATATGAGGCATTAAGAGAGATGCGCCCGATCCTCAAACGCTACATGATTGGCGTGGAGTATATCGTTAAATGATTCTGGCTTTTGATACCTCTTGTGACGATACAGCCGTTGCATGCCTAAAAGACTGTCGCAGATACTCCAATGTTGTGCTGTCTCAAAACAAGATACATAGTCGCTATGGTGGGGTCATTCCCGAGCTTGCTGCAAGGGCACACCTTGAAGCCATAGGTCACCTGACCGGAAAGGCAATGGAGGAGGTATCCGCAGAACCTGCCGATATTGACCTTGTTGCTGTTACAACCGGTCCTGGCCTTGCACCCTCCTTGCTTGTGGGTGTTGCTTTTGCCAAGGCTTTTGCATACGCAAATAATGCAAGAATCCTTTCAATAAACCACATAGAGGGGCATCTGTTTGCCCCCTTCTTTTGTAAGCAGCCGGTGTATCCATTTATCGGGCTTGTTGTCTCTGGAGGACATACCCATCTGTTTCTTGTGGAGGGGCTTGGTAAATACAGGCTGCTTGGTAAGACGCTGGACGATGCAGTAGGAGAGGCATTTGATAAGGTGGCAAGGTTGCTGGAGGTTGGATATCCGGGCGGGCCTGTAATTGACAGGCTGTCAAAATCTGGAAATCCTTTCAGATTCAGAATTCCAGCGGGCCTGGAGCACCAGGATACCTACAACTTCAGCTTCAGCGGTACCAAAACAGCTGTCAAAAACCTTGTCAAAAAGCTTGGTAGCCTGTCAATAACTGATAAGCAAGACATAGCCGCTGCTTTTCAGAAAACCGCAATTGATATTCTGACAAAAAGGTCTTTCGATGCCGCAAAAGACTATCGTGTGGCCAATATTGTGGTTTCGGGTGGTGTTTCTGCTAACAGCTATCTACGAGAGAGCTTCGCCCAACGTGCCAAAGAGGAGGGCATTAACCTGTTTCTGCCGGATAGACAAATGACAACGGATAATGCCTTGATGATAGCCTACGTGGCACAGCTGAGATCCACCGAGGCTCACAGTGATTACTTTTTGATTGAAGCCAATCCCAGAAGCAGGATATATTAGTTTAAACAGGGGTGACCCGAACGAGACGCTTCAGCCTTTGGGCATCACGCGGTGCGCAGGCGTGTGTATCGTTGTTAAAATAGACAAATACGTCACCAACCGATAGGTATTTACTGATGAGGGTGGCACAGCTTTGGAGCTCTTCATCAGAGTAGCTTCCGCCGTAGTATCCATCGGGACCGTGTTTTCTGATGTATAGGAAGTCTACGTTGTTGGAGTGCTCTACCCTGCACTGCCTATGGTCTGATATTGCAACACAGACACCCTCCTTTCGAAGTGAGGAATATACATCATCATTCAGCCAGCTGTTGTGTCGAAATTCAACGGCTATACGCGGCATTAAATCTCCCCATACCCTTCTCATAGAATCCAGAAAGCCGAGCAGCAGAGGGAGATTGGCCTTTAAAGATGGTGGCAACTGAATCAAAACCACGGCAAGTTTTCTGCCCAACACCTCTGCGATGATGCGGTTTTTTGCAAGTTCTTCCTTGCAGTTTTCAAGCCTGGCGTAGTGTGTGATACGCCTTGAGAGCTTAATAGAAAAGCGAAAACCATCCCCTGTTTTGCTTACCCAACCCTGAAGTGTTTTGATTGCGGGTAGTCTATAGAATGTTGCGTTTATCTCAACCGTGTTAAAGATGCTGCTGTAGTACTCAAGCAAGTTCTCCTTGCGTATCTTATCGGGATAGAATGCGTTGTTCATCCAATCTCTATAGCTAAATCCACTTGTGCCCAGATAGAGCGTCATGGCAAAGATTAGATTAAACCCCTCAAGTGTTTCAGTCAAGTGTTGTTGTGCACAAATCTTGACTTTCTGCCGTTTTGGATTATTTATTTCTTAACTGTGCCTCTCTTGCTGGAGTATCCGGCAGATAACCAATAACTCCATGTGCGATTGTGGTGAGGGCGCATGAAGGTTGTTGTGCTTGCTGCTGGTACTGCCAGAAGAATGCGAAACCTTTACCCGGATAAACCAAAAGGGCTATACAGGCTTGCAGGCAGGGAGCTGGTTTATAGGACCATGGCTACCCTGCGCAATCTGGGTTATGATGAGTTTCTTATTGTTACAAATCCAGACTATGAGTCTGCCTACAGGGAGTTTGTGAACAAATACGGCTTTAATGCTGAGTTTGTGATAAACAGGCATCCTGAGAGGGGCAACGGATACTCGCTCTATCTTGCTGGGGAACGCATCAAGGGGCGTTTTGTGTTGATTATGACGGATCATATTTATGAGGATGCGTTCATCAGGGAGGCAGTTAAGAAAAGCGGACTGATTGTCGATCGAGTGGGGCGTTACATTGACAAGGAAGAAGCCACAAAGGTCAGGCTTGACAAAGATGGTAATGTGGTGGAGATAGGCAAGAATCTTGAGCGCTTTGATGCCTTTGATACAGGTTTTTTCATCTTGGACGACTCTATTTTCGAGATTGCTAAGAGCCTTGTTAAGGATCGCAAGACCATTGAATTGAGCGACATTGTCAGGCTTGCCAGGGCGAAAACGTCAGAGGTTTCCGGATATTTCTGGGCCGATGCTGATACGCCTGAGGAGTTAAAGAGGTTGCGGTGGCTTTTAGTGAAAAGAGCCGTAAAATCCAGCGGTGATGGGTTTGTCTCGCGCCATCTGAACAGGCGCATATCCACAGCTATCACCTATTTGGTAATCGAGCACATCTCCACGTTTTTTGCCACATGGATAGCCTTTCTATCCGGCTTGATTGCTGCTGTTGTTGCGTTTTATCAGCCTGCGCTTGGTGGTATACTCTATCAGATTAGCTCAATCCTCGATGGCATTGATGGCGAAATTGCCAGAGCAAGTCTTTCAACCAGCAACTTCGGTGGCTGGCTGGATTCCCTGCTCGATCGGTATATTGATGCAGCTTTTCTTCTTGCTCTCTGGCACCACAGCTCTGGCTTGCCAGCATGGGTGCTCGCTGTAAGTGTGTTTGGCTGCGCCATGGTTAGCTACTCTACAGAGCGCTTTAAAGCTGCCTATTCAAAGAGTGCCTATGAGCTGTTAAAGCCGCTTACCTACATTCCGGGCAAGCGAGACGAGAGGGTTCTTTTTGTTATGATCATGTGTCTTGGAGGGTGGATAAATGCACTTTATATAGTGCTTGCACTTGTTTGTAACCTGCGTGTGTTGTTAACTGCACTACTTGTCTGGCATATGGAAGAAAAGAATAAGAAAGCGAGGTGATGCGTATGAGGGTGGTTATTTTGGGTGCAGGGTTCGTCGGCAGCACGTTTGCCGTAGGCGTTGAGCGCATAAAGCGTGGCACGCTTGGATACGCTGGTGTGCCCCTGAAAGATGAGCTGCCAGTGAAGATTCAGGAGATTGAGATTGCAGGCGCATATGATGTGGACAGGGCAAAGATTGGACAGAGCTTTAGCAAGGTTGCCACAGCCTACCATCCAACCGATGTACCCCAGGGTTTGAGCCACATAAAGATAAGGAAGGGCATACATCTGGGAAGCCTTAAAAATATGCCTGTGGAGGCTATTGGAGAGGAGGAAGATGGCGGTGTTGAAAAGGCCATCGAGCGGATTGTTGAGCAGTGGAGAGACATGGATGTTGACGCCGTGGTGAACGTGTGCACCACAGAGTCATTCAACAGTTTTAGCGATGCCGAGAGCTTCGTTGAGGCTATCAAATCCGATCAGAGAGACAAGCTTACCGCAACACAGGCTTACTTTTATGCAGCCTGCCTCTATTCGCAAAATATAAAACCCGTTGCATTTATTAACACCATTCCTACTCTGATTGCAAACGACCCTGTTATGCTGAAGCTTGCAAAAGATAGCGGTTGTGTTGTTTTTGGAGATGATGGTGCAACGGGAGCAACACCGCTTACAGCCGACCTGCTTGCCCATCAGGCGCAGCGCAACAGGATAGTGAGGGATGTGGCACAGTTCAATATAGGTGGCAATATGGATTTTCTTGCATTGACCGACTCTGGCAGAAACAAGAGCAAGGAGGTAACAAAGTCCAGCATTGTAAAGGATATACTGGGCTACGATGTGCCTCACTACATCAAACCAACCGGATACCTTGAGACACTGGGTGACAAGAAGTTTGTCTCTCTCCATATGGAGTATGTGAGCTTCAATGGTGCCATTGACGAGCTTATAGTAAATGCAAGGATAAACGATAGTCCTGCGCTTGCAGGTCTGATTGTGGATCTTGTGAGATTGGGAAAAATGGCCACACAAAAAGGAGAAAGGGGCACGGTTTACGAGGTCAATGCGTTCTACATGAAGAATCCAGGTCCTGCTGAGATGCCCAATATACCACGAACCATAGCCTACGAAAGGTTGAGAAGATGGTGTGGGCTTAAGGATCGCTGGTAGAGTGTAGTTTGACTTCCATGATCGTTGTGTCGTCGTAAAGGCCTGCTGAACCGCAGAAGTTGCGCTGCAACTCGATGAGGGACTCCAGCAGGCTCCCCTTTTTTCTTTTCTCCAGAATACATCTGCAAACTGCCTCTTCGCCAAGCAACTCACCCTTTTCGTTGTGTGCCTCTGTTAGTCCGTCGCTATAGACGATAATTGCTTCGGTGTATTTGAGCTCAATCGTTTTTGCTTTGAATCGCAGGTTTGCAAGTGCACCAATGGGCGGATCGCCCGTTAGCAGAAGTGAAGAGATGCCCGACTTGTTCAGAAGAAGTGGTGGCAGGTGCCCGGCATTGCAGTAGGTTAAACTGCCTTTTGCTCTATCCAGTATTGCCACAAACATCGTTGCAAACATACCACCGCTGGAGAGGCGAGCCATATGGTTGTTTAACAGAAAGGCAAGGTTGGCAGGATCGTGTTCGCTCATAAGGAGTATGTCTATCGTATTTTTCACAACGGCTACATACAGGGAGGCTGGAACGCCTTTGCCGGATACATCCCCCAGGTAGAAGAGGGTTTTTGAATTGCCTACAGGTGCAACCCCGTAGAAGTCACCTCCTACCTCTTTAGCAAGGAGGCTTACGGTTCTTATATGTATTCCCTCAACAACCCTATCCATCTCTCCCGGTATGAATGTCTGCTGGATTGCCCTCGCAAGTTGTAGTTCCCTTTCCATGCGAGCACCCTCTTCTATTTTCTGGATGTACTGTTTCAAGGAAGCCTGCATGGTTTTTAGTGCCTGGGCAACATTTAGGGCTTCATCGCTTAGTCCGTCAGGGATTGGTACATCAAAGTTACCACTGGCTATTTTTGATGAGATCTCCCTTATCTTGTTGATGTCGCGCGTGGTGGTACTTGAGACAGAGAGGACGATAAATGCAATAATCAGGGTGCCAATAAGAATTATAGCAAAGAAATAATAGTTAAGCTGTTTTAGCGGCAGGAATAGCTCCCCTTCTGGAAAGACGATCTCAATATTCCAGTTTGTGTTGTAGAGCGGCTGGGAGTAGATAAAGTAGGTGATGTTTTTCACTGTTATGCGAGTAAATTTGTTTCTGTTGTTTTCGAGCTTTTCTGTTAGGCTTTTAAGAGAACCGGATCTTATAGCTTCCACAATGCGTTTAACACTGCCGTTTGCTGTTTTTTCACCGAGCGGTGCAAGTATGTTGCCTGCATTTGAGACTATAAAGGCACCCCCCGTTTCCAAAACGTGTATTCTTGAGACGATCCTTGACAGGAAGCTTATGCTTGCATCTGCCGTGGCTATGCCTATCGGTTTGCCGTTTTTGTTATGCACAGGCACACTATAGGTGCTCATCCATATCTCGCCGCCGCCCTTATCGAAATAGGGTTCGCTCCAGAGGGGCTTATCCAGTTTAAGGGGTTCTTTAAACCATTGAAACTTCAGGTAGTTGTAACCTGGTGGTACAAGGGATTTGTAGTGAATATGTCCATTCTTGAAGAAATAGTATGGGCAGTAGTAGCTACCGTTTGGGGAGTATTGTGGTAGAAAAGCCAGTGCCATGCCGTAGATGCGCCTGTCTGTTTTCACGTAATCGCGCATCAGATTTAAAACGCGTTTCAGGGGTAAACCCTGCTCCACCAGCACCGCCACTGTTTGCGGCTTCTGGGAGATGGTCGTTGTGATATGCTCAATCTCTTTGGCTGAGCGCAGTGCCAGCATCTTTGCTTGCGCTATAATGGCGTTGTGTATGTAGCGTCGTGCATAATTTTCACCCACGTAGGCTATCAGCACGAAAGCCGGTATCAATCCAACAAGGAGATATACTACAAGCTTGTTTTTTATGCTATTTAACCTCAACTGTTACCCTGTTTAGGTTATTTTCCCTTGAGTATTCAAAGCGTGTTGCAAACTGTTTCACCAGAAATATACCCAGGCCCCCAGCCGTGCGTTGTTCAAGAGGCAAAGAGGGATCAATATTACCAGCTTTTGTAGGGTCAAACCTTTCTCCATCATAGATGAGATTGATCAAGAAGGTTCCATTGTCCATCTGCACCCTGGTTTCCAGCATCGTTGCGCCGCCTTTCTTTGCGTGTGTAAAGACATTGGTCACGAGCTCTTCATAGACGAGCATAGCTCTGTGGCAGGATTCGGGATCGGTATTTAACTTCTTGCAGAAACTCTCAAGGTAGGCAAGGGCATCAGCTATCGTATCCCTGTTAAGGTCAAACCGTGCCATTAATCCACTTCCAGTGAATCGGTTTTTGACAAAAAACCGTAAAAACCCGAGATTTTTAGCACATCGTCAACCATCTTTGTTGGCTTGTAGATATAGACTTTTCCGCTTTTTAGCTGTTTGGCGACAAGCAGTAGCACCTGTAAGCCGGCTGAACTTATGTAGTCGAGTCTTGATAGGTCAAATATCACGCATTTATCGCTCTCCTTGATGTTTTCTAAGATTTGATTACTTATGTCACCTGCGCTTAAGGAATCCAGTCTGCCGTCTATTGCAATCCTAACAAGATCGCCTTCCCTTTCGATGTTTGCGCCCATAATAGCACTCCTGTGTAAGATTTTGTTATAAGGAGTATAACAAGCATCAGTT
Source organism: uncultured Desulfurellales bacterium (assembly GCA_964544085.1). GTDB lineage: Bacteria > Campylobacterota_A > Desulfurellia > Desulfurellales > Hippeaceae > CAZIZT01. The sequence goes on from CAZIZT010000007.1 coordinate 90,239, forward strand.
GTCGTTGCAAGGCTAAACGGGGGCTAAAGCGCGCGCATCCATTCTTCCTTAAGCGGAATCTCCCCTTTTATTGCCCGCTCTAAGAGTGTGAGGGCCGCCTGTTTTTCCGATGGCATTCTAACCTTAAGTGGCAGGTAGTTTGAGGCATGGTTGCTTGTAAAAAGCCCCCCGCTCATGTGAGTATGTTCAAGCATTGCCTTTAGCTCTTTCAGCATGCCTATTTTGTCAGGCAGCTCAAAAGAGCCGGTACGGTAGAGTTCCCACAGGGGTGTTCCTGGAACTACGATGAGTGTGAGTGCGCTTGCATATTCCGGATCGAGTTGTGTAAGCAACTGACCCGTTCTTACGGCATGTATGCGCGAGCGTCTTTTACCTGCAACGCCCAGAAGTACGGTTACAGAGAGGGTGATACCAGCTTGCTTTACCTTCAGACCCTCCTCTAACAGCTTCTTTGAATCTGCCCCTTTCTTTACAAACGCAAGCGTTTCATCATCTCCACTTTCTATGCCGTAGTAGATAATGCCGAGCTTTCTTTCCTTGAGCTGTTTAAGCTCCTCTGTGCTCTTTGTGGCTATTGCCTTTGCGTTTGCGTATATACCGATACGCTTTAACCAGGGTAGCCGCTCGTTGATCCTATCCAGAAGCCAGAGTAGCTTTTCTGTGGGCAGCACCAGAGCATCCCCATCTGTTATAAAAAGCCTCTCTGCATTCCTGAAATAGCGCCGTGCAAACTCTATATCGTTTAAGATGGTCTGCCTGTCTTTGAGTGCAAATCGCACACCTTTGTAGGTGGGGCAAAATATGCACTTGTTGTGTGAGCAGCCAACCGTTACCTGTAGTATGATGCTGTTTGCCTCGCTGGGGGGTCTGATAATGTTACCTACATAGTCCATAGCGAAAAGGATTTTAGTCGTGTATCAAGCTTTTTCAAGCCTTCCCGTTGACTAAACATGCGGCAATAAATATTATTGACAAAACACACAAGGAGGTGAGCTGTGGCTGACGATAAGAGCCTTGTAATCAAAACGCTTCAGGAGGCTGGTAAGCCCTTAAGAACAGGGGATATAGCCAAGATTGCCAATCTCGACTCAAAGAAGGTCTCAGCAATTATCAAGGAGTTGAAGAAGGAAGGAACGGTTGTTTCGCCAAAGAGATGTTATTACGAGATAAAGAAGGATTGAGTGTGGACAAAGAGAAGCATGTGAGGCTTGAGGAGATTATACGGTTCGACGAACGTGGACTGGTGCCCGTTGTGGTGCAGGATTTTTACAGCAAGGATGTTCTGATGCTTGCCTATGCGAACCGGGAGGCGATACGGAAAACGCTGGAAACCGGATATGCTCACTACTATTCGCGAAGTCGGCAGACTCTGTGGATGAAAGGCCAAACCAGTGGTCACACGCAAAGGATCAAACGCATCCTGTTTGATTGTGATGAGGATACATTGCTGTATGTGGTAGAGCAAAGAGGAGCTGCGTGCCACACAAACCACAGAAGCTGTTTTTATAGGGAATTCTACAGGGGCATGATACGCGAGATCCAGCCTGTGTTAAACGACGATTTCGATGGCATTGTCTATGGAGTAGAGAGAGCCGATGGAGTAATGGATAGACTTTACGATTTGTTGATTGAGCGAAAAACGCTGCTTCCCGAGCAGTCATATACGGCAAAGCTATTCAGAAAGGGCATAAACGAGATAGCCAAAAAGACTGGAGAAGAGGCGGTGGAGCTTGTGATTGCCCTTAAAGATGCAGACCAAGGTCAGATTGTTTATGAAGCTGCCGATCTTCTCTTCCATATGCTTGTGGGGTTTGCCCATTACGATATTGCACCGGAAGCCGTCTTTGCGGAGTTGAGACGCCGCTTTAACATATCCGGCGAAACGGAAAAGAAGACGCGCAAAGATGGCTAAGATAGCCGTTGTTCTGGATGAGATATGGGATAGCGCCCTGACCCACTACGGGCATTGTCTGCTTGAGGCGTTGAGCCTTAAGCATCACTGCGCGCTTTTCTGTTTACCCGGCAGCTACATTGATAGAGACTCCAGACACACAGAGAGGTATCATATAGGGCCGCTCAGGGGGGTTCGTGCTCTGGATAAGGCAAGGTCCTTCTTCAGGTTTGCACGTACGCTTGGTGCATTTAAGCCTGATATTGTTGTGACCATACGCGGCGATGCGACCTTCTTTGCGTGTCTACTTAAGGGTTCTCTAAAGTTTAGCCTTGTGCGTGTGTTCGGGGAAGACAGGCAGCTTAAGAGTCCGCCCGGGTGTCTGGATGGTATAATCCTCCCCTGTGCTAAGCTACGCGATAGAATCAGGCGCGGATTTGCTGGAAAGCTCGGCGTAATACACGGTTGTGTGGATACGGACAGATTTCGTTATCTGCCAGAGGGCAGAAGGCGCATAAGAAGGATGCTTGACGTAGATGATAATATCCGGCTGTTTGGTGCTGTTGGAAGGCTGGATCCGGTCAAGGGATACCACCTTCTAATAGAGTCTTTCTGCCGCGCTACGGTGAACAGCAAGCTTGTGATTGTTGGCAAAAGCAAAGGTGTGTCTGCAATCTCGTTGCTCTCGCAGGCGCCGTGCAGGGAACGCATCAAGATTGTGGATGAACGAAGAGACGATATTTCAGAGTTCATGAGTGCCTTCGATGTTGGAGTCATATCCAGTGTTGAAAGCGAGATAATACCGAGGGTGGCGCTTGAGTTTCTTGCGTGTGGTTTGCCAATTGTTTCAACGGATGTAGGTTGTCTGTCAGAGGTTTTAAAAGGCGTTGCAACTGTTGTTAAGCCGACCGTTGAGGAGCTTGCCTCTGCTTTAAGCAGGTACGAGCTGGTAGATCTTGAGCCCATGAAGCAGGTATCTGCTGATACTGCAGCAAGATTTTCAAAGGAGGAGTTCTCCAGCCGCATAGTAGATTTCTTCAATTCTCTGCTTTGAGCAGACACAAATTCGATTTATGTCTTAAAGGATAACAATTTTACCGGTAAGCATTGAAATAAACATGATGCTGTGGTAGTATTGCAATGGCTTTTTCAAGCAGGGGGGAATTGTTGTTTATCTGAAAACCGTTGGGGGGTGTTTCAGTGAGGTATGTGAAATGGCTCGATGAGGTGGGGGCTGACGATGTCAAACTTGTGGGCGGCAAAAACGCATCGCTTGGAGAGATGATAAGGGAACTTAAAAGCGAAGGCGTTAATGTGCCGTTCGGTTTTGCGCTTACCGCAGATTCTTACTGGTATCTTCTGGATCATAACGACCTGCGACACAGGATCTCAGAGGCTCTTTCCGACCTTGATACTCACGATATAAATGATCTAAGAAAGAAAACTGCAGCAGCGAGAGAGTTGATATTCAATGCCGAGCTGCCAGACGACCTCTACGCTGAGATCAGGGAGGCCTACGAAAAGCTTAGCGCTAAATATGGTGAGAAGGAAAGCGATGTTGCTGTAAGGAGCTCTGCAACGGCAGAGGATCTGCCCGATGCATCCTTTGCAGGACAGCAGGATACCTATCTGAATGTTAGAGGGTTGGACAATGTGATTCACTATGTTAAGAGTTGCTACGCCTCAATATTTACCGAGCGAGCAACATCGTACAGGCACGACAAGGGTTTTGACCACTTCAAAGTGGGACTGTCTGTGTGTGTTCAGAAGATGGCTCGCAGTGATCTTGCTTCCAGTGGTGTTATGTTTTCCATAGATACGGAAAGCGGATTCGATAAGGTTGTTGTTATAAACTCAAGCTACGGTTTAGGCGAAAACATAGTTGCCGGCAAGGTTAACCCCGATGAATTTATGGTATTTAAACCTACCTTCGAGAAGGGCTATAGAGCAATAATAAAAAAGAGACTCGGTTCAAAGCTGAACAAGGCTGTATACGATGAGAATGGTGGCATAAAGGACGTTGAGACCACGCCTGAAGAGCGTGCCAGGTTCAGTATCAGTGACGATGATGTGCTTACACTTGCCAGATGGGCTATTGCGATTGAGAGGCACTATACGCAGAAGAACGGTAGATACACACCGATGGATATAGAGTGGGCAAAGGATGGGAAAACAGGGCAGCTCTTTGTGCTTCAGGCAAGACCTGAGACGGTGCAATCCAGAAAGAATCTAAGCGTGCTTGAGACATACAGGCTAAAAGAAAAAGGGAAGGTGCTTGTTGAAGGTATCGCAGTGGGAAGCAAGATAGCCACAGGCAGAGTGCATGTAATCGAAACACCAGAAGAGATGGATCGCTTCCAGCCAGGCGAGGTACTGGTAACGGATATGACCGACCCGGATTGGGAGCCCATCATGAAAAAGGCTGCTGCCATTGTTACAAACAGGGGTGGCAGAACATGCCATGCGGCAATAATATCTCGAGAGCTGGGTGTTCCTGCCATAGTTGGTTGTTCTGATGCAACTGAGAAGCTCGCCACAGGCCAGGAGGTAACAGTCTCCTGTGCTGAAGGTGAGGTAGGTTACGTGTATGAGGGTAAACTGGATTACGATGTTGAGGTTGTGGATCTATCAAAGATAGAAAAACCCAAAACCCAGATCAAGATGAATCTGGGTAACCCTGCCATAGCCCTTGCAAGCGCTGGCATACCTAACGATGGCATTGGACTGGCGCGAATGGAGTTTATTATTAGCTCCTTCATACAGGTTCATCCGCTTGCGCTAATCCATTTTGATGAGCTTGAAGATGAGCGCGCACGCCAGATCATAGAGAAGCTGACCGTTGGTTACGAGGATAAACCGAGCTACTTTGTGGATAAGCTTGCTGAGGGTGTGGCAATGCTTGCAGCAAGCGTCTATCCCAATCAGATACTTGTCAGAATGAGCGATTTCAAAACCAACGAGTATGCAAATCTAATCGGTGGGGCGGAGTTCGAACCAGAGGAAGAAAACCCGATGATAGGCTTCAGGGGTGCATCGCGTTATTATTCGGATGCCTACCGTGAGGGTTTTGCCCTTGAATGCAGAGCAATGAAGAAGGTTAGGGAGGAATTTGGCTTAACCAACGTGGCCTTGATGATACCTTTCTGCAGGACGCCCGAGGAGGGTAAGCGTGTTATCGAAGAGATGAGAAAAAATGGTCTGGTGCAGGGGGAGAATGGGCTTGAAATTTACGTGATGGCTGAGATTCCAAGTAACGTGATCTGTGCCGATGAATTTGCCGAGATATTTGACGGTTTCTCTATAGGCTCCAACGATCTGACACAGCTTACACTCGGCATAGATAGGGATTCAGGGCTTGTTGCTCATCTGTTCGACGAAAGGCATATAGCCGTGAAGAGAATGATATCGATGCTGATAAAAACTGCCCACAGGCATGGCAAGCCCGTGGGAATATGCGGGCAGGGTCCAAGCGATTTTCCTGACTTTGCTGAGTTCCTCGTTCGCGAGGGCATCGATTCCATGAGCCTTAACCCTGATAGTGTGATGCAGACAATAGTTAACATTAAGAAGCTTGAAGAGAAGTTGGGAAGGTAGCCAGAAGCGCGAACTGGAGTGTGACTGCTTATGTATGAAGATAGCCTTGCTCTTTTGAGAGCTTCCAAAAGCGATTTCTATGACATCTTTGTGGAACAGACCACCCTGAAGGTGGTGGAGATTAAAAGCGGCAAGGTGGAGCGGATGAGCGTGGGTGAGCTGGGTGGAGTTGGTGTAAGACTGACCAGGGGGCTCTCCACGCTTTTCGCCTCCTCTACAGATTCATCGGAATCGTCTGTTTATTCCCTTGCTCGTTTTCTTACCGGGATAGCTGAACCGACAGAGGGTGTGCATTTGACCACTGTAGCACCAGAAAAAGGGCTTGAATTGTATGGGGGCTATCCTGCAGAGGATGAATACCTTAAGGAGATATTTGAGACGATTAATGAGACTGGCTATGCATCGGATCTGATCAAGCAGATTAGTATTACCTATTCTGAAAAGCAGCGTCGTGTGGAGATATACAACGAGCAGATGAAGCACCTCTCCCAGACACTCACGTACACGACCCTTTTTATCGAAATGACAGCCAAGAAGGGTGATGTGGTACAGAGCCTGAGACGGCCTCTTGGCGTACTTGGTGGCTCTGATTATTTGAAAGGTGTTGATTTTAAGGGGATTGTAGCAGGGATGCGAGAGAGGCTCATTGAGCTGCTTGATGCACCACCGCTTAAGGCGGGAAAGATGAGCGTGGTACTCTCAAGCAGTGCCGGTGGTACGATGATACATGAAGCAGTGGGTCACGGTTTGGAGGCAGACCTGGTTTATGAATCCATGAGCGTTTACAAGGACAGGGTAGGACAGCAGGTAGCGTCTCCCAAGATAAGTGTGGTCGATGATGCAACCAGACCGGGCATGCGCGGCTCGTACCTTTTTGATGATGAAGGCACGCCTGCGCAGAATACGTTGCTTATCGAAAATGGCGTTCTAAAGGGCTACATGTTCGATAAAACCTATGCAAAGATTAGCGGGATGGAGTCTACCGGTAATGCACGCAGAGCCTCCTTCAAGCACGTGCCTGTTGTTCGGATGTCCAATACCTACATACTGCCGGGAAACGATGATCCAGAAGAGATCGTTGCCAGTGTGGATGATGGGTTGCTTGTAAAGCAGATGGGCGGCGGACAGGTGAATCCTGTTACAGGCGACTTCGTGTTTGAGGTGAGCGAGGGCTACAAAATAGAAAACGGTAAGGTGGGTCACCTGGTCAGGGGTGCAACGCTTGTGGGCAACGGCCCAAAGGTGCTCAGGGAAATAGACATGGTGGGAAACGACTTTGGTGTTGAGGTGGGCACCTGTGGCAAGTCCGGTCAGGGGGTGCCTGTAACAGATGGTGAGCCCACACTGAGAATACCTTCAATTCTTGTCGGAGGTAGTGCGCTATAGCACGGCTCTGCGCACGCATCGCCTACGACGGTACCGCTTATAGCGGGTTTCAGATCCAACCGGACGCAGATACGATTCAGGGGAGGATAGAAGCCGCTCTTTCCAGCATTTACAACAGGCCCGTACGGATAAACTTTGCTGGCAGAACGGATGCTGGTGTTCATGCCCTTGCGCAGTACATAGATTTTTCCTCACCCTTTTACATACCGCCAGATGGGCTAATTAAGGGGCTAAACTCTTTGCTGCCGCCCGATATCAGGGTGTGTGAGCTTAAAGGTGTGCCCGATAGCTTTCATAGCAGATACAGCGCACTATACAGGGAGTACACTTACCTCATCCACAACTCTGAGCGTGCTAGTCCTTTTCTGTACAGGTACAGCTGGTGGGTTGGAACACCCCTTGATATAGGATTGATGAGGTTGGCCTCGCAGCAGTTTGTGGGATATAAGGATTTTTCTTTTGTTGCAAATGAACCAGCGGAAAAAGATTGCAGAAGAGTCGTTTATTTCCTGCGGGTCTCAAGAAAAAGGGGTTTTGTGGTTGTTCACATCAGGGCAAACGCATTCCTGAGAGGCATGGTTAGAAATATTGTTGGTTTGCTTGTAGCGTTTGGGACAAAGCGCTTGAAAATGGATATGAGTGGTAATATAATCGACAGACAGGCGGAAATTAAGGCGTACAAAGCTCCGCCTGAGGGGCTGTTTTTAAGTAGGGTGGTGTATCCAGAAGGAGGGTTATAGGGATGATAACCTCAGAAGAGGTAAGGCGAATAGCACGCCTTGCTATGCTTGAGCTTAAGGATGAGGACGTTGATCGATTTGCTGCGCAGTTCAATGATATACTACAGTATATGGAGGAGATAAACGCCCTTGATCTGTCCGATCAGGAGGCGGCGTTTCATATCACAGAGCTCAAGAATGTCTTCAGGGACGATGAGCTAAAACCTTCAACCGATCGAGAGGAGATCCTGAAGAACGCACCTGAAGAGGCGGAAGGTTTCTTCAAGGTGCCAAGGGTCATATAGGGGTTTTCAATGCTTTACAGGAAGACTCTTCACGAATTGATAGAGCTTGTTAACGGCGGCGAAATAACGCCACGGGATGTTTACGAGGACCTGCTTAAGCGCATAAGAAAGAAGGATGATGAAATAAACGCTTATGTTACGGTTTTTGAAGAGTATGAGGAGTATTCACAGCATATAGAAAACAATCTGCTCTCTGGTTTACCTGTGGCTATAAAGGATAACATCCATATAAAGGACAAAACAACCACCTGCTCATCGAGGATACTTCACAATTACCGTGCAATATTTGATGCAACATGTGTGAAAAAACTCAAAGCTGCAGGTGCAACCTTCATTGGAAAAACCAACCTTGACGAATTCGCCATGGGATCATCGACCGAGACATCGTACTTTGGTACGACGCGCAATCCGTGGGATACCACACGGATACCGGGTGGCTCAAGTGGCGGCAGTACAGCTGCTGTTGCCTGTGGCGAGGCTATAGCAGCCATTGGATCGGATACGGGCGGCTCGATCAGGCAACCGGCTGCCCTTTGTGGCGTTGTGGGTCTTAAGCCCACATACGGTAGAGTCTCAAGATACGGACTTGTTGCATTCGCATCGAGTCTTGATCAGATCGGTCCTGTAACGCGAGACGTTAGGGATGCCGCAATTCTGCTTACAATTATTGCCGGCAGGGATCCGATGGACTCTACGAGCGCTGATGTGCCTGTTGAGGATTTTACGCGCTACGTTGATATGCCTGTCGCCGGCATGAAGGTGGCTGTATACGATAAGGTGTTCGGGGACTGCTCGGCGGGCGTCCAGCGTGCCATGGAGGATAGCATTAGGATTTTCGAAAAGCTGGGCTGTAAGCTTGAGAGCGTGGACCTGCCGCATGCGAAGTATGCAGTTTCCGATTACTACATTATCGCGCCCGCTGAGGCGTCAAGCAATCTGGAGCGGTACGACGGCGTTAAGTACGGCTTTAGAGCAGAAGACTACAATGATTTGAGGGATATGTACGTAAGGACCAGATCCGATGGCTTTGGTGATGAGGTTAAACGAAGGATTATGTTGGGCACATACGTGCTCTCGAGCGGTTACTACGATGATTACTATCTGAAGGCTCAGAAGCTAAGAGGGCTGATAAAGAGGGATTTTGATGAGGTATTCAAAAGCTACGATGCCATAATAGCGCCAACAACGCCAACGGAGGCGTTCAAGATAGGTGAAAAGGTGAATAATCCGCTGCAGATGTATCTTTCGGACATATTCACAATCCCGGCAAATCTTGCGGCTATACCAGCCATAAGTATACCGAATGGGTTGACACAGAATAACCTGCCGGTCGGATTGCAGATAATGGCGAACGTTTTTAGGGAAGATGTTATTTTCAGGTTGGCTGGCGCTTTTGAGCGAGAGTATAATATTTTAGATAAATTACCACTTGATTGAGGTTTTGAAAATGGGTGAGATCTGGATAAAAATCGATTTGAGTAATGGTGAGAGTTATATAGGATCTGTCAGTGGCACCTACGATATAACCGATGAGGATGACTTCATGCTCTTTCTTGAAGAGCAGGCGTATATGGGACTGAAGCTGAATAACGTACATCTTTGTCAGAAGGACGAAAACGGAAAACTCAAACTAACCCCACTGGACGCAGGGGATTCTATATACAAGGGCAGCCTGATTATAATGAACATAGACAACATCCTTACAATCAAATTCTTAAAAGAAGATTCTGATATCGTTAAGCAGCTCAGAAAAAAGATCCAGAGGGAGCAGAAACCCTTAAAGGATGCAAAAAATGTGTTAAATTTCAGGCTAACGAAAAAGGAGTATGTTTAGTCTATGGGTAAATTAACGAAGAAGGATGTGATTGAGGCACTCTACGATGTGATCGACCCGGAAATCGGATTGGATATTGTAAATCTCGGTTTTCTCTATTCTGTGGATGTGGATGATGAGGACAGGGTAAAGATCGTCATGACGTTAACTGTACCGGGCTGTCCCTTGATTGCTCCGATTCAGGATGAGATAGTGTCCAAGCTTGAGAGCATCGGGGCAAAGGATGTGTTTGTGGATATTGTTTGGGATCCGCCATGGAACCCGAATATGATGAGCCAGGAGGCAAGGAAGAGACTCCTTGGTGAGTAATGGGTGTCGGCTGTGCTATCATTACACTCAATGAGGCCGAGACGCTCGCAAGGACACTGGAGAGTGTCTCGTTTTGCGATGAAATCGTTGTAGTGGATTCTGGTAGCACGGACGACACAATCGATATAGCCCGGCGCTACACCGATAAGGTGTACGTGAAGCGCTGGGAAGGTTATGGAAAGCAGAAAAATTTCGCCATCTCCAGATTATCGACCGATTGGGTGTTGAGTGTTGATGCAGATGAGGTGGTAACCAGCAGTTTGCGCGATAGTATCATTTCTGCAATTTCCAGACCCGCCTTTGATGCCTATCTTATAAACATTCAGCTCGTTTTCCTCGGTAAGCCTTTGAGGTTTGGTGGCACATACCCAGACTACCACTTACGACTTTTTAAAAAAGAGGTATGTCGTTTTGACGAGAGTGGTGTTCACGAGCGTGCTGTTTGTCACTGTAAAACGGGCAAACTGAAGGGCGTTATGCTTCATTACAGCTACAGGGACTTAAGTGATTATCTTGAGAAGTTCAACAAATATACCACGCTGATAGCGAAGAAGCATCACGAAGCAGAAAAAAGGGTTTCGAAGCTTTTTCCCTTTTTGCGCATTTCATTTGAGCTTTTCAAACGCATAGTGTTAAAAGGGGCGTTCCTTGATGGCTATGAGGGTATGCTCTATGCTACTCTTTCGAGCTTTTACACCTTTGTGAAGTACGCAAAGCTCATCGAGATGCAGGAGCGCTGATGGTGTACATAGCGTTGTTTTTCCTTGCTCTGATCGTGTTTCTTGCTCGTTTCAATTTTTTCAGGGTACCGAAAAAGGGTGTTCTTGTCTTGCTCTATCACCGTGTGAGCAACGAAAAGAGACCCTCGGGTGTGGGAAAATTCGCAGTTAGCCCAGAAACTTTCAGATGGCAGTTGAGGTTTCTTAAACGGATGGGCTATGTATCCATATTGCCAGAAGAGCTTGAATCCATCGTTGAAAGTGGATTATGGAAGAGGAAAAGGTTTGTGATTATAACGTTCGATGATGGCTATTATGACAACCTTTCTGCTGCAGAGATCATGAAAAACGAAGGCTTTAGAGGCATCTTTTTTATATCCACAGCCTACATAGGCTCACAGCTTGACGGAATACAAATGATGAGCGCGCAGCAGATAGACATGTTGCTTGCCCTCGGAATGAGGATTGGTTCGCATTCTCATGAGCATGTTAAGCTATCTGCATTAAGTGACAATGAGATAAAATACCAGGTGGACCAATCTTTAAGGATTCTGTCGGCGTTTTGTGGCGTGCGTGATTTTGCCTATCCTTTCGGCGATTATGATAGCCGTGTGCTTAAAATTGTGCGCTCCTGTGGCATAGAAAGAGCCTATATCATCGGGCAGCGAATATTTGATCCACAACGAGATTCATCTTTAGAGATTCCACGTGCTATCGTGAGATCCGATACTACAAAACTGGACTTCTATCTGCTTGTAACACGCGGCAGGTCTAAGTTTTAAGTGGCAATTAATTTTTCTTGACTTTCGAAAAAAAATCAATAAAATTCATACAAATAATTAAATGAGGGTTGATGTTTCCTATTATCTTTGGAGTGGAGGTGTTTTATGGCTGAGGGAAAAGTTGCTAATCCTGGTCCTTTAGGGTTGGCAGGGTTTGCTCTAACGACATTTGTTCTCAGTTGCCAGAATGCAGGGCTGATACCTAACGAGGGTGGCCTGTGGGCCATGGTGCCACTTGCAATGTTCTACGGTGGCTTGATTCAGTTAGTAGCTGGTATTCTTGAGTTCAGGACCGGTAACACATTTGGTGTGGCGGCATTCAGCTCATACGGTGCATTCTGGATGGCACTGGCATTCTTAGTAATTTTCATGAAGATCGGTATTATTCCGGGAAAGGCCTTTGGTGATGCTCTTGGCATTACGTTGCTGGCCTGGACCATCTTTACGACCTACATGACGATACTTACGTTCTTTTCCAAACACGGCACTTTGATTGCGATATTCGTCGTACTTGAGATTACATTCATACTGCTGGTACTGGGGCACTACTCCGGTAGCACTGGTATTACCCGCATCGGTGGATGGACGGGTATAATAACCGCTTTCCTTGCCTGGTATGGCTCATGGGAGGGTATAAAGCCCCAGTTTACAGCCGCGGAGTAGGGGGTAAGCATAGGATAGCGGGGGGTTGACAAAAACCCCCCGTTTTTTTATACTTACACCCTAATTGTTGGGAGAGATGGAGGAAGTATCCTATGAACATGTCAGAAAAGATTAAGACCAGAAGGAAAAAGCTGGGTTTGACCCTTAAAGCGCTCGCCGAGCGCGTAGGTTGCACGGATGCTTATATCTCTCAGATAGAGACCGGTAAAGCCGTGCCGTCTATTAGCGTGCTCCAGAAAATAGCTAACGCTCTCGATGTTCAGATAAGGGATCTTTTGTCTGATGAGCGCGGTCAGGATAAGATCTTCTTGTCCAAAGGAGAAAGAACGCAGATCATATACCCGGGAAGTCACATTTACGCAGAACTTTTAGTCTCTCGCATATCGGATAAGTCGATGGAGCCGCTCTACAAGGTGATACCGGTTGGATGTGCATCCATGAAAGAGCATAAGCATCCGGGCGAGGAGTTTGGGTATATCTTGAAAGGCAAGCTTGAGCTACGTGTAGGCGATCAGGTTAAAGTGCTTGAGCCTGGCGACAGTTTCTATTTCTCCAGTACACTGCCTCACTCCTACAGGAATGTGGGGGATGTTGATGTTGAGACTATATGGGTTGTAAGCCCTCCGGTTCTATAATCTGTATAGCGTTGCTCTGATCCGGTTTGTCGAAGCGGACGCAACAGAAGGAAGGGGCAGGTGGTTTGTCGGTGCCTCAAATGCTACAAGCCACCTGCTTTTTTCTTTTAATGCGCTGATCATATCGCCGGTTAGCTTTAATCCCCTTACGGTCGCTACGTCGAATCCGCCCTCTTCTACCTGTTCGAGAGGGGTTCTGCAAATGCTGCAGGTTATACCAAGTTTTGCGCAGACGTAAGATAGGAAGGCGCTTTTCTTTGCGTTTGGCTCAACCAACACAACATCGAGGGCGGGATTTGTGAGTTTTATGATTAGTCCTGGTATGCCCGCACCGCTTCCCACATCGATAATACGCTTGAGTGATAGCTGCTCAGTAATTTTAAAGAACAGTAGTGATGGAGCAATGAGGATATTGATAAGCTCACTGTCGCAGTTGAGTTTTCTCGAGTAGAGATTGATGTGTTTGTTCCATTTTTTCAGCGTTTCAATGTAGGATATGAACTGCTGTGTGTCTGCAGGATATACACCTGCTCTTCTGAAAGTGGTATCAAGCAGTGCTTTTAAATCTGTTTCCATCTGTTTTACGCAGGTGTACCACTAAGATAGCAATGGCTGCTGGTGTGACACCAGGTATTCTGCTTGCCTGTCCGATTGATCGTGGTCTTATCTCCATTAGTTTACCGCGAACCTCATTGGACAGACCGGCTATCTTTGTGTAGTCGAAATCTTCCGGTATTGTGAGGCTTTCGTATTTTTTGAACTTTTCGATCTGCTGTTTCTGAAGATTTAGGTAGCCCTCATATTTGAGATCTATCTCCACTTCTTGTTTGATATAGGGATCAAGCTCTTCCAGTGCAGGCACAAGTTCTCTCAACTTATCGTAGTTCATTTCGGTTCGTCTCATTAGTTTTGCAAGATCGGTCTTTGTTTTTATAACCTCGCTGCCCAGTTCTTTGAGTTTTGCGTTCACATCTGCAGTTGGATATACGTGGGTTTTTTTAAGCCTTTCGATTGTTTCTTTGATTTTGATTCTTTGCTCTTCAATCATCTGGAACTCTTCCTTTGAGATCAAGCCTGCTTCATACGATTTTCTGGCCAGCCTGAGGTGTGTGTTGTCTTCCCTTAGGATCAATCTATACTCCGCACGGGATGTGAACATCCTGTATGGTTCTTTAGTTCCTTTGGTCACAAGATCATCTATCAGAACGCCTGTGTAGGCTTCATCCCTACCAACTGTAAATGGTGGCTTTTTCATGATGTAGAACGCCGCATTTATGCCTGCGATAATACCCTGGGCTGCAGCCTCTTCATAGCCACTTGTGCCGTTAATCTGTCCTGCCAGGAAGAGTCCTTTGATCCTTTTGGTTTCAAGTGTATGTTTAAGCTGCGTCGGATCAACGAAATCGTACTCAATGGCATAACCGGGCCTCATAATTTCCACTTCTTCTAAGCCCTTCATGGTGCGTAAAAACTTGAGCTGGACCTCGTAGCTCATGGATGTGTGCAGCCCGTCTGCGTAGATCTCGTTTGACTTAGCATCCTGTGGTTCCAGGAAAATCTGATGCTGGGTTTTCTGGTAGAACTTGACTACTTTGTCCTCTATGGATGGGCAGTATCGAGGTCCTACTGACTCCACAAGTCCGCTATAGAGTGGAGATTGGTCAAGATTTTGCAGAATAATCTTGTGTGTTTTTTCGTTTGTGTAGGTCAGGTAACATGGAACGTTGGGTGGATTGAAATTGACGGTACGAAACGAGAAGGGCACAGGATTCTCATCGCCAGGTTGCGGTGTTAGAACATCAAAATTGATGGTTCGAGCATCCAGCCTGGGTGTTGTTCCTGTCTTTAGCCTGCCTATTCTTAATCCGAGTTTCTTCAAGCTATCCGATAGCTTTTCAGAGGGTGGCTCCCACGCTCTGCCAGCTTTGAATGTATCCAGACCGATAAATATCTTTCCCTTGAGGAATGTACCGGTTGTTATCACTACAGCCTTTGATCTGTACTCGTTTCCGAGATTGGTAATAACTCCACAAACCTTACCGTCCTCAACGACAATCTCATCTGCGGTTTCTTGCTTTACGTCAAGGTTATTCTGATGCTCAAGTGTGTATTTCATTCTCAGTTTATAGGCGGTCATATCTGCTTGGGCTCTTGAAGACCATACGGCAGGACCCTTGCTCCTGTTGAGTATCTTGAACTGTATTCCTGTCTCGTCGATGTTCCTCGCCATTTCTCCGCCGAATATATCCACCTCTCTGACCAGATGACCTTTGGCCAGACCACCAATAGCCGGATTACAGCTCATTGCGCCGATGGAGTCAAGGGATATGGTTAATAACAGTGTTGAGACGCCAAGACGTGCACATATCAGTGCTGCCTCGCAGCCAGCGTGACCACCGCCTATAACGATCACATCGTAGCTTTTTGGATACAGCATCAACTCCTCCGATGTTTCACGTGAAACATCACTTGCCTATGCAGAAGTTTCTAAACATAACGTCAAGCATATCCTCGTTTGTTATTCTGCCTATCACCTCATCAAGATTATCCACAAGACTCAAAAAGTCAACTCCTATAATCGCTGGATCAGCCTGTGCTTTAATATTGTCAATTAATTGTTGACAGGATTCTATGCCTTTTTTGAGGCTCTGCTTCTGAGAGGCATTCAAGGATACGACATCCTGATCGCTAAAATCGCCAGCAACAGCACTTTCAAGCTTCTGCCTCAGTTTGTCGAGCCCCTCTTTTGTCTTACAGGAGACAAACACCAACTCATCATGTTCAATACTATGGATTTTCTCGGCTAAGTCTATCTTATTTGCTACAGCAATGACCCGTTTTCCGGTTTGTAGGGCGTCATTTAATATTTGACGATCCTCATCGTCAGGCGGGGTTGACGCATCGTAGATAAAAAGGATGATATCTGCCTGTTTAATTGCATCCTTGCTTCGCTCAACCCCGAGACTCTCAACGATATCATCTGTTTTTCTTATTCCAGCAGTATCGAGCAGTTTTACAGGAATGCCTGAGATGGTAAAACTTTCAGAAACGACGTCCCTTGTTGTACCGGGTATCTCTGTGACAATAGCACGCTCATAACCCATCAGCCTGTTTAAAAGGCTTGATTTGCCAACATTGGGTTTGCCTACAAGAGCCAGAACAACACCTTCGAACAGCAGATCACCATGCTCTGCGGCACGGTACAGCTCCTCAAGCTCATCCTTTATTTTTTTCAGCCTTTCTATTCGCTCATCGTCGCTCATGGAGCTTAGCTCTTCTTCGGGATGATCTATTCTAACCTCGTTTTCAGCCATAAGCAGAAGTATCTCTTCCCTTATGGTATTCAGTCTGTTGGAAAATCTGCCTTTTAGTTGCCTTTGCGCCACAAGGAGTGCCCGTTTTGATCGTGAGTAGATTATCTTTTCAACAGCTTCGACCTGGGATAGATCAAGCTTTCCGTTTAGAAAAGCGCGCTTTGTGAACTCACCTGGCTGTGCAAGTCTTGCTCCTGCCTCCAGTATGCGCTCAAGGAGTGCATTTAGTACCACAACACCGCCGTGAGCACTTATCTCCACTGTGTTTTCGCCGGTGTACGAATGTGGTGCTTTGAAAACTGAGACGAGGACTTCGTCAAGAATATCCCCGCTTTTAGTTGTAATATGCCCGTAGTAGATTCTTCTATGCTCGTAAGGGGGCTTTTTTGTGAATACCCTTTCCAGGATTTCGAATGCATTTTTGCCGGATATACGTATGATACCAATTGCTGCAGTAACATTTCCGGTTGCTATCGCTGCAATTGTATCGTCGTCATGCACCGGCATGGCGCTTCTGTTCTTTTGCCTGCAGGATTTTAGAATCTATTAGCTGCTGAATAATTGTCAAAATATTGTTTGTGGTCCAGTATAGAACCAGTCCGGACGGAAAGTTTAAGAACATTATAGTGAAAACAAGCGGCAAGAACATCATGATCTTCTGCTGCCTTGGATCCATTGCCTGTGGCGCCAGTTTCTGCTGGAGGAACATGGTCAAGCCCATGATTATTGGTAGTATGTAGTACGGGTCTTTGGCACTCAAGTCGGTAATCCAGAGAACAAAAGGTGCACCTCGCAGTTCAATGGCATTGAGGAGCACGTTGTAGAGCGCAAAGAAAACCGGTATCTGGATGAGCATGGGAAGGCATCCACCGAATGGATTCACCTTATGCTTTTTGTACAGCTCCATAGTTGCCTTGTTTAGCAACTCGGGTTTGTCCTTATATTTTACCTGAAGCTCCTTCAGTTTTGGCTGCAGTTTTGTCATCTCGCGCATTGATTTATACGATTTATAGCTGAGAGGATAGAAGAGAATGCGTATCAGAAAAGTCAGAATGATGATGGCAACACCGTAGTTACCAACAATCGAGTATAAGAAATTGAGAACAGCAAGAAGCGGTTTGCCGATAAATCCAAACATACCAAATCGAATGATCTTTTCCAGCTTGTGGTCCACGTAGGCTATTGCCTCTTTGCTTTTGGGTCCGCCATAGATCTCAAGCTCTGCTGGCGTAAAGAGGTTGGCGTAGATGTAGTGAGCTGAGTCTATGCTCGTATAGCCTGCGGTAAGCGTGTTGCTTTTCACCGGAAGAAAAGCAAAACAGAAGTACTTACTCTCAAGGGCTATCCAGTTGATATTTTCGTCAGGTTTTATTTTATTGTCCTTTCTGATTTTCTTCTCGTTGACAAGGGCAACTGCCCCCAGATGGGAGTATTTGCTCTTTACAAGATCACCAAGATCCGGACCCGCATAGATGGAGAACTCCTCCTTTATGGGTTTGCCGTTTTCTTTCACCGTTACCTTGTAGTCTATTGCGTAGGTATTGTTTATGAATGTGAATTTCTTGGTTATCGTTATTTTACCCGAGCGTTTGGTGAGTGTTAGCGTTGCCTTCTGGTGGTCGGCTTTCAGCTGAATATGGTTTGTGCTGAATTTGTAGCTAAGATTTTCTTCGATTCTCTGTATGTTTCTATCTTTAAAGACAGTCTCCATTGTGTTGTACTTACCTTCACTCACAACCAGCGTCACCGGCTTTTTGTTCAATTTGTATTTCTTCAGCACAAACTTTTTTATGGCTCCGTTCCTGTTGGAGATTTCGATAGTGTAAAGAGAGGTGTCAACGACAGCGAAGCTCTCCTGCCGCTTTGCTTTTGAAGCAACCGTGGTAATCTTCGAGATCTGCTCTGGCTTTCTCTGTGTTACGTGCTGTGTCTGTTTCGCCTTCTTGGCCGTTGTTTGGTTTGTTGGTGAAGGCATGAAATAGTAACTGTAGATCGTAATCAATACAAATGTTATGGCTATGGCTATAAGCGCCCTTTTTTCGTTGCTACCCATCTGCTACCTCTTTTTAAAGCTCTTGAACTTGAATAATGGTTTATCCGGTGGATCATAGCCACCCGCAGTCCACGGTCCGCATCTGAGCAACCTGTATATAGACATTAACCCCCCTTGCAGGAGTCCGAATTTTCTAATTGCTTCAATAGCATAGCTTGAGCATGTTGGATAGAATCTACAGGTGGGCCGATGTAGAGGAGATATATATCGCTGGTAAAATCTAATAAGCCCTATTACCGCTTCAGATGCTATTTTTGACACCTTCATAAACTGCCTGCCTGTACGCCTTTAACAGGCTCTCCTGTAGATCTTTGAAGTCTGCAGCAAGGCAAGCTCTACGCGCAACCAGAACTATCCAGCCGCTATTGATGTTGTTCTGATTCAGCCTGAGAGCCTCCCTGAGACGCCTTTTTGCTCTGTTTCTCTCATGTGCCTTACCGATTTTTCTACTTGCCACAAAACCGACCCTGAAATCTGCCTCTTTTGCGTGGAACAGGACAAAATAGGGTGTTACAATTTTCTTGCCCGTGCTATAGACCCTCTTAAACTGACCGCTTTTTAGCGTCTCGTAGCGGGGCTTTAGACTGTTAATCTTTTCCTTCCCTTGGCTCTTCTTCTTGAGAGCACCTTTCTTCCACCGGGTGTTCTCATGCGTGCCCTGAAACCGTGGGTTCTTTTCCTTCTTGTGTTGTGAGGTTGATATGTTCTTTTCATTTGTAACCTCCTTTTCCCAATTAGCCCATGCAGTATACAAAAATGGTGTTAAAATTCAACACCCTTTTGTTCTTCCAAAGGCATTTGTTAAGGGTGCACTAAAATCTACCTGTTTATTCGATTAACGGTTAGAAACTTAACCTTTGCTTTGTTTAAATGGGATAGGGTTTACCATGTTTAAATACCTATAAAAAAGTTGACACATGTGACAATTAGGGTGTAGAATCGACAAAGAATTGGGAACAAAATGAGGAAAATTATATTTGGGAGGTTTAGCTATGTTGGCAAATTGCAAGATTAGTGTGATTGGTGCGGGGCAGGTTGGTGCAACCACCATGATGAGGCTTGCCGAAAAGGAGCTGGCAAAAGAGGTGGTTGTTGTCGACATTATTGAAGGTATGCCACAGGGTAAAGCCCTCGACGAGATGGAGGCAGCACCAATCGAGGGTTTCGATACGGAGATTATCGGTACAAACGACTACAAAGACACGGAAAACTCCGACATCGTCATCATAACCTCCGGTATGCCCAGAAAGCCGGGCATGAGCAGGGATGATCTGCTTTCTACAAACGTCAAGATTGTAAAAGAGGTCACGGAAAACGTTGTAAAGTACTCACCTAACGCGATTATTATTGTTGTCACAAACCCGCTTGATGCAATGGTGTATACAGCAAAGAAGGTTAGTGGTTTTCCTGACAACAGGGTTTTCGGACAGGCTGGCTGCCTCGATTCCACACGCTTTGCACGCTTCATAGCCTGGGAGGCAGGTGTTAGTGTTAAGGCCGTCCAGGCAATTACGCTGGGTGGTCACGGTGATGACATGGTGCCGCTTACAAGATACTCAACTGTAAGGGGTGTGCCCATTACAGAGATATTTGACAAGGAGACGATCGATAGGCTGGTTGAGAGAACAAGAAAGGGTGGTGGTGAAATCGTAAGCCTGCTCAAAACCGGCTCAGCCTTCTATGCCACAAGCTCTGCCATTGTTCAGATGGTAGAGGCGATAGTAAAGGATACCAAAGACATACTGCCGTGTGCTGTTAAAACGCAGGGCAAATATGGTCTTGATCCGGATCTCTATGTCGGTCTTCCTGCACGACTTGGCCAGAGCGGTGTTGAGGAGGTTGTGGAATTCAAACTGACCGAAGAGGAGCTTGAGGCTCTCAAGGCAAGCGCAGAGCATGTAAGGCAGCTGTGCAACAGGGTTGAAGAGTTGAAGCTCCTTTAACAACGATAAATCATAAAAAAGGAAAAGGCGATGGCTAAGATCAGAGAGATTGGCGTTGATCAGGTTGAGGAGGCTATCTATAAACTCGCCTTAGCAGCCGCTTACCACCTGCCGGAGGATGTGCTTGAGGCTGAGAAAAAGGCTTACCAGAAAGAGCAATCCCCGGTTGCAAAGAAGGTGCTGGAAACTATATTTGAAAATGTTAAGATAGCAGCGAACGAGGAATTTCCGCTCTGTCAGGATACCGGGCTTGCTGTGATATTCCTCGAAGTGGGCCAGGATGTGCATTTTACAGGTGGGTACCTTGTAGATGCAATAAACAGGGGCGTTGAAAGGGCATACAAGGACGGTTACCTGAGGAAATCCACCTGCCATCCGCTAACGCGTGCAAATTACGGCAACAATTTGCCAGCAATAGTACACACATTTGTTGTGCCGGGTGACAGGGTCAGGATTATATTCGACGCAAAAGGTGGTGGCAGCGAATCAATGAGCAAGGTTCAGATGCTCAAGCCGGCAGACGGCAGGGATGGAATAATTAAGACAGTGGTTGATTGGGTTATAGAGGCAGGACCCAACCCATGCCCGCCGGTTATTGTTGGCGTGGGGATTGGTGGGGATTTTGAGCGCGCAGCTGTGATGGCAAAACATGCCACGCTAAGGAAGGTGGGCCAACCAAGCGAGGATCCTGTTCTTGCCGAAATGGAGCAGGAGATTCTTAAGGGCATAAACAACTCAGGCATTGGGCCAGCCGGTTTGGGTGGACTGACTACGGCATTGGCGGTGCACATAGAGATGGAGCCCTGCCATATTGCCACGCTGCCCCTTGGTATCAATATAGCATGCCATGTAAACAGGCACAAAGAGATTGAGCTTTAAGAAAAGGAGAGTGTCATGGCTGAATACAAACTGACAACGCCCTTGAGTGATGAGGATATAATCAAACTAAAAGCCGGGGATATGGTTTATCTCTCCGGTGTTGTTTATACAGCACGCGACGCTGCTCATATGCGTATGATAAAGGCTTTGGATGAGGGAAAGGACCTGCCGTTTGATATAAAGGGTCAGGTCATATACTACGTGGGTCCATCGCCAGCCCGCCCGGGTAGGCCTATTGGATCGGCTGGCCCCACCACGAGCTACAGAATGAATCCGTTTGCCCCAAGGCTTATTGCTCTGGGGCAGAAGGGCATGATTGGCAAGGGTAAAATGAGCGATGAGGTTAAGCAGGCATGTATTCAGTACAAAGCCTGCTACTTTGCATCCATTGGCGGTGCAGCTGCTGTGGTGGGTCAGGCTGTCAAAGAGGCTGAAATTATAGCATATCCTGAGCTTGGTCCCGAGGCAGTGAGACGTCTTGTAGTTGAGGATATGCCGCTGTTTGTCTGCTACGATGCACACGGCGGAGATCTCTACGAGATGGCCAAGAAGGAGTGGGCAAACAGATACGCTTAAGTCTTGGTAAATATTATAAGCAGGATAATTTGAGGGGGCGTTTACATACAAACGCCCCGTTAGTTTCTTGACAGAGAATTAGTTATGTAGTAAGCTTGTAAAAAAAATTTAGAGAAAGGGGGTTGAGGCTGCACAAAACGATGTGCAGCCGAAGAGAGGTATGGATTGGTATAGAGGACGTCCGCACCATATTCAGTACAAGTGGCACGAGGGGTTCGTAGCTTGGATATTCCACAGGATTACGGGCCTGCTGCTTATCCTGTATCTGTTCATGCACCAGTGGGTAATTTCAACGCTTCAGAACCCGAAAACCTTCGATGCTGCGATGGGAGTTCTTGAGAGTCCTTTTTTCAAGCTTCTTGAGATTGGCTTATGGCTCGTTGCGTCCTATCATGCTATAAATGGTTTAAGGGTTATCCTGGTTAACTTTGCCGGGGCTGCTGAGAGAACCAATTACAAGGGCAATGTATGGATCTTCTGGACAATCTTTGCCATCGTGTTTATTGCTGGCGCCATACCCATGCTTATGTACCTGTAACCAAAGGAGGTATTTGTCAAAATGATGTACATGAGAGGCTTTATCGATAGGTATCAGGGAAGCGGAAAAAGCGGAGACTTCAACTGGCTATTTCAAAGGGTTTCCGGAGCTGCCTTGCTGGTCCTTCTGCTGGGTCACTTCTTTATAGAGCACTTTGCCGGTGTTCCTATCGACTATCAGCATGTTGCTGCAAGACTCGCATCAACCGGATGGAAGCTGTTCGATTTAACCTTCGTTGTGTTTGCACTATTCCACGGTATAAACGGTGTTTTTATGGTTATTGAAGACTATGTGCATTCCGGCTGGAGGGTTTTCTGGAAAGCATTCTTCTGGGTTGCCGGTGTGCTTTATTTGGTGCTGGCTGCCGTAACTATACTGTCGTTTAAGGGATAAAAAAAGCAAGGAGGTTTTGGATAATGGATATTCAGTATAGATTCGAAGTTTTTGATGTGGTTATCGTTGGTGCCGGTGGAGCCGGATTAGCGGCGGCCGTTCAGACCGGTCTTGCGAAGCTTAAGACGGCTGTTGTGACTGAGGTGTACCCAACAAGGTCACACACGGTTTCCGCTCAGGGTGGTATAGCTGCGGCAATTGCCAATATGGATGAGGATTACTGGATCTGGCACATGTACGATACGGTTAAAGGATCCGACTATCTGGGCGACCAGGACGCCATTGAAGAGTTCGTCAAAAACGCGCCCATTGCTATATACGAGCTTGAGCACTGGGGTGTGCCCTTTTCAAGGAACGAAAACGGAACGATCTACCAGAGGGCATTCGGAGGGCAGACCAGGAACTTTGGTGAGTCAATAGCACACAGAAGCTGCGCTATTGCTGACAGATCGGGTCACGCCCTGCTGCATGCACTCTTTGAGCGTACCTTGAGGCCAGATGTTTCGCCCTACATTAGTTACTACTCTGAGTATCTGGCTCTGGAGCTCTTCAGAAATCCGGAGACTGGTAAGGTTTACGGTGTGCTTGCATGGGATATGGTGAATGGCGGGCTACACGCTTTCTTTGCCAAGGCTGTTATCTTCGCTACAGGTGGTAGCCTTAGAAACTTCAGAACCAACACAAATGCTCACATCAATACCGGCGATGGGCTGTACATGGCGCTGAAGGCTGGTATCCCCATAGAGGATCCGGAGTTTATTCAGTTCCATCCTACAGGCATCTACGGCGTGGGTAACCTGATTACAGAAGGTGTCAGGGGTGAGGGTGGTTACCTGATAAACTCCGAAGGTGAGCGTTTCATGAAACGCTATGCACCTCATGTTCTTGACCTTGCCTCAAGGGATGTTGTCTCAAGAGCTATGGCAATGGAGGTAAGGGAAGGTAGAGGTGTAGGTCCGAAGAAGGATCACATCTTGCTGAAGCTCGATCATCTTGGTGAGGAGCTCATCAAGAGCAAATTGATAGGTATCTGGGAGCTTGCGTACAAGTTTGTCGGTGTTGATTGCACCAAGGATCCTATTCCGGTCGAGCCAACAGCCCATTACCAGATGGCAGGAATACCAACCAATATCAAGAGTGAAGTTGTCGTCTGGGATGGCGAGAAGGACGTACCTGTTCCGGGCTTCTACGCATGCGGAGAGTGCTCCTGCCAGTCCCTGCATGGTGCCAACAGGCTTGGAACCAACTCCCTTATTGACCTTGTGGTAAGCGGCAAGCAGGCAGGCCAGAATGCTGCAAGGTACATTATCGAAGAGGATGCGCCGGCTCCATTGCCACCCGATGATTTCTGGGCAGAAAAGCACGGCAAGGAGACGGTTGAGAAGATAAAAGAGCTCTACGACGGAGATGCAGGTGAGTACAAGTATCAGGATATTTTCTATCCGCTGAGAGACTCCATGCAGGAGAACATGAGCGTCTTCAGAACAGAAGAGGGACTCAAGAAAGAACTGAAGATACTTGACGAGCTTATGGAGAAGTTTAGCAAAATGGGTGTGGCAGACAAGAGCCTGCACTTCAACAGCGAGCTTGTTGAGTACTTTGAGCTGAGATCGCTTCTTACCATATCAAAGATAGAGACAATGGCTGCTTTGAACAGAACGGAGAGTCGCGGCGGCCACTACAGAGAGGATTTCCCTGAGAGGGATGACAAGAACTGGCTGAAACATACGCTCGTTTATCTCGACGAGAAAGGCGAAATCAAATTCGATTACAAACCCGTCAGGATGAAGGGAAGAACGGCACCAACATTTGAACCCAAGAAGAGGGTTTACTAAAGGTGAGGAGGGGTAAATAATGGCATTGAATGTTGGAGATAAAGTAATTTTTAAGATTTTCAGGTATGATCCCGAAAAGGACAAGGCGCCTTATTACAAGGATTATGAAGTTACCATCACCAGAAAAGGTATGATGGTGCTTGATGGGCTCAATCAGATAAAATGGGAGCAGGATCCAACTTTGAGCTACAGAAGGAGCTGCAGAGAGGGCGTTTGCGGATCCGATGGCATGAACATTAACGGTATGAACACAGTCTCATGCATGTCTCACATCGAGGACTACAACTCCAACGTGCTGGTTATTAAGCCCCTGCCCGGTTTTCCTATCGTGAAGGATCTGGTCTGCGACTTCGATGACTTCTTCAACAAATACTACGCCGTGAAGCCCTATCTGATTGAGAAGACCCCTCCTCCGGGAAGGGAAAGACTGCAAAGTGTGGAAGATAGAGCCAAGCTGGATGGCTTGTATGAGTGTATCCTGTGCGGATGTTGCTCCAGTTCCTGTCCATCCTACTGGGCTGATCCGGATTATCTTGGGCCATCGGCTCTACTCAATGCTGCAAGGTTTGTTATGGACACAAGGGATGAGGGGTCAGACGAAAGGCTCGATGCCGTCAACAGCATTCACGGCGTATGGCGCTGTCACACGATTCTCAACTGTATACACGCATGCCCGAAAGATCTCAACCCCACGAAGGCTATATCGATGCTTCAGAAGGAGATTCTCAAGCGCAAATTCTAAAAGAGACTGGCAACATCGTAAGTGGGGCTCTCCGCTCAGGAGAGCCCCTTTTTTGCTATTTGGTCAACGGTCGAGACGATCTGTCCCCCTGAGAGAACAGTTGTGATTGTATCTCCTTTTTTTAAGGAAGCAGGATCCCGCAGCGCTCTACCCTCTTGATCGAAGGTTATGGAGTAGCCCTTTTTGAGTATAGACATAGGACTTAAATTCTCTATCTGTTTTGCAAGAAACAAGAGCCTCTTCTCAGATTCGGCAAGCTTCCTATCAATGCCCCTTTTTATAAGTTTTTTTGAAAATTCTACCCTCTGTGCATAGCTGCTGAGTCTGGCTGTGGGGCTGTTGCGGACAACGGTCGCCCTTAGCATCTGGAGCTTGCTTTCATAGCTGATCAATCGACGATGCATGTAGGAGTTTATGCGTTCGGCTATATTGTCAAGATAGAGCATTCTTTCGTTTATGAATCGCACAAGTCTTCGCGAAAGGTTCATGGTTGAGAAAAGTGCAAGGCTGTTTTCCTTTTGATGTATGACGCGAAGCATGCCGCTGTTAATGGAAGATTTCAACATAGCGAGCTTCTCAGACAGTTCTTTTCTGGACTTTGTTAAAAGCTCGGCAGCTGCCGAGGGTGTCTCAGCCCTGAGGTCCGCCACAAAATCGCACAGGGTAAAGTCTATCTCATGGCCTATGGCGCTTATGGTTGGGAATTTCACATTATAGAAAGCCAGCGCTACCTCGGGGTCGTTGAATATCCAGAGATCCTCGCTTGAACCACCGCCGCGGGTCAGGACAACAACGTCGATCTGCTCGTTGATGGCGTTGATATCCTCAAATGCCCTCAGAATAGAGCTTTTTGCCTCCTGTCCCTGTACAGCCACCGGATAAATCAAAAGTTCAAAGCTCGCAGCTCTTCGTTTAACGATGTTTATTATGTCTTTCACCGCTGCACCGGTTGGGCTTGTGATGAGTATTACCCGTTTGGGGTGTGCGCTAATAGGCCTTTTCCTGTCAAAGTATCCCTTTTCTTTAAACTCACGTTTTAGCTGCTCAAGATCGAAGAAGCGTTTCCCCCTACCCACCGGTTTGATGTGCTCAGCCACTATCCTGTACTCACCACCCTTTATGTAAAGACTCAGCGAGCCGTAGATAATCACATTCTCACCGTTTTTAGGTATGTATTTCAGCGAGCGTAGCTTGCTTTTGTAAACGATTACACCTATCGACGCCTCCTCATCCACGAGGGAAAAATAGAGATGGCCCGTGTATGAGTATCTTAGCGACGAGACCTCCCCCTGAACCCAGATGCCGTAGAAGTTGGATTCGAGCAGATCTTTGATCAGCCGGGTTACCTGGCTTACGGTATAGATTTTAATTGCGCGACCCTCCCAAAACCTTGAGTGCTTCTTTTATTAAGCCTTCTATGGATATGTCGGGTTTTTTCGAATATATCTCCTCAACAACCCTGGATGCCTTATCGGACGCAAAACCCATGTTTTTTAAAGCTTCAGCAGCATCCATTACCATATCGGGTTGTGTTTCCTGTTCGGGTAGCTTTGATGAAAGCTCCACAATGATGGAAAGGGCGGTTTTTTTGCCAATACCCGGTATGCTGGTGAGGGTTTTCTCATCTCTTGTGGCAACGGCTCGCTGAAACTGCTCCACGGACAGGGTTGAGAGCACAGAGAGTGCTGTTTGAGGTCCAATTTTTGATATTTTGCGTAACTCGTTGAAGAGTTTCCTTTCCGTTTCTGTGGCAAAACCATACAGCTTCAGGCTTTTTTCGCCTATCACAAGCTCGCAGAAAAGCCTGCAGCGATTACCCGTTTCGGGCAGTTTCATTTGTGTTGACAGCGGTATCTGTACCCTCAGGTAGAAACCAGAAACATCCACCACGGCAACAAGGGATTCCTTCTTTACGAGCCTGCCTTCCACAGCATAGAACATCACACTATCTCCACCTTCAATCTATCCCACTGCCTGCACTTGGGGCATCTGAAGGAGAGCGTGTATGTGGAATAGCCGCAGCTTGTACAGGTATAACGGACCTCTTTGAGCCTTTCGTTGGCTATGAGCTCAACTATCATCTCCGGCAGGTTTTCCTTGTGCGCCTCTATCAGGCGCTTCAAGATATTCTGGGATTTTACACCGAGTTTTATAAGGCGCCTGTAAAGCGATACGGCTCGTTTCTTCTGGCCTATATCAAAGAGCTGATTTGCGCAGAAGTAGAGTATGTAACGATCCTTGGGCATGGCGACAAGCAGCTTCTTTATCGTTTTTTTCAACCTTTCCACATCCTGCATCCTGTTCAAAGCGATATTTGCAAACTCAGGCGCAAGTATACAGGCTCTCTCCCAGTGTTTATAGGCTTTGTCCACCTCACCAAGCAGCATACACACATCGCCGAGGTGTATCAGGGCATCCACGCACTGTTTGTTTATCTTCAGCGCTTTTTCAAGGTTTTTCTTTGCCTTTACAAGGTCATTTTCTTTCAGTTTCTCCTTGCCCAGTTCTGCATAGATATGTGCAAGCCTTTCATCATCGTTGCTTGAGAAACGCTTGTGCCATTCAAGGGCATTTTCCCAGTCGCGCGAATCCTCGTACACTTCGTAGAGCAGTTTTCTTGCCTGCATGTTTTTTGGATCGATCGAAAGTGCTGTTTTGAAGTGCTTTTTAGCCCTGTCGTACAGCCCGGCTTTCCTGTAATCGACGCCTATTGTGATATTGAGCTCCAGTTTTTTTTCCTTGCTTAAGCGTGACTTGGTTAACAGGCTTCTGTGTATCATTAATGCACGGTTTATTTCTCCCTTTTTTCGGAAGAGGTTGCCTATGCTTATATAAATATCGATAAGGTCTGGTTCCATCTTTACCGTTTTGGTAAGCTCCATGATTGCCTTGTCGGTGTCGTCCTCGATGATGTAGTTGACGCTCTTCATGTAGCTTTCCAGTTTCTCTTTATCCAGGGCGTCTTTGTGTTTCTTTCTAAGGCAGAGGAGGTGTGTAAAAAAGCCGCCCATCATAAATGTGAGTATAGCAACAAATACCTGTCTGTATTGGTGAAGAATAGAGATTATGTCGATGTTCATGGGCTATTCTTTTGTAAGGGTTAGCTGCCTGAGCTGGGCTATCTCCTCCTTGAGAGCTTTAATTTCCTTATTTTTCTCCTTCAGCTCCTTCTTGATGGAGAGTTCATCCACAAACATAAAAAACCAGCCTATGAAGATGCCTATGAACACCGAGATGAACACGACAAGCCACAGCGGCATGTTTTCGAACTTCACAGTTAGATAGGTCACACTCACAAGCTGGTTGTTGTAGACAATAAACAAACCCAGCATGGCAAGAACAAGTATGAGCAGAATAATTCTAATTGTCTTCATCATATCGCTCCGTTAAACACCTTTTTTATTTTTTCATAGGTCTCCTCGATGGCTTCCGAAATGACCTTTGTGTCTGCAATGACCGGCATGAAGTTTGTATCTCCATTCCAGCGCGGCACGATGTGTATGTGGATATGGTCATCTATGCCAGCGCCGGCTGTCCTGCTGAGATTCATACCCAGATTAAAGCCATCGGGTTTGAGCGCCCGCCTGAGCGCTTGCAGGCTAAGGTTAACCAGCTTGAACATGTCCAGCTGCTCTTCGTCGCTGAGTTCTACTGGGTCCCCAACATGTCTGTTGGGCACAACCATTATGTGGCCAGCATTGTACGGATATTTGTTCATTATTACGAACGAAAGCTCCGAACGCGTAACAACAAGATGCTCGTTGTCGTTTCTGGAGCTGAATGCCCTGCAGAAAACGCAACCATGCTCTTTCTTGTCCGATAGGATATACTTGATGCGCCAGGGCGCCCAGAGCCTTTCCATTCTACAGTTTCCTTTTATCTATGACCCTTTTTGCCTTGCCCATGCTGCGCTCAATGGAGTGGGGTTCCACCAGTTTTACATCCACATCTATGCCCAGTGTTGTTTTAAGCTCATAGTTTATTCTGTCAAGTAACTGTTTCTGTTTTTTCATCTCATCGAAGAACAGGTTGGCATTTGCCTCCACCATAACGGTGGCGGTATCCAGCGCGCCTTTTCTGTCCACAATAATCTGGTAGTGCGGAGAGACGCCTTCTATGTTGAACAGAACCTCTTCAATCTGGCTTGGGAAGACGTTAACGCCGCGTATGATTAGCATATCATCGGTTCTTCCTATGGGCTTATCCATTCTTGCAGTGGTTCTTCCACATTTGCATGTCTCTTTTGTGAGCTTGGTGATATCGCGTGTTCTGTATCTGAAAACCGGCAGTGCTTCCTTGGTTAGTGTGGTTATAACAAGCTCGCCGTATTCGCCCTCCTTGAGAGGTTCTCCGGTTGCCGGGTCAATTATCTCGGCTATAAAGTGGTCCTCAGAGATGTGCATGCCGCACTGATACTCACACTCTCCAGAGACCCCAGGACCCATCACTTCGCTCAATCCGTAGTTGTCGTAGGCTTTTATGTTTAGCTCATCCTCTATACGTTTGCGCATCTGTTCGCTCCATGGCTCAGCCCCGAACATCCCTATGCGCAACCTAAACTCCTTTTTGGGATCCACACCGTTTTCCCTTGCAACCTCTGCTATATGCAGGGCATAGCTTGGTGTGCACACAAGTACGGTTGCTCCGTAATCCTTGATCAGCATAATCTGCCTTTTCGTGTTACCGCTTGATGCAGGTACAATGGTTGCGCCGAGCTTTTCAAGACCGTAGTGCAAGCCGAAGCCACCTGTAAACAGACCGTATCCAAAGGCGATATGCACAATATCATCGTCAGTCACCCCGCAGGCAGCTGCAATACGCGCTACAAGATCGCTCCATGTGTCCAGATCCCTTTTTGTGTATCCGACAACTGTGGGTTTGCCGGTAGTACCGCTTGACGAATGGATCCTTGCTATCTCTTTGAGCGGTTTTGCAAACAGCCCAAACGGATAATTATCCCTGAAGTCATCCTTTGTCATGAAGGGCAGCTTTCTGATGTCCTCGATACTTTTTATGGCTGCCGGTGTAATGCCGTTTTCGTCAAATACCTTTTTGTAATAAGGCACATTCCTGTAGGCGTAATCGATATTTTCCCTCAGGAGTTCAACCTGAAGATTCTCAAGCTCTTTTCTTGGTAATGTTTCCCTTTCTTTATCCCACAACATAACCACTCCTAAATTTTCCTGAAGTATTCTTCCTTAAGCAGGTCAGCGCCCGCATTCAGCAGCTTTTCAATTGCCGTATCTATGTCTTCGAATTTGAAGAGCATAACGGCCTTTCCCTCCAGCGCATTGACGAAGGTGTACATGTACTCTATGTTTAGGTCAAGATCGCTTATGGTTTTTAAAAGCTCACTTAAACCACCACATCTGTCTTCAACACCAACGGCAAGCACATGGTTTTTCTTTACAATAAAGTCGTTATCTATCAACGCCCTGTACGCTGCGTCCGGTTTGTCCATAACAAATCGAAGTATGCCAAAGTCCATTGTATCAGCGAGGCTCATGGCTCTAATGTTAACGCCAGCCTCTTTTAGCACACGTGTAACGTTGTAGAATCTTCCCTTTTTGTTCTCTATAAATACGCTAATCTGTGTGATTTTGTACTGTTGCTTATCCATTGCTTTTGCCCTCCATTTTCTTTTGGCTACAAATATCAAGTATATCGTTTGACTGTGGTTTGTGCAAGTGAATTGTCAGCACAACAAGCTTTATTGGCCTATGGAGTTCAACAGACGGGTATGGAGCTCTATCTTGTTTTTAAGGAGTGTGTTGACAGCATCGACAAAGCAGAGCACTGCATCCCTGTTGTCGATAGTGTATCGTATATAATTGCCTTCCTTCTGCATGACAACAATGCCCTCTTTTTGAAGAACAGAGAGATGTTTCGAAATGGTAGACTGGTTCTGTTCAAAGTGCTGTGCCAGATGGTTGACGCATTTGGCATCCTTCACCTCAAGCAGATACTCACAGATAGCAAGGCGCAGCGGATTCGCCAGCGCCTTGACTATCCTTGCCTTTGCCTCGTAGGTTTCAAAGTTCATCTAAACCTCACACCAAACAAACCGAGCGTCAGTTTGATTGCTATAAGCAGGAGTATTATAGCATAGATGCGTTTAATTGTCTTGGGTTTTGCGCGCTTAACCGTGAAACGTGCCCCCAGCTGGGAGCCGAGTAAAACAGCAATGACAAGCACACCGGTTGTAATTGGGTCGAAATGACCCTCTGCCACGTGACCCAGGAAACCGCTAACCGATGAGAATGTAACCACATAGGCTGTTGTTGCAGCTGCCCTTTTTGCCGAATACCCCATGCTCATGAGAATAGGAGCAGCAAGAAATCCGCCGCCTATTCCGAGCATGCCGCCAACAAAGCCAATAATAAGCCCTGAGATACCACCGTAAATGAGACGCTTGTGGAACTCTATAAGCCTATCCTGATCGGGAGCCCTTGTTGATATGAATACCTTTGCCGCTGCGAGCAATACGGCAATAATGAACATGATCAATACGATTCTTGTTGGTATGTAGGTGACAACGTAAGCACCAACAGGAGCGCCGATAATGGCTGAGAGCGCAAAGGGTAGAGCACCTTTGTAATCTATGAGCTTGGCTTTGTGGTAGGGAATCATTGCAAGCCCTGTGTTTAGGCCATTGAGAAGCAAACCGAGCGGTATGGCAACGCTTTTTAGGTCAAACCCGAGCCATTTCATTACGGGTACGTATACCATACCGCCGCCGAGGCCCAGCATGGCAAATAGAAACGAGGCTGCCCAGATAACAAAGAACGCAATTGTAAGAATCAGGACAGATGGCGTCATAACCCCTCCCTTACAAACGCAACTTTAGATCAACCTGGCAAAACTGAAGCATTCAAGGCAGACCTTTTTGCCGTCTTCCACGCGCAGATAATTTTCGGCAACAGCATCAGAGCACTTTTCACAGAAGGCTAAATTAAACGATGATTTTGCATTCTCTGGCTGATAATCAAAGGGTCCCTCAACCCGCACGATCTCTTCAAGCGGCTTGCCAAATAGCCCCAGAAAGGCTTTCTTTGCAACCTCCTGATCGACCTGGGCCGGAGGTATTCCCTTTATCCTGTACTCCTTGATGAACGGTGCATCAAACGCAGCTTGCATGATTTCAGGTTTTACTGTTACCTTAACAGCTCGTTTTGCTTTTTTGTCTATCAGCAGGTATGCCCACTTTCCCATCGGCTCTTTCTTCATGATACCCTTTCCGAAGGTGCATCCCGTTGCAAACTGCACACCATCAGCAAAGCATCCGCCCGCGTGGTGGTCGCCCACATAGACGATTACCTCTTTGTCCATGCTTAGCTCACGGGTTACACCAAGCGCCTTTAAGCCTGCAAGCCCTGCAAGATAACCCATAGGCATACCACCGCAAAAATGCCCATGAATGTTCAATGCGCTGTAGAGCAACTCCTTTTCACTCTCGTCGAGTGATGTAATGCTCTCAACGATCGCTTTGTGGTTTGAGAAGTACTCCTTCATTGCTTCACCTCCAGTAATGGTTTCTGTGGTAACTATATTCCAATATTCGAATATGTCAAGAAACTAATAAGTCCCAATTTCAATAAAATTTACATTTTGCATTTTTTTGACGCCGAGCATTGACACACTAAGCTGGATTAAATACACTTAGATAACAAATAGATGCGGTTTCTGGTAAAGACGCCAATATTCAGCCGCGATTGCTCTTTACAATTAAGTAAATCAGTTAATTCAAAAAGGAGGGGGATAAGATGGGCAGAAACGACAACGCAAGAGGTATCGACGCTTTAAAGGAACGCTTGGTTCAGCTTGAGGAGGAAAACAGACAGCTTAAACGAAGACTGTTGGAGCTTGAGGAGCAAAGCTCAAAGGCGAAAACTGCCGTTAAGGAGAACAGACTTAAAAACGCCCTACTTGATGCATTTACGGATGGTTGCATGGATGGTCTTGGGAATATTCAGGAGGGTGTAGAGCGAGACATAGACTCGCTTGATGAGATATACGATTTAAACAAAAGTAACATGGAGGAAATGGTTCGAACAAAGGAAAATGCATCGAGCATCTTCAGTGTTGAAACAATTAACTCCATAGCGGGAGACCTCAAGAATGATGCCGATGCGCTGAACAAAAGTGTGGAGGAGATAAGCAAGGTCATAAACCTGATCAAGGATATCTCAAGTCAGACCAATCTGCTTGCTCTTAATGCTGCTATTGAGGCGGCTCGTGCGGGCGAACACGGACGCGGTTTTGGTGTGGTTGCAGAGGAGGTAAGAAAGCTTGCTGAAAAGACACAGAGAGCCACAAGTGAGGTGGAGGCAAGTATAAAGGAGCTCAAGTCCAATGCAACAGAGTTAACCGACAATAGCCAGAGGCTTGAAAAAGAAGCCAGCAGTGCCAATGCAAACCTGACCAATTTTCAGGAGAAGTTGCAGGCGATCATTGAAAACGCTGAACGAATCAATCAGGATACACGCAGGATTAGCTACAACCTCTTTACCAACCTTGCAAAAATAGATCATGTGCTGTTTAAGACGAAAGCCTACCACAGTATATTTACAAACAGGGAGATTCAGCTGCCCACAGAACGCGAGTGCCGGTTTGGTAAGTGGTATGCCGGTGAAGCATTGAAGCTTTTTGGTGATACGCCGAGTTTTGCGCGCATAGATGAGCCGCATCGTAGGGTGCACACGAAGGCTACCGAGGCGCTTGAGTGTATACGAAGTGATGCCTGCTTAAGCGACATTGATGGCGTGGTGGCAGACTTTAAACAGATGGAAGAAGCAAGCAGGGAGCTCTTCGATCTGCTT
Source organism: uncultured Desulfurellales bacterium (assembly GCA_964544085.1). Classification (GTDB taxonomy): domain Bacteria; phylum Campylobacterota_A; class Desulfurellia; order Desulfurellales; family Hippeaceae; genus CAZIZT01. The sequence goes on from CAZIZT010000007.1 coordinate 124,168, forward strand.
GATAGTATGGTGGATGAGGCAAAGCAATTAACGGAATAGCTGGTGCGAGCGGGGAGACTCGAACTCCCACGCCTTGCGGCACCAGATCCTAAGTCTGGCGCGTCTACCAATTCCGCCACGCTCGCAACGGTAGGAATCTGTATAGCAAACTGAAACACGCATGTCAAGAACGGCTATGAGGGTTCCGTTGTCTTAAGGGGCTACGGATTCTTTGCGTATAAACTCTACCACCTCGTCCGTGCTGTCTGTGATTACAAACAGATCGAGATCCCTTTGCGAGATGTATCTGCGTTTGAGAAGATTCTCCATCAGAGCAAGAAATGGTTTCCAGAACTCGCTTCCAAACAGCACGACGGGAAAGGCACCGATCTTGTTGGTTTGCTTCAGTGTTAGGCTTTCAAACAGCTCATCCATTGTTCCAAATCCGCCTGGCATCACAACGAATGCCACCGCGTATTTCATAAAGGTCACCTTGCGCGTGAAAAAGTAGCGAAAGTTTAGCGGCAAATTAACGTATGGATTCATCTCCTGTTCGTGTGGTAGGTCGATGTTTAACCCGATAGAGATACCACCCACATCGTAAGCTCCCCTGTTTGCAGCTTCCATAGCGCCACCGCCACCACCTGTTATGATGGCATATCCAGCCTCGGATAGTTTCCTGGCTATCTCGTAGGTCTTTTTGTAGTAGTGGTCGTTTTCATCGATTCTTGCACTGCCGAAAATTGATACAGCCGGGCCCAGGGAATCCAGTTCTTCAAAGGCATCGGTAAACTCTGATACTACACGAAAGATACGCCAAACATCTTTGTTTTTGTCCCTATTTTCCAGAAACTCTTTCTGGATATCCCTGAAAAGCATGTTTCTTCTCATCTAACCACCAGGATCGGGAAGTCCGTCTTTTTGTGAAGGATCGTTTCGGTGGTGCTGCCAAGCAGCATTTCAAGCAGTCTGCTTTTGGAGTATGCGCCAATGAACAGTAGAGGCTTTTCCTGCTCGCGCGTGAACTGAACAATAGAGTCTGCAACATCCTTGGAGTAGATGAACTTTTTAAAGATGTAGGTTGGTAGAACAGAAAAGAGCTTATCCGCCTTTTGCTCATCCGTGCCTATGTGAATTATTTTGATCTCTGTTTTTTCAAAGTGCTCTTTGTAAGACTTTGCATACTCCAGAGCAAGATCAGCAACGTGACTGCCGTCGTATGCGACTACCAGCGTCTTGGGAGTCATGAAATGCTCGTTTGCCACAAAAAGGGGCTTCTCCAGCCTGCGCATGACGGGCTCTATGTTTGATCCCAGTATTCCTCGTTCGAAAGATGCGTTTACACCCTTTTTCCCTATAAACACAAGATCCGATTTTTCCGAATAGTCAAGTATTGTCGATGATACTATGCCCGTTTCCATAACCGTCTCTATATCCACACCGTAGAATTCGGCGATTTCCTTGAATGAGGTTAGAATGTTCTTGCCCTTCTCCTCGAGCATAGCTTTTATCTTGCCTGAGAAGTTAGCAAACGGTTCAAGGCCAAGCACGCCGCTTAAGTCGTACATAAAGGGACCTTCAAGCTGAAGGATATCTATCACATGGAGAGCCGTAAGCTTTGCTTTATAGGCTTTAGCGATATACGATGAATACTTCATCACCGCTGTTGAATAGTCGCTCGCATCAACACACGCCAGTATCTTTTCAATCTTTATCGCCATCTTCTTCCTCCATTATCGTTTTTAGCTCCTCTTCGTTGATTACCTCTTTCTCCAGCAGCTCCCTGGAGAGCCTTTCGAGTTTATCCCTTTTTTGCATCAGGATATTTTTTGCCTTCTCGTAGCACTCCTTCAGGATACGGTTAATCTCTTCGTCTATCAACTCCTTGGTTTTTTCGCTGATTTCGTCCCTTTCCTTGAATAGACCTTCAGTTGTTAAAAACTTGCCTGCTGTTGGCTTTTCTACGATCATCAGTCCGAGTCGTTCATCCATGCCGAATTGGGTCACCATAGCCCTAACGATGTCTGTGGCTCGCATCAGATCGTTCTGTGCTCCTGTGGATACGTTTCCGAAGACGATCTCCTCTGCTGCCCTGCCACCGAAGAGAACCGTAACCTTGTCGAGCATCTCTTCACGGGTAATAAGGTATTTCTCATCCGTGGGCAACTGCTGGGTGTACCCAAGTGCCGATAGTCCGCGAGGGACAATCGATATCTTGTGCACAGGGTCAGCACCCGGCAACAGATAGGCAATTATTGCATGACCGGATTCGTGATAAGCCACGCGCCTTTTCTCGTCCTCTTTGATCACCCTGTTTTTCTTCTTCAAACCTGCAAGCTGTCGCTCTATTGCTTCCTCGAAGTGTTCCATATGCACAGCGTCGCTATTTTCTCTTGCTGCAAGCAGTGCAGCCTCGTTTACTATGTTAGCAAGGTCTGCACCCACAAGCCCCGGTGTCATCTGGGCAAGTGTTTTTATGTCCACATCATCGCCCACCTTGATTTTCTTGATATGCACCCTTAGTATTGCTTCCCTGCCTTTAACGTCGGGTTTATCTACGATTATCTGCCTGTCAAACCTGCCGGGTCTCAGCAGCGCAGGATCCAGTATTTCAGGTCTGTTTGTTGCAGCCATGATAATAACGCCTGTAGATGAGTCGAAGCCGTCCATTTCTGCAAGGAGCTGGTTCAGCGTCTGTTCCCTTTCATCGTTTGATGTTATCGTGTTGAGAGCCCTGCTTTTGCCTATGGCGTCTATTTCGTCGATGAACACGATGCAGGGCGATAGCTTTTTGGCTTCGTTGAAAAGATCCCTTACCCTGCTTGCTCCAACACCTACGAACATCTCCACAAACTCCGAGCCGCTTATGCTGATAAAGGGGACACCTGCTTCGCCAGCCGTTGCTTTTGCAAGCAGTGTTTTGCCTGTACCAGGTGCACCAACAAGCAGAACACCTTTAGGAGCCCTGCCCCCGAGTCTCTGGTAGCGCTGGGGATCTTTAAGGTACTCCACGATTTCTTCTATCTCCTGTTTTGCCTCATCCACACCAGCAACATCGCTGAATTTGACGTTGGGTTTCTCGTTTAGATATACCTTAAAACGGCTTTTTCCAAAACCAAACAGACTGCCGCTTGCGCCCCGCATCCGCTTCGTCATCAGCCACCAGATGAAAAACAGAAAACCAAACGGCAATACCCATCCGAAGATAAAGTTGGTAAACCAGGTATTGGTGACTGTGCCTGAGAAGACCACATGGTGTTGCTCAAGCTCCTTTACCAGGTCCGGATCGTTTATTGCAACCGTGATAAACTGCTTTTTGGCGCCGTGCTTGTCGATATAGATGCCCTTTATGTATTTGTCGGATATGATGCAGCTTTTGACGCGGTTCTCCTTGACCAGCTGCTTGAACTGGGAATAGGGAATGGTTGTCTTCTGTGTGGTGAAGTAGGATTGATACAGGTAGAACAGCAGAATGCCTATCAAGATGTAAATCAGAGAGAAGCGTGAAAAATTGGAGAGATTCTTTTTGTTGTTTTTGTCATCCATGGTGACTACCCGCTACTGTTTGCTTGAGATTTCATAGATATCGCCATCTCGTGAAATTAGATAGAGCCTGTTGTTGTACAGCAGGATATGTGAGCTGAAGTCGCTGTCTATGTTATGTTTTATGTCCATGATCTTGCCCTTGAGTGCGTCCAGTACAACGAGTGTGCCGTCCTGCGTGATTGCGTAGAGGAAGTTTCCAACAAGTTTGATTGCGAATATGTTTCCCTTTAATGTCAGTTTCTTCTTCCAGATGGTTTCGCCATTGTCATTGTCAAGCGCCATAACATCGCCTGTTTCGTCAGCCAGAAAAAGCCCGAATATGTTTTCCTGCAGGTTGGAGTAACTTGATATCTCTCTGCGCCACACAAGTGAACCGTCCTTTGCGGATATGGCTTGTGTATAGCCGTTGACACTTGTAACAAATATCCTGTTAGATCCTTTGGGCGTGGCATCTGAGTCTATGAACATACTACCTTTCCCCACCTGCACGCTGAACAATAGGTCGCCTTTATAGGAGATCTTTGCCACACTACCGTCGCTAAAACCTGTGCATATGCCATCTGGCAAAAACAGGAGTCCGGCTGTAGAGCGGATATCCATTGTGCCGGGTAGACCGTTTGAGTAACTCCAGAGGACCTTGAGCGTTTTGGGGTCCATACAGGTTACTGTATCATCTTCTGTGATTACGTAGAGTCTGGCGCCATGCATGTAAATGCGTTCCATAACGGGGAAGGCAAGCTGTCTTTTTGCAAGCACCTTGCCGTTTTTTAGGGAGAGTTTATATAAGACACCCCCTGTGGTTGCAGCATAGAGGGTTTTCTGTGTTACAAGAACTCCAGCTTCAATGGGTTTTTTGAGCCGTGCAACGAGTTTTTTTGATCCCTTTATGGGGTCCACAGCATAGATCCTGCCGTCAAGGTTGCCTATGTAGAGGCGACCGTTACGTGCGAATAACACTGCTTTGTAGCCCACATCTCCCACATCTGCCACATATCTAACCTTAACGGGCGGGGCAAGAGGAGCCTGTGTGGGTTTGGGCTTCTCTTCGATTCTCAAAACCAGCTTCTTTGAGCTTGAGCAGGAAGAAACGGTAGCCACAAGGAGAAGGAGTAGCAGTACCTTAAGCGCGTTTCTCATCATATCTCCTGCGCAATAGTTTTTCAACCAGCTCCTCGGCTGTCTTTCTTGCTGTAGCCACATCATCCTCATCCATACCACACCCCATCAGAATGGCATCTGCAAAATCATCCGTTACGAGGTCATGGGGTGAGTGAGCATCGGTATTAAGCATGTATCTTGCACCGTAGAGTTTTGCCATCCTGAATACATGTCCGTTTGTGAAACTATGACCGCATCTTGCACTAATTTCCAGCACCACACCGTTTTGTGCGGCAAGGCGAGCATCGTCGGCACCGATCAGACCAGGATGGGCAAGTATATCACAGCACGCTTCAATGGCGGCTCTATTTGTGCCTTTTTTTACTGGCTCTACCGGGCTTTCACCATGAACAACAACTATTTGCGCTCCAGCCTCCAAGGCTTCCTTGGTTGCCGCTTTGATAAGCTGTGGCGGCACATGTGTCAGCTCAACCCCGTAGAAGATGTGCATTCTGAGATACTGCTCCAATGGTTCACATACACGCTTAAGGGAATGCACGATAAACTCCATATTGGAAAAATCCGCATGATCTGTAAACGCTATCGCTTCGTATCCCTTTTCTTTGGCCCTTTGCGCCAGTTCCGAGGGTATCAGCTCACCATCACTGAAAAGCGTATGGGTGTGCAGATCAATCATGCCAAAATTCTATGGTTTTTTGGTAGAGTGTCAAGTTTTATTTATTGACAAGAGCCTTGCTATAGCTATAATTGCTAAGCATAAACTAAAAAGGGGGTGGATTTTCCATGTCAAATGAGGGAAAAGATGTTGAATTCAATCTCAATTATTACGAGGACGCTTTCAAGAACTTCGATAGCGGTGACATTGTCAAAGGGAAAGTCATTGATATAAGAGACAATGACGTTTTTGTGGATATAGGCTACAAATCCGAAGGCGTTATCAACATCAAAGAGTTTATGGACGACAACGGCAATGTCAATGTCAAGATTGGAGACGAGGTAGAGGCGCTTTTCTTCAACAAGACAGATGAGGATGGCTTTGAGATCTTATCAAAGCGAGCCGCAGACAAGATTAAAGGCTGGAAGAGGGTGCTTGAGGCTTATAAGAACAACGAACCCGTAAAGGGTACGATAAAAAGCCTTGTTAATGGTGGTTTTACCGTCAATGTCGGTGGTTTTCTGGCTTTTCTTCCTGGCTCCCAGGTGGAGTTGAGACCTATCAGAAATTATGCCGCCTATGTGGGCAAGGAGTTTGAGTTTAAGGTCGTAAACATAAATGAAGCCAAACGTAACGCCGTTTTGTCCAGAAAGGTTCTGCTTGAAGAGATAAGAAAGAAGCAAGAGAAGGAGATCTGGGAGCGCGTCAAGGAAGGTGCGGTACTGAAAGGCAGAGTAAAGAATATCACCGATTACGGCGTTTTTGTTGATCTTGGGGGTGTTGACGGCCTTGTACACATAACCGATATGTCCTGGAGCAGGGTGGGACACCCTTCCGATATGGTCAAGGTTGGAGACGAGATTGACGTTAAGGTTATCAAGATTGAGGACGACGGAAAGCAGAAAAAGGTTTATTTGGGCATGAAGCAGCTGACTGAAGATCCGTGGAACAACATCCAGGAGAAGTTTCACGAAGGTGACGTGGTTGAGGGTGTGGTTGTTAATGTTGTCGATTATGGTCTTTTTGTAGAGATAGAAAAGGGCATTGAGGGGCTTGTTCACAAAAGCGAGATCAGCTATGACAAGTATCCTATCAAAATAGGTGAACTCTACAAGATAGGCGATAAAGTTAAGGTTAAAATTACCAGCATAGATACAGAAAACAGACGGATGTCGTTATCGATAAAGCAATGCAAACCCTATCCGTGGGAGAACATAGAGGAACGCTTTCACGAAGGTGACGTGGTTGAGGGTGTTATAACCGGGATCAAGGATTTTGGTATTTTCGTAAGGCTCGATGAGGGTGTAGAGGGGCTCGTACACGAAAAAGACATCTCGTGGGATAAAGATGATAAGGGTGATTTCAAGGTAGGCGACAGGATAAAGGTTAAGGTTTTAAGCATTGATAGCCAGAAGGAAAGGATAGCTCTCGGCATTAAGCAACTGACAAAGGACCCATGGGAAGAGATCGATAAGAAGCTCTCCGTTGGCGATGTGGTGGAAGCCAGGGTTGTCAGCGTTAAGCCATTTGGCGCCTTCGTCAAGATTGATAAGGGCATCGAGAGCCTTGTGCCCAAAAGCGAGTTTGGGAACTTTGAGCCTAAAGTCAACGAGATGGCGAAGGTGAAAGTGCTGAAGCTTGAGAAGGATAAGAAGAAACTCATCTGTAGCTTTGTGAACGACTGATCGCATTTGCCATGACAAGGAAAATCATAAAGCTGTTTGTGCTTATCACGATAGCGATTTTTATAGGCAATGTGCTGTACTATTCGAAATATAGGCCAAACACCGCACTCCTTCGCATCGATGGTATTATAACCGATGCAAAGGCAAGACAGTGGATCAAGCAGATCAGGAGTATTGAAGAATCAGCCCAGCTGAAAGCCGCTCTGCTCCTTATTAACTCTCCTGGCGGTTCTGCAAACGCCAGTGAACGGCTTTACCTTGCCATAAAGGAATTGAATCGAAAAAAACCGGTTGTGGTGCTTGTGCAGGATCTTGCAGCCAGTGGTGCCTACTACGCAGCTGCAGGGGCCAGTGACATTGTGGCTTATCCCACGTCGGTTGTGGGTAGTATTGGCGTTTTAATAGAGTCGCTGAATGTTAGCAGGCTTGCGTCGAGAATAGGCATCGAGCCGTTTGTAATCAAAAGCGGGCCGTTGAAGGATGCGGGAAACCCTCTAAGGGAACCAACGCCAGCTGATAGGGCTATGCTGCAAAGGGTTGTAAACGGACTCTATGAGCAGTTTCTAAACGATGTTGCGACAAGCAGGCATATACCAATCAAGAAACTGAAACCCTATGCGGACGGTAGTGTCTTCAGCGCCAGAGAGGCGAAAAAGATAGGCTTGATAGATACCGTAGGTACCGAGGAGACGGCCGAACGGATACTGAAAGAGAAGGCGCACCTGGTCCATGTACGCTTTGAGCGGTTCGAGCAGGAGAAGGGTTTTCTTCAGAGCTTGCTTGGAGAGAGAGTATTGAATCTTTTGAACTACCTCGAGCTTGCAATTAAGCCCGTCCCACAGGCAATTTTCCATGTTGGAAATTAACCTTATACGATCGCAGGTTCCCTCCGAGATAGACCTTCCAAAAAAACAGAAGGGATTGAGGAACCTTGCTATCTTCGCTGCTTTGGCGCTCTTTCTACTTGCGGGCACAACCTTCGGTGTCTATCTGTTTTTTAAACACTCAATAAAGAAAAGCATAAACACCGTAAGCTCAACTCTCAATGAGGCAAACAGGGTGCAGCAGAAGGTAAACAAGGGCAGCCTGCATCATCCAAAGGAGGTTGCTGTTTCAAAGAAGAAAACCAGAGAGCAACAGGTGCATGAAAGGAAACCTGTTGTGAAAAAGCAATCTAAGAAACAAGAGAAGAGTTTCAAGCATAAGGAAATGCAGCCTCAAAAGACAAAGACAACCGTAGTGGTTCACAAAGAAGAGACGCATCCTGTGGAGAAGAAGGTTGCGCATCGTCAGAACAAAAAGATACATGAAATACCCGCAGCGCGCAGGGTCCTGCGAAAACAGAAAACAGAGACACCCATTGAAAAGCCCCCTGTCAAACCTGTGCTTGAACCTGTTTTTAGTGTGCAGATAACACTTGAGAACATACCGAAACCGATAAAAAAACAGCAGTTATCCACTCCTGAACCTGCCTTTTTGAAGCCACACATTCTGCCCAAAAAACAGACTGCAAAGAAGGTCAGGAAGCCCAAAAAACGAAAGGTGCCAGCGTACAGGGTCATCGTAACAACCACCAATGTTGCGGAATTAAAGCAATTGCTGTCAAAGATGGGTATCACTGCCTACTCCTACAAGAGAGTGGTGGTTAAGCGCTACAACACATACGACATATACGTTGGTGGTTTCGATAGCTATCCTGCACTTGTGGAATTTGCAAAGGCTTTGAAGAAAAAGGGGTACAGGATTTACGGTGCGGCAAACTTTAATCTTCTGTTCTATGTCTGCATCGACAGGAATGTTTCAGAAGAACTGAAAAAGCGCTACCTTCTGGTCTGGAGCCACACACCGTTTAAGATAGTCACAAAACAACACACCCACGCTGTATATGCATATAGATTCGTCTTTGTGACCAATGCAAACAACGTTAAGTTGTTGAAAAAGCGCGGATATTATCCTATAATCCGTAAAGTAGATCGCGGGGCGTAGCGCAGCCTGGATAGCGCACTTGAATGGGGTTCAAGTGGTCGGCGGTTCAAATCCGCCCGCCCCGACCCTCCTTCCAACTTTTTTCAATCGAAAAAAATTGACATAGATCAAGAAAAATGTTTATATTTCTAAATGTGCCTGCAATTGTTAGTTTGTCTGGCGGGCGTGCACGCTTAATCATGCTTGCTTTTGTTTACTTTTGGATTATAAATAATCTCCCGATAACCGGAGATATTAACCGGTGATTAAAAAAGAGTTAGAGGTGTGGAGTGTTCGGTTTTATATTAAGATGCGTCACTCCAGGCAGAGGAAGTGGCGCGGTCAATCAGATGCGCAGCGTCTTTGGTGGTTTGCTGAAGGAGAGGGCAAAGAAACACAGTGCTGCGCCAGATGTGCTTAAGGAGTTTATAGATTCGATGCCGCTTTTCATGGTGCTGTTCAGGAAGGTTGGCAACAGGTTTGTAGCATTCCAAGCCAATGAGAGAGCCCATGTTATCTTTGGTGGGGCAAAGAACATCTATGGTGTTGACATATCAAAGCTTTTTGGCAACCATTTGTCGCTTAAAAGCTGTCTGGATACGCCCTACAAAGCCGACTGCGGCCAGGAGAGAATTGTGAAGGTAAAGGGACGCTATCTTGAGGTCTCTCTTTTTAAACCCTCATCGGATTTGATAGTAGCTGCTGGAAGGGATGTGACAAAGAAAGTGCTTATGCAGGAGAACTTAAAGGAAGAGCATGAGCGCTACCGGGTGTTGACAGAGAATGTGGAGCTTGGCATATTTCTGGTTTCGGCTGATCACACAGTTTTGTATGCGAACCCGTTTGCGCGTGATGTAATTAAACACATCTGTGGCAGGGCAAGCGGTATTAATCTACTGGAGTTTATTGCACCTGAATTTCGCAAGTCCGTAATTGCGGCACTTGAGGATGTGCTGGATGGAAGGCCTCGCCAGAAGATAGATGTTAAGCTTATGCCCGTTGAGGGCAAACTTGAGCGCTGGCTTTCGTTTTCCTTTTCGTCCATACAGCTTAAGAACAATCCATTTGTGCTTGTTTCGTGTATGGATGTCACAGATTTTTATTTGCAGAAGAAGGAACTGGAGTACTTGAGTTTTCATGACTCTCTTACCGGTGTTTATAATCGACGCTACTTTTCTGAGGAGCTCAGAAGGCTGCTTAATTCACGCAATGAGCCCGTAGCTCTGATACTGATTGATCTTGATGGTCTGAAGATCATCAATGACCTGCTGGGTCATATGAAGGGTGATGAGGCGTTGAGCGCCGTTGCTGGAGCCCTTAAGGATTCGCTCAGGCAGAACGATGTGTTGGCTCGTATAGGAGGAGATGAGTTTGCCATTATTGCCATTAGAACAGATGAACACGGTGTCGAAACGTTGATGAAAAGAATGCGAGAGAGCGTAAAAGCAGCCTCAGAAGCAACGGGTATTCCGCTGAGCATCTCCTATGGATACGCCATCTACAGCAGGAAACATGCAAGGAGCGCAAATGAGCTCTTCACGGAAGCGGACAGGATGCTCTACAGGATGAAGCGCTCCATGGAAAGAAGGGAGCGTTTGAAGCTGATGATGGAGGAGCTTGCAAGGAAGAAGGGCTCCATGATCGATGCGTCTGTTGCCGATTATCTGTTGAATCGTTGAGCCTTCGGTTTTTCTTAAACGCACTTGTGCAAAGGTTAAGGCTCATTTTTTTATTGACAAAGGCGACAAATTCGTTAATATTCAATGTGTCCTTATGAGTGGGCGGGAATAGCTCAGTTGGTAGAGCACGACCTTGCCAAGGTCGGGGTCGCGGGTTCGAGTCCCGTTTCCCGCTCCATTTTTGTTTATGGGCAAAGTAAGGGGCGGCATAGCCAAGTGGCTAAGGCACGGGTCTGCAAAACCCTGATCCCCGGTTCGAATCCGGGTGCCGCCTCCATTTTTTTATTGGCTCTCCGCCAGCATGAGCCGGGGTGGCGGAATTGGTAGACGCAAGGGACTTAAAATCCCTTGGAGCCATGCTCCGTGCGGGTTCGATTCCCGCTCCCGGCACCACTTGCCATCCTGTATTTTAGGGCGCTTCTGGTGTTTTGCTTTCCTTGATCGAGATTATTATACCGGATATGGCTATAAGTACACCGCCTGCTATCTGCAGTAGTCCAGGCCTCTGGTGCAGAAAAATGAAACCCAGCAATATTGCGAAGAATGGATCCAGATAGGAGAATACTGCGCTTGTAGAAACGCTTATGTAGTTCAGCGAATCGTACCAGAGAAACAGGGCAAGACCGGTATGCACAATGCCTGTTACAAAGAGCAGGAACACCTTGAAAGGCGTCAGTGTGAAATGGAACATGAAGATAAATGGGAGTGTAAATAGTGTGGCAATGAGTATCTGATAGGTTGTTATCTTTAGCGATGAGTGGTCGTAGGTGGCAATCTTGGAGATAAAACCGAGGAGCCCGTAGAAAAAGCCGGAAGCGAACGCCACTATTACGCCGAACAGAGAGCCGTGATAATCGAAGGATTGGAAGAACGTCATGAATGCCCCGGCGAATGCTATAAGTGTGGCAAAGATCAATGTTTTGCTGAGTGGTTCTTTAAGAAAGATTACGGCGAGGATTATTGTGAAAACAGGACCAAAGTAGTAAAGGATAACCGCCGTGGCTATATCCGTGATCTGGATTGCCCAGAAGAAGAATATCCAGTTCAGGGAGAGGGCAACTCCGGACATGATTAGCGGTGCAACAGGCTTGATGCGCAAAAGCTCTCGCAGTTTCAGTTTTTTTAAGGAGTATGCGAGCATAAAGGGGAAGGCGAAAAGCACCCTAAAGAACACAAAAACGGGCGAAGGCAGACCGCACCAGATAGAGAAAAGCGGTATGGATCCCCATATAAACGTTGCCAGAAACATCTCAAGCAGGCCTTTGTGCCTGGGTCTCATTGCGAACCACCACTGAGAAGCCACAAGCTGTTCATCTGCCATGTTTCCTTGGTCATAATGCTGGCATTGTAGCATACATTCAAATCTATATCTGCAAAAAACATTGATTCAATGGTTTGTGTTTATCTTCGTTTATGGAATGTTTGAAAAAACAAGCTAAAAATGGTAAAGCAAGTAGAAATTACGTGGGAAAAGGAGAGCAGACCATGCACATTCCCGACGGTTATTTAAGCCCTGAGACCTGCGCGCTGTTCTACGGCGTGTCCGTGCCGTTTCTTGTTATTGCTGCAAGAAAAGCCTCACGCAGGTTAAACTCGAAGACAATACCTCTGCTTGGTATTCTCAGCGCCCTCTCCTTTGTAATAATGATGTTCAATGTCCCCGTGCCGGGTGGGACAACGGCCCACGCCATTGGTGGAACACTGATAGCGATTGTCCTTGGTCCCTGGGAGGCTACACTGGGCATTGCCGGCGCCTTGCTGATACAGGCACTGTTCTTTGGTGATGGCGGCATACTCTCATATGGCGCAAACGTGTTCAACATGGCGATCGTTCTGCCGTTCACTGGCTATTTTGCCTATAAAATTCTTTCGAAGGGTATAAAAAAGAGATGGCTTGCCGGAGCCATAGCATCGTATATTGCCATCAATGCTGCTGCCCTCTTCGATGCTGTTGAGCTGGGTCTGCAGCCACTGCTTTTTCACACACCTGATGGCACTCCGCTTTATTGTCCCTACAGCCTATCGCAGTCCCTGCCTGCTATGATGCTTGCTCATCTGACTATTGCCGGGTTTGCTGAAGCTATTTTTACGGGTGCCGTGCTCGCTTTTCTTGAAAAGAACATGGCGTATATTGGGGAGGAGCAGTATGAGAGTCACAACAGAACGTCTCTATAAAAAACTGCTTGTGCTGCTTGGCGTGTTGGCCATGTTGAGCCCGCTGGGATTGATCGCCTCCGGTGATGCATGGGGTGAATGGTCGGCAAACAGGATCGGTGAAATGATTGGCTTTATACCGGAGGGTTTAAAGAGATTTGCCGACATGTGGAGCTCTCCGTTTTCCGATTATTCGATTAAGGGATTGAACCCTGCTTTGGGCTACATCGTGTCAGCCGTGATCGGTGCATTGCTGGTCGTGGCACTTATGTACATCGTGGGAAAAATCATCTCAAAGAATGGTTCATGAACGCTGTTAGGAGAACTATAAATGAGCTATCAGAGGCAATTCAGAGGATCGTATTCAATACAGAGTTTGTAGCGTTAAATGGATTTTTGCAGAGGATAAATCCCGCCTTGAAGGTAACAGGTATTCTGCTGCTTGTCGTATTTGTCTCGCTGGTTAGGGACACAGGTAAGCTGTTTATCTTCTGTTTTGTCAGCTTTCTGCTTGCCGTTTTCTCAAGGATACCGCCGGGCTTTTTCGTAAAGCGGGTTTTACTCTTTGTTCCTCTGTTTACGGCTTTTATTGCCCTGCCATCCATCTTCAGTTTCGTAACACCGGGTGATAGCATATTAACCGTTTTCGGGTTACACATCACAAAGCAGGGCGTAAACGGTGCAGCAACGCTTATCTTGAGAGTCACAGCATCCGTCGGACTAACAAGCCTGATTCCACTTACAACAAAATGGACGGATGTGGTTTATGCACTAAAAAAGCTTTTTGTGCCATCCAGCGCCATAGTTACCTTGCTTATTAGCTATAGATACATCTTCAGCTTGATCAGGAGCGCTGAAGAAATGTACCTTGCCAGATTGAGCAGACAGATAAAACCAGGCCTTGGGAGTCACTACAAAGCACTGGGCGGGAAAACCGCCATTTTTATGAGAAGGTCCATGCAGTTGAGTGAAAATATATACCTTGCCTTCTTAAGCAGAGGGTATGACCCCTCAACACTCAGCGGATATCCCCGAATAGAAGTCTCCTCAAGCATCTTTGGGTTTGTATGGATACTGCTGATTGCAGCTGCCGGCGTGTTTGTGGTTCTATGATGGAGAGCCTGTTTGTGTTTAAACGGGTAAGCTATCTCTATCACAACAGGTTTGTGGCGCTTAATGAGATCGATCTGACCATACACGGCGGGGTATGCAGTGTAGTACTTGGAGCTAACGGCTCTGGCAAATCGACGCTTCTTAAAATGATGGATGCGCTTATCGTACCCAGCAAGGGTGAATTCTACGCTTTTGGGGAGCGCATCGATGCTTCAGCGTTGAGAAGCACGGGGTTCAATGCCGGATTCAGGAAAAGGGTCGGGTTTGTTTTTCAGGATGCCGACTCACAGCTTTTCCTGCCAACCGTCAGAGATGAGATAGCCTATGCTCCGCTTCAGAAGGGTGTGGAGGTAAGCAGGATAGATGAACTGGTGAAAAGTGTGGCTTCTCAAATGGGCCTGGAGGGTATTTTGGATAAGTTCCCTTTTGATTTAAGTGAAGGCGAGAAGAAAAAGGTAGCAATTGCATCGGTGTTTGCTCTGGATCCTGAGGTGTGGCTACTGGATGAGCCTATACTCGCGCTGGATCCTAAGACGCAGTGGTGGGTGATTGAACTACTAAGGATGTTGAAACAGAAGGGCAAAACCGTGATCATAGCTACACACAACCTAAGACTTGCCAGGATACTTGCAGATGTTTGTGTGGTGCTCTCTCCCGACCACCGTATCGCCAAGGTAGGCAGGGGTGAAGATGTGCTGAGTGATACAGAACTGCTTGAACAGAACAACCTTTTGCACAAAAACGGTGTTCTGTGAGATGAAGGCTTACAGGATACTCATTAAGGGAGTGGTTCAATCTGTCGGTTTCAGGCCGGCAATGCATAGAGCATTTAGGGATTTCTCCGGTTGGGTCAGGAATACACCTGATGGTGTAGAGATATACCTTGAAGCGCCACTGACAGCAGACAAGATAAGAACCATCATAGAGGAGTCAAGCCCACCAAATTCGGTGGTTGAGTCTTTGCATATAAAAGGGTTTAACATAAAGAGACGGGCATTTAACGGTTTTCACATAAGGGAAACAGAGAGAAAGAGCGTGGCAGGCGCATTGATTCCACCGGATTTAGGTATATGCGACCAGTGCGCTAAAGAGCTTCTCGATAAGAATAATCGCAGGTTTTTGCATCCGTTTATAAACTGCACCAACTGCGGGCCGCGTTTTTCAATCATAACAGCAGTACCCTACGACAGAAAGAACACGACCATGAAAAGGTTTGCCATGTGCGATGCCTGCCGAAGGGAATTTGAAGATCCTTCTGATAGGCGATTTCATGCTCAGCCCATCTGTTGCAATGATTGCGGACCCTCTTACCTTCTGTTAAGGGAAAATGAAGTGATTGATAAGGGTGAAAACGCAGTCAGGCAGGCAGCAGAACTACTAAAAAAGGGGCATGTGGGTTTGATTAAGGGAATCGGCGGCTATCACCTTGTGTGCAATGCTTTCAGCTTTAAGGCAACAGAGAAGGTGAAGCGCATAAAGAATCGTTATGAAAAGCCATTCGCCGTCATAGCAAAAAGCATTGGGGTGCTTGAGAGGTACTGTTACGTAAGCAAACAGGAGCAAGATGAACTTATTAAACAGACAAAGCCTATTGTGCTTTTGCGCATTAAGGATGAAGCGGTGCTGGGGAATGTGAGATTCGAAAGCCCCTTTTTGGGTGTTATGCTGCCCTATGCGCCCATCCATCTGCTACTTTTCCACTTCAGCGGTCTTGAGTTTCTCGTTGCAACGAGTGCAAATTTTACCGAGAAGCCGCTTATCTACAACGATGATGAAGCCTTCAGTTTTGAGGGTGTTGATTTTGTCCTGGCTAACGACAGACGTATCGTAAGACCGCTTGAGGACTCCATAGTCCAGTACGTGGACAAAAATCGCCTGATTTACCGCTATGCGAGGGGGTTTGCTCCCGGCGTGTATTTAAGGAGGACAAAGCCCAATATACTGGCGCTCGGCGCAGACATGAAAAACAACATTGCGCTTGCTTTTGGTGATAGGGTGATTCTCTCTCAGTATGACGGCGATTTAGCAGAATACGAGAACTACTTGCGGTTTGAGGAGAAGGTCAATGATTTTATGAATTTCTTCAACTTCAAACCCGACGTTGTTGTATGTGATCGGCATCCTGAGTACCTTTCCTCCAATTATGCAAGGGACCATTTCAAGCGTGTGGTTGAGGTTCAGCATCACATGGCGCACTTTTACTCCGTTTTGTTTGAGCACAGGATAAAGGGCGAAGCAATCGGTGTGATCATGGATGGAACAGGCTTTGGTGAGGATGGAAACATCTGGGGTGGTGAGTTTTTTATCAGGGATAAAAGTGGCATTCGAAGGGTGGGTCACATTGCCTATATGCCCTTTGCCTTTGCCGATATGGCGATAAGGGAACCTTACAGGCTCGCCATTGTCTGGCTTAAGAGTCTGGGCATTAAGGAGCATCCGCTGTTTTATGAGTATGCTGAGATTGCAAGGGTTGCGCAAAACGTGAGGGGATTGCAAACAAGCTCTGCCGGCAGGCTCTTTGATGTGGCAAGCGTGCTTTTAAACATAACCAGGGTGAGTAAATACGAAGCCCAGGCTGCCGTCAATCTGATGTATCGGGCAGTAAGAAGCGACTCGAAAGGGGTGTTTGATTATAAGCTCAACGGGTTTGATGTGGACTTTGGGCCTGTAATTGAGGCATTGGCATGCCTCTATGAGAGTCCAGATAAGGATAGCCACGCAAGGGTGTTTCACAACACATTTGTCGATGCGCTTGTTAAAAATACGCTTAACATATCGCAAGAGACAGGCATAAAAACAGTAGTTTTAAGCGGTGGTGTATTTCAGAACATGCTCATTTTTGGCGGTGTTTTGAGGGCTTTAACGCGCCGTGGTTTGAACGTCTATTTCAACTCTGATACACCAATAAACGATGGCGGTATAGCGCTGGGGCAGATACTCTTGTCAGGTGACCAATTCGGGTGCGGAAATCCAGACTAATCGCAGGTTGAATGTTTAAAGGGTATGCTTATCTTTGCTAAAACCCAGACTTGGATCCTCAGAATAGAGACCCCTCTCGGGTAGCCAGCATAATTTTACACAGCTTCTTCTGCTTGTTTTTAGAGTCTATCGTTTAAACTGGTTTTGTTGATGTTTCATGGAGAGTCAGAGCTAATTAAATTTAACAAATATACAAATTCTTCCGATTTTATGATTGACTTAGGTCAAAAGTGCACTATAGTCAGTTGCCAGAAAAATATTCCAGGGGGCTAAGGAGGGGGTGAGCTTTATGAAGTGGCTAAAAAACTTCAAAATCAGAAGCCTATTGCTATCTGTTTTATTTCTCATTATCGCCATTCTTGTTGTTGACTCGGTTGTTATGTACAAAACCATCACGTCAGCCAAAAGTGAGCTTCATTTCCAGCGCGTTGTTGTCCTTCCGCATGCCGTGAGCTTTCTGAAGCTTAGATCCAGCATAATTGAGATTCAGCAGCAGTTTTCCGAAGCGCTACTTTTAAAGGGTAGCTACAAAACATCCATGGAGAAAGCCGAAAAGAGCTATCAGGCCGCTTTGAAGGAGATCGACTATCTCATATCGGAGCATATCAAATACCACAAGCCGGCAATGGTCAAACTCCTGAGGGGCATAAAGAAAAACCTTAACGAATATTATAAGTCAGGCATAGAGATGGTGAACGATTATCTTAACAACAGGCAGTCTGATGCTACATCGATCCTGAAGAAGATAAACCTGCTTGCAGAGGAGCTTACCAGTAAGCTTAATATTCTTGCCAACAAGCACATCAAAAAGAGCAATGCACTGTCGCTCAGTGTGGAAAACTCGCTTAAGAAGATGGAGTACATAAGCATTCTTTCGTATCTTGTGGTGGTTGTTGTGGTAGCCCTCTCGCTTGCTGCGATAAGCTATATTCTGAAGCCCATCAAGAGGATCAACGAGTACATTAAGCGCATCTCCAACATGGATTTTACAGCCGAGCTCAAGGTATACGGTAAGAACGAAATATCTGAAATCGGCTACAATCTTATAAACCTAAATAACATCATTACGAAGATCAGGAATATAACGGAGGCCAGCAAGAGCACCATCACAGACACGAACAATATCAGTCAGCAGCTGTCAGAGATGGTGTCGTCCATAAAAGAAAGTTCCGCTGAACAGAATAGGCTCATAAGTCAGATTGTTGAGACGGTTGAGGACGTTAATGCTAAGTTGAACGAGTCTGAGGAGATATCCAGCAGCACCTACGATAGCGTTCTTAAAGCACACGACGATTTTGCCTATGTCAACGAGAGTGTGGAGAATATCTTCTCGGCTGTTGCGGAGAATGCAAAGAAGCAGCATGCTGTTGTTTCTGAGCTTGAAGGTCTGGAGAAAACAACAGAAGAGATCAAGAATGTATTGCACGTTATAAGCGATATAGCCGATCAGACCAATCTGCTTGCATTGAACGCGGCAATTGAGGCAGCACGCGCGGGTGAGCACGGAAGGGGTTTCTCCGTTGTTGCTGATGAGGTGAGAAGGCTGGCTGAGAAGACCCAGGGTTCTCTGGGCGAAATCAATGACACTATCAGTACGATAGTCAAGAAGGTGCTTGAGATGAGCACAAGCGTCAGGGAGGGTGTTGAGAGCATCAACAGCATTATAGAGAGAGCAGACTCGGTTAAGCAGAAGATGGAGGATGTGGCTGGGGTGATGAATCAAGCTGTTGAGTCAACGAAAACCACCTCCGAAAACATAAATGAGACGCTGGCAAGAAACAATGAACTCCTCAATCAAATGGAGGAGGTCTCTAAGATAGCAAATGAAACAGCCGAGTCCATGAATATGCTTGAGGAGTTTGCAAGGCGCCTGAAAGAGATGATGAACAAGCTCAGATCGGAAATTGGCAATATTAGATTCAGATAGACTCTGGTGTTAAAGCCTAAATCAAGCTCCCTGCTGCGACAGGTAGCGGAGCTTGATTTTTTTCTAATGCATTATTAGGATGCGGATTTTTTGCTGCGACCGCGTCTGTTGAGACTCTGTTGCAAGTGGTGTTTGCATACTCAACTTTCACTGCTTTTATCGGCTTTACTTCGTTTTTGTGGGGCAGGTTTTGTCCTCTTTAGACGTGATTTTTTGTGCGAGGTTTTAGTATAGTAGATACCTGTTTTTGGTGCACCGAAGGTTATTCGCGTGCCCCTTTTCCCAAAGGTAAGGTGTGCACCCTTAACACCAAACGAGATAGAGATACCAGACTTGCTTATGTTAAGTGTCACGCCGGGCAGTATTTTTATCCGTTTCCAGACACGGAAAGACATGGCTTTTGAAAGGCTATCACCGATGGAGAGGTGTGTCAAGCATAACCGGATGAATCACGCGGGCAACGATGTGGTTGTCAAGCTTGACAAAGCCGGCTAACGCCCTTAGAATCGAAAAAACAGCCAGAGCGGAGGTTTTGGTGGCTCAGCTTAAATTCTACACACTCTTGAGAGAGAAGCTGTCGACCGATAGCATTGAGCTTGAGATCGCAGATAAGACAAGACTCGAGGATGTGATAAAACACGCTCAGCGTGTGTTGGGGGTCGAATTCCTCGATGAGTTGAAGAAGAGCAACAGGACAATGATTCTGGTAAACGGCAGGAACATCAAACAGCTGGACGGTTTCGATACAGCTATTAACAATGCCGACAGGATCGATATATTCCCGCCGGCGGGTGGTGGATGAGCGGAGAATTTTTCTCCAGGAACCGCCTCTTTTATGGTGATGAAGCCATAGAGCGCTTTAGAAACAGTAGCGTTGCTGTCTGTGGTGTGGGTGGCCTTGGCTGCGTGGTTTGTGAGGTGCTTGCACGAACGGGCGTTGGCAGGTTGATAGTAGTAGATAGAGGTGTTGTTGATGAACCGGACCTTGGAAGACAAACGCTCTATTCATTCGATGATCTTGGTAAGCCAAAGGTTGAAGCTGCTAAAAGAAGGCTTAAGACGATCAGCATGAGCCATGTGGAAGCAGTAATGCTTGATGTAACTGGGGATAGGGATGTCGCTCTCAGCGATGCTGATCTTGTCGTTGATTGTCTGGATAACTTTCCGGCGCGCTTCAGGCTTGAGGAACACCTAAAAATGGGTCAGTGGCTCGTTCATGGTGCTGTAGAGAACGACTACGGACAGGTAACAACGCTTCGAAAGGGTTCGGGAACAACGCTCAGGGAGTTTTATTCTGGCATAGAAAGCACTCAAGCGCATATTCCAGTCACGACCTCTGCCGTTTTTGCTGTAGCGACACTCATGGCGCAGGAAGCCCTGAATGTAATACTGGGTAAACCGGAGCTTTACGGCAAACTACTTGTTGTAGAGCTGAGTGGTTTTCGCTGCAGCACACTACCCATCTGAATTTTTTTATTGTCTTGAAACGATAGGTATTACACAATAGGCGAAAAATGGAGGGCGGGCTATGTTTAAATCGTTTGCAAGCGATAATAATGCGCCGGTGCATCCTGAGATTATGCGTGCCATTGAACAGGCCAATAGGGGGGATTGTGTTGGTTATGGTGATGATCCTTACACCCTACGGGCGAAGAGGCTGTTTGAAGAAATTTTTGACAGAGAGCTGGATGTTGCATTTGTGCTCACAGGCACTGGAGCCAACGTGCTTTCACTTGCCACTGTATTAAAACCGTTTGAAGGCGTTCTATGTGCAAGAAGTGCCCATATCAATGTTGACGAATGTGGCGCTCCTGAGCGTTTTACCGGGTGCAAAATAATCCCACTCCAACATGAGTGTGGCAAGGTTAGCGTTGAGTCGATCAGGGAAGCGCTGGTTGGTGTTGGTATTGAGCACCATGTACAACCGCGGCTTGTTTCTATTACGCAGCCAACCGAGTTTGGGTGCTTGTACACGAAAGATGAAATTGGAGCTATAGCAGAGTTCTGCCACGCCAACAACCTTATACTGCACATGGATGGCTCAAGAATAGCCAATGCAGCCGTTGGTCTTTCTATGGAATTTAAGGAGTTCACCTCGGATCTGGGTGTGGATGTTTTATCGTTTGGGGGTACGAAGAATGGCCTTATGATGGGCGAGGCTGTTGTTTTCTTCAATAGAGAGCTATCCTGTTACCTTAAATATCATCACAAACAGACCATGCAACTGTTCTCGAAGATGCGTTATGTTTCGGCTCAGTTTATTGCGTATCTCTCCGATGAGCTCTGGCATAAATGTGCGTTACAGGCTAACGAGGCAGCCGGGCTGTTGAAAGGAGAGCTTGAGAAAATGGATGGGATTGAGATCCTTTATCCAGTTGAAACCAACATGATTTTTGCCAGGCTTTCCAGGGGAGCAATAGATGAGCTTTTGAAACACACATTTTTCTACGTGGTGGATGAGCACAAAAACGTTGTGCGATGGGTTACATCCTACAACACGACGAAAGAGGATGTAAAAATGTTTGCTGGGATTATAAGAAAATCCTTAGAAAACAGCAATCTCAACAATTAACTTTTTCTTTACTTTTGCTTGAAAAAAGGGTAATAAGGTGGCTTAGAATCTCGAGTTAGAGCATAAGAAAGCTCGATGGATCGGTGAGTGCCCCTAAAATAAGGTACAGAGTTCTGAGGGTATGGAAGAGAAAACCGGTAAGGGTAAACAGGACTTTGATATTGTTGTTATAGGTGGGGGCGCCACCGGTTGCGGTATTGCACTGGATGCTGCAAGCAGGGGTTTAAAAACGCTTTTGCTTGAGAAGGATGACTTTGCTTCGGGCACCAGCAGCAAAAGCACAAAACTCCTCCATGGCGGCGTCCGTTACCTTGAGTCTGCACTCAAGAGGCTGGATAGGACCCAGTATAGACTTGTAAGAACAAGTCTGATTGAACGCCACAGGTTACTAAGGAATGCGCCGCACCTTTCAAGAAGCATCTCGTTGGTTACACCGATCTACAGATGGACTCAGCTGCCGTATATATTTGCTGGTTTGACGCTCTACGACAAGCTTGCTGGCAGGCGAAATATAAAATCAAGCAGGTTACTTTCGTCAAAGGAGTCCCTTGAGCTTTTTGGTGCATTGAAACCGCAGGGGTTAAAGGCGGGAGTTCTCTATCATGATGGTCAATTCAACGATTTCAGAATGAATATAACCGTTGCAAAGACGGCTGAGCTTTTTGGGGCAAAAACACTTAACTACTGTGTAGCTGAGGCGTTCGTTAAGGAGGGTGGCAGAATTCGCGCCGTTGTGTATCGCAACAGGTTGACCGGTGCGACTGAAACTGTTGGCTGCAAAACGGTTATAAACGCCGCCGGTCCTTTTGTGGACGAAGTCAGGAAGCTTGATGACCAGCACAGCAGGCGCTTGCTGGAGTTATCGGCAGGGACGCATATCGCACTGAAAAGCGGCACGATAGATGCCCGCGTCGGCATGTTGATACCAAAAACAGATGATGGTAGGGTGCTTTTTGTTTTGCCCTGGGAGGGCGCCCACATAGTGGGCACAACGGATGAGCCGGTCGAATCTCCGGATGCTCCCGCCCCCAGAGCAAGCCACGTGGAGTACCTGCTTTCCCACATAAATCGTTATCTTTCAAAGAAGCTGGATAAAGACGACATAGGATCGTGCTGGTCAGGTGTAAGGCCACTTATTCGAAGTGCTGATGCTGATTCTACATCCATGTTGCCAAGGGAACACATGATAGAGATCTCACCGTCGGGACTGGTTACTATTGCAGGAGGCAAATGGACCACTTTTTTGAGGATGGCTCGCGATGCTGTGGATTCTGCTTTAAAACACGGAAACATAGTATCAAAGAGGGATTGCATTACCGATAGAATTGTGTTTTTTGGCAGCCATAACTATAGTGAACGCTTTGTAAGACGGTTCAGATCTTCGCACTATCTTGATGATGACATACTTGCGCACCTTGTATCAAGCTATGGGACAGCAGCGGTGCGTATACTGGAGCTGGCTGCGAGAAAATCGCTGGGTGATAGGATTTTACCGGGTTTTCCATACATAGCAGCTGAGGTGAACTACGCTGCAAGGTATGAGTTTGTTAAAACACCGGCTGACTTTGTTGCAAGGAGGGTGGCCCTTGCTCAAACGGATAGCAAAGCTGCTATTAGAGCAGTACATGTGGTTGGTGAAATACTGGACGATACCCTTGGTTGGGGCTCCAAAGTAAGACGCCTTATGATAGAGAACAGTCTTGATGAGATAAAAAAACAGTTCGAGGGGTGGTTATGAAGATCATTGCCCACAGGGGTGCATCCTACTATGCACCGGAGAATACACTTCCAGCTTTTGAGCTTGCCGTTCGTCAGGGTGCAGACGGTATAGAGATGGACGTGCATATGACCAAGGATGAGAAACTGGTCGTGATACACGATCCCTCAACCGGCAGAACGGGTACAAGAAATTTTCGGGTAAGCAGAAGCAAGTTTTCAACTCTCAGGCGAGTGGACGTGGGCAGCTGGTTTGATCCCAAGTATAAGGGCCAGAAGATCGTATTGCTTGAAGATGTATTGAGGCGTGTAAATGGAAAGGAGCTCTACATTGAGCTTAAACCTTCTGTTGAGGCATTGAATCCGTTCTGTCAACTGCTGGATAACTACAGGAACCTTGCTAAAAAGATTGTGATTATCAGCTTTCATTATGAACTGGTATCGAGATTGAAGCAGATCTTTGAGAACTTCAGGATACTCTGGATTGTTCAGTTTGGCGTCAATGCCCCCGTGGGCAAGGGTATGTACAGGGATGTGTTGAAGAAGGTTGAGGCGGCAAAACTGGATGGCATTGCATCCTTTGCGGAGGTGGAGCACTGTTCAAAGATGGCGCGAGATATACGCAAAAACGGCTGGCTCTGGAATGTTTGGACGGTTGACAACCCCCACCTTGCGCGTCAGTTTATGCACCTTGGTGTAGTGTCACTTACCACCAACAGACCGGATTGGATCAGGCAACATCTGAGCGTTTAGTTTTGTTTGCAAAGTAGAGGTTGATTAACGCAAGCGTCGATGTGAATACGATGATCAAAAAGGAGACAGCGTTTATAACAGGTGTGCTGCCGTCTCTGACCTGCAGGTAAAGGTTTATGGGAAGTGTGGGATCAGAACCCACAAGGAAGAGGGTTGTGTTAAAATTCTCAAAGCTCATGAGGAATGCTACCGCTCCAGCACCTATCAGGGCAGGCCTTAGATACTTTAGCGTAATATGCCAGATCACCTGAAATCTCGTTGCGCCAAGGTTCATCGCTGCCTCTTCCAGTGTTCTATCGAATTTGCGCAAACGTGCCGAGACCACAAGCACAACGAAGGTGGTTATGAATGAGAATTGGCCCAGAACAACAAGCCAGAAACCGGGCGCAAAGAACGATGCATCGATGCCGAAATGCTTCTCAAGAAACCCCCCCACAGCGTTGCTTGCAACGAGTATAGAGATGCCCAGTATAACGCCGGGTATGACAAGCGGCGATATGGCAAGGAAATAGAGTGCCTGTTTGAATCTGAAGTTCTCCTGCGTAAACAGAAAAGCCCCAAGGGTGCCAACCACAAGTGACAGCAGCGAGACAATTACGGCTGTCTCAACGCTTACCCAGATACTGCGCAGTATGTTCGGGTCGTGAAACAGCCCAACGCGGCTGTCTGTGTTGGCAAAAAACCAATCGAGTGTAAACCCTTTCCAGGGCAGGCCGGGGAAATCCGAGTTATTGAATGCAAGTATGCAGGTAACGATGAGTGGTGCAAATAGAAACGTGTAAAACATGATCATATAGGTGTTGTAGATTATTGTGTAGCGTTTGCTTTTGGGCAAGCTCCTGATCATTGCATCACCTTCGTTAAGTTTTCCCTTGCCAGCTTAAGACCAACCCAGATGATGAAACTGGAAAGTGCAAGCAGCAGAAATCCGAATGCGGCGCCCTGATTCCAGTTGAAGCTGGCAATGAACTCGTTATATATCTGCTCTGTGAACCAGAGTGAGTACTTGCCACCGATAAGGTCTGGTGTGAGATAATCGCCCAGCGTAAGCATAAAAACCACAATAGAACCTGCAACGAGCCCGGGTTTTGCATGGGGTATGATGATCTTGAAGATTATATCCTTTGTGGATGCACCTAAATCGTAAGCCGCTTCTATCAGATGGTCATCGAGGTCTTCCATCACGGACATAAGCGGTACGATCATAAATAGCATGGATGTGTAAACCAGTACCATAACCATGGAGACGTCGTTGTAGAGCAGTTCAACGGGTTTGTGAATCAGTCCAAGTTTGAGCAAGAGATGGCTGATAACGCCGGTTTCCCTTAGAAGCATCATCCAGCCATACACCCTGACAAGCTCGCTGACCCAGAATGGCATAAGCAGAAGAATGGCCAGAAAACCGCTGAACTTGGGGTTGACCACCTTGGTTATGTAAAACGCAATGGGTAGCGCTATGATTGCCGTTAGAATCGTGACCAGTATAGAGTAGACAGCGGTTTTTACAAAGGTGTACCAGTAGATAGGCTGGGTAAAAAACGATGCGTAGTTGTTTAAGCTCCAGACGAGTTTGCCTGAATCGTTTTCAGCTTTCAACGACATGATGAGAAGATCGATATGAGGCAGTACAATCAATAGAAAGAGCCACAGCACAACAGGCGTTAGAAATATGAAGAAGGCAAGCCTGGATCCTCTCATCAGGCGTATTCCTCAAACACAACAGAGTTTTCGGCTCTCCAGCCTATGTTTATCTTTTCACCCCTTTTAACCGTATGATCGATATGGTTTTGCGCTATCACCAGTTCACGTGATGAGCCTTTTACGACGCAGAGAAGTCTGCTGTTTGCACCATCGAAAAGGAGATCCTTAACCACCACCTCAATGTTGTTTTCAAGCTTTCTTTGTGGACTTATAACAAACGCCTCGGGCCGGACAAACATACTGGCTTTAACGCCATCTGCGTTTATTCTGCGTGGCGAATAAGATACGAACCTGTATCCTTCGGGTGTTTCGACCTGCACCCTATCGGCACTGCGAGAGAGTACCTTGCACTCCCATCTGTTGTTGTCGCCCACAAACTGAGCAACGAACGGTGTTTGGGGGTTTTTGTACAGATTTTGTGGTGTGTCTATCTGTTCAAACTGCCCGGCGTTCATAACAGCAACATAGTCGGACATAACGAGTGCTTCGGACTGATCGTGTGTGATGTAAACGAAGGTTGTACCAACGTTGTGCTGAAGGTTTTTTAGCTCAAGCTTCATCTGCTGGCGCATCTTCAGATCGAGGGCTCCCAGCGGTTCATCGAGCAAGAGAACGGAGGGCTCAAGAACAAGACAGCGCGCAATTGCTACCCTCTGTTTTTGACCGCCGGAGAGCTGGTGGATCCGCTTCTTTTCGAAACCGGGCAGTCCTACCCGTTCCAGTATATCTTTGACCTTTGATTTTATCTGGTTTCTTGGCAACCCTCTGCGTTTTAAGCCAAAAGCGATGTTCTCTTCAACGTTCATCATTGGAAACAGTGCAAGGTTTTGAAAAACAAGATTAACGGGCCGTTTGTTGGGTGGCAGACCGTTCACCAGCTTTTCCCTGATGTAAACCTCTCCGCTTGTAGGTTCCAGGAAACCTGCAATGATGCGCAGAAGTGTTGTTTTGCCACAACCCGAAGGACCGAGAATGGAGAAAAACTTGCCCTGCTCTACTTTGAAGCTCACCCCTCTTAGTGCAGTAAAGTTACCGAACTTCTTAACCACTTCCCTTACGTCGAGATCGTACTCCATAGCTCCACCAAGAAAAAGGAAGGGTGCTGAAACCCTTCCACGCTCTTTTTATATTACCTTGCCGCCCTGACTTTGTCCAAGATTTTAGCCTCTATCTCCTCTATGCGGGCTGGTACAGGTGGGTACCACTTGATATTCTCCATAGCCTTTTTGGAGAAACAGCGTTTCAGGTTATCCCTCACGTCGGGCTTGAGGTATTTTTCGGCATCCTTGGAGGCGGTGTAATAACCTTCCCTGTTTGTGAAGTAGGCTGCATTTTCGGGTCTCATCATAAAGTTTATCCATTTGTATGCAGCCTCCACATTTTTGGACTTCGCCGGTATTGCAAAGGTGTCGATCCAGCCTAACGCACCGCTTTTGGGTGCCACATAATCGATGTTTGGATTCTCTTTGTGCAGTTTCCAGCCGCCGCCATCCCAGCCCATTGCTACCCAGACTTCGCCGGTTCTCATAAGCTGCAGGAGCGTATCACCGTTTGTCCAGTAGGTTTTAACAAGATCCTTGGCTTTGATAAGCTTCTCACCTATCATTTCCATCAGCTTTTTGTACTGCTTGGGCTTGCTGTAGAGCTTGAACGGGTTGTAACCAAATGCGAAGGCAAGTGCAATGAGTGTGGGTCTTTTAAGTCTGTAGCTGATTCTTCCTTTGTACTTTGGATCGAGCAAAGCCGTATAATCCTTTGCATCCGGTGCATACTTTTTATTTACGATTAATCCGGATGTACCCCAGCAGAATGGTACGGCGTAGGACTTTCCGTTGACAAGTGTGTTCTTTTTTACAGCCTCGAGCATGGATGGGACGAACAGGGAGGTATTTATGCGCGAATAATCGATGGGCTGATAGATGTGATACTTTGCCTGTACCGATGCTATCCTGTCCTGACTTGGTTGAGCAAGATCAAAGCCACCGCCCCTTGTTGCCCTTAGTTTTGCTATCATCTCCTCGTTGTTGGAGTAGGTGACCTCTACGCGGATGCCTGTCTCCTTTTCGAACTTTTCAACAAGTTTTCTGGGTGTGTAGCCTTTCCATGTGAGAATCCTTAGAACCCCTTTAGCGTAGACCGGTGAAACGAAAAAAGCCGTTACCAACAATAGAACCAATAGACGCTTCATACTCCCTCCTTTCCAGGTCTTTTTTAACGAACCCTTCCAGATTATCTGATACTTATTATTTAGCGTTTTTTTATGCTAAAGTAAAGAATACTTAAGAAAAAGGTAAAATCTACACAGGGGTTATATACAGAATATCCTTAAGCTAACGGCATATTGCGGTACATAAACAGGATGGGGAAACCGCTAACACAGACTGCATCCACACGATTGTTTTGGATAAAATAGAAGAGTTATTTAACTTAGGCTTAACGGTGGCGAAACAAATCCAAAATATTGACAAAAAAAGGATTTTATTTTACATTGTTAGTTAACTTGAACAAGAAGAAATCGGGCTGATCCTTAAAAAGTTAACAGGCGTTTGTTGCCATAAGGGGGTGTGTTTTGAAAAACACAAAAGAGCTCTACGAATACTACTATTCGCTGCTTTCCGGGGTGGATGAGAGAATAAACAAGCTCTACAGCAAGGAGAAGGAGGAGCATTTCCATCGGCGCCTTGAGGAGAACGGTTTCTCACGAAGGGATTTTTTGAAGTGGGCCTCTTTCATGACAGCTGCCATGATGCTCCCGCCTGTGTTTGAGTCGCGCATCGCGAAGGCTGCGGCTATCAAGGAGAGAACGCCGGTTATCTGGTTGCACCTTGCGGAGTGTACCGGCTGTACGGAGAGTTTCTTGCGCACCAGGGCTCCCGATATTGCCACGCTCATCTTTGATGAGATCTCTTTAACCTACCACGATACACTTATGATGGCTTCAGGCAAGAGGGTTGAAGAGCATCTTGAGAAAGCCATTGAACGCTATAGCGGTCGTTATATCTGCGTTATAGAGGGTGCAATACCGACAAAGGACGGTGGCATATACCTCCGGGTTGGGCCTGATGGTGAGACAGGCTACCACAGGGCAAAAAGGGTTACAGAGCATGCGAAATACGTGCTTGCCTTCGGTACCTGTGCTTCGTTTGGTGGAGTTCAGGCGGCACATCCCAATCCTACTGGCGCAAAGGGTGTTAGAAAAGCCCTTGGGATTGAGGTTGTCAATGTGCCCGGTTGCCCGCCCAACAGCGTAAACATGGTAGGAACGATGCTTCATATCCTGCTTTTCGACAGAACACCGCCCACAGACCTGCTTTACAGGCCGCTTTGGGCTTATGGTTCGAGGATACACGATTACTGCGAAAGAAGGGCTCATTTCGATGCAGGTGAGTTTGTTGAGGAGTGGGGAGATGAGGGAGCCAAGAAAGGATGGTGCCTCTACAAGATGGGCTGCAAGGGTCCGCTGACCTACAACGACTGTTCGAGATACAGATTTAATCAGGGAATTAACTGGCCCGTGGGCGCCGGTCACGGATGCATTGGTTGCTCAGAACCTGGTTTCTGGGATACCATGGCGCCATTTGAAGAGCCCAACGATAAAGCCGGGATCAGAATACCCGGCGGTAAAGGTGTTGAGGCAACGGCGGATGAGATCGGTACCTTTGTTGCCGGTGCTACGGCAGCGGCTATCGCAATACATGCGACGGGCAGCATAATCAGAGGTTCAACCGGTAAATCATCGAAAAAGGAGAAAGAATAATGGCTGTAAAGAAACATGTTGTTATAGATCCGATCACCCGCATAGAAGGGCATCTGAGGATTGAGATAGATGTTAAGGATGGCAAGGTAGTTGATGCCTGGAGCTCGGGTACGCTCTGGAGGGGCATAGAACCGATCCTGCAGGGGAGGGATATTCGGGATGCTGGACTTTTGGCGCAACGCATCTGCGGCGTCTGCACGTGGGCACACTATGAAGCAAACACGATGAGTGCCGAGGTGGCTTTAGGCATTAGACCGCCCACTAACGCAAGGCTCATAAGGAACATGATAAACGCTACCCAGTTTATGCACGACCATATAGTACACTTCTATGCCTTGCACTCTCTTGATTGGGCGGATGTTGGTGGCGCCCTGAAGGCTGATCCGGTCAGGGCAAGCGATCTGGCTCACCAGTTTTCGAAAAACCCGTATAACGCCTCGGCAGATCATTACAGGGCTGTGCTTGATAAGCTTAAAAGGTTTGTGGCAAGCGGTCAGCTTGGGCCCTTTGCTGGCGCTTACATGGGCAATCCGCTCTACAAAATGCCTCCTGAGGGTAGTCTGATACTCATTTCTCACTACCTGGATGCGCTTTACATACAGGTCATACTCGCCCAGATGATGGCGATATACGGCGCAAAGAATCCGCATCCACAGAGCCTTGTTATTGGTGGCATTACAAGCGTGATGGATATGCTTGATGCCACAAGGCTGGGTCAGTACACAACCAAACTTACGCAAGTGG
Organism: uncultured Desulfurellales bacterium; assembly: GCA_964544085.1. Classification (GTDB taxonomy): domain Bacteria; phylum Campylobacterota_A; class Desulfurellia; order Desulfurellales; family Hippeaceae; genus CAZIZT01. Next base: position 154,212 of record CAZIZT010000007.1, read on the forward strand.
GTCAATTCATACAGCACGCCTACCTGCCTGATATAGATCTGATAACACACTTCTACAAGGATGAGTTCGTTGAGGGCTGGGGCTGTGGCTCCTATAATTTCTTAACCTACGGTGGTTTTCCAGAAACCAACGATTGGGAGGCAAAATACAGATACCTGCCGCAGGGAGTTATATTCAACAGGGATCTGTCAAAGATAGAACCGGTGGATGAGAAGTTTATAACCGAGAGCGTGGCGCACTCGTGGTATGAGGGTCCCGATGAGGGGGTCTATCCGGGCAAAGAGCAGACCGTAGCCCATTACACAGGCTTGAATCCGGATGGAACGGTCAAAAAGGACGGTAAATATAGCTGGGTCAAGGCTCCGCGATACAAGGGCAAGGTCATGGAGGTTGGTCCACTTTCACGCCTGCTGGTTGGGTATGCGCTGAAACACAACAACATGAGAGAAATGCTCGAAGTTTACCTTGACAGGCACAAAGCCAGGATCAATCAGATGTTCTCGACGGTTGGTAGGACGGCGGCGAGAGCCCTTGAAACGGCTTATATTTGGTACGGTGCTCACAGGTGGGTTGATGATCTGATAGCCAATCTAAAGCAGGGAGATGAAAGGACATGGACAAGATTTGAGTATCCGGAAGAAGAGACGAATACGGCCGTTGCGCTGTATGAGGCACCCAGAGGTTCTCTTGCGCACTTTGTCAGGATAAAGGGCAAAAAAGTTATGCACTATCAGGTGGTTGTGCCCTCTACATGGAACGCATCTCCGCGCGATGAAAAGGGGCAGAGGGGAGCCTACGAGGAGAGCCTGATAAACCTTCCGGTACCGAATACGGATGAGCCACTTGAGGTGCTAAGAACCGTTCACTCTTTTGATCCATGTCTTGCCTGTGCTGTTCATATACTTGATGTTGACTCGGGCAAGGTAAAACGCTTCAAGGTAGAGGTATAAAATGGAGTGTTTGAAGAGAAAGTATGAGTGGACTGTAGGCATAAGGTTTCTGCACTGGATAACCTTGGTAGCCATAGGTGTTTTGACCTTTACCGGTTTCTATATAGCCGAACCCTTCTGGTTTGTCCACATACCGGGCACAAAGGAAGCGTATAACACGTTCTCCATGGCACACGTGCGCCTCATCCATTTCATAGCGGCATACGTGTTTATATTTGCGATAATTCTCAGGCTTTACTATGCGTTTTTCTCCCGTCACGACGCCGATTGGAAGTATTTTCTGTTCGGCTGGCTGGATGTGAGGGGCTGGGTTGCCACACTTAGGAATTATCTTGCCTTTAGACCGTATGATGTTAAGGGCACTAAAAGCGAGAAGTACAATCCTCTTCAGTCTCTGGCTTATGCCGGATTCATTGCCTTTTCTATTCTGCAGATAATAACGGGTATCGTGCTTTATACCATGAAGGATAACTCCATCCGCGGTGTCTACTGGGTGCAGAAGCTGCTTTATCCGTTTGTGGAGGCGCTCGGTGGGTATCCAGATGTACGGATTCTGCATCATATAATCACCTGGTTCTTCATCGTGTTTGTTATGGGTCACTTTTACATGGTCATAGCCCACGATATAGGCGAGAAGAACGGTTCCCTCTCATCCATGTTTACAGGTTACAAGTGCGAGGAGAATGAAAAATAGCATCGCTGTGGTGGGGCTTGGCAATCTGCTCCTTGCCGACGAGGGTTTTGGTGTTCATCTTGTTAGGCATTTAAGCAGCTGCTACACCTTCAGCGGTGTCGATATTATTGACGGTGGCACCATTGGTTTCAGGCTGATAGAGTATTTCTTGACCTACACTCGCCTGATATTTGTTGATGCAATCAGGGTTGACGATACTCCGGGCAGTATATACAGGTTCTCTTTGAGTGAAGTGCCCCCCAACGTTACCTTTGTTTCCTCCATCCACGAGATAGGTCTTGGTGATGTATTGGAGCATGTAAAGCTGATGGGTTTAACCTGTGATGCCACTGTTGTGGGTGTGGTTCCAGCCGCTGTTTCTCCTAACAGGATGAGTACTAGCCTATCATCCGTTTTGAGCAGGGCTGTGGGGAAGGTGGCATCTGTTGTACTTGAAGAGATCGTAAGCGCCGGTGGTAGCTATGCACGAAGGGGCAATTGCCCAGAGCATACTTGATATTCTCAAACAGGTGGCTGAAGATAACGGTATGGCGCGTATAACGAGGGTAAGGCTCAAGATAGGCAAACTGAGCGGTGTCATGATTGATGCCTTAATGTTTGCCCTTGATGCATTGAAGTATGAAGAGGGGCTTATAAGTGACGCCCTGTTTGAGGTGACAGAAACACAGATAAGAGCGCGCTGTGCCCTGTGCAATACGGAGTACACGTTTGACGATGCTACCGACATGGTGCTATTGTGCCGACAGTGTCACATGCCACTTGAGGTCACTGCAGGCAGGGAGATGGAGATTATTGACGTGGAAGGTGAGTAGCATGAAGAGGGTTGTTGTTGAAAGGAAAATACTGCAGCGCAATGACGAAGCCGCCGATATCATAAGGAAAAGGCTCGCAGAGAAGGGTATTTTTGCGCTCAACTTTATGTCCTCGCCGGGAGCGGGCAAAACAAGCGTAATTGAAAAAACCATCAATGCCCTGAAGAATTCGTTCAGAATCTCGTTCATTGACGGGGATTTAGAGACAGACAGAGACGCTGAGCGGATTAGAAAGCTGGGTGTTGATGTTGTGCAGATAAACACCTCCGGTGCCTGTCATCTTGATGCGAACATGGTGCTCAAGGCGCTGGATAAATTATCGCTGGAGTGCGACCTGTTGATTATTGAGAATGTGGGCAATCTGGTCTGTCCTGCATCGTTCGACGTTGGTGCGGATAAGAACATCGTCATCTTGAGTGTTCCCGAGGGAGACGACAAGGTAAAAAAATACCCGGTGATGTTCAACGTTGCTGATGTGGTTCTGATAAACAAAACGGATCTGTACGGCCTGCTTGAATTTGACAGGGAAAAGGTTATCTCAGAGATAAGGGAGATAAAACCCGATGCTGAGATTTTTGAGGTGAGCTGCAAAACGTCTGCTGGCTTCGACGCGTGGCTTGAGTACCTCAGAGGTATTGTACCAAAAGAAATTCTTTAGCATTAGCATATCCTTGGCATCTTGTCAGAAATAGGCATGCGCAGAAGCCTTTTTGTGCCGAATCTGGTTTTTAAGATGACCTTTGCCGGTGTATCTGCATTTATGTGTCCTATGATGGCAGCATCCCTCCCTGAGGGGTGTTGCTTTAGCTTATCGAGTGTGCGTTCAGCCTGGCTTCTTTCAACCACCAGCACCATTTTGCCTTCGTTGGCAGAGTAATAGGGCTCTATGCCTAAAAGCTCACTTAAAACCCTAACCTCCTCTTTTATCGGTATGCACTCTTCTTCGATTTCGAAACCGAAATTTCTGTTTAAGCATAGTTCGTTTAAGCACATGGCAAGCCCGCCCCGCGTCGGATCACGCATCATTTTGATTTCTATATCGCTTTCAAGAAGCGGCAGTATCAGCCCTGTAAGTGACTCTGCATCGCTTTTTAAGTCGGTATCGACAGCCAGTTTCTCCCTTTCGTTGAGTATGGCAAAGCCGTGATCACCTATCGTTCCGGTTACAATTACCACATCGCCGTCCGATACACCCATGCCTGTGATGGGTTTTACGATTCTGCCTATGCCGGATGTGTTTATGTAAACACCATCGCATTTTCCGTTTTCGACGACCTTTGTATCGCCGCAGACAATTTCAACACCGGCGTTTGCTGCCTCTTTGCGCATCGAGTCGGATATCTGTTTCAAGCTTTCAATCTCAAAGCCCGCTTCGATAATAAATGCACTTGACAGATACATAGGTTTTGCCCCCACACACAGAAGGTCGTTGACCGTTCCTGAGACGGCAAGCTTGCCTATGTCTCCACCATTGAAAAATAGCGGTTTAATGGAGTGTGAATCCGTTGTAAATGCCAGATTGCCCAGAACAGCCGCATCAAGACCCGGCTCAGTATTGAACACCTCCCTTATGAGTTCGAGTGTGAGCCTGCCTCCGGATCCGTGATCCAGTGTAATTTGCTTACCCATCGTAGCCACCATCGTAATGATTCTTGCACGTTCCCTCGTCCGAAACCATGCATGGTCCCACAGGATGCTGAGGTGTGCATACTGTAGCAAACAGCGGACACTCTAAGGGTGTGGCCCTGCCCAGTATCACATCGGCACACCTGCAGCCGTGCTTTAGTTCCACGTATGAATCTGGATAGTTTATCTCAAAGTTGCGCTTTGCGTCCATATGGGCGTAATCATCGTTGAATTCATACCCGCTTGACTCTATCTGCCCAAGACCGCGCCACAGCGCATTGTCGAGCCGAAATACGCTGTTTATCGCATCGAGCGCCTTGATGTTGCCTTCGTAGTTAATCACCCTTCTGTATGCGTTTTCTACAGCTGGCGCAGCGTTGTTTATCTGCCTCAAAATCATGAGTATTGCAAGCAGCACGTCTGCAGCCTCGAATCCGGCAGAGACACAGGGTATGCTGAACTCATCCACAAATCGTTCATACGGCTTAAGTCCGGAAATGCTTGAGGCATGACCCGGTAGAATCAGTCCATCCATTGAGATTTTTCCGCTTTTTAGCAGGGCATATACACCATTGGGTGTATACTTGTGCACGGTGTAAACAAAGAAGTTCTCTGGCACGGTTAGCTCTCTTAATGCTGCGGCTGTTGGCGCAGCGGTTGTTTCGAATCCGCAGGCGAAAAAGATACATGGTTTCTCTTCATTTGAAGCTATCTTCAGAGCATCGAATACACTATAAACCATATCAACGTCGGCTCCCAGCGATCTGGCTTCGGCAAACGAGAGTCTGCTTCCAGGCACCTTTAGCATATCGCCAAAGGTTAAAAGCTTTACGTTCTGCTTCAGTATGAGATCTATGATGGCATCTATATCGCGGGCGCTTGTGACACATACAGGGCATCCAGGTCCTGCAATTACCGAAACATTCTCAGGCAGTAGCTCCCTTAAGCCGAAACGTACAACGGAGTTCTCGTGCGTTCCGCATATATGCATTATTTTAACGTTTCTATCCAGTCTGGATGCCTCTTTTGCTATCGACCTTGAGAGCTCTTTTACAATGGCGGCGTCGTTGTAGATATCAAGATTCACTGCTTTCCCCTGTCAGAACCTGTTCTAACAGCCTCATGTTCTCCATGGCGCTCTTTTCGTCCATCTTCTCGATGGCACAGCCGGCATGGACGATGACGTAATCACCCACTTTCAGATCGTCCACAAGGTGAAAGAAGCAGTGCCTTTTGACGCCACCTGCTTCAACAACACCATCCATTCCATCGTTGTTGATTTCAACCACCTTCATGGCTATACCAAGACACATAGAACCTCCGCAGAAAATACTTCTCTGTTGTGATTTTAGCATGCAATAAGCATTTTTGAAACAAAAAGAGATATGCGATCAGCTCGGATCAGCTTGACATTTTTTTAAAAAGGCTTAGCATTTCACAAATAGTTAGCTTTTAAAGATATAATAATAGCACGGGAGGTGTGTTATGAAGCGGTTTGTTAAGATACGCTTTCTTCTATTTTTTATAGCTGCCTCTGTATTTGCATTGCCCGCATCAGGGAAAACTATTCTCAGTGTGAGTGGACTGGGAAGGGTAAACGCAAACCCTGCCGGACGCACCCTGACGTTTTTTACCTACGGTGGCCCGATGGAGTTTTCTGTCTGTTACAACACATTGAGCTGGATGCCGGCAAAGGGTCTATATGTGGGACCCATGCGTTGTCTTCAAGGTGAAGTGGGCGGCTGGGCAAAGGCTGCTTTCAAGAAGAGGGCGCGCACCATAAAGATGCCACATTACAGGACGTTTATTGTTACAATATCGCGTTACAGCAAGATAGGTGTTGCGATCTGCCGTGAAAACGACGGCAGGCTTGGGTGTGTTCATATTGTACGTTGATAGGGCAAGGCACTCTTTTGTGTTTGCGAACCACAACAACCATCGGGGGGTGCCTTCTCTGGTTTTCGGAAGCCATACGTTGCTTAAAATTCTTGTGAGCAGGTTTTTAATTGTTGTTTGCAGATTACGATAATCGTTGTTTAGCGTTTGTGGCTTTCTTTTCTCATGATGGGGGTGTCTCGAAAACTCCTTAGATGTTTTTCTGGTGCGACTCCAGGATTAAGAAAAAAGTGGATGGTGCTGTCGATAAAAAGGTTTTAAAATCAAATTGAGCACGAAAGCAAAGAAAGAAATGGCTTATTTAGAATAAATCGATCAGGAACACGCCAGCATAAAAGAAAGAAATTCAGGCCATTAAAGAATTTTGTAACAATCTATCTTCGACAAACTGCTCAAGCTGGCACTGTGTGCAGACTCAGCTGAATCAAATAAAGAAGGAGAGTAACATGCTACTGCGTGGTTGCTTTGGATAAACACCGTGGTATCAGGCTGGTTTTAAAAAAGAAGCTGGAGAAGCTGGCTTCGGCGCCGATGCTTTGATTAATTGTTTCAAATCGTCTGGTAGAGACAGCAGCAATATCGGTAGAGCTGTTATCAGGAAGTGATGGTGTTTGCTCAGCTTGAAAGGAAGCTTTAAGCCGTAGAAACTGATACCCAAAGGTGGATAGAGTATGTTCTGAATGCCGAACTTATAAAAGAGTCTTTCAAATACTTCTCAAAAATCTTTTCTCAATTAAGCCCGCCAGAGCAAAAGAGCC